>JAFLSE010000050.1 GCA_022511075.1 Prevotella sp.
ACATCGTGCTGCGGACCGTTCTTTCCGATGTTGTACCGCTTCACCCTCGTGCGTCCGTCGCCGTCCACCTCAACGCCGCCTTTGTAGCGCACGCGCTTGCCGCCTGTCGTCGCCTCCTTTTCATCTTCCCACGGACAGGGATAGATGTTAATATCCCCATTCGCCATAAAGTTCACACTTGCGTCCATTTTCACGTCTTGCAGCAAAAGCTGCTTTTCTTTTGTTACTTTCTTTGTCATGTCTTTTGAGTTTTTGTGAGCGAAGTGTCTGAAATTGGCACCATTTTTCACTCGCGAGACTCCGTTCACCTCAACTCAAGTTAAACATAAATTAAAATCTGCTTCCGCCGCTCTATGGATAGCCAGCTCACAAATTGGGCTGCTTATCTCGGAAGACGATGCAAAGGTAATGACAATAGCCAGATTTCCACTAACGATAAAACACAAAAAAAGCTCACTATCAAGCGATAATGAGCACAATGAGTTAGAATGAGAAAGAATGATTTTTCAGAATGAAAATAATGACATCTATTCCCTATAATATTTCATCGATTCTGGCAGATTCTCACCAATTCTTTTGCACGTATCGGCATCGTTCGTGTGTCCTTTTCCCCACGATTTATAACCATCTTGTGGGAATGGTGAGCGCAGTTTTGAGGTTATTGCATTAGTCGTCTTTGTAATATCTGTGTCTGCGTCTATTATTCCCCAGTCCACCAATGCTTGTACAAATGCCTTATGCTGATTGTTCTTCTTCAGTTGGTTATGGTCATACAAGACACGTTCAATGAGTGCAAGGTTCGCAGCACAGCCTGCGTAAAACTCGTTTATTATTTTTACTATACACGACTTTGTGTATTCACTTGGAAAGCGAAATACTCTTTCAACCGTTTCTGGTAGCAAACGACTGTCGTCGTTCTCCTGTCCAAAATTACTTGATATGGGATTATCGTATTCCTTTGCTACTACCTGCTGTACAGGTGCTTGATTCACCGTAGCCCCTGGCATCGCAAACACACAGCCACTGATAGATCCAGTAAACACTTGGCAATTAGAGCCTGCCTCAAAATGGTTGATGACATCTCCTTTCTGTTTTTCTTTTTCCATATTTATTTCTATTCAAATCTTCCTGTTACAGAGCCGGTAAAAACATTGCAACCGCTGCCAGCATTGAAATGGTTGTGAATGTCCGTTGGTTTAATACCTAATTTGTCAAACAACATAGCGAGATATTCATCAAACAAATGCCCATACTCTTGATTTAGTGCACTCAGCACCATGATACAACTTTTAATTTCTGTTTCCGTAAGTTTCAATGTCATATTAACATAGTTTTCTACAAAACTTTTCATTTCTTTCGACCCACCGCCTTCAAGTCTGATTTCTTGCAATTCGTAATTCAGCAAATCGGTTTTCTTGCCTTCAAACCAACGCGCCTCCTCCTTTTTCGCAAACTGACTCATAAGTGGCAAAAATAGTTTATGGTCGCCACATCGTCCATAAATGCCTTGAATAATTTTCCCAAAGTCTACACCTGTATGTTGTTTGCTGAGGGCTTGCATTTGCAGTGTGCCTATCGTCATAATCAGCATAGCATCGTTCTCACCAGCGGCTTCCTCCTCCAAATAGTCCAACTCATCATCAATACCTTCGTCTATGTCAGGCAACGCAAGCACCGTCTCACAAAACTTTTGGGCAGACAAAAACACTTCTACGGGTGTCAGTCTTGTATTCCCATCATTCATCATCTGCTTCAATGCTCCGTGACTGATAACATACACCACGTTGTTCAACAGTTGTCGATGGGTCTTTTTCTCTTGTTCCTTGTCCAGTCTCACTATCATGCCGCCTGTTCTTCTTCCTCGTCCGCCACTTCGTGTTTCATACTGTTCATCAAGCCCATCACCTCTTCTTCTGCTTTCAGGCGGTCTTCAGGCTCCACTTTTTGTCCGTCTTTCTTCCGCTCTTTGAAAAGCAACTCCAAGAAATTTTCGTTGAACTCATGACTGACAATCTTGTCCGTATTATCCTCGTCGCTGTCTATAAAACAACGATATACGACACCGTCATTCGTTACTATCTCAACCGGCTCACCGACAGCTTCCGCAAGCGTAAGCATATTGCGCATAAACACCGAACTCTTGTCTACGCACAATGCCGCCTTTTTGTCTTCAGGCATCACAGTATAATGCCCCTTGTATTTTGCCTGTTTCTGCGCAAGTAGTACCTCCCAAAGCGACCCCATCAGCGAATTGTCAAAATATTCTCTATTTTTTGCTTTGATCTCTTCGACCTTTCTTTCTATTTCATTTTTACCCATATCCGGCACTCCAAAACGCAAAGCCTGTGTATGTTCTTGCAGCCTGCCCCATACTTTGAAAAGGTCTTCCGGGTAATAGTCAGGCAAAATATCGAAGCCATAGCAGTGGTCTCTATAGAGATGATGTGCGATGACCGAAGCCATAATCTTGGCAACTTGACGTGTGTTTCCAAATGCTTTCTTACGTTTCTGAATAGCCACAGTGCGCAAATTGTCACGGTTGTCGATGATGACAAAGCACGAAGGCTCGTCTCTTGCCGTTGCAGGCTCAAAATCTTTTTCAATAGGAATGTCAATATTGTTGGCAAAGCGCATCACAATGATTCCAGGGGCACTGTTAAGACGATACACCTTGTGTTTGTATACTTTACGCTCGTTGCCCTCACCCAAAAAGAACTCAATGCTTTCGTCTGTTATAAATAGGTTGGCAAAATGTTGCTGCCGCTGCTCCCAGTCGTAGCAGCCTGCCTCATGCCTGTATTTGATGTAATACTGTGCAAATCTTGACATCTGATATTCAAATCTAAATATTTTTATACCACTAATCTATGAAAATGAGCCAAATCAAGCATCTCATTTCTCTTTGCAAGATAACCTTTAAACTCCTCACTTAAGAAACGAGAATCAATGGAAGTGCGAAATGTCGTATTCCGTATGAAAGTAATATTGTCAGTCGTTAGATTATCTTTAATCCTAACATATCCTTCTTGGTCTAACAAAATAATGTTCGAATCAAATAGTTTATGGTGATTTTGACACAACCACAAACCATTATGTCCACAAACCGCGTGATTGAATTTTGCTTCGTCATCAAGTTCCGGTGATCTTGATATTTGAGATACGCCCCATATATGTGCCCCCTGAATAATCTCTGGAATCTCGCATCCACACAATGCACACCGCTTTGTCCCTAGTCTGTTAAAAAGATTATAGATATAAGAGGCAGAACGTAACACGGTTCTGTCTGTTTGCTGCAAATAATTTTGTCTTTCCAAGAACAAAGAGGTGTCAAGTATCGAAATATTACCCAATGCTTCTATTGTGTCCAGTGATGATTTTGGTAGTCGCTTCAAATCCTGTTCACATATGTTAAACAAGTCTATTGGTCTGTCTGCTATATGAGATATGGCAACCGCAAGAAGTGTTGACTCGTATTTGCTTGCTCCAAAAGTTTTTGCGTAAATTTGGATTTTATCGCTGGTTTTAGATACATACGAAGAGTTGTTTGATGAATTGGAAGTCTGATTTTCTCTTCTGTCAATAATAAGGTCGTCAATATCTTTTATAAGGCAGAATAGATTCTGCATAATATCTACCAATATTTAGAAATTTGACACCTGCAGTCATTAACAGCCGATAGACAAAAAGGTGATAGTCTGTGAAAGCATTACCGACATGAGGTATGAAATAGTAGCATAGCCGTTTGTTTTGTTGTTGGTCTGCATAAAACATATTGATAGCCGTTGGAACACTTTGTAAACTTGAATTGCGTCCTTCAATGCTTGCTTCAGAAAGAGAAATGTAATTTACAATGCCATCATACTCAACAAGCAAAAGCCGTCCTCTATTATATGTAGAACGGTCTTTAACTACTCTGTAACGTCTTTGCCCTGTTACAAGTTGACATATGTCTGTAAGAACATCTTGTGTCAAGATTCTGTCAAAGAGCCCCCGTGTTTTCTGGGCATTTGGTCTGTATGTTATTATTGCTTCCATATCAGTAATTTATTATTAGGACTTCACGACGATTATTATATCTACCTTGAGGAATTTCTACATCAATGATACGATAACGATTTCTCTCTGCCCAATTTGTTATGTCATTGTTATAGAACCCTTCCACTTGCAAAACATAAGAGAGCATGAATTGTGCTCCAAGCAAACTAATTTGGTCTAAAAACCGACATAAGTGTTGCTCGTGTTCTATCGTCCATCCTTCAAAACCTCGTTTTCCATCATTATATACTCCTAATGTCGAACGGTATGGAGGGTCAGCATAGACAAAAGTATCTGAATCCACATACTCTATCAGTTTCTCAAAACAGACATTATGATAATCGACATTCTTTGTTTTAGAGCATCTTGCAAACGTGATGAATTTTGACAATAGGCATTCATTAAACCAGCGCGATCCCACAGGATTGTTAAATCCATGGTCTGCATTAAATCGTATTTGTTGCTGGAATCCATAAAGTATGAGAGTATATAACATGCGAGGGTCTCTTTGATGGACTGGGGTCTTGTTGTACTTATCCCTTAAAGCCAAATACCCTTCTCGCCCGTTTGGTGTTAATCCATACTTCTGAATGAGTTTATACACATATTGCAAATACTCATAAGTATTAGAGCTAAACGATTTAATAAGTCCTTCAACAAATGGATTGATGTCATTGTAAATAATCCTTTCTGCCGCTATATTGATACCAACATTAAAACCTCCGCCAAAAGCATCTACAAAAGTACTTAATTGACCTTGAGGCAAATATCGTTTGATAATGGGAACCATTTTAGTTTTACTCCCTGTATAATTAAGCGGCGACTGAACTATCACTTCGTCTGCTGGTCTCTTTTGTATATAAAACAAATATTCTTGATGTCCTTCTGCTCCCTGACATTTAGTATTATTATATTTCTTGTAATCAATGTCAACACAAATGTATGTTTCTTCTATACCAAATCGCTTTAAAGTTTTCTCTATAAAATCTTTCGACATAAACCCATCATTATTATAACTTAGTATGATATGTGAGGCTTTTGTCTCTGCCACAACTTTTTCAAAAAGAATATGGGCATGATACATCTTTGACCAATTCGACCGCATCGGGGTAGTTGGGCGCGATCCTGTAACTTTGCTTATGGGAGGATTGTCATTAAGTATCAGTGTTTCCAAAAGGTGGTATTGTGTGCCATACTGATTCTGTGTGTACGGAGGGTCAAGATACAAAATGTCGCAATCTACATCAGATATGATATTCTCAATCCTATCATTATAGCTTTCCACGATATCGCTTACACCACTTGCAGAGTCAATTTTATTGAAGATAATAGGCTTCAAAGCACGTTTGTCCCAATGTTTCAGAAAAGCACCATAAACTCCTGCTGTATTGGAAACATCAGAAACGGATTCTAACAAACAGGCTAACAGATATAAATATTCTTTTTCCGTAATTTGTTCTCGCTCTTTCCATTCTTCAATTTGTGCACGGAAGAAATCTATACGACCAGCATTTTCTTCTGAAAAATACATACGCTCCGAGCCACCAGGAGAATAGTTTTTATAAACAAAACCATTCAAACTGTTATTATTGTCATTCAGGAATGCAAAAGGATCAAAGCCGAGTGTTTCAAAAAAACATTCATTGGCATATAGTTTTCCTCTAGTAAAAACCGTTGAGCATCGCAAAGAGTCATTTATAATGACATGATTATATGTTGATTTCAAACTGTCCACAACAGCCCCCATACCACAAAAAGAATCAAAGAAAATGAAATTTTCTTGAAGGAGATTGTTACTTTGAAGGAGTTCTTTGATAGATCCAGTTAAACTTTCTTTACTGCCTAAATATCTCATACTTTCCGTATTATGGACGCATTTCCAATTTACAAGTACAACGCCGAAACGCTATTTGGCTACAAAGTTACAAAAAAATGATTAAAACCTACAAGAAAAACTATAAAAATATTTTGTCGTTCAGAAAATTTATTAACGTTTGCAGCGCGAAAAGTGCTTGTGGTTTCCTTTGTCGTGCCACTAACACTATCCATTTTCCCCTTCCTCATCCTGAATAAACCCGATTCTGCTTTTCGCCTTTAACCTATATTCACGCGGAGTCATGCCGACAATGCGCTTGAACATTCTGGTGAAGTGTGCCGGATATTCAAAACCGAGGCGGTGGGCAATCTCGCTTATGTCGCTATCGGTCTCTGTCAGGCAACGCTTGGCTTCGTCTACAAAGAACAGGGATATGAGGTCTTTTGGATTCGAGCCGGTTTCCTTTCGGATTAAATCGCTGAAATAGCCCGGGGAAAGATTGGCTTTTCCTGCAAAATAAGCTACGGAAGGGATAGAACTGACAACTTCCTGCGAATAATAATGCCGCAGGTTGTTCTCGAATTGCCTCACCACATTGGCATTGGATTTATGCCTTGTCGTAAACTGGCGGTCGTAAAACCGTTGCAGGTGCTCCAGCAAAAGTTGTATATTGGTGGCAACGACGGCTGCGGTGTGGGAGTCTGCCGGCTGGTCGAGTTCTTCTTTTATCACGTTATAATAGAAAACGAACTTCTCCCTTTCTTTATCGGAAAGATGAAGCGACTCCAGTTCCGAATAACTGAAGAAACTGAACTGTCTTATGCTTCGGGCAAGCGTGGTGTGCAAAATCAAATTGGGGTGAAACACAATGCCGATAGCATCCAGCGATATGTCCTCGGCGGCTATGTCGACAGTCACCGTCTGCCCCGGCGCGATGCTTACCACCGTGCCAGCCTGAAAGTCATAGTCCTTTCTGCCGTATTTCAGTTTGCAATAAGGGGCGTTTTTCAGAAACAAGCCGTATATCTCACCCCTCATTTCTATATTGTTGGCATAGTTGGCAGCCTGGCGCAGGTCAACGGTTGCCACGAGCGGATGTCTCGTAGGCAACCCGTAAAGTTGATTGTATGTGCCGACCGAATCGAAATATACCTTTTCCACCCCCGTCAGTTAATGGTCTGCTTCTTGCCGTTGACGATGTAGACACCCGGTTGCAGACCGTCAAGGCTTGCACCTTTGTCCACGAGTTTCTTGCCGTCTATGGAAAAGACATTGTAAAGGTTGTTTCCGTTGTTTGTCGTTTTTTCTATGCCGCTGGCATCGCCGTCTATGGAAATCAGGTTGTAGCTTTGAGTGCCAAGCCCTATCTGCTCGCCATATTCCACGATGTGCGTGCCGTGCAGGCTGTTAATCCTGTTTATCAGCGGTGTGGCGTTGTCGCCGTTTGTCGACTGATGGTTGAACACAAGGTCAAGACAGGCTTTGTCTAATGCCACGGGGTCTGTTGATGCCAACACACCCATATCCTTCAGTTGCGGAGCAGCCGGGTGTCCGTTGCAGTCGCAGTCCACCGACATGTTGTTCATCACGTTGATATACACGATGTCCCTGCTCTCCTGCTTGAAGTAATTGTGTACAGCCTGCGCCGCGGCAGCCATCGACTCAAGGAAGGAGTCCTGATTGCTGTTTGAGCTGTTCGACTCCGAGCGCCCGGCAGAGTGAATGTAATTCTTTCCTGCCGAGGAAGCAACGCCGATGCTCGCATTCTTGAGCACACCGCCGAAGCCTCCCATCTGATGCCCCTTGAAGTGGGCGAGGTTTATCATGAAGTCATACCTCTGGATATGCGAGCCCACAAGGTCGTATTTCAGCCATTTAGTGTCCGTTACGGGAATCTGTATAGAGCCTTCCTCGTCCATTATATCCACTTCGGCAATCTCGTTGTAGCCTCTTTCGGCAATGGCACGCTTGTGCGCTTCGGTAGTGTTACGACTGCCCCAATATGCCGTGTTGCATTCTACGAGCGTGCCGCTGACATTCTGCACCAAATCCTTTATCAACGCAGGGTGCAAGTGGTTGGACTGGCTCGATTCTCCAGTAGAGATTTTCACTGCCACTTTGCCCTTAGGCTCAACGCCTAACGCCTCGAATATCTTTACCAAAGACTCTGGCGTGATTTCCGTAGTGAAATATACATCTGCCTGACCGTATGCCCTTATAGACGAGAAAAGAATCAAAAGAAAAAATAGCTGTTTCATAATAAATATTATTAATTTGTTTTGCGCTGCAAAAGTAATAAAAAAAGATGAAACAACCAAAAACACCTAAAATAATGGTAAGTATTTCCATTAAAATGGTTATATGGCTATTTCATTGTTCTGTAGTTATTTTATTTGTTTGTATGTTTTCCGGCAAAACGTTTACCGATAAACCTCTTTTGTTTTCAGTTAGTTCATAATGTCACTTGTTTATGTTATTTCTTTTTCAATGTTTGCAAAGTTAATCATTTTATTTCTTTTTCTGCGTTTCAGGGGTGACATTCTCTATCTGGCAGGTCTGTATATTATATTTCAATAAGATATGCAGTTATAGCAAATTCTCCAGCTCCTCAACGGATGGTAATAACTTTTTTAGTCTATCATCCATATCTGCGGAAGTCTTATATGTTGCAACACCCATAGGACGGTCATAGTCCTGAATCACATACTCAACAAATTTCTTGTTGGCACTCTTGCATAGAATGATGCCAATCGAGGGATTCTCATTAGGTTTGCGTACCTCGTCATCGAGAATTCTCAAATACCCTGCCAACTGCCCAAGATAAGACGTTCTGAACGGACCGTCTTTAAGTTCCACACATACAAGAGCGGACAACTCCCTGTTAAAAAACAGCAAATCAGGAAATTCATCCACTCCGAATTTCTCTAAATGGTACTGATTGCCAACAAACGTAAAGTCTTTTCCGAAAGTCATAATGAAGTTCTTCACATTGTTGATGATACCCTGCTCAATGACTCTCTCGTCCCTGTCTTTATCGCGGATAAACAATTCTTCTGTGTTGATAAAGTCAAGCAGATATTCGTCCTTGAACATCGTTATAGCACGATAAGCCTGCAGCTGGTCGGGAATAGTCTTTTTGAAGTTATTGGGCAAATCTCCTTGATGACTATATAGATTGCCTTTTATAAAACTAACTAAGTCGTCAACCCTAACTTTATAATCTGCCGCATATTGTATGTAGAATCTGCGCTCCTCGTATGTCTTTGCATTGGCAAGAATTGCCGTATGATGCGTAAAACTGATGCTGAGAAAGGCTATAATTGGGAAATCGGGCAAATTTGTTAGTTGCAACGAACAAATTTCATGCTTACTTTTCAATTCATCAGTTTGGACTGATGAATTAGTTTTGTTTCCCACCAATTCATCAGTTTGGGCTGATGAATTGGTATTTTCGAGCATTCTCCACTCTTCATAGAAAGAACGCATATTCCTTAGGTTGGTAGCCGAGAATCCTTTCAATCCGGGCAGTTCCTTCTTTAGTTGCTCACTAATGGTTTCAATAACACCTTTGCCCCAATTCTTGTTTCTGGTATTTTCTGAAATATAGCGACCTATGCCATAGTACAGCGCAAGCTGCTCTTGGTTTACTGCCTTCAGAGCCTTTTGCTGACTCTGCAATATAGCATCCTTTATCACCTGAACCGCATTTGTAGTCAGTTCGGTTGTGGTTATTTCTTTCTTCACTTCACTTTTCTTTTCCATATCTCCTTTGCAAAGCTAATCATTTAATTGCTGTTCGTTCATAGTGTCGTTTTGTGTTATTTGTTATATTTATATCAGTGTTTGCAAAATTACAAAAATAGCACCAAAAACAACCAAAACAACATAAAATCCATGTGTTAAATTATCTAAAAGAAGAAAATACATACCATATTAGGGCGTTTTTCGGAAAATATTTCGTACCTTTGCAGAGCCATTTAGAAAATGGCAGACATAGATTAGGAAGCGTTTAGCTTATTCTATACTCGAGAACTTCGACAACTCTCAGTAGTTAAGACACTTGTGCCGACTATAACAAAGGAATAAGAAGAAAGACGCTCATCTTTGGTTTGTTAATATCGCTTACGATATAACTGCCAAAGTGAGGTTGTTTTATTCTCTCATTTTGTTATAGGGCAGTCGAAGGTCATCGAGGAAGTGGGTGAATTTTGACCTCACTTCTTTTTTATTTTATGTCTCAACAAGAAATATATTGGCAGAATTGTCAGATAGAGGTAGATAAAAAACGATTGGTAAATTAAAAAATAAACACATTTTGTAACACGAGAACTATGGCAACTATTAAACAAAAGACAGGGAAGAGCAGAATATTAAGCTTTTGGGCTACTATTCTCTGCATTCTGGCAGCCGGTGTAATAGCAGGAGGAATCTGCTTTTGGCAAAACAGGGAAGACAAATTCGCACGAAGTGAGTATTCAGAAGAATTAGTTGAATATGCAGAAGACGGCGATGCAGGCGCACAAAATGCCTTGGGGCGCTGCTATTACTTTGGCTATGGCGTCGGCAAGGACTATCATGAGGCAGTCAAGTGGTGGAAAAAAGCCGCGGAGGAGGGGCACGCAGACGCACAGCACAACTTAGGATATTGCTATGACAGCGGCAATGGTGTCAGCCAAGACTATAATGAGGCTGTCAGGTGGTACAAGAAAGCCGCGAAGCGTGGACATATAGATGCCCAGTACAACTTAGGCGTTTGCTATGCCAACGGTAACGGTGTAGACAAAGACTATCTTGAGGCAGTCAGGTGGTACAGGAAAGCCGCGGAGCGTGGACATGCAGATGCCCAGTACAACTTAGGCGTTTGCTATGCCAATGGTGACGGTGTAGACAAAAACAATAACGAGGCTGTCAAATGGTGGGAAAAAGCCGCAGGAAAAGGGCATGAAGGTGCTATACGAAATCTGTATGAACTGATGCACTGATTTGTCCCCTACTGACATCTTATAACAAAGCATTCAAATGTCAATTCGTTGTTTCTGATAAACGACAATATCCTGTCTTTCAATGCTGTAAAGACTGATTTTGCAACATTGTAACATTGTAACATTAAGGAATTTCCATTTAGTCAAGGTTGAAAATTGAAAGGAAAATGACGATAATTGCTTACGGATTTATAGTATATTAATTTTATTATAATATATAATATATATATTATATATTATAATAACTTATTAGGATGCGCCCTGTTTCTGCATAGTCGAAAATGCTTAATGTTACAATGTTGCAATGTTACAATGTTGCATTTTCACATTAAGCGATGTTTAATGCCCCACCACCGATTGCCGCTCCGTAAACAATCAAAGCCAGCTTCAACGGGCATCGAAACGGCATTCAAGAGGCATCGAAACGGCAAGCGGTGGACATTGCTCCTCTGTGCTTTTGCAATCCATTAGAAAGTATCAGGCAGGCAAATCCTCTTGCCCAATTTCATGGCGTCAACGCTGAATGATTAAAATCGTAGGAGACACCAAAACAAATCTCGCTCAGCAGCTTGAAGCCAAACTTATTGGTGTTCAGCTAGAAAATCTAAATATCATTCCTCCAAACAATATCATAGAACAATGGAGAAAGGATTACGAAAATATGCGACGTTATATGATTTATGGTGACTCTGCTGGTTTTGATGATCTTATTTACGAATTGAAGAAGTTTAATCAAAAGGTTAATAATTACTTTAAATAAATACTATTACAAAGACAAAACGTTCTATGCGAAATTACATTAAAAAAGTTAAGATTTGTCATTTTTTATATCAAACAGGCTTAAACCTCACATATTTTCAGTAATTTTGTAGCCAATAATTAGGAATCCTAAGACAACGTAATAATGGCAAACACAAACTTAGCAAATGCAAAGACGGCAAAGAATGATGAGTTCTATACGCAGTACCCAGACATACAAAAGGAGATAAACGCCTATTTAGATTATTACCCTAATGTGTTTCGTGGCAAGACGGTGCTGCTGCCTTGCGACGCCCCAGAATGGAGCAACTTCACCAAGTTCTTTGCATAGAACTTTGAGGCGTTTGGGCTGAAGAAATTGATTTCCACGAGTTCCGCCTATGAGAGCAAAAAGCAGTCATAAGATGAAGAATGAAATGAAAGATATAGTCGCGAACTCTACAACAGCGTTAGAGTAGTGTTTGCTGGAGCACGGCAGCGGGCTTATATGGCAGTAAACTTTGCTATGGTGGAAAGTTTTGGCTTGTTGGTCAGTGGATTGTAGAATATGAACTTACTTGAAAAACGAAGCTGTGTAGCATCGTTAGACGATAGCGGAGCGGCTGAAAAAAACAATAATCAGAATGACGGAAAAGATTTATTACTCCCGGACAAACGTTAGCGATGAGGTGCTGATGAAAATGGCGAAGGCGTCTATGCTGACCAAGCAGCTGAACAGTTTGACCTTGTCAGAGTATGCCAGAAAACAGGAAATTATTAGGGAACTGTTTGGCTCGATAGGGCACAATCCGTTTGTAGGCGACAATTTCCATTGCGACTTTGGGGTTAACATTCATGCAGGCAACAATTTCCATGCCGACTATAATTGCACGATGCTCGATGTTGCCGAAATCCGCATTGGCAATAACTGCCTGATAGGCCCTGATGTGGGCATCTATACGGCAGGTCACCGACTATGCCCAGAGGGGCGTATCAATGACGGCTATGGGATGCCCGTTACCATTGGGGACGATGTGTGGATTGGAGGACACTCTACGATTCTGCCGGGAGTGACAATCGGTGATGGGGCAGTTGTGGCAGCAGGCTCTGTTGTGACGAAAGATGTTCCCCCTCGGTCATTAACTGCTGGCAATCCCGCTGTCATAAAAAAGCGTATTGATTGAGCAAAACATATATTTATTTAGGTTCTGAATTTTTAGTATAATAACTAAGTTTTATGGAATACGGAATAGTTTATCTTTTAACCAATCCTGTGATGCCCGGTCTTGTGAAGATTGGCATGACGACGCAGGAAGATATAGACAAAAGGATGAAGGAACTCTATACTACGGGCGTTCCTGTTCCCTTTGAGTGTCAGTTTGCTTGCAAGGTAAAGAAGGGCGACTGCGCCAAAATTGAGAAAGCCCTGTATACGGCTTTCGCGCCGCAACGCATCAATGCCAATCGTGAGTTCTTCCGTATTCAGGTGGAGCAGGCAAAAACCATTCTTGAATTGTTCCACCACACCGACGTAACGGAAGAAGTGAGCGACGAGATAGAAAACGACTTGACCGACGACGACAAGGCTGCATCAGTGAAGGCACAGATTCACCGTCCGCCGCTTAATTTTTATGAAATGGGAATGCAGAAAGGAGATGTCCTGCAATAGAAAGACGACCCTTCGGTTTCTGTAACGATTATCTCGGAGCGTAAAATCAGTTATGAAGGGGAAGAAACGTCTATCAGTGCGCTCTCGGCAAAACTGAAAGGTTATAATGTCAAGCATATTGCCCAATTTCATGGCGTCCACGCTGAATGATTAAAAATCGTAGGAGACACCAAAACAAATCTCGCTCAGCAGCTTGAAGCCAAACTTATTGGTGTTCAGTTTGTCTTGCGGCAGATACTTGGCTGAGCCGTCGGCATTCGCCTCTCCCTCAAAGCCGGCATTCCAAACGTGGTTGTAATAGAGTCCGTCGCCCAAGTGAGCCTCGAGCGAAATGTGCTTTGTAAGACTGTAGCAGATGCCCGGTCTGATGAACGCTCCAATCGAGTTGGTGTTTTTCTTATACTGGCGTGTATGGGAGGTTGAGAAATCCAGTGCCCCGTCGACGAAGGCTGAAAATGCTCCGACTTCCAAGAACGTGCGGCGCACGAAAGGCTGAATGCTCCAGGTATTGACATGCTCTCCCCCTGTCTTGCCTTCATACTCATAGCCGAGGGCAAGTCCGACGGAGAATTTTTTGTTAAAACCGTATTCTACTTCCGGTCTGATAAAAAAAGTGTTGTCGCTCGAGCCTGTCTGCTTGGTATGTGAAGTGCCAAGCCCTATCTCACCGCCTATCGACACTTGGGCACTCATAGTGGTAGCCGTGGCAAGGAATGCCAGTGTCATTAATAACTTTGTCATAGTCTTTCCACATTTGGACTGCGTGTAGTGTTTTCTGTTCATTGCTATTATCTTTTTAAATTAATACTCTTAATCAATAGTCTGACTGGATATAGTTTCTTGTATTTTCTTGCTGCAAGTATATAGAGCAGTATTGCCACGAGGATTGCGACACCTGCGATGCATATCATGCCCCACGACTCCTTGACAGCCACCTGCAACACGGACTGGAAATCGGTGTGCAGTCCGCGACTGAGCGTGTCGGCTATCTGACGACGTAGATTGTAGCTGTATAGCCCGGAGCATACCGACTCTGCCACGCCGTTGCGGATAAAGCCCGACATGGGGAGTGCCATGAAGAACGTGGGAAACTCGATGAGGGCTTTCAGATAGATGGTCATCGTGGAGAAGAATATGGCGTAGCCGAAGGTGCGCAGGAAAGTGGGAAGCCACAGGCGTTCCATGTTAAGCAATGGCGATACGTGGAGGTACATCAGCACCTGATATGCCAACAGGCAGAGGAAGCCGACGACGAGCAGATGGGTATACCGCAGGTGGAGCGGACGATGCCAAAAGATTGTAAAGGCAGCGCCGAGCATATAGCCCGCCAGCTCGAAGGCGTAGAACTGCTGCGTGGTGGTGTAGCCCCAGTGCAGTATGCCGCCCGTGAGTGTGTTTTGCAGCACATGGGGCGCGGCGTTCATCATTTCTGCCACGAAGAACATGCCGAGGATTGGTATCAGCCGCTTGTGCTGGAACACCCACGGGTCGATGTAGGGGTGGCGTATGCGGCACATTCGCCATACGGCAACAGCCAGCGTAAACGGCGTGGCGGCAAGCACGGCGCGCCACGTTGCGGAGTCGCCCCAGTTGTAGTATTCCCCATAGGTGGCGAGCCAGATGACCTCCAGCATCACAGCCGACCAGAGGACGCAGCCTAACCAGTCGAGCGACACCAACGGCAGACGGTTGCGCATGAAATGCCACGGACGGGTGAGCACATAGACCAGCAGGGCTATGGTGAGCATGGCAATGGTCATGAGCCAGTGAACAGCCTGCCACGAGCCGAGCGCGGCCGTGAGCCATTGAGCCGTCCAGCCCGAAAGGGGCATGGCACCCAGAATGATGATGTACATCGTGGGGAGGAAAACGCCGAAGTCCTGCTTGGGCGAAATCCAAAGGCGGATACTTGAGAAGCACTCGAAAGTGCCGCAGAGCTTGAAAAATCCTGCCACGTAGGAAATAGCGCAAAGTGCCGGCATCCACGTTACATAGAGGCTCAACACGTTGCAACAGGCAATGACCAGGGCTGCGTTGATGAGCAGCTGGCGGTTGGTAAACCGCAGCTTGAAGCGGAAAAGGAACGGGAAGGGCATGTTTACGCCCACCACGCCACACATGGCAGCCATCTGAATGTCCTCGCGCATCAGCGAGGTTGCACCCATCATCTGCTGTATATTGCCGAAATATATGCCGCCCGACAACTGGAACAGACAGGCAAAGACGACGTAAATCCACGGGCGCACAGGCTCTGGCACCCACTGACGATACATCGGCATGGCAAACTTCTGATTCTCCCAGCCAGCCATCAGTATCTTACCTCCGCCTCTACGTTAAGTCCTGCCAACAGGCGTTTCACGCTCTCCGCGTCATTGTCGTCGGTAAGCACTATGCGCACGGGCACGCGCTGCTCCACCTTGACGAAGTTGCCCGTGGCATTGTCTACGGGTATGGGCGAGAAAGCCGAGCCCGTGCCGGCAGCGATGCTCTCCACCCTGCCCTGATATGTTATGCCCGGAACGGCATCGGCACTGAACGCCACGCTGCTGCCCACGGCGATATGCTTCATCTGCGACTCACGATAGTTGGCTACCACCCACACCTGACGGTCGTCCACGATTCGTGCGAGCAACTGTCCGGGCTGCACGAGCTGCCCCACATGGATGTCCTTCCTGCCCATCACACCGTCGCAGGCAGCCGTGATTACCGTGTATGAAAGATTCAGCCGGGCAAGGTTTACCTGCGCCTCTGCCACGTTAACGCCAGCCGTGGTCTGCGACAGCCTTTGTGCCTGTTCGCCTGCCACGAGAGCCGTAGAGTGCTTCTGGCTGCTTGCCTGTTCGTAGCGTGCACGGGCAGCCTCATAGCGAGCCTTCACATTGTCGTACTGCTGACGGGTGACGGCATCTTTCTCAAGCAGCGTGGCATAGCGGTCGAAGTCTGCCTTGGCGTTCTCCATGTTCACGCGTGCCTCCTCGATGCCTGCGGCAGCCACGCGCACGTTGGCAGCCGTGACATTCATGCCGGCGCTCACAGCCGACGAGCCTGAGCGCGAGCCCTGCAGCCCTGCCTCCGCCTGTGCCAGATGCAGACGATATTCCGCGTCGTCGATAATTACCAATGTGTCGCCCTTGCGCACGTGCTGATAGTCCTCGAAGCGTATTTCCTTTATAAAACCCTGCACACGGGTGTTTACGGGCGTGATGTGGCGATACACCTGTGCGTCGTCGGTCCACTCCACGTTTCCCCAGTGTATCAGTCGGCTGCAGGCAAAGCCTATGGCTGTCAGCAGCAAAACGATGATTATTGCGTTATATATTCGTTTGGTGTTCTTGGTGTTCATAATGTTCCTGCGATGAATTTCATTTTATAATAAGCATATACTATGTTGATACGGGCATCCACCTCCTGCAACTCCGCCTGCAACCTTATGTTCGAGGCATCGAGCATGTCGGTGATGAGTGCCAGTTGGGCAAGGTAGCGGTCGTTCACCACCTGATAGTTCTGACGGGCAAGGCTCACGCTCTTGCGCTGCGTGTCAAGCTCGGCAAAACTCTGACGGTAGAGCGTATAGGCACTCTGCACGGCGTTCTCCACCTGCTCCGTAGCCACGGCGTGCGCCTCCTCGCTCTGCCGGGTGGCAATGCGTGCCTGCTGCACCTTCTTGTTTTGCTTGAACAGCGAACTGAGCGAATATCTCAGTCCGATGCCCACAAACCAATAGTTGTAGTTGATGTCCTTGGGTGGAATGTCGTAGGTGAACGGACCTGAAAGATTCTCGGCAGCCATCAGTGCTATTTTCGGCAGCATGTCGCTCTTGGCTAACCTCAAGCCTTGCTCCGACACCTGTCTGCCCAGCGATGTCTGCTGCAGCGTGGGAGCCGAAAGAAGCGCTTGCGTCTGCCAATCCGCCTCGCCGTCGCTTGCTCCGCCGTTCACGAAGGCTTCGCCCACGAGCATGCTGTCTGGCACTACCACCACACCCTGCAAGCCCAATGTGTTGCAGAGCTGATGGTTTTGGATGGCTCGCTGGTCCTGCAACTTTCGCAATCCCAGCATCAGGTTTTCCAATTGCAGCTCGTAGCGCGTCACGTCGTTTCTCAAAGCCATGCCCTCCCTGTGCTTCGCCTCGATGTCGTCTATCAGCCTGCGCGTAAGCCTGATGTTTTGTTCGTACACCTGCATCCGATTGTCAATCTTGAACAAATCGAGATACTGTCCTAACACGAGGAAACGCTGTTGTTCCCTCACCTGCTGCTCGCCTGCGACAGCCTGCTCACGCCTCAGCTCAGCCATGCGTATGCCGGCACTGACAGCACCACCGGCGTAGACCACCTGCTGCGCCTCCACGGCAAACGAATTGCCGAAGTGGGGCACACTGTAGCCGTGCGCATCCGAAAAGTCACGGTCGGTAATGAGCACATTACCGTTGTAACTTACTGAAATACTGGTGTTGATGTCAGGC
>JAFLSE010000051.1 GCA_022511075.1 Prevotella sp.
GCTCTTCCGATCTCGGTACTGATGCCGGCACGCTGGCGCAATTGGTTGAAAGGCTCGGCAGCCTCGCTGTTACGACCTAACTGCACCAATGCTTCAGCCTTGATGAGCAATACCTCGGCATAGCGAATCTCGATGCGGTCAACCGAGTTCTGGGTGATTTCCAAATTCTCAGCATCTTCATAACTTTGGTCTACACCTTTGCCATTGACAGGGGTATAGACGGGCGAATAGTAATGATGGAGCAAGCCCGTTTCGGGGTTTACAAGTTCTGTGAGGTAGGTCTTGGCAAGACGCTTGTCGTTGGGCTGCTCGGCATACCAGTCATCGTACAGGTTGTCATCGGCTACTTCGGTGTGGTTCTGGCTGTAGCCATTGCCGTTCTCGCCATTCTGGAAGGGGAACGTCCACGAGCAGTGGGTCTGGTGGTTGCCTTGTGCATCTACCTTATCGCCATCGTGGGCAATGGTGAAGAGATGTTCGTTAGTTCCGCGCTTGTTCGATTCGTATTCGCGACCAAAGAGTTTTGCATAGTCTGGGTCAAGTGCCAAACGACCACTGTTGATAACCTTGTCGGCATATTCCACCGCCTTCTCCAACCTTGAATCGGTCTTACTGAAAGCAGGGTCGGTCTGTGAATTAGCAATCGCCTGTACCTCGGCAGCCGACAGTGGGTTGTCGCCCCATACTAAATATGTGCGTGCGAGCAGAGCCTGAGCAGCCTGCTTCGAAGGCACACGAGGGTCACCGCTATAGTCAAGCAACAGCGTCTCTGCCTCCTCTAAGTCGCTGATAATCAGGGCAAATACCTCGTCTATTGGCTTACGTTCTGTGGTAGAGCCACCGTTTTCGGTGAAAATAGGAATCTCCCCCCACAACTGCACTAACTTCAAGTTGGCTAATGCACGCAGGAACTTTGCTTTGCCTACGGCTGCGTTGTAGCCCGCCTGTGTCACCTTGCCAACAGCAAGCGAGTTCTTCACCGTGGTAATAGCCTCATTTGCTTGGGCTATACCAAGAAGCAGATGATTGAAAACCTTTACCTGATACCAGGTGTCAGGGCCTTGCTCGAAACGACTGTTGAGTGGACCTTCCTTGCTCTCCTCACCCTCAAACGATATGAGTTTGTTGGAATTAAGTTCAATAATAAACGAGAACGACGACGAAAGAGGCTGCCAGTGGCTGTACACACCATTTACCAATGCCAATGCGCTGGCATCATCGTTCACTACGTTTGTCTCGTCAATTTGGTTGCCGTCGCCACCATTTTCATCGTTATCACTTGAGCAGGCAACAAAACCTGCTGAAAGAATTACTGCTGCGAAAGCAGCGAGAAACAAATTCTTCTTTTTCATACTTAAAAATCCTTTTACCTTAAATTAAACTTTTTAATGCTTGATTTCGGGTGCAAAGGTACGAAGATTTAGTAAATGCCACAATCGCATTTTTTATGTAATTTTAATACCATATTTTTGGTATCGCTTTCTCTAATTGTTCCAAAGCCTTTTCGAGCAGTTGCCGCGATGTACCTACATTGAGACGCATAAAACCTTTACCGCCTTGTCCGAATATCTCACCGTCGTTGAGGGCGAGATGTGCATGACGCACGAAGAGGTCGTTGAGTTGGTCACGGGTAAGGTTGAGCGCACGGCAGTCGAGCCACACAAGGAAGGAGGCTTGCGGACGCAAGGGCTTTATCTGGGGAATATGATTGGCAAAGAAATCAATAACGAAATCTATGTTGCCTTCAACGTAGCGCAGCATCTGCCTGCGCCATTCCTCGCCATAGCGAAAAGCTGCTATGGTGGCTATCGGAGCGAAAAGTGTAGGCTCGTTGAACTCGTTGGCTTGCAGCCAAGAGAAGAAACGCCTGCGCAGGGTGTCGTCTGGCACTATGGCGTATGAACTTACTATGCCGGCAATGTTGAAAGTCTTTGAGGGAGCACCGAAAGTGATGCTGCACTGCGCCGCCTCCGGCGATACCGTGGCAAATGGCGTGTGGCGATTGTCCCACAAGGCAAGGTCGCTGTGTATCTCATCAGACACTACAATTATACCACGACTATGACAAAAATCGGCAAGGCGTTTGAGGGTTTCCCTGTCCCACACAATGCCGCCAGGGTTATGCGGATTGGAGAGAATGAGCATACGGCATTTGTCGTCTGCCACTGCCGCAAGGTTTTCAAAGTCCATAGAGTATAAGCCGTCGGCATTTTGGCGCAAGGGGTTTAGCACAAGTTGTCGTGCATTACCCTCCACCACAAAACGGAAGGGATGGTATACAGGAGGTTGAATTATCACTTTCTCGTCTTTTTCCACGAACACGTTTATTGCCATGCCAATGCCCTTCACAACTCCGGGAATATAGGTAAGCCACTCCTGTCTTACAATCCAGTCGTGATGCACGGCTATCCACTGTGCCACGGTTTGCCAATAGTCGTGCGGCTCTATCGTGTAGCCGAATATCGGATGCTCCATGCGCTGGCGCAATGCGTCGGTGATAAACGGAGGAGTCTCAAAATCCATATCCGCCACCCACAATGGCAGCAAGTCTGCCGAGCCATAACGCTCTTGCAGTGCGTCAGTCTTTAGCGCACCTGTGCCGCGGCGGTCGATAATTTTGTCAAAGTCGTATTTCATAGTCTTTTGTTTGTGCAATTGCTATTCGAGTGCTTGGATAATATCGTCATAGATGTCGTCAGCATCTTCCAGTCCGATGGACAGGCGTATGGTGGTGTCGTGCACGTCCATACTCTTACGCTCCTCATTGGTGAAAGTTCCGAAGATTGTGCTTGCCGGATGAATGGCAAGGGTCTTGTTGTCGAACAGGTTTGTTGCCCTGCGTATCAGTTTCAGACGGTTGATAAAGCGGAAGCACGCCTCTTTGTCGGCAAGGTCTATGGTTATCATTGCCCCGGCAGTGTAGCCAAACTGACTGCGTGCAAGCAGATGATAAGGATTGTCAGTCAGTCCCACATAGTTTACATGCTTCACAGCCTTCAGCCTGAACAACCGCCTTGCAAGATTAAGTGCATTGGACGATTGAATCCTATAGCGTGCATCGAGCGTTTCCAGCCCTATTGTGTGCATATAGGCAACGTGTGGTGTCATATATGCGCCTAAGTTCAACATTATCTCCCTGCGCATTCTTGTGCCGAAGCCGTCGAAGTTGCCGTAGTCTATCACAAGTCCGCCTATAGATGTGGCACCGCCCGAAAGATATTTCGTACTCGACACTACCTCGATGTCAATGCCCAATTCACGACCGTCGAACTGTGTAAACGGAATTACCGTGGTGTCTGCGATGAGCGGAATACCCTTCGCTCTTGCTATCTTCGAGAGTGCACGCAAGTCTGCCACTTCCATCTGCGGATTTGTTATTATCTCTAAATATATACAGCAGGTATCATTGTCAACAAGTTGCTCCACCGCCTTCGTGTCTGTCAGGTCGCAGAGTCTTGGAGTTACTCCGAAGCGCTGCAATGTGTTGGTTATAAGCGAATAACTGTTACCAAAAAGATGACGCGACGACACGATGTTCTTGCCTGCTGCGGCTATGCAGATGAGCGTGTTGCTTATCGCCGCCATACCCGAACTGAGTGCCATCACCTCCTTGGCTCCTGTGAGTTGCTTCACCTTGTCCTCAAAGAACATGACGGTGGGATTCATCACTCGCGAATAGTCGGGCATACTTTTTCGCCAACAAAAGGCATCTGCCATTTCCGCAGCGTTATCAAATTCGTATGCCGCCGTATGATACACGGGCATACTCAGTGCATTATACGCATCACGAGCGGGGAAGTGTGAATGTATGGCTTTTGTCTGTTTCTTCATTTAATCTTGATTCTAAATGTAATATTCAACCAGTTCCACAAGTCCTGCCCTTATTGCGTAACGAGTTACTGCTGTGCTTGAGTTTACGCCGAGTTTACGAAAAATATTGCGTTTGTGAGTGGTTATGGTATGGCAACTGGAGTTACGTTCATTTGCAATTTCCTTTACCGACTTGCCCAATGCCGTAAGTTTGAGTATTTCTATTTCCGTTTCGGTAAGTTCACCGAGTGCCTCACTGTTGTGAGAATTAGAAAAGAGCATGTTGGTAATCCCGTGGCAAACGAAGCGTTCACCGACAGAAGCAAGCCGAAGCGCAGAAATAATCTCTTCGGTATGAGCACTTTTTAGCAAAAGACTGAAACGGCTTTCGGCAGCGAAACGCCGGGCTACTGTCTCTGGTATTTTGTTGGAAAAAAGAACCCACACTATATGCGGATATTTGTTGGAAAGTTCCTGAATGTCGTAAATGGGAAACATATCCAAATTATCCCCGCCTATGCAATCTACAATGACAGCCGTCACATCTTTGTCATTATTCAATAGTGATGAAAGCGATGAGAGCGTGTCAGCAGTCAATGCTTGTGTCTTGTCATCGAAAGTTTCCTTTATCAAACTGACAATGCCAAGACGGGTGATATCCTGATAATCTGCTATTACAAATGTCATCTTACAAAATTATTTATATAGATTTAAATTTTTTGCAAAGGTACAACAAATGCGCAATTAATTCAAGAATATCGGAAATTTTGGAAAATAACTCTAAAATAAGGGATATTTTCAGAATAATATTCTTTTAGACTAAAGTCGGCAACGCACAAAAGTGCTTGCCGAGGGTACATTTATGGAAATGGGTTAAGAATTTCGCTCTAACGAATTTTAAACGGCGAGTTCGTGCTTAACAGACCGCTTTTCCAGTCGTTGGTCTGATTTTTCAAACCATTTGCGTTGTCTCTCCTGAAAAGCTCGCACAGCAGCAAGCATCTCTTCATTAGTACGTGGAACAAATCTGCTATCCATTTTTGTACGATATTATGTTTCTGCAAAGGTAAATCAAATTTCTGACTTTGCCAAGTGTTTTCAAAAAACTTTGTTTTTCGGCTCGAAAGGTTACAAAAAGTAGGTATGTTCTCTCCTCACGGTTCGCCGAGATACTCCGTGATGAGTGCCACCTTTGCCAAGGGGCAGCAAGAAAGTTTCGTTGATAATCAACACAAAATTTGGTGATTCCCGAAATAGTTTGTTTACAGCGCTCCGATGAACTCGTCAAGAGTTAGTACAGTAAGGCGTGGAAACGCAATGTCCTTGAGATGTCAGAAATGGCTATCTTCAGTGACAATGTAATCAGCATTAGCTGTGATGGCACAGTCTACAAATTTGTCGTCATCCTTGTCAAATTCAGCAAGCAGATGAAAACGAAAGTAAGACTCACAATATAGGGTATGAGGATGACGGGCAATGGCTTCCACCACATTGTGCGCTACATCTGGCGATGTATGCAAAGACAATATTTCCTCATATTCGGTCAAAATCTCATTACTAACGCACAAGTAGTATTTGCCAGCCAAAAAGTCGCTCCATATTTTATGATATCGACTTTTTGTCGGCAGCGCTTGAATCAATGCATTTGTGTCAAGGACAATATACCGCATCTTTAGATTAGAATGTCTTGTAAGGTGTGCGCAAATGCTGTTTGCGTAACTCATCAAGTTTTGCCTGGTCGAAAGTTCCTTCGTCCCACATCTTATCGATGGCTTTCTGCGCCCGTTCTGCGAAAAAGAGCGAAAGCGTCAACCGCAGGGCATCAAGGTCTTCTTGCGAAGTAATGTTCGCCATAGCATTCATCAATTCTAATTGTGCCATTTCTGTGTAGCTCATACTGCTTATTTTTTTGTTTCTGTGTGCAAAGTTACAAATTTTATACAGCATAGTTGACCTAATCCAATTAAAAAATCATAAAATAAAACATAAAAATTACTTTTCATGCTTTAATTCTCCTCACGACTCACCGAGATACTCCGTGATGAGTGCCACCTGACGGGCAGAGAAAAACTTGGAGTACTTGCCGAGGGAGCACTGCTGCAAGGCTTCGTGGAGCGGACGGCAGCGCTTTATCCAGCCGTTGAGGCGGTTTACTGCCACGTGTGGGTCGGCATCGGGAAAGTATATCATTGCAAGCTCCTGCTTGCTGTAGCATCTTATTTTCATAGTGATGAGTGGTTAGTGTTTGGCGATTAGTGGTTAGTGATGAGTTATATACTGCAGCAGGTGCGGAGAGTGCGGCAGGTGGTTTTTAAAAAGGGCAATTAGGTAGAATTTGCCCCCAAAGGATGATAATATAGTCAGAAATGGGTGAAATCTATTATAACTGCCCTTTGCTTTAAATTCTATTGCAAAGATACGATCACAATTATAATATCGATTTAAAATCCCATCTTTGAAATGCAAACTCAAGAATTTTTCTCAATCTCTTTTGTATGTTTTCTTGTTTCCAAACAATTATACCATTATCTATGAAGTCTTTAATCTCTGCTTGCTGGTTTAATAGTGGGTTCTTATTATAAGATTCCAATTTAGCCGTGAATGGGCTATTCCCAATAGAAGCATTATGAGATCCAGAAATAAGCAATAAATTTCCTAAACAGTTTAGGAATTTTGTTGTAAACTCTTCACTATACTGGTTTGACTCATTAATATCATAGCCGGATTCAAGAGGTTCGCCATTGGTCGGTGTTTGTGGGGAAATATGTTCTATCTGTTCATTCTCAATTACCATATTTCCAATTTTATATCCTTTCCCTTGGATGCTCTCTTCATATTCCCATAAAATATAATGTAGGGCTGGGTTTTCATACATCCAACCAGATAAGACCTCCCTTGTTCTATTATCACTCCAATACCATGTCTCATTTAACTTATTCTGGATAGAATTTTTTAGGGCATCTACGTCGCCTTTGAAAGAGCGCAGGCAATCAACCAATCGGCTATTAATATCTGCCCGACTAGAAATCAATTGATATCTGAAGGCAAGGATCTCCAATATATGAAACAATTTATTCAATTTTTCAGAGTTGTTCCCAATATACTTATATCCCTTGATAACGAAAGGATAGATAAAAGCGGGTAAACTGTCTTTTCTTCGAACTTTGAATAGTTTTTTATAGAATTCAGACTCATTTGATTGAAGCTCTTTCAAATTAGCAAATGATGTTGCAAGTTCTCTAGAAAAATCTTGTATCCACTTTATCTTATCATTACTTTGAGCAAGTTCCTTCTTTATATCATCAATATTTCTATAATTAAAAGAAACATTCAGATATGCAAAACAATGATATATAAGAATACTATCTTCATCTAATCCTTTAACATCATAAACATTCTTGTAAATTTCCTTGAAATGATTTGAGACATTTTCAATATTAGAATCTGTTTCATCCGCAGGACTATTCACATACATCTGATACATAAAATAGGATTTCAACTTTTCCATATTGGTTAAATCCTTTCCACGGTTATTTTGTAGCTCAAACATAAGAGCTGCTTCCTTTTTCCCCTGTAATTCAAGTCTATTAAGCTTACTATTTAGAACAATATCTTTAATCTTTATAAGAACATCAGTCTTAAGTTTGGATAATTCTTTTATAAAATAATCTTTAGCATCAGAGATACATTTCTGCGAACTACTAGTTACTGTATAAATGTTATTTTCAATGATAATGGAATCAAAACATGCTCTATCATTGTCAACAGGACGTAATCTTTTCTTTTTCTTTTTTTCAAAGAACTCTTCAATATCTGCCAAATGCTCATTTTGGACTTGCCTTTCATTTAAGATATTATACAAAGCTCGCATAAAAATTACAAGAGTGGTTAAACGCTGTTGGCCATCAATTACATCATATTCTAGGTCTTTTTTTATGGTTTCTAAGAGAAGATTTCCATAAGAATACTCATTTTCATGGTTCACCTGTTCCATAAGGTCTTGAAGAAAAACATTCCAATTATCCTTCTGCCAAGAATAAGCTCTTTGGTAGACCGGAATAATAAATTGAATACTTGTGTCAAATAGACCACGTATAGTAGTTGGTATAAAATCCATATCTTTATATTAGTTATTAATTCTCTTTTTTAACAATCCAATATCTCTGAAATCAAGCAATCAGGAAGGTAGGATGTGGATATTGCTGCACCATTTAGATACTGTCACTACCGTTACCCATGACTGATCTGCCAACCATACACCAGTTCTTTTCAACAAGAACCAGTTTCAAACGGTTTAAATGCTTATGCTCCATATTTATTAATTATAATTTGGGGCAAATTTACTATTAAAATATGATTTAGCCAAGTTAATATTCTTAAAATATTAAAAAATCATAAAATGCGACATAAAAATCACTGTTTATGCTTTAATTCTCCTCATGGCTCGCCGAGATACTCCGTGATGAGTGCCACCTGACGGGCTGCAAAAGTGACCTCAATAATCATTGGTTTAGGCTGCTCTATTTTTTCAAGAAAGCCGCCAACTCATTGAAACGAGCTAAAATCAATTCAAGGTCTGGGTGGGTCTTTTCCACGATGATAGCACCATAGTTTGGTGTCTCGTCATCCATCACGTCCTCAATAGTGCGTAGCTCGTAAAGTCCCCTGTGCTCATAGGTGTTAAACCAGCGCAAGAACAGGCGAAAACGAAATTTCTGCATGCCGTCACCCGTAGCACAGATATAGAGGAGCACCCCGCCATTGGAATGGAAAAACTCTTCGATGATAGCCAACACTGTGTCACGCAGTTTGTGGTCGTTGGGTGATGGTCTGTCATCTTTGTTCAAGATACCAAATTCGTATGCAGGGTAGTTCATCATTCCGTCGTTATGATCGAAAGATATCGCATACCTTACTCCGTAATCAGTTACGAACAACAAGTCTCCATCGTTGTCTTGCGTGACATAATAAGGAGATTTTATGTTCAGCCGGGCAATGTTCAGTTCAATCATGCCAGTTTTGCTTGAAACTGCTCTTTTTCTAATTTGGAACTGAGACGGCTATACATTCTCTCCTGTCGCTTCTTAAAGTCGTTGACGGCTTTAAGCATCTCTTCATTAGTGCGTGGAACAAATCTGCTATCCATTTTTGGACGAATTATGTTTCTGCAAAGGTAAGTCAAAATTCTGAGTCTGCCAAACGTTTTTCAAAAAACTTTGTTTTTCGGCTCGGAAAGTTGCAAAAAGTAGGCATGTTCTCTCCTCACGGCTCGCCGAGATACTTTTACAGAAACCTATGTGAATAGATGATTATGGTGCGAATTGGAGGTTTTCTGCGTTACCACCACCTAAATTGACTGGTCTTTTCCATTACCTATATTTTTGAGCAAGTTCTTTTTTCATATCGACTTAATGTATTTTGCAGGAACACCACCGACTATTGTATTTGCTTCCACATCTTTTGTTACGACTGCACCGGCTGCCACAATGGCATTATCTCCTATCTTCACACCTGCAAGAATGGTAGCATTGGACCCTATCCATACATTCTTACCTACAACTATACTTTTAGGCACACAGATCTGCCGCCTTCCCGGATTCATATCATGATTTAACGTGGCGAAAACCACATTATGACCTATTAGGCTACCGTCGCCGAGCCATACTCCGCCCTGATCCTGAAATTGACAGCAAGCATTGATAAATACATTGTCGCCAATGTGGATATTCCTCCCGAAGTCGGTATAGAAAGGAGGGAACACCCTAAAGTTTTCGGGCACTTTATAGCCGAAAAGTTCCGAAAGTATTTCCCTTATTTCTTCAAGTGTGTGGTAACTGTTATTGAGTTTGGATGTCAGTTTCCGTGCTTCCTCGTTTTGTCTATGGAGCACTTCAACAGCCTCCGGCATGTCAATCGGAAGCCCAGTCTTTACAAATTCCTTAAATTCTTCTATTGTCATTTTATTCACACGTTAAGTTTAATTGTTTTATCCATAATGGTAAATTTAATGTTATAATATACGCCTGTTTGAATTCCGCTGCAAAGGTACTGCTTTATTTTCACTGTAATGTTGTTTTTAATATATTTTTGAGGAGATATGTGGCGTTTTGATTTTGTGCTATGCCTTCAGAGAGTTTGTAAGTGTATACGATTTCATCCGAGAGTTGTATCTCAAAACAATAATTATGGAAACGTTCTGGATAATTTTGCTGCATGTTTGACAGTTCAAGATCATGGGTTGCAATGATTCCTGTTATTGGGAGTGTGGCAACAGACTGGAGAAACAACCGGGAGCCGTTGAGTTTGTCAAGTGAGTTGGTGCCTTTCAGAATCTCGTCAAGTATTATGAGTGTATGGTCGTTTCGCTGGCAGGTCTCGATAAGTTGTTGAAGTCGGAGTAATTCTGCATTGAAATAACTGATGCCCTGTGCAAGATTGTCGGTAGTACGCATACTGCTGAACAATGAGAACAGTGAAATGCGGAGTGTGTCAGCAAAAACAGGCATTCCGCAAATTGCCAAAACATAGTTTATTCCAATAGAACGGAGAAAAGTACTCTTGCCAGCCATATTCGCACCCGTTACTATGTAATAATGATTGTCGGTTATTGAGAAGTCGTTGCGCACGGCTTTTTCACCAAGAAATGGGTGATAGAGTCCGTGAGCCTCAAAAATGACACCATCGGCTTCAACTAATTCAGCGTTCGTGGCTGTTGGCTCATTATGGCAGAATGTTGCCATTGATACCAAGGCATCGAAGTGACTGACGGCATCAATCCAATCTTCAACATACATTATATTGCATTCCTGCCAACGGAGAAACTTACGTACAATGAAGTAATCTCCGCAGAAAAATGTATTAGATAGGAATACCCACAGGCCTGTACGCCTGTCCAGGCTGTTAAGGATGCTGTGCAATTGATGTAACGAATTAACAGCATCTGTCTGACCGTTGGAAAGCCTATTGATAATACTGCGACTTTCATCACTCGTCAGACCTGAATCTAAAATTTGTACAATCAGGTTGATGTAGGTGCTGATTTGTCTATGAATTTGTTGTACTGCCTTAGTGGTATATCGGAGCGAACGGGAGCATAGCAGATATACAAACGAACATTGGAAAGCCGCCCATATCATTGGTATTTCAGGATTGAGATAGTCCAGAAAGGCAAGGATAATCATTGCATAGAAAACAAAAATGGAACTGCAGATGACGATAAGCGAGAACAACGATAGGGGAAACTTAGGAATTGGCATCTGCTGGATATTATGCAAGACCGTAAGGATTTTGGCTGTGTCGATAGTGTGTCGTTGTGAGGTGGCAAGGTATTGAGTGCGCAGTTCTTCACGGTCAGATAATTCCCTAATACATTCTCGCCGGGCTTTTATCTCGGAGATTGTCCGTTGTCGTGTCTCTGTGAGTTCGTTGGCAAGATAGTCACTACCTCCAGATGTTACAGTGCGATTGATGCGATTAAACAACGACTGTGGTCCAAATATGTCAAGGTCAAAAGTAAATTCGTGGTGCGGATTGATGTATTGTTCCCCAGACGGAAAGCAAGAGAAATCGCCATTGAGATAGGAAACCTCTTTCTGATATACCATGCGAATATTCTCCTTTTGTTCTGCCAGACTATTGTTGCGTACATCCTTTACGCGAATGAATATATATGATGCAAATAAGACGGCAGCCATTGCCAATGAAATGATGCCGCCACCCCACGATGCATATCCAACAACGCATAGTATTGCCAGAATAATGGTTGCCAATTCCAAGAAAATAACCAATCGGCTATATCTATTCAAATGAACAATATCGGCAGAGAGCAAATCTATGCGTTCGGAGTAGAATTGTCTTAATGAATCAATATCGTAATTTGAGTTTTTTTCAGCTTTGTTTGTAATGCTATTAATAATATTTCTTTTCATAGTGAATCAAATTTACGATGCAAAAATAGTGATTAGAAGTATTTTCAAGAATATGACGTTCAATAGACTCTGCTGACGTGCCTGAGAAATCAGTCACGACTTTTCCTTTGTGAATATACTCTTATTAATCTCTGATAAAAGCTATCAAAGAATTGTCAGACTGACTTTTTTCCCCAGACCGTTGAATATTTTAAATAGAGTGGATATCTGAATGTCCGCGTGTCCATTCTCCACACGGGAAATGTACGTTTTCTTTGTACCTATTTTAGCTGCCAACTGCTCTTGGGTCAGCCCAGCCCTTTTGCGTTCCTCTTTCAGTCTTTCGCCAAGAATGAATGCATCAACACCTGCCTCAAACTCCATACGACTAGCAGTGCCTTCGTTTCCAAAGTCCTCGGTAATCATATCCTCTATAGAGGTAAGATTAAGTTCTTTCAGTGTTTCCTTGTCCATAAGTCCGTTATTTCTTTTTTTGTTCATAATATTCTGTCATAATGCGTTTGGCTTTCTCTATCTCGCTCTTTGGGGGCTTTTGCGATTTCTTCTGAAAAGCATTGAATAGAATAACGAGATTGCCTTCGTCCAAGCAGCAGAAAATCCTGTATATGTTCCCGCTTTCCTCTATCCTGATTTCATAAAGCCCTTGAACACTCTCTATAGACCTGAAATAAGAAATTGGTATCTTCTCCAGAGTCATAATGTAGATAAACACTTGGTATATCTTCTCTATGACCTTTCGGGGGATTTTCTTCTTGAAATCCTTAAAGTAGTCTTTGAAGGCAACAATCTGCCTGATATATTCTCTTTTCTCCATAATTAATGTGAGTATGCGGACACAAAGATAACTAATAAGTTAACGTTTCCCAAATGTTTTAGCATTTTTTATACATAAAAGCCTTTATCATGGCGTTGAAAACTAAATAATAAACACAAACAGCGTGTTTACAACCGCAAACACGCTGTTTTGTATTTTTCTATCTCACCGTTATCCACACCGCTTCTCCCCTGTCCTTTGCCTCCACTATTTTATCCTTCAGCCGTTTCAGCCATGTGTTCGAGTTTAGCACCATGCCCACCTTTAGGTTCTCGCCCACGACCCATAATGCAAAGATACGAAAGACTGCATGCGCCTTTCATACGTTTTCTGCGTTACCACCACCTAATTTGACTGGTCTTTTCCATTGCCTATAGTTTTTGAGCAAGTTCTTTTTTCATATCGACTTAATGTATTTGGCAGGAACACCACCGACTATTGTATTTGCTTCCACATCTTTTGTTACGACTGCACCGGCTGCCACAACGGCACTTCAACAGCCTCCGGCATGTCAATCGGAAGCCCAGTCTTTACAAATTCCTTAAATTCTTCTATTGTCATTTTATTTACACGTTATATTGTTTAATGATGTAAAACAGTCCGAGTTGTCAATCATGGTATTGGCAGAATTTCCGTATATGTCGTCGGGAAATCGCTGTTGATGGGATTTAGAATCGGCTCAGACCTGCGGAAACGACCTTTTATGCAAACCACTTCGCCTGTGGTCTGACCTCTATAGTAGGCGGTGAACGCATAGGAGTTGACGAGGCTGTAATAAGTTCCTGTATATTTCAGAAAAGTGTGTGGCGGCAATATGGTCGATGAGGTGTAGAGAAGGTTGGAATTCTCTATGGCTTGCGACTGGATGATGGGCATCAGTATCGGTCTTGTACTATTGAAGACCGGCTGACCGTCCATCAGATATAATGGGAAATGTATCGGCCCTTGCAGCCTCAGGCGGTTTACATAGTCGTTGCCTTCGGTAATGCTGATAGTCAGTGTGTCGTTGAGGTTGTCGAACATCCTGTAGGTTACGGGCAGCGTGGCTGAATAAGAATAGTTGTAGACATAGACCGTGTCAAGATGATGCATAAAGATGCTTTGAGGTTCACCGTCGTCAGCAAACGACACGTCGAACACTTCGTACAGGTCATTAGCCTTTTCTTCTTCCGTCAGAGCATTTTCGTCATCACTGCTGCAAGAGGTCAGGGAGAGGATGGCAGCCATCGTTAAGGCGATTCTCAAGGTTTTCGCTGTTTTCATTTGCTTATTTATTTATCGTTTATTCCTTGTCAAAGATTTCAGCTAGTTTTCGCTCGATATCCCCGCCACGCAGCCCACGGACAACGATAGTGCCGTCGGGGGCAAAGAGAATGGTTTCGGGTATGGTGATGATACCATAGACTTCCATTTCAGAAAAGCCCACATTAAATATCTGCGGATATGGAACGGCTTGCTCACGGATAAACTTGACAGACTGCTCTGGTATGTCATTGCATGCCACGCCCACCACTTGCAGACCTTTATCCTTATATTTGTTGTAGGCTTCCACGACAACAGGAATTTCTCTCAGGCATGGCTTACACCAGCTTGCCCAAAAGTCGACAAAAACATATTGACCGCGACCTACATAGTCGCTGAGCCGCTGTTGCTGACCATCGTACTCCACGACGAAGTCCTTAAACATATCACCAACGTTCAGGCGGCTCAGAAGCAGTTCGGCATTTTCCTTTATCCCAACAATATACCGATGGCGTTGTATATCTTCACCACACTGGCTGATGAGCGACAGCAACGTGCTGTCCGGCTCTGCCATGTTGTCGTTCAGCAGAAGCAGCAGGGGAACGGCAGCCACGTCATCCTTGTGCAAAAGGACAAGCTCCTTGACAGCCTTGATGAAATCCGGCGTTTTGTCCATCGTTGTAGCCTCACTAACAACGTTGTTGAGTGGTGTTCCGCTGGCGTTTGGCATTCTTGCATTGGCATTAAACTCAATGTTACCTGGCTCGATAATGATTGGAATTTTATGATTTGTCCGTCTTTTCTCACCGTTGACTTCCCCCGTACCCCAAATGTTAAGCTGGGCATAATAAGGTTTCTCGACGATGCCGTGGACGGTGAACTCTCCATTTGCGATGTCCTGCCTTGCCACTTTCTCAAAGGTTTCAGGATTTACGATGGTAACGGAATCAAAGACGAGACCGTTTTTCGACACTATTTCAATAATTTCGGAGAAATCTCCGTGAATGGTATAATTGTTCTCTTGGCTCTGCCCTGTCATTGCGACGAGGGCGAGCAGTGTGGTAATGATGGTTTTCTTTTTCATAATACTGCAAAAGTAGTACGTTTTGTCCGAACGGTCAAATCATTTAATAGTAGTTGACGATATTTTCTCTTTTTTACATCTCTGAATTTAGATTCCAAATTCGCTTTTCTCCAATAGACGTCACTTCATCCGTTTGAACTCCATTGCCTCGGGAGCCGGCGGTACGGTGTTCAGCACCATTCGGTTTGCCGTCATCTTGACGATTTTGTAAGTTTTGGTATAATCCTCTTCAGTCCCCGAAAACAGCTGCAATTCACCGTCCTCAAAGACATAATAGCGGTAATACACGGTGGTGTCGCCCGCAGTCCAGTGGCTGGTGAATATCTCCAAGTCACTGTTGAGGCCATCGTGGGCAGGCTTGACGTTTGGTTGGAACGTCCAGACCACCAACCCCACATCTTGCACGCCTTCGGGTGGCACTTTTTCCCATCCTCCACCAATGTTGTGTCTGAAGTCCGTGATTTCCTCATCACTGCTGCAAGAGGTCAGGAAGAGGATGGCAGCCATCGTTAAGGTGATTCTCCAAGTTTTCGTTGTTTTCATTTGCTTATTCATTTATCGTTCATTTCTTGTCAAAGATTTCAGCCAGTTTTCGCTCGATATCCTCGCCACGCAGCCCACGAGCGACAATAGTGCCGTCGGGGGCAAAGAGAATGATTTCGGGGATGCCGCGGATGTTGTAGACCGTGGTGGCAATCTTCTGCGTATTGAGGATTTGCGGATAGGGTACGCCGTCGACCTCGATGGCATACAGCGATGCCTCGGGCTTGTCCCATGCGGCTATGCCCACGACTTGCAGCCCGGCATCCTTGTACTTGTTGTAGGCGGCAATCAGGTTGGGAATCTCCATCCGGCACGGGCCGCACCACGAAGCCCAGAAGTCGGCAAGCACATACTGGCCACGGCCCACATAGTCGGAAAGGCGTGTCGTCCTGCCCCCGTACTCCACGGCAAAGTCCTTGAACATCTCGCCCACGGCAGGGCTGTAATGCTCCTCCTGCATCGGCATATTGACACCCATCCCGCCGAGGCCCATCTTCATCTCGTTCCACACAAGACCTGCCTTGACGCGCGGACTCATCAGGTCGAGCCACGAAGCCACGGTAGAAGGGACAACATGAGAGAATACTATAGCCATTTCGAGCATTCCGAGCGCATCGTCGTTGTGGCGGGCCAGTTCGCTCCGCATCAGACTGTCAAGCCGCTGCTGCCTCACGGAGTCGCCGTGCAGAAATTTCGGGTATGTGTTCTGAAAATGCCCGTAGGCCTCGTTGAGCGGCG
>JAFLSE010000052.1 GCA_022511075.1 Prevotella sp.
CCTTCTTTTTATGGACCTCATGTAGGTTTTGATGTTTTGGTGGAGTTTTCGGACGGGATAAGGCAACGACGGAAACTACACCAAAATTGTTTTATAGGGCGATATGTATTGCCAGTGAGTTGTTGTTTATAGTGGATAATTTGAAATTATGAATTGTTTTGCAGGACGAATATGTATTCCTTGCCTGCCAGCTCTGGGAGCTTGAGTACCTTATGAAGCTTGACAGAGGGAGTTGTGGTCAGAGGGCGTGGCAGAAGTGCTATGCAGTGCCATACATAAAATTCGTGGATAATCCCTATGTGTCGCCTGACAACAATGCTAGCTAAAGAGGAATCAAAAAGCTGAAGGTAAAGCAGAAAATATCTGGCACGTACAGGTTGGACAAAAGAGTGGATGCTTTTTTATAATTTACTTCATTGCAGATACGACATGGAAGAACTATCAGCTACAGCTCAGGGCATCAATATCGTCCTGACATTATAAGAAGGGGAAAGGTTATTGCTGAATAGTTACGGCTAATTTGCTAAAATGTTAAAAAATGACAAATACAAGGATTTTGCAAACATACCATGCAATATATAGGATTGTCTTACATTATTATTTTGTGAAAACAAAAAAAGAATATAAAACGAAAAAGAAAATGAACAAGATGAAGTATTTGCTGCTTTTGGCAGCATGTGTAATGACAACAGGATTTATGACATCGTGTCTTAATTCTGATGGGGAGAGTTTCGACAACAGATTTACGGAAGAAGAGCTTGATGCCTATCTGACAAGGCTGCAAGGAACATATAACGGAAAGTTGATGTTCTATCACCGTGGGCTGAACGCGGCTGGTACGAAGGATAGTATGATGCTCGACTCTATAGAGGGTATGAGATGGGTGATAAGAAAAGATTCGACAATAACTATTGATAATTTCCCTGACAGTATATATAATAATGCCATCAGTATGCAAACCACTACGGGAAATGTTGATTTTAGGAATATTCTTTCGAAGGCTCAAGATAGGAGACTTGTATGCAATTTTGGTCCGTTTAAGGGCTTGACACAGTCTAATACAGTTGACTATGGATTCTTTGTATTGCCAGATGGTACAACCAAGAACAACGCTGTATATACAAGTAGCCAGATATTTGATGAGAATGGCAAACAATATGATGTGGAATATGGGTATGTGACGTATCTTAATGACGGCTATTCATATTATCAGGCTGACGGCTACCTGTCATCAACTGGTAACATAAGCTTTATGCTCATATTGTCGGATATAAAATGTGAACAGGTACCTCAAAGTAATTATCGAAAGGAAGGTTATCCAATATTGTTGAAAGGCATGAAATTGTATTAAAGGGTGTTGAGGTGAAATAAGTATTGTATACGGAAACGCAAAAAAATGCACACTTCTTTTGTGGAGTGTGCATTTTTTAGTACCTTTGCACCCGAACAAATACAGATACATATAAATATAATAGGTATGAGTTACAATTTATTGAAAGGTAAGAAAGGTATTGTATTCGGAGCACTCAACGAGCAGTCCATAGCGTGGAAAGTGGCAGTAAAAGCCGTTGAGGAAGGTGCAAGCATAACGCTGAGCAACACTCCCGTGGCTGTGAGAATGGGTGAGGTAAACACCCTTGCAGAGCAATTGAAATGTGAGGTTATACCAGCAGATGCAACAAGCGTGGAAGATCTTAATGAAGTGTTCCGCCGTTCGCAGGAGATTCTCGGAGGAAAAATTGACTTTGTACTGCACTCTATAGGTATGTCGCCTAACGTTCGCAAGAAACGTACATACGACGACCTGGACTACGATATGCTGTCAAAGACTCTCGACATTTCTGCCGTTAGTTTCCATAAGATGATTCAGGCGGCTAAGAAGCAGGATGCGATAGCAGAATACGGCAGTATCGTGGCATTGACATATATGGCTGCACAGCGTACAATGTTCGGTTATAACGATATGGCTGATGCAAAGGCACTGCTGGAATCTATTGCACGCAGTTTCGGCTACATCTATGGTCGTGAGCGCAATGTGCGTGTAAACACCATTTCACAAAGTCCTACAATGACCACCGCAGGCAGTGGCGTTAAGGGTATGGATAAGTTATTTGACTTTGCAAACCGTATGTCGCCACTCGGCAACGCAAGTGCTGATGAGTGTGCTGACTATTGCATAGTGATGTTCTCCGACCTTACACGTAAGGTTACGATGCAAAACCTATATCACGATGGCGGTTTCTCGAGCATGGGTATGAGCCTCAGGGCTATGGCTACATATCAAAGGGGACTTGAGGAGTATATGGACGAGAACGGAAACATCATATACGGATAACATCTTGCAACGCAGATGGGCAGGAAAGGATTTTATTTTGCATACACAATATTGTTGTTGGCATTGACGACTGTGGTCAATGCCAACAATTCTTCTGAAACAGATTCCATATTCAAGGTCTGGAAAGCCGGCACGATTGTAAGCGAGGACAGTGTAAGGCAATATGGCATTGACAAGTGTTTCGTGGCAGATGAAATAAATGATTATATTTTTGCACGAATGCAGGGAAAGTCGTATGGTAAAGGCTGCACCGTGGCACGCAGTCAACTGCGCTACCTGCGGGTGCTTCACTGCGATGGTAATGGTAATACTGTGATGGGCGAGATCATCTGCAACCGTAGCATAGCCAACGACCTTGTGAAGATATTCAGGAAACTGTATGACGCATGCTACCCTATAGAAAGAATGGTGCTGATAGACGAATACGACGGAAACGACGACCTTTCAATGTCGGCAAACAATACAAGTTGCTTTAATTTCAGAATGAAGACGAGTGCTGCAGCAGGTTTGTCAAAACACGCATACGGACTGGCTATAGATATAAATCCTCTATACAATCCTTATTATAAGAAAAAGGCAGACGGTACAATCATTGTAGAACCCGCTAATGGTAAGCCTTATTTGGATAGGCAAAAGAAATTCAAGTACAAAATTACAAAAGACGACTTGTGCTATAAGCTATTTATAGAACACGGGTTTAAATGGGGCGGTAATTGGCGGTCGGTAAAGGACTATCAACATTTTGAGAAATAAAAACTATTTGTCCTGCTTTTCCTTTTCTCCAAGCGTTTTCTCTATCTTTTCACGGAGTTCTTGCAGTGTAAAGTAGCGGGCAACAACCCTTCCTGACTTATCGGCAAGAATATAGCACGGAATATCAGTAATAGCAAACTTCTCTACGAGAGGTGATTCCCACATCTTTTCATCACACACGGTAGACCATTTCAAAGAGTCACGCTCGGCGCGTCTTTGACAATCTCCCTTTCCAGCATCCATACATACGCTCAATATAGTAAGACGTGAGCCATAGTCCTTTTTCAGTCTCTGCATATTGCTAATTAATCCATAGCTTTCACTGTTCCATGTAGCCCAAAATAACACAGCGTTGAGTTCGGATTTCAAAGAAAAAAGATTTACGGACTTGCCTTCTATATCGGTAGCTGTAAAGTCGGGCAATCGTGTACTGTCAGAAAAATTTTTTAGTGAACCTAATTGCTGATGCAGTTTCAGCAACCTTGCATTGTCAGGAGCTTTCTTCACAAGTTTTCCTACGAGAGTGTACGTCTCCTTATAGTCAGGCTTTTCTGCCTGTAAAAGATATTTGTCTATGAGATATATACTTACAATAGAAGAAGGATTATCGTTGATAAATTGTAATACTGATTTCTTTTGCTCCGGTGGCGTTTGGTTTGCCAAGTGCTTACGTAGTTCCGTCATCTGTTTGTTCTCATCAGTACCCTCTATCTCTATTTCTTTTAGGTGAGAGACATCTCCGGAGATTTTTGCCGTTGCTCCAGAGCGTCCAAAGATTACATGCTCGGAGAAGTTGGGAAACACTATTATAAACGTAGCATCATCGGTGAGAGATATCTCGTAGGAGAAACGTCCGTCGGCAATATGTATGGTATCAAGTCCCGTCAGTCCTCCATCAGGGCTATAAATATAAAATTCACCTTGATTGATGTTGTTCAGTCGCCCTTCAATGCGGAAGCGACCGTCGGGTGTGCCACACGATGAATAGAAAAACAAAAGTGAGAAACTAACGATTATCATATACGACACCCGTTGCCAAATGCTGTAGGCAGCATTGTGTCTTCCGCTGATATAACGGTAGTTTCTCACTTTAAAATTTATTCTTTAAGGGAAGCCTTAATTACTTTACGGCTTTCAGTTCCCAGTCATTGTTTGCATAGTTCTGCAATGATGGGTCTTTTGCAAGTGCAGACTTGAGAGCTTCAGCAGCAGCGCTGTTGTTGCCCTGACGTGCATTCAAGATAGCCTTGAGATAGTCTGTCATGCCGTTTGCATTCTTCACGAGGCTCAAAGTCTGTGCAGCTGCAGCATAATCCTTGTTGAGGATCTGTGCAAGTGCAGCGCTGTTGCTCTTCGAGTTACCAAAGTCAAGAGCGGCCTGTGCATAGTTGCCCTGTGCAATATGGAGGTTGCCAAGAACTTCGCCGAGACCGTTTGCGCCAGCAGCCTGAGAGATAAGATTCTCTGCAGTCTTTATATCACCGCTCTGAAGAGCTAACATACCGAGGTTTGCTTTAGCCTCTGCAGATGCACCATTTACATTGAGTGCTTTCTGAAGCATATCCTTTGCTTTGTTATAGTCACCCTGTGCATAAGCTACAGTTGCAAGGTCGTTGTAACCACGAACGTCATTAGGATACAGCTCAATAGCTTTTGCATATCTTGCAGCTTTCTCTGAAAGATCGTTTGTGAGAGTTGCAGAGTAGAGAATCTCCTCAACGCTGAGTTCTTTGGCGTCTGCCTTGAATTGCTCAACAATCTGGTTGTCGTCACGACCAATCAGTTCGTAATTGATTGTCATGCGTGCACGACGGAGTTGTGGGAGGATACCGTCAGCAAGTTCACGGAAAGTAGCGCCCATGTTCTTAATCTGCTGCTCACGCTCCTGTGGATCTTTGTACATTGAGAGAACGCGGAGAATAACCTCCTTGTCCTGAATGTTGCTTGCCTGTACCAACTCTTGGAAACCTTCCCAGTCCTGTGCGGTATAGTTTGCATCAACATTTGCATCCATCTTTGCGTTCTTGAGTGTCTGGTTTACAAATTTCTCTGAATTCTGCTGGCGCTTGTTAGCCAACTTGTCATTGAGGCTCACACCACCATCTGGAGAAGCGTATGCAGAAACTTCGATGTTTGTTAGGTTAAGACGTTCGCGATCATTGTTGATTTCATTAAGCAATGCAACAAACTCCTGTACGGAATTGTTTTTCAACTCGCTCTTGCGAAGTTCAGCCTGCTGTATGAGGAACTTGATGTTAGCAGTCTGCTTTTGCTCAACTATACGCTGGTATGCATCTGGCATCAAGCAAGCCTGGCTGCTCTTCATGGTTTCCTTGTAAAGCTCTGATGTTGCGATTACGCCATCAGCCACTTTGATTGCAGGAACATTAACGGATTTCTTACCAACCTTTGCGTCAAAAGTGAGGTAAAGCTCGCTCTTCTGCATTGCTGGAACATAGTCGAAGCTTGTCTTCATTGTGTAGTGACCACCAACGAGATAAGAGATAGTCTGGTCGTTACCATTAACTTTCTCGCCCTGAAAAGTAGCACTGCTTCCATTTGCGCTGTTTCCGTTGTAGCGAAGTACTGGGGTAACTGTAACAACAGCCTTTTTCTTCATATACTTCTCTGGGAATACACCATTGATTGTTACAGGTACCTGACCAGCCTCTGTTTCCAAAGGATTTGGCACAACTTTAATGTTGTCTGCCGACAATGGACCGAGCTTGCTTGAGCAAGATGTCAGCATGAGAATAGATGCTGCTGACAAAAATAAAAGATTTTTCTTTTGCATACGATAAAATAATAAAAAGTAATTTCTGTTTTAGGTGCCGCGAGCGGGACTCGAACCCGCACAACCCTTTCGGGTCAAGGGATTTTAAGTCCCTCGTGTCTACCAATTCCACCATCACGGCAACAATTTGTGTGCAAAAATACCACTATAATTTGATAACGCCAAAGTTTTTCAGTTGTTTTAACACAAAAGTTAAACTTTTTTATTTTATTATGCTGATGAATGTCAGTTATACACTTGCAAAGGCGTTCCTTCGCCACTATATGCCACCTTATATTCCAAAAGTCGCAGGCTTTCCGTGGTGCAGTTGCCGGTTTCAAGCATATATGTAAGTTTGCACGCCTTGCACCTTACTTGTTGCTTGTTGTCGTCCCATTCCAACGGACTATTCTTACTCTTTTCGAGGCAGTGAGGACAAAGCTTGTCGTATGCCCTGATACCATTGAAGTTACTACAACCCACGATTATGCCGTTGTTTGCCCCAAGGTTATTGTAGTTGATGCGATTATTCTCTATCTCCGTCGTCATTGCAATATCCTCATCATCGTCCTTATTTCCGCTATTAGGACTAACCATAACGTGGTTTACCCCCTGTTTCTGCTGCACAGAGACAAATACCCACATTCCCGGATTGCTTAAGGAACGCGTGAGAATGCTCGTTGGGTGCTTTGCCGTATCGAAATAAAAACTGCACCGATATTTTGTACTATATTGGTTTTCTGTATCGCACGCAAATATCAATATGCAACACACCAAGAGCACTACTTTCGCTCCAATATTACGCAAATCCCTGTCGTTTTTCATTTTAGCAGTTCCTTTTCTGCTTTTTCCATACGCTCAAAGCCAAAGCCGCCAATAACTTCTTGCATCAAAGCCTCTATCTTGTCGTTGCACAGATTGCCTATGCTTCCCTCGTGGGTGTGGTTAATATCCTTGTTAGCGCGGAACTTGCCTTCCTCAATGTCTATGCCCACCTTTTTATATGCGTCGCGGAATGGCATACCTGCCGCCGCAAGGTTGTTCACCTCTTCCACCGAAAACATTGGGTCGTACATCGGATTGTCAAGGATATTGGTGTTCACCTCCATCTTGTTTATGATATATGCCGCCATTTGCAGGCAGTCTTTCAACTCGTCGAATGCCGGCAGGAACACCTCTTTTATTATTTGCAAGTCGCGGAAATATCCCACCGGCAGGTTGTTCATCATAAGCATTATCTGCTGCGGCAGTCCTTGCAGCTTATTGCATTTCGAGCGTATCAGCTCAAACACGTCGGGGTTTTTCTTATGGGGCATGATGCTCGAGCCCGTTGTGCATTCCTTCGGCAACTTCACGAAAGAAAAGTTCTGGCAGTTGAACATACAGGCATCGAAAGCCATTTTCGACAGCGTGCCGGCTATTGTTGCCATTGCAAACGCCACGTTGCGCTCCATCTTTCCGCGCCCCATTTGAGCATAGACAACGTTATAGTCCATTGAGTCGAAACCCAGCAATTCCGTTGTCATCGTGCGGTTGAGCGGGAACGACGAGCCATAGCCTGCGGCACTTCCGAGCGGATTTCGGTTTGTCATCTTATATGCCGCCTGCAAGAACATCATATCGTCCACGAGACTTTCGGCGTATGCACCAAACCACAGTCCGAAACTCGACGGCATGGCTATTTGCAGATGGGTATAGCCGGGCATAAGCACATCCTTATACAGGTTGCTTTTCCCTATAAGTTCGTCGAAAAGAATTTTCACGGCATCGGCAACCTCCTTCAGTTCGTGGCGCGTGAACAACTTGAGGTCTACAAGCACTTGATCGTTGCGCGACCTGCCGCTGTGTATCTTCTTGCCCATATCGCCGAGGCTGCGCGTCAGCAGCATCTCCACCTGCGAATGCACATCTTCCACATCGTCCTCGATGACAAACCGACCTTCCTCACACATTATATATATATTCTTGAGTTCAGCCAATAGTTGTGTCAGTTCGTCCTTTTCCAACAGTCCGATGCTCTCAAGCATAGTGATATGTGCCATTGAGCCAAGCACGTCATACTTTGCCAGATACATATCCAACTCGCGGTCCTTGCCCACGGTAAAACGTTCTATCTCCTTGTTTACCTCAAAATTCTTTTCCCAAAGCTTATTTGCCATACTTTTTTAGTGTTTAGTGTTCAGTGATCAGTGTTTAGTTATTAGTGTTTAGTGTTCAGTGTTCAGATGTCAGTCAACTAATCACTGATAATTAATAACTAATCACTAATAATTAACCACTATAATTAACCATCGACAATACGTCTGCAATCTTCTCCACTCCCTCTTTCAAAGGCTTTTCCACCATCGGGCGCACATAAATGGGAATATCTGCCTCCACTGTGAGCTTCATCTTGCTCGTTGTGTCGCTGACGGGAAGCACCTGTATCCAAAGGTGTATTGGCAGTGGCGTGCCAACGCCTTCAAACTTCACGCATTTCGGCTCATCGCGGTTGATAATCTTGAATGTCAACGCTCCCACGGGGTCGATGTGCAGACTCACGGTGTCCTTGTCGAACGAAAAATCCTTTATCTTGTCCTCAGGCACTCTGTCCTTAACCTTTTCAAGATTGGTAAGGTCACTTATGCAGGCATACACCGCCCTCTGCGAATGCGGAATCTGCTTTATGCTACTTTCATACTTGCTCATTGTCTCCACTCTGAAGGGTTATTTCTCCACTCATTCAGCAGTTCTATATCTGCCTCACTTATGTAGCCTGTCTTGGCAGCCTGTGCCACAACGTGCTCATAGTCGGTAAGCGTAACAAGCCTTACGCCGGCATCATTGAAAGCCTTTTCTGCCACAGGGAATCCGTATGTATAGCTTGCCACCATGCCCACAACCTCGCAGCCGTATTGCCTCAGTGCCTCTACAGCCTTCAGGCTGCTGCCTCCGGTAGATATAAGGTCTTCCACAACAACCACTTTTGCGCCTTTTTCAAGTTCGCCTTCTATGAGATTCTGCATACCGTGGTCCTTAGCCTTGCTACGCACATATACAAACGGCATATTCAGCTGGTCGGCAACGAGTGCTCCTTGCGCGATGGCTCCAGTGGCAACGCCAGCCACTGCCTCTGCCTCCGGGAACTGCTCCAATATAGCATGGCACAACTCCAACTTTACAAACGTGCGCAACTCTGCAAACGACAACGCCTTGCGGTTGTCGCAATAGAAGGGCGACTTCCATCCCGAAGCCCATGTGAACGGGTCGTTAGGCTGCAACTTTATTGCTTTAATGTCAAGCAGTTTCTTTGCAAATGCATCTTTTATTGATTCCATAATTTCTATTGATTTTAAAATTTTCTGCAAAGATAGCAATTTTATCCTTTATACAATGCAAAATCATCAAAAAATTAGTTTATACATCTTTGGTATACATTGAATATTGACAATAATATAGCTGTTGACCCAAATGGAATAAAAATGAGTAACTGAAAACCAGCTGCTCATTTGTATTATTTACCTAATTAAATTTGGATTTATTGTTTTGTCTTGTGTTGGTAGTTTATTTAAAATGTCTGTTTGTTCATCTTCAATATAATACAAACACATTGTCAAGAACTGAATTTATACCTTTAGCTGTTCAAAATTTAGTTTACTAGTTATTGCCTTAATATTTTTTTCGACTTTTTATGATAAAAGATTTTGGATTGTGAAAAAAATATATTAATTTTGCGATAGTTAAAGATTTACTATGATGAAAAGCAGGATGCTATTGACTCTATTTTTAATACTGACAACAATAAGATGTGGTGCACAGGAGTTTTTCAACCTCACGGCAGATGACGTGAGGATAGATTCGGTGTTGCCTGTATTTACGCATTCCATACCGTTGAAGGGAAATTTTTCAGACTCTACATACGAGGTAAAGATAGTTTATCCCGAATTCATCGATATGGCGGAACAAGATGTGAGGAAATACAGGCGGATAACGGATAAGGTGTTACCCGAGATGCCTTTGGTGAACAGCTATGTGGCGGTGGAAAGGAAACGGGGAATGCTCGATGTGTCGTTTGTACCATTGGTAATGCAGGGCAAAAAATACAAGAAACTTGTTAGCTTTAAACTTGATATAACGGCAAAGCCGAAAGAGAAAGCAAGAAAAACCAGTCGTGCAGGAGAGAATACAGTAGGAAACACGGAACGATATGCAGACAACTCAGTGCTTGCCACAGGGACATGGGCAAAGATAAGAGTACCACGGACAGGTATATATGAACTGACTAACGAATTGGTAAAACGCGCCGGATTCACCGATATCAGCAAAGTGAAAATCTATGGCTACGGAGGAAACAGACAACCGGAAACTCTCACTGCACAATATCTTGCAGACACCGATGACCTGAAAGAAGTACCGACGTGTAACGTGAATGGTAAGAGAGTGTTTTTTGCATACGGCCCGGTATATTTCAACGGAGTACCTAATACAGAAAACAACGATGGCGAACGAGTGATAAACCCGTATTCGGACTACGGATATTATTTCCTGACAGAAAACAGTAACGAGCCTTTGACCATTGAGCAGGAAACACTGCAAAACAATGCGATTGCATCGGGATTTTACAACAATGTGTTGTATGAAATAGATGATTTTGCCTGGTTTCATGGCGGACGAAACCTATATGACTCAAAACAGATAAGTGCAGGAGAACCACGCTCATATACGCTAACGATGCTGAAGGCAGCCGATAGGAAAGACACGGAGGAGCAAGTTTTGGTGAAGATAGTTATAAGCGCCGATGCGGCATCGGTGGCGGAAGTGATGCTAAACGGTGAAAAACTATGCGAACTGTCCACCGCAGAACTCAGACAATATGCATATGCTTCGATAGCTTCCGCTATGGTAACAGTGAACAGCAATGTGGAAAAATTTGACTTTACTATATCTCACAAAAGTGGTGGAAATATTCGTCTTGACTATATCTGGCTCTATAGGGAAACTGCGATGCCATTGCCCGATATTGCATCAACAACACTACCTTCGCCTGAATACGTGGGTAAGGTGGAGAACCAAAACCGACATGCCGACAACGCTGCGGACATGATAATCATAATACCGACAAGCAAAAACGTTTTATCACAAGCGGAACGGCTGAAGGAACTGCACGAGAGGCACGACGGAATGAGTGTGAGAATAGTGACTGCCAACGAGCTTTTCAACGAGTTTTCGAGCGGTACACCCGATGCAACGGCGTATAAACGCTATATGAAGATGTTGTACGACCGTGCGGACAATGCCGACGACGCACCGAAACACTTGCTGCTCTTCGGTGATTGCGCTTGGGATAACCGAATGAACAGTGCGGCATGGCGCAGCTACTCTGCAGATGACTTCTTGTTGTCATACCAGGGCGAAAACTCGTTGAGCAGCACCGAGAATTATGTTACCGACGATTTCTTTGCATTGCTTGATGATGACGAGGCAATAGAGCAGAGAGTTAACAATACCTCGAGATTTCTTGGCAAGTTAGATGTGGCGGTGGGCAGGATTCCTGCACGCAACAACAACGATGCCAAGACGGTAGTAGACAAGATTGAGGCTTATATCAACAACGACAATCCCGGCACTTGGCAGAACACGATAGTGATAATGGGTGACGACGGAGATTCAAACAGCCATATGCGACAGGCAGAGAACATTGCCAAAAGCATTGAGGAAAATCACCCGTCATACGATGTGAAGCGCATAATGTGGGATGCATATAAAATGGAGGTTTCATCGACAGGAAACACATATCCCGAGGTTACGAAACTAATTAAGGAATATCTTGCTGACGGAGCACTGATAATGAACTACACGGGACACGGAGCACCCTACACGTTGTCGCACGAGAAGGTGGTGTCTGCTCCCGACTTCATAAACGCAAAAAGCAAGCATCTGCCGTTATTGGTTGCTGCATCGTGCGACATAATGCCATACGACACGCAGGAAGAACAAATTGGTGAGGGAGCGTTGCTGAACAAGAATGGCGGTGCAATAGCGGTATTTGCTGCAGCACGCACGGTGTATTCGACGCAGAACCAGTACATAAACAACAGTTTTATGAAATATGTGCTGGAAACTGCAAACGGCAAGGTTACTATGGGCGAGGCCACACGATTAGCAAAAAATAGCCTTGTGGACACGCAGTCGGGAGGCTCTCCGCTTGATGCCACAGCCAACAAGTTGCAGTATGCCTTGTTAGGCGATCCGGCACTGTGTCTTGCCATACCAACACTGCAAGCCGTAATAGACAGCATTGGCGATAAAGCTGCCACTAATGACAGGAATATATTGAAGGCAGGTTCAGTGGTAAAGATAAGTGGGCATATTGAGAGGGAAGGCTATGAAATGTCCGATTTCAACGGACTTGCCACTATAGTAATACAAGATGTTGTACAGCATATCGTTTGCAATCTTAATCCCTCTGCGGTGGGCTCTACGGGTGATGATATACCGTTTACCTTCGATATGCGCCCCAACAACATTTTCACAGGTACTGGCAACGTGAGGAATGGCAAGTTTAGTTTTTCGTTTGCCGTGCCAAAAGACATAAGTTATAGCGATGAAACGGGTAGAATATTGGTCTATGCCGTGAGCGATGACAATAATATGACTGCTTCGGGATATAATGAGGCATTGGCTTTCAACGGTACAGAGGTAAATAGTACCGATTCCATCGGTCCGTCGATATTCTGCTATCTTAATAATGAACGTTTCAATAACGGCGATGTAGTTAATGCTACTCCGTATTTCGTGGCGCAAATCTATGACGATGATGGAGTGAATGCATCGGGCAGCGGCATAGGACACGACCTACAGCTGATAATTGACGGTGATATGCAGAAGACATACAACCTAAACAACTATTTCACATACGATTTCGGAAGCTATCAGAGTGGAACGGTGGGCTTCAGCATTCCTGCCCTTGAGCCTGGTAACCACAAACTGCTGTTCCGTGCGTGGGATGTTCTCAACAATCCGTCCGTGGCAGAGCTGTCGTTTAAGGTGGAGAAAGGCGTGCGTCCACAGCTAATCGACATAAGCTGTACGAGAAACCCAGCTACCACGAGTACACAGTTCTGCATAGTGAGCGACCGCATAAACACAGAAATGGATATTATAATAGATGTATTCGACATTTCGGGACGACACTTATGGAGCCATGCCGAGTCTGCGATGCCTGATGCCAACGGAGTTTTCATTGACTGGGATCTCTCTATGAGTAGTGGCGGTAAGTTGTCAACAGGAGTGTATCTCTATCGTGTGAGGGCGAGAGCAGAGGGCAGCTCATATGCCTCGAAAGCCAAAAAACTGATTATCCTCAATAATAAATCATAGAAATCTGCGTTTATATAGTTACTTATGAACAAAATCAGACTATATGCCTCTGCCTTGTGCCTGCTTGCCGGCATAGGCGCAAGTGCGCAGGAGGACAAACTTACGAAGTTTAACCCCGTAGACCACGCGGTGATATCGCAGACCATAGCCCCGGACGCACGCTCCGCAGGTCTTGGTGATGTGGGTGTGGCTACCGACCCTGACGTAAACTCACAGTACTGGAATCCGGCAAAATATCCTTTCTGCATCAGTCGTGCAGGATTGGCTCTAAACTATACTCCATGGTTACGCCAGTTGGTGAACGATATTGACCTGGCATACGTTTCGGGATATTACCGTATAGGCGACTACAGTGCTATATCAGGCTCACTGCGTTATTTCTCGCTTGGCGAGGTAATGACGGCAGCCAGTGAAGACGCAATGACGGTGAATCCGTATGAAATGTCGCTCGACGTGGCATATTCGCTTATGCTCAGCGAGACGTTCTCTATAGCTGCAGGCATACGTTGGATTTATTCCGACCTGCGTTACGACTACAGCGAGGATTCTGCACCTGCATCGGCATTTGCCGCCGACCTCGCAATGTACTACAACAACTACATAAACCTCGGTCAGCGTGAATGTCAGCTCGGACTCGGAATGAACATAAGTAATGTGGGTAGTAAGATTTCATACTTCGGCGATGACCGCAGCCAGTTCCTGCCTGCCAACCTCCGAATAGGTGCGTCGCTGATGATACCCGTAGACGAATACAACCGCTTTACTATAGCAGCCGATGCAAACAAGCTACTTGTGCCCACCGTACCAATACAGCAGGAGGATGAGAGTTCGTCGGAATATCAGGACAGAGTGATAAGGGAATATAGCGACGTAAGTGCCATTTCTGGAATATTCAAGAGTTTTGGCGATGCTCCAGGCGGATTCAAAGAGGAGTTGCAGGAGATACAGTGGAACGTGGGTGCAGAGTATGTCTATCACGACCAGTTCTCGCTGCGTGCCGGCTACCACCACCAAAGTGAAAACAAAGGTAACCAAAAATACTTTACCGTGGGTGGAGGTTTCCGTATGAATGTGTTTTCGCTCGATGTTGGTTATGTTATTGCCACGGCAAAGAGTAATCCGCTTGACCAAACGCTGCGTTTCTCTTTGGCATTCGATATGGACGGAATAAAGGACTTGTTCAGGAGATAATCATAATATCATAATGAATAATATACGTGTAGGTTTCGGATACGATGTCCACAAGTTGGTGGAAGGGCGTGACCTATGGATGGGAGGAATAAAGATTGACCATCATCTTGGGCTGCTCGGGCATAGTGATGCCGATGTGCTTATTCATGCTATCTGCGACGCACTGCTTGGTGCTGCCAATATGCGTGACATTGGCTATCACTTTCCTGATACAGCTGCCGAGACACTAAATATAGATAGCAAAGTGCTTTTGAAGAAAACCATCGAATTAATCGCCACGAAGGGCTATCACCTCGGCAATATTGACGCAACAATATGTGCCGAGCGTCCAAAAATGAATCCACACATACCAAAAATGAAAGAATGCCTTGCCAACGTAATGAATGCCGATGTGGAAGACATTTCCATAAAGGCAACAACAACTGAAAAGCTCGGGTTCACCGGCCGTGAGGAAGGCATCAGTGCATACGCTACAGTGCTTATTTTGCGTGAAAAATGACTATTGCTTAAATTCTATTATTTAATTTTCGTTTAAATTTCTCAGAACATTTTTATTACGTTCTTTAAAAGAATGTATATTTTATACTTTGTAAGTTGCAAATTGAAAGTAATTCAATGCGTTTTGCTTCCAATTTGTATCTTAAGTATAAATATATAAACTTTTTGATTGTAATTTTGATTGTTTTAATTGCAAAAGTTAGTAACTTTGCACCGAAATTGAAACAAAAGGAAATGTAAACAGGATATTACACGACAATATGACAAAGATAAAGTTTGCGAAAATGCACGGTGCAGGCAACGACTACATTTATGTTAATACAATGCAGTTTGACATTCCAAATCCGGAAAAGGCAGCAATCGAGTGGAGTAAGCCGCACTTCGGCATAGGCAGCGACGGATTAGTGCTGATAGGCAAGGCTGAAATGGCAGAGGCAGACTTCACCATGCGCATCTTCAATGCCGACGGCTCGGAAGCCATGATGTGCGGCAACGCATCGCGATGCATAGGTAAATATTTATATGAAAAAGGACTGACAGACAAAAAAAACATACGCCTGCTTACGTTATCAGGAATAAAAGTATTATCTTTGCACACAAATTCGGATAATAAGGTAGAAAGTGTCACTGTGGATATGCTTAGCCCGATGACCCGAAACACCGCACAGTTGGCTACTGACAGCGGAGAAATGACCGAAGGCAGTCTGAAAGCAGACGGCAGGGAGTTTAGTGGTACGTTTGTGTGCATGGGCAATCCGCATTGTGTGATTTTTGTAGACGATTTGGAGAAAACAAACATAGCCAAATACGGCAGCATACTCGAAAGAGACCCGCTTTTCCCGGAACGCTGCAACATAGAGTTTGCGCAGGTGCTTGACAAGGGAAGCATAAGAATGAGAGTATGGGAACGCGGAAGCGGCATAACATTGGCTTGCGGCACGGGTGCTTGCGCAACGGCAGTGGCAGCGGCAATGACAGGACGGGCAGGACGAAAGAGCGACATACACATGGACGGAGGAACAGTGTCAATAGACTGGAACGAGACCGACGGACACGTATATATAACAGGACCTGCGGCATTTGCATTCGACGGAGAGATAGAAC
>JAFLSE010000053.1 GCA_022511075.1 Prevotella sp.
CGTTCGGGCGACTGGCGGCTGCTCAACAACATTGAAGAGCAGTTTGAAGGCAACGAAAAGCAACTGAAAATACTACCTTTGGAAACAAACTTCCGCTCGGAGCACAACATCATAGAATTTAACAATGCCTTCTTTACCAAAGCCACCGAGATTCTCTGCGACAGAATGAAAGACGAATACCCTGAGTATGCAAGGGAACTGCGGCAGGCATATTCGGACGTTGTACAAAAGACATCGCCATACAGGAAGGAAAAGCATGGACTGGTGAGTATAAAACTGCTTGACAAGAAAACCGAAGGCGGCTACGACAATGCCACAATGGCACAAATAGCCGACACAATACACAGTCTTGAAGAACACGGAGCAAAACAGTCTAACATAGCCATACTCGTAAGGCAAAACAAGTATATACCAGTCATAGCGCGCTATTTTCTCGACCACCACAGCGACATTGATTTGGTGAGCGACGAGGCGTTCCAACTGCAAGCATCACTTGCCGTAAACATAATAATAAACGCAATGCGAGTGATTGCCAACAGGCTCGACGACATAAGCGTGGCAAACCTTGCAAAGATGTATCAAAGGCACATTGTTCAAGTCAATACATCTCAAAACGACAGCGACTTGCTGCTTGTAGGCGTGGACAAGGCGGCACTATTGCCTGAAAGATTCACAAACAACATTGAGGCTTTGCAAACAATGCCGTTGCAGGAACTTGCTGAAACGATATATGACATATTCTCATTGTCAACACTTTCACGGCAGAGCGCATACATCTGTTCATTCTACGACCACCTGTCACGTTTTGCAAACGACAAGGCAAACGACATAAACAAGTTTCTGCGCGAATGGGACGAGACACTGTGCACCAAGACGATTAAGAGCAGCGAGATAGAAGGTGTGCGCATATTGAGCATACATGCAAGCAAGGGACTGGAATACGACCACGTAATCATTCCCTTCTGCGACTGGCTGATGGAGATACAGGGCGATACACTCTGGTGTACTCCCAAGGAAGAGCCATACAACGAACTGCCTCTTGTGCCCGTGAAGAATTACTCAAAACAACTGAAAGGCACAATCTACGAGGATGACTATATGCACGAGCATCTGCAAAACATCGTTGACAACCTGAACCTGCTGTATGTTGCCTTTACGCGTGCCTCGGCAAACCTCTTTGTTATAGGACAGAGCGGACAGGCTGACGGCTACCGCTCAAAACTGATAGAGGAATGTCTGGAAGGCATGACTGAAATGGCAGCCCCCCACTCCACCGCACAGGATTTCACTATCGGCACGCTGTACATTCCACAGGAAAAGGAATCGAAAGCCACCGACAATGTACTCTTGCAGGCAAGCCGTTCTCTGCCAGTGGAGATAGTGAGCCACGAAAGTCCTGCGGAGTTCCGCCAGAGCAATGCCAGCACCCGTTTCATAGAGGGCGAAGAAGATGACGCAGAGAGCCAGACCTATCTGAAAACAGGCAGCATACTGCACGAGATATTTTCCACTATCCGCACCACCGCCGACATTGAGCCGACACTCACTCGTCTGCAAATGGACGGTATACTATATGACGACGAAATAACCAATGAGCGAATAACGACACTCCTGCGCAAGCGACTGAACGACAAGCGCATCGCAGAATGGTTTTCCGACAAATGGACGCTGCTCAACGAATGCACCATACTAAAGTGGGATGAGCAGCAAAAGAAAGCAATAGACCGTCGCCCCGACCGCGTAATGACCGACGGACAACAAACAATAGTAGTAGACTTTAAGTTTGGCAAGCCATTCGAAAAGTATGCAGAGCAAGTAAAGGAATATATGTCGCTGCTGCAAGAAATGGATTATCCTGATATCAAGGGATATATCTGGTATGTATATAGCAATAGGATTGAGGAGATAATAGCATTCAGTGATTAGAATTTTGAATTTTAAAATTTATTAACAATAAAGGAAGGTTGTCAACTATGCGTGAATCCTAATGTTATTACGCTGAATTTTACGTTTTTGATATCCTTCATCGCACTTGCACAGGCAATGAGTGTTGCGCCAGTGGTAGCCACGTCGTCTACAAGCAAAATGTGTTTTCCTGAAAGGTTTTCGCCATTGCCGTTTAGTGCGAAAAGCGTGCTTGCGTTTTCCATTCTTTCACGTCGGCGAAGCCTTGTCTGACTTTCCTTGAACGCTGTGCGTATAATGGTTGTCTTATCAATGTTGATGCCGGTAATTTCCGATATGCCTTGCGCCAGCATCTCACTTTGGTTGTAGCCTCGCTGCCTCAATCTTTGTTTTGCCAACGGAACGGGCATTATCACATCAATGCCGTCGAAGAATCCCGAAGCCGATACCTCACTTGCCATTATCCTGCCCATAGCAACACCGATGCCCGGATTATTGTTGTATTTCAGGCTCATTATTATTTTGCTTGTGTCGGTGTCGGGCTTGTAGAAAAACAATGCAGTGGCTCGCTCTGTCGGCATCTGTCCCCAAAACATCTGCGCCATTATGTTGTCGAAAGGTTTGTTGTGAAATCCTGTGCGCGGAAGATGCAGCAGGCACGTTCCGCAAACATATTCTTCGCTTGGAGAAAGCCTTTTGCCGCAGACAACGCAAAGGCGTGGGGCAATGAAATCAAGCAGTCGTGTTGCAAAGCCAATGCCCATTGTTATCTTCTCCTTTAAGCCGCCGTTATTTCATGAACACGAAATATACGGCGAGGATTAGGCAGCAGAAAGCGGCAAAATGATTCCAGTGCAGGGATTCGCCGTTGAAGAAAATGGTTACGAACGCCGTAAACACAGAAAGCGAGATAACCTCTTGTATTACTTTTAGTTGCATCAGTGAGTATGCTCCGCCGTTGCCCACGAAACCAATCCTGTTGGCTGGCACTTGGCACGAGTATTCGGGAAGCGCGAGCAGCCAAGAAAAGAGTATGATGACATAGAGCGGCGTGTTGTCGGAAAACACTTTCATTTGTTGCAGTTTCAGATGACCATACCACGCGAAGGTCATAAAGATGTTGGAGACAATCAATAAGCCGATTGTGTAGAACTGATTCATAGCCTCTCGTTAGTTCATGTAGTTGCAAAGTCCTGAAGCATAGTACCACGCCATGCTCTTTATCATTTCGTTGTATTGACCGTTACCATTGTTGTATATCGTCAGCGGCACGAACATACTCAGGCATTTCATTCTGTCTGCCGAGAGGGTAAAATCGGAGAACGTCACGTGACTTGCGGTCATCCATTCTTTGCTTGTATCATAGCTGCTGTATGCTATCATTCTGTCGAGTGCACCGCTCCATGCTTCAGCTGTTGCAGCATCGGTGTTGGCACGCACAATGTCGTAGGCATCGTAGAAAATCTTATTGCTGTCATTACCCTTTCCTGCAATGTAATATTTGGCGAAATAATAGATGCAGCCGTCAGCAGAAATATCGTTCATTGGCATTTTGCCCCATATCTGGTTTGCAGCCTGTGCAAGCGAAGCCGCCTCAGATGTTTTTGTTGCAGCAAGTGGTACGGAATAACTTGGATTATAGTATTTCTCGTACTCATCGATAATGCCTTTGTAAAAATCTGGCGATGTACTGAACAGATATGGCAGTATTGCGTTGTATGGTGCTCCGTAGCCAGGAATCTCCGCAGGCGAGCCTATGAGCCAATCAGTGGCGTTGCGCAGTTCGTAGACATTTTCCACGCATTGAAAACAACACACATCAGCAAAGATATACTTGAACTTTATGCCTGATTCTGCTATGCATTGTGCCATTGAAGGTATGTTGAGCCACTTGCCTATGTCGGAACCGGGATTGTTTTTGCCGTTATCCACGCCGAATGCCTTTTTAGGACCTGCTAAATAAGGCGATGTTGAAACAGAGTCCTCGATGATCCACCCCGAAGCGTGTCCCCATAGCACCAGTCCGTAGTCTTCTGCCGGATAATTTGTAGCAGTCCACTTTATTATTTCTCGCATCTCGTTTGGGTCGCTGGCATAAAAGTCTTCGCTATACTCCTTTACTTTCTTCAACTCCCCGTTTGCAATCTCTGCAATGTATGGCATTTCGCTTGTTGTAGCCTTGTCTACGAATACTATCAGATGGTTTCTGCTATCCAATGTCTTTGAGCCTTCAATCATCTGTTTTATGTTCACGTCAGAAAAATCGTTTAACGTGTTTTCCGCCGACATATATACAAGCACCGTACGTCCTTGAGGTGTCTTAACATCATCATCCTTATGGCACGACGTTAACGCTGCCAAAAGGCAAATCATAGTCAATAAATATTTCATTTTTCAACAAATTTGCGGCAAAGTTACGACTTTTTCAGGAAATAATTGTAACTTTGCAGTTAAAATTGCAAATTGTAAATGAAAAAACTCATCATATTAGTGTGTTTGCTCGTGTCGGCAAGCATAGCAATGGCGCAAGACCCATATATACAGTGCGAGGACACCTGCGAGCATATTCACGGCATAGACATAAGTCACTATCAGGGCGAGGTGTTCTGGGAGACTATCGGAGAGAATACCAATATAGCCTACGCATACATAAAGGCGACGGAAGGCGGTGACAGGATTGATGACAGATACGAGCAAAACATACAAATGGCGCACCGCCACGGGCTGAAGGTGGGCTCGTATCATTTCTATCGCCCCAAGACCGACCAGATGCTTCAGTTGGAGAATTTTATGATGCAGTGCCTGCCTGGGGAACAGGATTTGATTCCTATGATTGATGTGGAGAGCACGGGCGGTCTTGACAACGAGGCTTTCTGCGATTCGCTATTCAAGTTCCTCGATTTGGTGGAAGATGCATACAACCAAAAGCCGCTTATATATACCGGCAGAAACTTCTATAACAAGAATCTGCTTGGCAAGCTCAACGGCTACCAACTGATGATTGCGATGTACACAGAGGAAGAGCCTGTGCTTGCCGACGGGCGCGACTTCACGCTGTGGCAGTACACAGGAAAGGGGCGAATTGTCGGAATATCAGGATATGTAGACAAGAGTCGCTTTGTGGGAAAACACTCCCTGCGTGACATACGATTCAAGCATAACTATAACAGACGAAGAAGATGATTATAAAGTGTCCCGAATGCGGTCATCAGGTGAGTGACCAAGCAAAGACCTGTCCGAGTTGCGGAGTTGACATAGCAGGCAACATCATTACTTGTAGTGAGTGCGGTGAGGTGGTTTTGGGCAATCAGACAATGTGCCCCAACTGCCACGCAATGCTCAACCAGCAGCCTGTGCGCCCTATATATAATAATGTGAAGGAAGAAACACCTGTCGACGAAGACAACCAAAAACCTCCGAAGAAAAAGGGCAGGACATTGGTTTGGGTGCTCGTGATGGCTTTGGTAATTGCGCTGTCACTTGTGTTTGCTGGGTTGTATATGTATCAGAACATGCTGAAACACAACGAGGAAGAGGCATACATTAACGCAATAATGAGCGACGAGCCGTCGGTGTTGCAGAACTATATAGACCTGTTTGGCGAACAAGCACCGCAGGAGCATCTGGATTCAGTACAGGCACACATCGACAAGTTCAGGATGCTCGAAAAGGATTGGAACGACGCAAAAGTGGCGTGCAACAAAACCGCCCTTGAACGCTATATTAAGATGTACCCCAATTCGGTGCACGAAAAAGAGGCTTTGCTGATGATTGACTCTATTGACTGGGCTGTGGCGACAAAGGCAGACACCCAAGAGTCATATGCAAAATATATGGACAATCATCGTGACGGACAGCATTTCTACGATGCGCAGCAGAAATATGACAAGAAAATAGAAGAGCAGAGACTGGCAGCAGACACTCTTCAAATACCTTGACTCCTTTAACTCCTTATTTATATAAATAATGAAAACCCACAAGATATACGAGCCGGAAGACAAATTGATTTCGCTTATCCGCGACAACTATAACGTGTTGCAGGCGTTGGGCAGTTTCGGCATTTCGCTTGGCTTTGGCGACAACACAGTGAGGTGGGTATGCGAGAAGAATGGCATAGACACATACACGTTTCTGTGTGTCGTGAATTTTATGGTTAATGGCTGCGAGGTCGTGGATATGGATGTCGAGAAACTTTCCGTGCCCACGCTGCTGCATTATCTTCGCGAGTGCCACGTCTATTATCTTGATTTCCAATTGCCTTTCATACGCAGCGAACTTGTGGAAAGCATCGATGAGAACGACCGTGTTGGTAGACTGATACTTAAATTCTATGATGAATACGAGAAAGAGATACGCCACCACATGACCTACGAGGAACACGCGCTTTTTCCCTACGTAGAGTCGTTGCTCAAAGGCGAGCCCCTTTCCGACTACAGCATAGAGACATTCTCGAAGCGTCACGGTGCGGTGGATAAGACATTGAAGGAATTGAAAAGCATCATCATCCAGTATCTTCCTGCAAACAAGGCGTTGAGCAACAAACTCAATGCCACCCTCTACGACATATACAACAATGAGGAATGGCTGCGCCAGCACTGCAAGGTGGAGGATTGCATCTTCGTTCCTGCCATACGGCGCATGGAGTCGATGAGCAAGCAAGGGCGTGCGTCGCAGAATATAGTGAACATCCTTCCCCCAGCAGAGAGCAGCGACGTGCTCAGCGAACGGGAGCGCGATGTAGTGGTATGCTTAGTGCATGGAATGGCAAACAAGGAGATTGCCGAACACCTCTTCATCTCCGTGAATACCGTCATAACCCACCGTCGCAATATCGCCCGCAAGTTGCAGATACACAGCTCCGCAGGCTTGACTATCTATGCCATTGTCAACGGACTTGTGGATATTAGTACTGTAAATCTTTGATTGAAAAAACATAAATTACTCCACATACAGCACAAGTCCTTTGAGATATTCTCCTTCGGGGTGGTATATGTTTATAGGGTGGTCGGCAGGCTGGTGGAGTTGGTGCAGTATCCTCACCCTTCGCTTTGCCTGCGCCGCGGCAGTGAAGACGGCGTTGCGGAAATGGTCTTTTGTGACCACCTGCGAGCAGGAGAAGGTGAAGAGAATGCCGCCTGACTTTATCTTCTCAAAAGCCTTTACGTTGAGGCGCGTGTAGCCCTTGAGCGCATTGTGCAGGGCAGCACGGTGCTTGGCAAAGGCTGGAGGGTCGAGCACTATTATGTCGTAGTTGCCGCCCACCTGCTCCAAGTATTTGAAGGCATCTTCGCACACCGCCTCGTGTCGTTTGTCGCCGGGGAAATTGAGTTCTACGTTCTTTTTAGTCAACTCTATTGCCTTGGCGGAACTGTCAACACTGCTCACCTGCAATGCACCACCACGCATTGCATAGAATGAGAAGCCGCCGGTGTAGCAAAACATATTTAGGACACGCTTGCCACTTGAATAACTTTCGAGCAGCATACGGTTTTCGCGCTGGTCGACGAAGAAGCCTGTCTTCTGTCCTTTGAGCCAGTCGACGTGGAAACGCAGTCCGTTTTCTACGGCAGTGTTGTCGGTGCTGCTGCCATAGATAAATCCGTTTTCCTGTCCGAGTTCCGCCTTGAACGGCAGGGTCGTCTCGCTCTTGTAGTAGATATTGTGAATATGGTCGCCCAACACGTCGATGACAGCCTGCGCCACATCGTTGCGGCAGACGTGCATTCCCACGCTGTGAGCCTGCATCACCGCAGTGTCGCCATAGACATCAATGACAAGTCCGGGCAGGTTGTCGCCTTCGCCGTGTACAAGACGATAGGTATTGTTGTCGGGATTGCCGGCAATGCCAATGTTGAGACGCATTTCGTATGCCGATGCAATGCGTTTTCTCCAGAAGTCGCCATTGATAGGCACATTGCTGAACGAAAGCACCCTCACTGCGATAGAGCCTACCTGATAGTGTCCTACAGCAATGAAATCGCCGCCAGAGGTTATAACCTGCACAATGTCGCCTTCGTCTATTCCCTCGTCAATGCGCTGTATCGCTCCGGAGAACACCCACGGGTGGAAACGCATAAGGCTTTCTTCCTTGCCTCGTTTCAGATATATTTTCTTGTAAGCCATTGTCAAGTACGTTATGTTTTCTTATTTTTCGTCTTCGGTCTCGGCAGTCACAAGCGTGTAGTCGCCCGTGGCTTTCAGCCTTGTCAGTTCCTCGTAGAGTTTTATGCACACCCAGGCGTCTATGGCTGCATACATTTTCTGCTTTTCTTTGAGCACGTCCGTCTCCCAGTTTGTGAGCCGCTGGTTCTTGCTTATCCTCATACTGAAGAAGTTGGCATAGAGTTTTTGCAGCCCCATATCCTTCACGCCTATCTCGCTGACGTGTTTCTGCAAGTCGATGAAAAGTCCGGGGGTGAAAGGGTTTATCTTGCGCAGCGAAATAAGGTCGTCGCGCAGTGCCAATCCAATCTTCGGCACGGTGGTGTCTTCGAGCAGCCGCACAATGTCCTCGTTTGCACCCAAATAGTTGAGCCTGAACAGAAAGCAGACATCATGTGTGGCGACTTGAAGCAGCGACACATTGTTGGTTATTCCGCGCTTGAACGAAGGGCGCGTCTCGGTGTCGATTCCTAATATCGGCTGTGTCAAGAGGAAATCAACAGCACGCCTTGCCTCGTCAGCCGAGACAACGACCACTATCCTCCCCTCGAACACCACTTTTGGCATTTCAGGTATTAGTGTCTTATCAATCTTGTCGTATATTATTTTCATTTGTTTTTAAAAACTGCTGCAAAAATACAAAAAAAATATGAATATTTTGCAGAATATGAAAAAAAAGAAGTAATTTTGCAAATTAGTTTGTATAAAAGACACACATACTTCAATCAGACAACATAAATGGCAAAGAGCAAAAAGACACAAAAAAATAAGTCATTCTCGCAACGAATGGATGGAATACTGCATAATGAAAACGCAAACTTCTTCATTGGGTTTGTGTGTTTCGTGCTTGCCGTATGCCTCACACTGTCGTTCATTTCTTTCTTTACAACTGGAATGATAGACCAAACAACCATAGAGAATCCCAAACCTGACGAGATAATGAATGCCAACGGAGAGTTTCAAAACCGTTGCGGAGCATTCGGCGCATACGCCTCGTATTTCCTGATACAGCAATGCTTCGGACTGTCGGCATTCCTTATACCTGCGTTTATGGTGCTCGTGTCGCTTAATATGATGCGCATCTACGAGGTGAAACTGTGGAAATGGTTTTTCTGTATGGTGGTCGTTATGGTGTGGTTCAGCGTGGCAATGGCAAAGTTCCTCACTCCGTTCTTCGGCGACAGTTGCTACAATCCCGGTGGCAACCACGGATTGTTTGTATGCCAGCGCATTGAGGGACTTATAGGTGCGCCGGGACTGATAGCAATACTCGTTATAACCGCCACGGCGTTTATGATGTATCTGAGCGTTGAGACAATATATTTCATACGCAAGATTCTAAATCCTAAACATTATTTGAAGAAGGTCAGGTTTACGGTTGACAGCGGAAACGGAGACAGCGACGACGATGACTTTACCGCGCAAGAAGATGATACAGAGGGTGATGACGTAACCTATACAGATTCTCTCGATGATTTATTTGGTAATGACGACATTCAAAGTGGAGAAGATACTCCAGACAACGGTGGAAACAACAAGCCAAACGACGACAACGATGATGACGACTTTACCGTTGAAGGTCCGAAAGAGGACGAGCCTGCCGACAACACGAAAGACCTCGTGCAAGTAGGTGATGAGATGCTTTCGCCATACGACCCGAAGAAAGATCTGTCGAACTACCACTATCCCACACTCGACCTGCTCGACAAGTATGACAACGGCGGAAAGTCGTACATTGACATGGATGAGCAGAACGCCAACAAAAACCGCATTGTCGAGGTGCTGCGCACATTCGGTGTAGAGATAAACAGCATTAAAGCCACTGTAGGTCCTACGATAACGCTCTATGAGATAACCTTGAAAGAAGGCGTGCGCATATCAAAGGTGCGTTCGCTCGAAGACGACATTGCATTGAGCCTTGCCGCCCTCGGAATACGTATTATCGCCCCGATACCGGGCAAGGGCACTATTGGTATTGAAGTGCCTAACGCCAAACCAAACATCGTGTCGATGGAAAGCATTCTTAACAGCAGGAAATTCCAAGAGACCACGATGACGCTGCCCTGCGCCATTGGCAAGACGATAACCAACGAGGTGTATATGTTCGACCTTGCAAAGATTCCCCACCTGCTCGTTGCCGGTGCTACGGGACAGGGTAAGTCCGTTGGTCTGAACGCCATAATAACCTCGCTGCTCTATAAGAAGCACCCAGCGGAAATGAAGATTGTGCTGATAGACCCAAAGAAAGTTGAGTTCAGCATATACTCTGCCATAGAAAAGCACTTCTTAGCAAAGATTGCCGACGACGATGCAGACCCGATTATAACCGATGTTACGAAGGTTGTGAACACGCTCAACAGTCTCTGCAAGGAAATGGACAGCCGCTATGACTTGCTGAAGATGGCTGGCGTGCGCAACATAAAGGAATATAATGCAAAGTTCACGGCGCGCCAACTTAATCCTGAGCACGGGCACAAGTTTATGCCATACATCGTGGTGGTGGTTGACGAGTTTGGCGACCTGATAATGACGGCAGGCAAGGAGATAGAACTGCCGATAGCACGTATTGCCCAGTTGGCGCGTGCCGTGGGTATACATATGATTATTGCCACGCAGCGCCCGACTACAAACATCATCACGGGTACGATAAAGGCAAACTTCCCTGGACGTATGGCGTTCAAGGTGAGTGCAGGCATCGACTCAAAGACAATCCTCGACCGTATGGGTGCACAACAACTCATTGGGCGTGGCGATATGCTCATAATAAACGGCAGCGATCCTGTGCGTGTACAGTGCGCCTTTGTAGACACTCCGGAGGTAGAGAGAATAAACGAGTACATATCAAAGCAACAGGGCTACCCAACGCCGTTTGAATTGCCTGAGCCTGACACCGAGGGAGGCGAAGGCGGCAACGATGTAGACCTTAATAACCTCGACCCGATGTTCGAGGACGCAGCACGCCTTATCGTCAGCAGTCAGAGCGGCAGCACGAGTCTCATTCAGCGTAAGTTCTCAATAGGCTACAACCGTGCCGGAAGGCTTATGGACCAGTTGGAAAAGGCTGGCATAGTAGGTCCGACACGCGGTGCAAAGCCTCGCGAGGTTTACATACAGGACGAGTCGTCTCTGGAAAAGATATTTTCATCGCTGCATTAAATATATCACATAAAGAAATAAATAACAAAAACAAATAAAGACAATGAAAAAGATACTCACAATGTTGCTGTTTGCAATGACTATGGCAATGCCGGCAGCAGCACAAAACGCAAAGAAGATTCTCGACAAGACTGCCGCCGTTGTTGGCAGCAAGGGCGGAGCAAGTGCGAGTTTCAACATCTCCGGCGGAAAACTTTCTGCTACAAACGGAACTATCAGCATAAAGGGAAATATGTTTCACGCCAAGACACCGGCAGCCGTGATTTGGTTTGACGGCAAGACATCGTGGACATATATGAAGAACACCGAGGAAGTGAACGTGAGCAATCCCACTGCCTCGCAATTAGCATCAATGAATCCTTATTCGTTCATCAACCTCTACAAAAACGGCTACAACTATACCGCAAAGGAAGAGGGCAGCAACTATGAGGTGCATCTCACCGCCACAGGCACAAAGAACATACAGGAAATGTACATAACGGTGAACAAGACCACCTATGTGCCTTCGATGGTACGCATGCGCCAAGGCAAGAACTGGACAACGATAAAGATAAGCAATTTTAAGACTGCCGACATTCCAAACGCAACCTTCCGTTTCAACTCAAAAGACTATCCAAAGGCTGAAATAATAGACTTGAGATGACGCTGCTGCAACTATATCTGACGCTTCGCAGGAACAAGAAACTGAGCGAGAGACGAAGCCTTATATGGGAACAAAACAAGGTGGCGTTCGTTTTCTCTATGCTCGGCGTTGGCTTTATGGCCATCTACCTTATTACCATCGGTACAATAATGGGCTGGGGTGCACGTGGCGGCGACTATGCGACGATATTCGTATTTATGCCGTTCCTGCTGCTGTTGGACTTTTTCATGCGTTTCGGTATGCAGCAGACACCGTCGATGATGGTGAAGCCCTATTTGCTGCTGCCCGTAAGAAAGCGTTGGATAATAGACTGCTTCCTCATACAGACATTGCTTGACGGCATAAACTACATCTGGCACTTTATGTTTGTGCCCTACATTTTCATTGCCTTCTGCGGTGGCACGAGCCTCGGCATGTCGCTCTTCACGCTTTTTATGCTGCAAGTGGTGGTGTGGTGCAACAGCCAGTGGTATCTGCTTATGCGCACACTGGTAAACCGTAATATGCTTTGGTGGGTGCTGCCAATTGTCGTATATGGCGCAGCCTACGGACTGCCCATGCTCATAAAAGGTTGGGAAAAGGGGTTCGAGGCGGTTATCGACTTTTGCTTCGACTACGGAATGTCGCCCGTTGCCATCTGCGTGTATATTGTGCTGTTTTGCGTGTTGTTCGTAGTAAACCGCAATGTTCAGCAACATCTTGTGGATGAGGAAGTGGAGCAGACCGACAAGGTGAGCAAGAGCGCAATGGCAAACTTTACGTTCTTCGAGCGTTTCGGTGAGATAGGCGAATACCTGAAACTCGAAATAAAGTGCGCCATGCGGTGCAAGGCAATAAAACAAAGATTCATCAGCGGAATAGTTGTGATAACGATGTTGAGTCTGCTCATAGCCTACACCGATGTCTATTCAGGCTCTTTCGCCATAAATATGTGGTGTCTCTATTGTTTTGTGTTCTTCGGCGCAACCACCCTCGTGAAGATTATGGGCGTGGAAGGCAACTACATCGACTTCCTTATGGTGCACCGCGAGAACATCTACACACTGCTGCGTGCCAAGTACTATTTCTATTGCTCCACGCTGCTGCTGCCTTTATTGCTTTTATTGCCAGCCATAATCGAAGGCAAGTTTCCTCTGCCAATGATTATCGCATATATGCTCACGGTCACAGGTCCATGCTATTGCCTTCTTTTCCACTTGGCGATATTCAACAAGCAGACGCTGCCGCTGAACGAGAAAGTCACTGGCAAGAACAATTTCGAGAACAAGTTGCAGTTAATATTTGAATTAATTGTGTTTTTTGTTCCTGTTGCCATCAATATGACACTTCCCGTCATCTTCGGCAACGAAATAGGATATACCATCATTATCATCATCGGCGGCATTGTCACCGCCCTGCACACCCTTTGGCTCAAGTTCATATACAGGCGAATGATGTTGCGCAGATACGATAATCTTGAAGGTTTCCACGCATAGACACAAAAAATCATTACTCACCCGACATGAAAACCATACTGCTCCTTGTTGGCAAGACCATTGATAAGCATCTCGCCGCCGGTATCAATGACTATGCTGCGCGCATAGCCCATTATATGCCCTTCGAGATTATCACCATTCCCGAACTGAAAAACAC
>JAFLSE010000054.1 GCA_022511075.1 Prevotella sp.
TATGGTACTTGCAAACAAGAAGATGAGAAACCGCATCGCTGAACTTCTCAAGGAAATTATCGCAACAGAAGAGGCTCCTGCTGAATACAAGGCTGCTGCACAAGAGTGGATTGACGGCAAGGACGATGCTGACGCATCTAAGGCTGCTGCCGCTAAGTTGAAGCCATTCATCGCCGCAGGTGCTGAGAAGGGCTGTCCTACTTGCGCACAACTCAAGGAACTTGAGCACTATCTCGTTAAGCGCAGCCAGTGGATTATCGGTGGTGATGGTGCTTCTTACGATATCGGTTACGGTGGTCTCGACCACGTTATCGCTTCGGGCGAGGATGTTAACATCTTCGTTATCGACACCGAGGTTTACTCTAACACTGGTGGTCAGGCTTCAAAGGCTACTCCTATCGCTGCCGTTGCACAGTTTGCTGCTGCCGGCAAGCGTATGGGCAAGAAAGACCTTGGTCTTATGCAGGCTACATACGGCAACGTATATGTTGCACAGGTTGCAATGGGTGCCGACCAGGCTCAGTGCCTGAAGGCATTCCGCGAGGCAGAGGCTTGGAACGGTCCGTCACTCGTTATCGCTTACGCTCCGTGTATCAACCACGGCTTGAAGGCTAAGGGCGGTATGGGCAAGAGCCAGGCTGAGGAAGAGAAGGCTGTTAAGTGCGGTTACTGGCACTTGTGGCGCTACAACCCAGCACTTGCTGAGGAAGGTCAGAATCCATTCCAACTCGACTCTAAGGAGCCTAACTGGGACGACTTCCAGGCATTCCTCGACGGTGAAGTTCGTTTCCTCTCTGTTCGCAAGGCTTGTCCAGAAGAGGCTGATGCTCTCTATGCTGCAACAAAGGCTGCTGCAAAGCGTCGCTACAACAGTTACGTGCGTATGCAGGCAATGGACTGGAGCAACGAAGGCAAATAAATTCCCTTGCTTACTTGATGTAAGCAGACATAAAAAACTCCTTGCGAAATCGTTCGCAAGGAGTTTTTTATTTGGTAATATCTATAGATTAAAAAAAGGGAATTTCCTAACATAAAATGGGAAATTCCCTTTGCAGTTAAAAATAAATATTGTAATTTTGCAGCGCAATCAACAATAAAAAAGTAGAAGAAAATGAAAAAGACTATACTTGTTTTGGTAGCTATAATGCTCACAACGACAATGTCGGCACAGAGTTGGAGACTGCAATACCATTCTTCAAAGTCAACACGCAACACACGCAGCTATAACAACGATGTGTACTATGGACTGCGCCTCGGTATGGCTATATCGGCAGTGAGCAGCGATGCACCTACACTCAATGCCAACGGCTCGAAGACGGGAATAAACGTTGGAGCGGCATTGGGATTCGAGCTGTCCGACCAAGCACCTGTATATCTTGAAACGGGTCTGTACTATGTGGCAAAGGGCGGAAACGGAAAGAATGCGTTGGGCTCGTCATCATACAGCAAAGACTCGAAATTCTCCTACGACCTGAACTATCTGGAAGTGCCGTTGGTGCTGAAATACAGTGTCGAACTTGACTACGACCTCTATCTGCAGCCATTGGCTGGCGGTTATTTCGCATACGGTGTTGGTGGAAAGTTCAAGAACTATGGCGACCGTTCGATAGACAGTTCATTCTCCGACGATGCCTTCAAGCGTTTCGATACCGGGCTGCGCCTCGGATGCGGACTGCAGTATCAGGTGCTTTATGCAGAGGCTTTCTACGAGTTCGGACTGACGAATATCTGTCACGACTATTTTGACAAGGCGCACACGGGGTGCTTCTATCTCAACATAGGCGTGAACTTTTAGGAAATTAAGGCTTGGTTAAGGTAAAAAGATTGTTTTTAGGATTTTAATGAAAACACAACAGGTAAAAGCCAAGGCAAGGGAGGCTTTGGTGTTCAGACCCAAACTATTGGGCATAATAAAGAACTACAACAGGAAGAGTTTTATGCAGGACCTCATGGCAGGTCTGATTGTGGGCATCGTGGCACTGCCATTGGCAATAGCATTTGGTATAGCAAGCGGCGTGAGTCCTGAAAAGGGAATAATAACGGCGATTGTCGCAGGTCTGATAATCTCGATGCTCGGCGGCAGCAAGGTGCAGATAGGCGGTCCTACGGGCGCGTTCATTGTTATTATATATAGCATCATACAGCAATACGGCATTGAGGGACTTACCATAGCCACACTAATGGCTGGTGCATTCCTGATTCTTTTCGGCGTGCTCCACTTGGGCACTATAATAAAGTATATACCCTACCCCATTGTGGTTGGCTTCACAAGCGGTATTGCCGTAACCATTTTCACCACACAGATAAAGGACTTGTTCGGACTGACCATGGAAAGCGTGCCGAGCGACTTTGTGGAGAAATGGATTGCCTACTTTCACGACTTCCACACCATCGACATTTGGAGTACGCTTATAGGCGTGGCAAGCGTGGCAATAATAGCCATTACGCCCAAGTTCTCAAAAAAGATTCCTGGCTCGCTCATTGCAATCATAGTGATGACGGTGGCTGCCCTGCTGCTCCGCACGTTTATGGGCGTAGAGAGTATAGAGACCATTGGCGACCGCTTTGCAATAAGCAACCAACTGCCGTCGGCACAAGTGCCTGAACTGTCGTGGGAAACAATCAAGAGCCTTGTAACTCCGGCACTCACCATAGCCATTCTCGGAGCTATTGAGAGCCTGCTGTCTGCCACGGTGGCAGACGGTGTGATTGGCGACCATCACGACTCAAACACCGAACTGATAGCACAGGGCGTGGCAAACCTCGCAACTCCGCTGTTTGGCGGTATTCCTGCCACGGGAGCGATAGCACGCACAATGACCAACATAAACAACGGTGGTCGCTCGCCAATAGCCGGAATAGTTCATGCCGTGGTGCTGCTGATGATATTCCTCTTCCTCATGCCCCTTGCACAATACATTCCTATGGCGTGCTTAGCAGGTGTGTTGGTGATTGTAAGCTATGGAATGTGCGGCTGGCGCTCGTTCAAGGCATTGCTGAAGAATCCAAAGAGCGATGTTACGGTGCTGCTCATAACCTTCTTCCTCACAATAATATTCGACCTCACGGTGGCTATTGAGGTGGGTCTCGTAATTGCCTGTCTGCTCTTTATGAAACGAATGGCAGAGAACACCGATGTGCGCGTGATACTGAACGAGATAAACCCAGAGGAAGAGGACATAGACATGCGCATGGGCAACCTTGAACACCTAACCATACCAAAGGGTGTGGAGGTGTATGAGATTAACGGTCCTTACTTCTTCGGAGCAGGCAACAAGTTTGAGGAAATGATGGGACGCTACGGCGACCGTCCGAAGGTGAGGATTATAAGAATGAGAAAAGTGCCTTTCATCGACTCCACGGGCATTCACAACCTTACCAACCTCTGCATAATGTCGCAGAAAGAAGGCATAAAGATTGTGCTGTCGGGTGTTAACCCGGATGTGCAGGCAACGCTCCACAAGGCAAAGTTTGACGAGCTTCTCGGCACGGACAACATTTGCAGCAACATCAACCTGGCACTTACAAAGGCATCGGAAATAATGGAAAAGAACGCATAAGAGTTAAATATTTATAAAATAGCAGAAATAAACAACGGGCAATAGTCAGTGATAATCAATTTATTAGTAACTTTGCACCCGATTTTACACAATTCACATAAAGTCTAACTTTATTAAATTAAAAAAACAAATTAAATTATTATGTCAGAATTAACAAAAAACGTCAAGCCATTGGACGACTTCAACTGGGAAGAGTATGAAAATGGCTCACAGGCAGGTGTCAGCAAGGAAGAGCAGGACAAGGCCTACAACGAAACCCTCAACAAGGTGGTTGAGCACCAGGTAACAGAGGGTAAGGTAATCTCTGTAGACAAGAAAGAGGTTATCGTAAACATCGGCTACAAGAGCGATGGTATCATCTCGGCAAGCGAATTCCGCTACAATCCCGACCTCAAGGTTGGCGACATGGTAGAGGTTTATGTTGAGAACCAAGAAGACAAGAAGGGTCAACTTATCCTTTCTCACAAGAAGGCACGCCAGAGCAAGAGCTGGGAGCGTGTTAATGCTGCTCTTGAGAGCGAAGAAATCGTACAGGGCTACATCAAGTGCCGCACTAAGGGCGGTATGATTGTTGACGTGTTCGGAATAGAGGCATTCCTCCCGGGCAGCCAAATCGACGTTCACCCAATACGCGACTACGACCAGTTCGTAGGCAAGACAATGGAATTCAAGATTGTCAAAATCAACCAAGAGTACAAGAATGTGGTTGTTTCTCACAAGGCTCTCATCGAGGCTGAGCTCGAGGCACAGAAGAAGGAGATTATCTCTAAGCTCGAGAAAGGTCAGATTCTTGAGGGTACTGTCAAGAACATCACAACCTACGGTGTATTCATCGACCTTGGCGGTGTTGACGGTCTCATTCATATCACAGACCTCTCTTGGGGACGTGTTGACGACCCACACAAGGTTGTTGAACTCGACCAGAAAATCAACGTGGTTATTATCGACTTCGACGACGAGAAGAAGCGCATAGCACTCGGCTTGAAGCAACTCACACCACACCCATGGGATTCTCTCGATGCAGAACTCAAGGTTGGTGACAAGATTAAGGGTACAGTTGTTGTTATCGCCGACTACGGTGCATTCGTTGAGGTACAGCCAGGCGTTGAGGGTCTCATCCACGTATCAGAGATGTCTTGGAGCCAGCATCTGCGCTCTGCACAGGACTTCCTGAAGGTTGGCGACGAGGTAGAGGCAGTTATCCTCACACTCGACCGCGACGAGCGCAAGATGAGCCTCGGCTTGAAGCAACTCAAGGAAGACCCATGGGAGGCTATCGAGACCAAGTATCCTGTTGGCAGCAAGCACACTGCAAAGGTGCGCAACTTCACCAACTTCGGCGTATTCGTTGAACTTGAGGAAGGCGTTGACGGACTTATACACATCAGCGACCTCTCTTGGACAAAGAAAATCAAGCACCCGGCAGAGTTCACACAGGCAGGTGCAGCCATCGACGTTATGGTACTCGACATCGACAAGGAGAACCGTCGCCTGAGCCTTGGTCACAAGCAGCTTGAGGACAATCCTTGGAACGAGTTCGAAGGCAAGTACACTGTTGGCAGCATCCACACTGGTGTTATCACAGAATTGCTCGAGAAGGGTGCAGTAGTTTCTCTTGAGAAGGGCGTAGAGGGCTTTGCCACTCCAAAGCACCTTGTTAAGCAGGACGGTACCCAGGCACAGCAGGGCGAGGAACTTGAGTTCAAGGTTATCGAGTTCAACAAGGACAGCAAGCGCATTATCCTTTCACACAGCCGCACATTCGAGGATGTACAGCGCGAGGAGAAGCGTGCAGCACGCAAGCAGCAACAGCACGCCAAGAAGGAGAAGGACGACAGCGTGAAGATTGACAACCAGCCTGCAGCAACAACTCTCGGCGACATCGACGTGCTCGCACAGTTGAAGGCTCAGATGGAAGGTGAAAAGAAATAATAAATACACATGACAATAAAAAATGTGCAACCGTTTTGGTTGCACATTTTTTTGTTTATTATCTCGTTTTTAGAACGGAAGGTCGTCCTGACTGCCCTCTGAAGATGCGGCAGGCTGTGCTGTCATTGGGTCTGCCACTGGTGGGAACGGAGTGTCGCTTACCGGTGGGAATGGGGTTGACGTTGCTCCCGGCATCATTCCTTCCTGACCGGCGGCAACGGGAGTAGCCACGTTGCGGTTGATAGCCCACGCACGAATGTCATTATAGTAGCGGCCGTTATACTCGCGTGCGTCAATGTCGAACGATACGGTCATCTCGTCGCCTACCTGAATATTAAATGTCTTGATTTTGTCCTCACCGAACACGTTGAACAGACACTTTTTAGGATACTGGTCGTGTGTTTCGATTACATACTCCTGAGTCATCCATGGATTGCCTGTACGAGCAGAAACACCGCTACGCGGAGGCAACACGGCAATAATCTTTCCTGTTATTTCCATTTGTTTATTTGTTATTATATAGTTGTTTTTCTCTATTCGTTTGCGAAATTACAAAAATAGTTTTAATTATCGGCACATTTATTCATTTTTTTTTTGCACAATGGATTTTTTTTCGTATTTTTGTAGTCAGTTTAGTAAACAAGAATAACAATAAAAAAACAAGATACCTATGAGATTTACATTATCCAGCACAACGCTCAGCAAGAAATTGCAAGACCTGTCGAAAGTAATAAACAGCAAGAACTCTATCGCCATTCTCGGCGACTTCCTCTTTGCCGTAGACAACAACACCCTGTCGCTAACGGCAAGCGACGGCGAGAACACCGTTAAGACAAGCATGGAACTTGCCGAAAGCGACGGCACATTCAGCTTTGCCATACCAAGCAACTATATTCTCGAAGCAGTGAAGGGCTTCTCGGAGCAGCCTCTGACATTCGAACTGAACAACGAGCTCACAATAGCAAAGATATCCTATCTCAACGGACACTACTCGCTGCCAGTTGAAAGCACCGAGGCATGGCCCAGCGAGCAGCCGCTGAAGGACGAGATAACGGAAATAACGATACCAAGCAACGTGCTTACAGAGAACATCGCACGCTCGCTCTTCGCCGTAGGACAAGGCGACCTGCGCCCGCAGATGAACGGTGTGTACTTCGACATTACAAACGACCATCTCGCAATTGTTGCCACCGACGGACACAAACTCGTGCGCAACAAGGTGCTGAACATCAAGGCTGACAATCCTGCTGCATTCATCTTGCCAAAGAAGCCTGCTGCACTGCTCCGCAACATGCTTCCGCAGAACGACGGCGAGGTGAACATAAAGTTCGACGAGCGCAACGCTCTCATTTCATTCAATGGCGGCACACTGCAATGCCGTATGATTGAAGGCCGCTATCCAAACTATAACGCCGTTATTCCGCAAAACAACACCAACGTGATGACAATCGACCGTGCAGGATTGCTTGGCGTTCTGAAGCGCATCGTGCCTTTTGCCAACAGCAGCAGCAACCTGATACGTTTCCACCTGGAGAACGGCATTCTGCAACTCGACGCAGAGGACAACGACTTCTCAAAGACAGCTACCGAGCGCATCACCTGCGAGTATGGCGGACAGCCCATGAGCATCGGTTTCAAGGGAGCAACGTTCATCGAAGTGCTGAGCAGCTTCACTTGTCCTGAGATACAGCTGCATTTGGCTGACTCCAGCCGTCCGGGACTGGTGATACCTTCAGAGCAGCCAGAGAACCAAGATGTGTTGATGCTCCTCATGCCAATGTTGCTTAACGACTAAAAAACGCAAAAAAGGGGCACGATATGAAACTGAACCTGAAAAGACCGCTCGTTATCTTCGACCTTGAAACAACGGGACTTGACTTGGTCAACGACCGAATAATACAGATTTCGTATATCAAGGTTATGCCTAATGGCGAGGAACTGCGCGGCAACTATATGGTAAATCCCTTGAAGCCAATACCAACTGTGGTGGAGGAACTGACACACATCACCAACGATATGGTGAAAGATGCTCCCACCTTCAAGCAATTGGCACAGAAACTAAACGAGGAGTTTTCAAACTGCGACTTCGCCGGATTTAACTCAAACCATTTCGACATACCTATGCTTGCAGAAGAGTTTCTTCGTGCAGGCATAGACTTCGACTTCTCAAAGAGTCAGCTTGTAGACGTGCAGACCATCTTCCACAAGATGGAGCGTAGAAACCTCACGGCGGCATACAAGTTCTACTGCGGCAGGAAAATGGAGGACGACTTCCAGGCACACCGTGCCGACGAGGACACCGAGGCCACCTATCGCGTGCTTATGGGACAGCTCGATATGTACACGCCCGAACGGCAGGAAGAGGAAGACCGCGTATTGCAGAACGACATCCAGTTCCTCGGCGAGTTCTCAAAGCAGAACAACAATATCGACTTTGCCGGCAGGATTGTGATGGACGAGGGGGTGGAGAAGTTCAACTTCGGCAAGTACAAGGGTCGCCCCGTGAGCGATGTGCTTCGTCAGGACCCCGGCTATTTCAACTGGATAATGACAGGCGACTTTACGATGAACACCAAACAGGTGCTAACCCGCATACGCCTGCGCGAATATCAAAGGAAGTAAGCAGCATTTGTAAGTAAAGAAACGAACAAGGAGTGTATGAGAAAGGCATTGTTGGGCATCGCTTTATTCCTGCTTTGCGGAGTGAATAACAACGCAACGGCACAGGAGCTGAACGCAAAGGTAACCATCAACTCATCGAAAGTTGGCGTTACCGACAAGAGCGTGTTCGACAACCTGCAACAAACGCTCGAACAGTTCATCAACGAACGCCAATGGACGGAATTGCAGTTCCAGCAAAACGAGCGCATAACCTGCAATTTCAACATCACCATCGACAAGTATGACAAGACAAACAATCTCTTCGAGTGTTCGGCAATGATTCAGGCAAACCGTCCTGTCTACAACTCACAGTACACCTCCACCTTATATAATAATAAGGATGCCGACTTCAATTTCATGTTTGCCGAGTTCGACCAGCTCAATTTCAACGAGGAAACGGTTGACAACCAACTCACAGCCCTTGTCGCCTACTATGCTTATCTAATCATCGGTCTCGACTTGGACAGCTTCTCGCCTATGGGCGGCACAGATGTGCTGCAACGTTGCCTCAACCTCGTAAACAACGCCCAAAACCTTGAATTCACGGGGTGGAAAGCCTTTGACAGCAGTCGCAACCGCTTTGCCATCATCAACGACTATCTCGACGAGGCAATGAAGCCTTTCCGCCAGTTCCAGTATGACTACTATCGCACTGGCTTCGACGAGATGGCGACAAACGCCGAGCGCGGCAGGACGAACATAACCACTGCGATACAGGAGCAGTTGAAAAAAGCACATCAAGACAAGCCCTTGAGCCTTCTGCCACAGATTTGGACAGACTACAAGCGCGACGAACTGGCAAACATATACAAAGGCAAGGGAAACCAAAAGGAAAAAGAGTCGGTTGCTGAAATCCTTATGAACATAAATGCCTCGCAGAACGAGGCATGGAACAAAATAAGACAATAAAAATGGCTTGAAACAAGCAACTTGTTTTCAAGCCATTTTGCGGAAAGAACAGGATTCGAACCTGCGAACCGGTTTTGCCGGTTACACGCTTTCCAGGCGTGCCTCTTCAACCACTCGAGCACCTTTCCTTACCCAATCGGTTTGCAAAGGTATAAAATTTATTGCACAAAAAGAAATATATCATTGCTTTTTAATATTTTTTTATATATTTCCCTATGGAAGCAAGGCAACTTCTATAGTGTCTATTTATATCCTTCAACCTGATACAAACTACCATTGCAATGAGCAATGAAAAAGACACTGAAAACCATATATTTATCAACTAGAAGCAAATGAAATAATATACGAAAAAGGAACTTCGGTGCATACGACATAGACGTTGACTAAAAACGATTGCTGTCTCGATGGGCATCGAAGTTAGCTTCGTTAGGCATCGCTTATAGTCTCGATATTCATCGAGACTATAAGCTCTAATGTTCCATCCTATTTAACCCAGGTGTATGTATGACCCGTTGCCGGTAAGTTATTATTAGCTGTGTGATTGCGCGTAATCCGCAGGCTTGATACCAAACTGCTTCTGGAAACACTTCGAGAAATAGGAAGGACTAGAGAAACCTACCATATAACTGATTTCGCTGACGGTGTATTTTCGCTCCTGTAACAGTTGTGCACCCTTTTTAAGACGAACTATCTGAATCATCTCGTTGGGAGTAATGTCTGCCAATGACTTTATCTTTGCAAACAGTCCACTACGGCTTATGTTCAGCTGCTCTGCCAGGAAGTTCACATTCAGTTCGGAGTTGGAGAAATTCTCTTCTATCACTTTGTTCATCTGGGCAAGGAACTCGTTGTCTGTAGGGTTCTGGGCAATCTCTGTCACAGGCTTGAGAGGCTGGGTAGAGAACTTTTCCATCAGATGGCGGCGCATCTGGAGGATATTGCGAATGCAGGCTTCAAGATACTGTACGGAGAACGGCTTTTCGATGTAAGTGTCGGCACCGACATCCATACCTTGTACCTTTGAGTCATCATCGGTTTTTGCCGTGAGCATTACAAACGGAATATGGCTTGTCAACGGGTCGCGACGTATATGTCTACAGAAGTCAGCTCCATCCATTCGGGGCATCATCCAATCGCTAATGATAATGCTCACCTCGTGTTTGCGCAACAAGTCGAGTGCTTCGATACCGTCGCCTGCAGTGATAACCTCATAAGCACCTTTGAAGTTGTCAGAAAGGAAAGTTACCATATCCTCAGAATCATCAACGATAAGCATCAAGGGAAGCGACGGGACAGCGGAATCGACTGTTGGAGCATGAGAGGAACGGAGATTCGAGGTTGTACGCTCTTCCCTGTTGTCTGCAACGGACATTTCTTCCTTGTCTGCCGCAACCTCTTGCTGCTTGACAGGCAAAACTACCGTGAAGGTTGAGCCTTTTCCTATTTCCGATGCCACCACTATAGTGCCATGATGCTGCTCTACGATGTTTTTCACAATGTTCAGTCCGATGCCTGTACCCGGCTTATTGTCCTCTGCCTGATAGAAGGGCTCGAAGATGCGCTGCCGGTCTTCTTCATGGATGCCTATACCGTTATCGCTGACTGCGATCCGAAAATGCTCGCTGTCAGGTTCCACCACACAAGTAAGACGCACATCGTCCTTGGTATATTTATTGGCATTCGTAAGCAGGTTGCTGACAACTTTTGTCAAAGCCTCCTTGTCAACGATGGCAGTGAAGTGTTTGTCTGGGTAATCTACAGTGAATCGTTTACCACCCTGTTCAAAAGTTGGTACAAAGCGTTCGCAGACCGATTGCATCAGTTCGTAGATGTTTTGCGGAGCGAAATGCATCACAAACCGCTGCTGCTCCACCTTGCGGAAGTCAAGCAACTGGTTTACCAACTCCAACAGTCGGCGAGCATTGCGGTCAATCACCCTCATATCGTCTGACGGATTACCTTTCTTCATCATCTTCTCTAATGGTCCGATGATGAGCGACACCGGAGTGCGTATCTCGTGGGCTATCATGGTAAAGAAGTTCAGACGAGCCTCGCGTACCTCCTTCTCTTTGGCTGCGTTCAGCCGCTCTATTTCCTGCTGATGCTGACGTTCCGCCTTCTTCAGCCGATAATTCACATACAGCCAAATAGCACAACAGATGAGCAGCAGATAAAACAGTTTGGCATACCAACTCCACCAGAACGGCGGATGTACCACAATACGCAGTGTGGCTTCGTTGGCAGACCATATTCCATCGTTGTTCGTTGCCTTTACCTTAAATATATAGGTACCAGCCGGCAGATTGGTGTAGGTGGCGTTGTTATGATTACCCACATAGTTCCATCCTGTGTCAAATCCTTCAAGCTTATATGCATACTGGTTCTTCTTCGGCGAACAGTAACTCAACGAAGCAAATGTGAAAGTCAGCATACGGGCATCGCTGTAGTCGAGTTCCAACTCCTTGGTCTGCGAAAGGTCGAGCGGCAGTCCTGTAGATGTGTGTTCCTCACGATTGAGTATGCTCATCGACGTAATGTATACAGGCGGCATCACGTTGTTAACCTTAATCAGGTAAGGCATAAACCTGTTGAAGCCGCTGGTGCTGCCAAAACATACATGACCGTCTTTAGTCTTCAATCCTGAATTCGGCTGGAACTGCTCACTTACCAAACCGTCGTGGAGCGTAAACCACTGAACATTCTCTCCAACAGCACCTTGTTCCGTAGCCGTCTGCCGTGGTTCGTATTTCACTATACCATGGTCGGTAGACAGCCACAGAGCACCGT
>JAFLSE010000055.1 GCA_022511075.1 Prevotella sp.
TGCCCCGCGACTTGCATGTGTTAGGCCTGTAGCTAGCGTTCATCCTGAGCCAGGATCAAACTCTACATTGTAAAATTCTTGTTTCTTTAATCACCTTGACCACTATAAAATATAACGGCAAAGGCGTGTTGTCTGACCGGAATGAATCTATATAAACCTGCGTCTAAAGTTAACTTACAATAGAAAAGGTAATCTATCGTACACCTGATGAAAGTCATCCATCAATAATAAATGGAATGACGGTACATTGTTATTTCATACCCTTTTCCCATGTCCGTGAAGCATCATGAGCAACAGGACAGGGGGAAAGCTTCTTGCACTACTACTGTCTGTCATGTAAATCTTTCAAAGAACTCTATCCTAAATTGCTCCGAAAACCTGCGGAATGCACCGCAAACCTCAAAAGCGAATGCAAAGGTACGCACTTTTTAATTAACCACCAAACTTTTTAGCAAGAAAATGCAAAAACAATGCAAAGTTTTCAGCTTTGTTGACAAAGAAACAATAAAGGAATGAAAAAAGAGCGTTATTTATGCACAATAACACAAATATTAATTATTAATATACCTGATACTTTGTCCTTAACTCAAAACATCGCGCGCGTACGTGATATATTATTGTATCAATAAAATCCTGGCGCTTGCCGTCTCGGTTGCCATCGCATATAGTCTCGATGCCCAACGAAGCAGGCTTCGTTGGCAGATGAACCTAAGTGCATTAAAAAACGGAAAAGACAAGTTGGCGGTTTGCTGCCGTTTCCTTGTATCGCAGATATAAAAAGTCAAAAACAGTGTGAATATATGTGAAATGTTCCCCATATATGGGGAACGCCTTTATCTTGAAAGTCATTACCTTTGCAGCATGATAAAAACTAACTATAAAGCAAAGGAAAATGAATGTAACACATTTCAGAAACTACACCGACAAACAACCTATGACAACCACCCTCAACGCGATTGTAAGGACAATACGGGGAGAGGGCGATGACGGCGAAAAACTCGCGGCACTCACCGATACCTACCGCCGCACAAACTCAAAGGCTATCAAGGCAGAAAGCCCTCTCTTTGCCGTGGCGTGCCTCTTCGACGGGGGCAAGGCTCATAGCAACATAACGGCTCTCACGGGGCTGTCGCTCGTAGACATTGACCACGTTGTTAGTGATGAGTGTTCAGTTGTTAGTGGTCAGTGTTCAGGGATTAGTGATAATTTAACTAATAACTCATCACTAAACACTGATAACTCATCACTAAACACTGATAACTCATCACTAAACACTGAACACTCATCCCTCGCCGCCTTGCGGCAGAGAGCCATCTCCGACCCTCACACGTTGCTGTGCTACACCACCATCAGCGGCAGGGGACTGCGAATAATCTACCGTTACGAGCTTGACACAACTTTCGACCTCGATGCACAAAAGAAATTCTACACTAAGGCGTTCCTTGCCGGCAATGCTCACTATGCTGCGCTGTTAGGCATAGATACCGACCTGCAGTGCAAGAACGTTACTCGTCTGTCGGGACTTGCCCACGACCCACAGGCATACTACAACCCCGATGCCGTGCCGTTCGCGGCGCAGTGGATAGTTGACCACGGGCGGCAGGAGTCTCTGCGCCGCAAGGAGCGTTGGCGGCACGACCGCGAACTGGCACGACTCCAGTCATGCTACGACAAAACGATACGCCGCGAGGTGGAAGCCGACGGTGCTGTATATGCCGCAGGTAGCCACAACGACTATGTGATGCGCGTGGGCTACAAGCTCAACGAGTTCGGTTTCAGTCGCGAGGCGGCGGTGGAATGGGCACGCCGCGCCTTTCCCGAATATGCCGACACAGAGCAGGTAATCCTCTCCTGCTACAACCGCACCGATGAGTTTGCCACCCGAAGCCCCAACGCCGGCAAACGCACCCACCATTCGCGCGATGGCGATGCATACGCCTCGGTGGAGGAAATAAAAGCCTTTCTCGACAGCCACATACGACTGCGATACAACGAGGTGACGGGAAGGGTTGAGTGTTCAGTGTTTAGTGATAAGTGTTCAGTTGTTAGTGGTCAATGTTCAGCGATTAGTGATGATTTAACTAATAACTCAACCCTAAACACTAATAACCCATCACTAAACACTAATAACTCAACACTAAACACTAATAACCCATCACTGAACACTAATAACTCATCACTGAACACTAATAACTACCTCCCCATCACCGACCGAATAGTAAACTCCCTCTGGAGTGAGATGTCGCGCACGGCGAGGGTGAATGTCAACGATATGTTCCGTGTGATAGGCAGTGATTATGTGCCGCCGTTCAATCCATTCCGTGACTATCTCGACAGCCTTCCGCCATGGCATGAGGGCGACGGCGACCATATTGCCGCACTTGCCGACACCGTTACCGTAGCAGGCGGAGAGGAGAAGCAACGGCTGTTCCGCCGCTACCTAAAGAAATGGCTTGTGGCAATGGTTGCCGCGTGGATTGATGATAATGTCGTTAACAACGTTATTTTGGTGCTCATCGGTGAGCAGGGCAGCTACAAGACCACGTGGTTCAACCACCTGCTGCCGCCAGTGCTGCGCCGTTACTTCTACACCAAGACAAATGCCAACCGCATGGGGCGCGACGACCTGCTGACGCTTGCGCAGTATGCCCTTGTGTGCTGCGAGGAGCTCGACACCATGCGCCCTGCCGAACTCAACCAACTGAAGGCTGCCGTTACCATGCCCTCCATCGACGAGCGTGCGGCATACGCCCGTTTCCATGAGCACCGACGGCACATTGCATCGTTCTGCGGCACTGGCAACAACGCCCAGTTCCTAAGCGACCCTACGGGCAACCGCCGCTGGCTGCCCTTCGAGGTGCAGGAGATACGTTCGCCGCGCGACGAGCCTTTCCGTCACGACCTGTTCTTCTCGCAAGCCGTTTCACTCCTTCGCAGCGGTTTCCGCTTCTGGTTCTCCAAGGAGGAGATACAGGAACTGAGCTGCCACAACCGCCAGTTTGAGACTCCCCGTCTTGAGCAGGAACTCGTAATGCTCTATTTCCGCAAGCCTGGCGAGAATGAGCACGGGCAGTTCGTCACCGCCGCAAGGGCAATACAGGTCATGGGCACAGGAATAACCCAAAAACTCAGTGCAGTATATGTGGGGCGTGCTTTTATGGAACTTGGCTTCGCGCGTGCAAGGATACACAGTGCGAGAGGCTATCTTGCGGTGCAACGCACAGCGGAGGAAATACGGCTTTTCCAACTGAAAATGGCTATGGATGCCGCAGAAGATATGGCAGACCACGACACATAGCGGCTGAATAGCCGCGGCAGGTGCGGCAGGTGTGGCAAGTACTTTTCAAAACCTTACGTGTGCGTGCGCAGGAAAGAAATTTATGGAGCAAGAAATAATTCCCACGTATATACACTTTTTAAAAACCACCTGTCGCACTCTCCGCACCTGCCGCAGTACATAACTCATCACTAATCACTAATCGCTAAACACAAACCACTCATCACTATGAAAATAAGATGCTACAGCAAGCAGGAACTTGCAATGATATACTTTCCCGATGCTGCCCCACACGTGGCAGTAAACCGCCTCAACGGCTGGATAAAGCGCTGCCGTCCGCTCCACGAAGCCTTGCAACAGTGCTCCCTCGGCAAGTACTCCAAGTTTTTCTCTGCCCGTCAGGTGGCACTCATCGTGGAGTATCTCGGTGAGCCGTGAGTCAGAATTCACCAAAATGATGCGCATGGATGAAAATAAAGTAGTACCTTTGCAGCGGAATTCAAAACAGGTGTATATTAAGATTATCTATTACTGATATTCCTATTAGATATTATGCTAATCCCATTGTTTACGACTGCAAAATAAGTAAAGATTAATAAAACAAATATTACGCAAGTCTTGTAACCCATCTACAAGACTTGCGTAATATTTCTACAATAGATTATTACTTCACAATGTATTTCCTGCCATTGACAATATAGATGCCAGCAGGCAGGTCTGACACGTTAGCTGTGCTACACTTTACTCCATTGATAGTGTAAATAACATTTTTGTCCAGCTTGTCTACACTGACAGATACAATGCCGTCTGCATCAGACGCGTATAGCGGATGTCGTTGCTGAAACGCTTGTGCTCGTAGCCGGCCATAGTGTTCACGCCCGGCTCGCGTTCACGACTAACTTCATGCTCTATTCCTCTTGTATATCCCATATATTTATGAATTAATCACAAAATTAACCAAAACATTCCCTTCCGTAACGATAAAAAATCTTTTATATTTTATCCCCTCATTCTAATTGTTTTACACTATCTTTGCCCACACATAATTTATATATTGACATGGCAAACAAAAAAGTAAAAGTCGCGGAATGCTGCATTATCACATGCGACGACAAGTTCAAGGAATACAAGCACTGGGCAGACCTGTCCAACAAGGCACGTCAGAAATGCCTCGCCGACACATAACTGCGTATACTTTTTCATACGGTTGGGATAAATTTCAAGTTTTTTTTCATAGGCAAAGGGAAAGGGTCTGCTGTGAAGCAAGCCCTTTTTTCTTTCGCCAAGCAAATATCCCCTCAATCCTATAAACCCCATCAGGCCCATTCTTCCCATTAACCGTCAGTCATTATGCTGTAAACTGGAAATCTTGTTAAGAATTTAATCAAATAATTTTAATAATTTGTTGGATTTTGCAACTTTTTTGTAATTTTGCATCAAATTTCAAATTTTATGTAAATGGAAGAAAAAAAGACAGCCACGACAGTTGATGAACAAATAGCAAAACTGACATCACGTGGAATGCAAATAGACGACCAAGAGAAAGCAAAGGAAAACTTGTTGGATATAGGTTATTTTCGTTTGGGGTTTTATTGGTTCCCGTTTGAGGAGTCTTATCCGCGTAAGATAAAAAGGGACCATAGTTTTAAGGAAGGTACAAAGTTTGACTATGCGATGCGCTTGTATTATTTTGATTTTGACCTTCGCAATTTGTTCCTGCGCTATATAAGCAGGATTGAAATCAATTTCAGGACTACGCTAATATATCATGTGTCAAACAAATACAGAGACGATCCGTTTTGGTACATAAATACCAAAATAGTAAAAAAGGAACTCATTGATGATGACGAGTTTAAGTTGGCGCTCAAGGGCGTAAAGAAAGAAACGGTCATAAAGGCTGACTTGAAACATCACAAACGTGATGATTCGCCAGCATGGAAAGCTTTGGAGTTTATGAGTTTTGGTAAAATAATCTTGCTTTACGATAATTTGGTGGACGGAGGTCTTCGTCACCAAATATCAGTTGCCTATGGTATGGAAGCACCATCGCAATTCTCAAGCTACATTAATACTGTAAGGAGACTACGAAACGCCTGTGCGCATGGCAAGGTCTTATTCGACATGAATTTGCCAGAAGCTATCAGCAGCGGACCTCTTGGAGACTTAGGAAATAGGAAGACAATGCTGTCTGGTGCATACATGGTTTTCAAGTATTTGCTTGGACGAGTGTCAAAAAACCGTGTTGATGAAATGAAAGGTGGTCTAATCGCTGCTTTTGACCGCGTTACGGATAAAATTGTTAAGGACGTTATTATTAATAATTCAGGTTTTGATGTAGAAAATTTATAAAAAAACAAACAAAAATTTTGTTTTTTAAAAATATTGTTGTACCTTTGCAACCAATTCACAGTGCACTTGCTGACTATATGTCTTCATACTGCACTTTAAAAGGAACTGAAAGGGAGTCTGCCTTGTGGCAGACTCTTTCCTTTTTTCACCTCGGCGGCTCAACATTTCCTATTTAACATTGCGTACCAGATAGCCAATGATTTTGCGATAGTCTAAGTTCAGGTCGTCAGCCTTCTTTGCGAGCGACACCCTCTTTCCCTTGAAATACACATAGATTGTGTTGCGCCGGTTGTAGAGCTGTTCTTTGGGGGAATCCACCTGCAGTTGTCCGGGCTGTAGTTCCCGTTCACGTCAATCCGCCCAATGGTAAGTCCTTTATGATAACCATTATCCATTGCCCATGTATAAAAGCGGTCAAAGTCGTTCTTCTACTCGTCGCACAACGTTATCCCCCTTCCGCCTCCAGTGCCTTTTTCGCCGAGCCTTTCGGCTCTGTGAACTTCTCCATGCCCTCTTTCAGGGTTTTGTTGTTGTTCACGACGGCACGCCAGAACACTGCCGGGTCTTTGTCGGTCTCTTCGGGCAGGAATTGCACCACGTCAAACTTCTTGATGTACCTGGCATACTTGCCCTGCTGGGCATCCATTGTCAGAGGCAGTACTACTGCAAGAAACAAGAGTAAACTTTTCCTGTCAGCTTTCGTTTTGCCTGCAAAGTTAGCATTTTCTTTCCAAACGTTTGCAATAGTTTACAAATTTTACAAAAAAAACATTCTCCCCGTCAGCCACCGTCAGCATCACCATGCAGCCGCCTGTCAAGCCCTCCACAGGTCCGGCAAGCATGCCCTTTATCAAGGCATCCTCCGCAGCCTTCTTCTTCTCGCAAGCCGTTTCGCTCCTGCGCAGCGGTTTCCGCTTCTGGCTTTCAAAGGAAGAGATACAGGAACTGAGCTGCCACAACCGCCAGTTTGAGACTCCCCGTCTTGAGCAGGAACTCGTAATGCTCTATTTCCGCAAGCCCGGGGAGAATGAGCCCGGGCAGTTCGTCACCGCCGCAAGGGCAATACAGGTAATGGGCACAGGAATAACCCAAAAACTCAGTGCAGTATATGTAGGGCGTGCTTTTATGGAACTTGGCTTCGCACGTGCAAGGATACACAGTGCGAGAGGCTATCTTGCGGTGCAGCGCACAGCGGAGGAAATACGGCTTTTCCAACTGAAAATTGCTATGGATGCCGCAGAAGATATGGCAGACCACGGCACATAGCAGCTGAATAGCCGCGGCAGGTGCGGCAGATGTGGCGAGTACTTTTCAAAAACCTTACGTGTACGTGCGCAGGAAAGAAATTTTTGGAGCAAGAAATAATTCTCACGTATATACACTTTTTAAAAACCACCTGCCGCACTCTCCGCACCTGCCGCAGTATATAACTCACCACTAATCGCTAAACACTAACCACTCATCACTAATCACTATGAAAATAAGATGCTACAGCAAGCAGGAGCTTGCAATGATATACTTTCCCGATGCCGACCCACATGTGGCAGTAAACCGTCTCAACGGCTGGATAAAGCGCTGCCGTCCGCTCCACGAAGCCTTGCAGCAGTGCTCCCTCGGCAAGTACTCCAAATTTTTCTCCGCCCGTCAGGTGGCACTCATCGTGGAGTATCTCGGCGAGCCGTGAGGAGAATTAAAGCATAAAAGCAATTTTATGTCGCATTTTATGATTTTTTAATCGGATTAGGTCAACTATGCTGTATAAAATTTGTAACTTTGCACACAGAACCAAACAAATAAGCAGTATGAACTACACGGAAATGGCACAATTAGAATTGATGAATGCTATGGCGAACATTACTTCGCAAGAAGACCTTGATGCCCTGCGGTTGACGCTTTCGCTCTTTTTCGCAGAACGGGCGCAAAGAGCCATCAATAAGATGTGGGACGAAGGAACTTTCGACCAAACAAAACTTGATGAGTTACGCAAGCAGCATTTGCGCACACCTTACAAGACATTCTAACCCTATATCGTGAATCTTACTTTCGTTTTCATCAGCTTGCTGAATTTGACAAAGATGACGACAAATTTGTAGACTGTGCATCAGGACGATGGGAGTTTACTGAAACAAAAACTTGAAAAGAAACATGGCTGAAAGTAAAGTACACCGAATGCTGGAATCGGGAAATCTGATGGCTGCTTACAGTAAGCACAAGCACTGGTTGATTATATTTGCCGGGCTTGTTGTGTTTTTGGCATCCGTCATATCCCTTATCCAACTTCCTGCTTCACGTACCTCCTTTTCCTTGCCGGAGTTCTTGGGGAGCATTGCCTTGTGCCTGCCGTTTATGGTCATTACAATATATATTGACTATCGGTTTGTTGATTACTTCAATACTTCCTTATGGCAATCAAGAAGTTTGTGGATAAGGATAGTTGCAGAGGGGTTAATCACCATATTGTTGTCGCTAATAGTATTGGTTATAGGAAACCTCCCTTTCAGACCAATTTTTGACTTACCAACAGAAAGTATCATCATTTCAGTACTCTTTAATTGTTTTGCCGTTCTTCTTATAGAGTTTTACGTAAATAGCAGAAACAATCACGAACTCCAAAAAGAATACATAAAGATACAATACCGCCAGTTGAAAAGCCAGATAAATCCGCATTTCCTTTTCAATAGCCTCAATGTGCTTGTATCGTTAATCAACAAAGACAGTGAGCGCGCCTCCGAGTATGTAAAGAAACTGTCCGAGGTTTATAGGTATGTCTTGACGTATGACATGAAAGACTTGGTTACTATAAGGGAAGAACTTGATTTTATCAAAAACTATATGGAAATCTTAATCTTGAGGTTTGGCAAAGGGCTATGTTTCAAAATAGACGTGGGAAATGAATTTTTGTCTGACAAAATTCCGCCTATGACATTGCAACTGCTTGTTGAAAATGCCGTGAAGCACAATATATTAACTCCTTCGTGTCCATTGGATATATCAATATATACTGACAATGGGGTGCTTTGTGTCTCAAACAATGTCAATCCACGAAACGATGTTGAGTTTTCAAACGGCATTGGTCTGAATAATCTGAATGAAAAGTATCGGTTTCTTGCAAACAAAGGGATTGATATTAGTGTAAATGAATCTGTATATGTCGTAAAACTGCCTGTTATATGAGAGTGATTATTATTGAAGATGAAGAACTTGCCCAGGAGGAGCTTGAACGTTTGCTGAACAAAAGATTTCCTGCCGCTGAAGTTGTCGGGAAATTCGCTACTGTAAGGGAGAGTGTGGATTGGCTTGCAAAAAATGCAGCAGACCTTATTTTCCTTGACATACATCTTGCTGACGGTAACGGCTTTGAGATTTTTGAGCAAACAGATGTACATGCGCCGGTTATTTTTACGACAGCATACGACCAATATGCCATTCAGGCTTTCAAGGTCAACGGCATCGGCTATCTCCTGAAACCCATTGTTGAGTCTGATTTTGTTGCAGCAGTGGAAAAATTCAATCACTTCAACCACAACAATATAAGTGCCTTGCTGGAAAGCCTGCGTTCACCAAAAGAGTACAAAAGCCGCTTAGTCATCACAAAGGGAGACAGAATAGAATTTCTGCAAATAGACGATATAGCCTATTTTTATGCCGAGGACAGGCTCACCTTTGTAATGACCAAAGACGGCAAGAAGTGCATCGTGGACTATACGATAGAATCACTGATATCTCAACTTGAGCCTAAAAAGTTCTTCCGTATAACACGAGGGGTTATTGTTTCCATAAACAGCATTAAGAGTATTCACCGTCATTTTAACGGAAGGCTTCACATCGCGCTTTCCCCCGATTTTCACGAAATGCTGTTTGTAAGCAGGGCGAGGGTCGCTGAATTTCTGAAATGGCTCGACGATAATTAATCGTTTCATACACTGTTCATTACTGTTCGTACTTCATTATTTCCAGTTCAGCCGATTTTTATTGTTTTTAGTGTCGGTTTGCCGTAACTTTGCACCAAAAACAAGAATTGAAGCCAATGAAGAAAATGAACAAAATTTTAATGGTGGTGTTCGGAACAATGCTGACTGCCGCCCCTGTATATTCCGAGGAAACACATTCAGAAGAAATAAAAGAGAGAAATTTTCAGCTGTCGCTCCTGTCACCTTTAGGCACAAACGGCATAAGTTCGGGACAAACAATAAACAAGGTATCGATTAATCTTGTGGGTGGACACAGCTATGCAAGTAAGAACTTTGAATTTGGCAGTGTGTATAACGTAAATCTCAATCATACTTCAGGATTTCAGTTTGCAGGCGTGGTGAACTATACCAACGAGTCCAGAAACGCAGCCCAGTTCGCAGGTGTTACCAATATCTCAAAAGGCGGCAAAACGCCATTCCAGTTTGCAGGCGTGCTGAATGTTGCTGACAATGTTTCGGGACTGCAATTTTCGGGATTGGTCAATGTTGCCAAAGAAGTTCGCGGAGTCCAATTCGGCATCGTTAACTGTTCTGACACGTGCAGCGGTGTACCTATCGGGTTGTTCAACATCGTAAGGCATGGCGGAAAGCAGGAATTGGAGGTCGGCGTGTCTGATGCGTTTAACACATACGCAAGTTTCAAGTTAGGTGTTGACAGGCTCTATACCATCTTTTCTGCAGGTGTGAATTTCCTCCATTCCAAGCCAATATATGGTGTAGGTATGGGATTCGGAACCGATATTGGATGGAAGGAAACAGGATGGGCAAATCAAATAGAGGCTGTTGGATATTACATTACCGAGGATGGTAAGTTCAGAAGCGGAACAAATGTGCTTGCACAGCTAAGGTTTACTTTCTCAAAACAAATACAACCGCATTTCAAGGTGTTTGCAGGTCCGACATTCAATCTTACAGTCTCGGATTACATAAATCCCGAAACTGGTGTCACAGGAAGTTCATTAAAGCCTTATTCAATATTTCATACAAATGAAAAAACAGCTGTTAACGGGTGGATAGGATTTGCGGCAGGTGTACGTTTCTGAGTTACTCCGGGGCAGACGAAATAGCACAATAATTGGCACTCTGGCGAAGAGTAAGCCAAAAACAAGCAAAAAACTATCTTATTGCCACTTGGCAAAGATGACACTTTCGGTGTTAAAAATTCTCTGTGTAGGAGAACTTTTTAACACCGAAAGATTATGTTCAAGAACAAGTATGAAGCGGACAACAGCCGCTTCGGTGAGGTGCTGACACAAGTGCCGTCGGCACACGGCATCGGCGTGCGCAATTTTCTTGCGGAAGCCAAAGTAAGCAAGACAAGGTTTTATGACATCAAGCGAGGCAAGGGCGACTACAGCCTGAGCACCTACGTGCGCATAGTGGGTGCAATGAATGAGTTTATCTTCAACGACGAGAAG
>JAFLSE010000056.1 GCA_022511075.1 Prevotella sp.
CCCGTGATAGGACTTGGCGGTATATCTTCGGCAAAAGATGCGATAGAGTTTCTTATGTGCGGTGCTACGGCTGTGGAGATAGGCACTGCCAACTTCATCGACCTGGCAATAAGCGCAAAGGTCGCAAAGGGAATTGATGAATGGCTCGATGCACACGGATGCAAGAGCGTGCAGGAGATAATAGGTGCAATAGATTAATTTTTTTAAGGTAAAGATTGTGAGAAAAAAGATATTGGCGGCATTGCTTTTGCTGATTGCGACGGCAGTGCAGGCACAGCAGAAACGAGAGTTTCGCGGAGCATGGATACAGTGTGTGAACGGTCAGTTTCTCGGCATGGGAACAGAGCAGATGCAACAGACGCTGTCCTATCAACTTGATGAGTTGCAGAAAATGGGGGCAAACGCAATTATGTTTCAGGTGCGCCCCGAATGCGATGCGCTGTACGAGAGCAGCATAGAGCCGTGGAGCCGTTTTCTGACGGGCAGGCAGGGGCAGCCACCGTCGCCCTATTGGGACCCGCTGAAATGGATGATTGAGCAATGCCACAAGCGCGGAATGGAGTTGCACGCGTGGATAAACCCTTATCGGGCAAAGACAAAGACGACCACGGAATTGGCAGCAAACCACATCGTGAGCCGCTATCCAATGCGCAGTTTCGCATACGACGGACAATATATTCTTAACCCCGGTATGGCAGAAAACAGGGAGTATATTTGTAATGTGGTGGGCGACATTTTGCGCCGCTACGACGTTGACGGACTGCATATTGACGACTATTTCTACCCTTATCCAGTGGCAGGCGAGAACATTCCTGATGCGGAACTTTTTAGGCAAAACAGCAACGGGATTGCCGATATAGGCGACTGGAGGAGATATAATGTAAACAGGTTTGTTGAGCAGCTTCACGACACCATCGTGGCAGTGAAGCCCTGGGTAAAGTTTGGTGTGTCGCCTTTCGGTATCTACCGCAACAAGAAGTCAGATTCAAATGGCAGTTATACAAACGGTTTGCAAAACTATGACGACCTCTATGCCGACGTGCTAATGTGGGTGAACAACGGTTGGATTGACTATTGCGTGCCGCAACTTTATTGGCAGATAGGGCACAACGCCGCTGACTATAAAGAGTTGATACGTTGGTGGAACAGAAATTGCGGCAACCGACCGCTGATAATCGGCGAGGATGTGGAACGCACGGTGAAGTTTGCCGACCCATACAACGCCAACACTCACCAATTGGCAGCAAAGATGCGTCTGCACGACGAAAACCGCAACGTGTGCGGCACTATGCTGTGGTATGCCAAGGCTGCCGTAGACAATGTTGGCAACTATGCCACGCTGCTGAAAAACAACTACTGGCGCTATCCTGCCTTGCAGCCCGAAATGCCGTTTATCTCGAAGCGTGAGCCGAAGAAAGTGAAAAAACTGAAGCCTGTGTGGACAAGTGGCGGATATATGCTGTTCTGGACTGCACCAAAGGCAAAGTCGTGGGACACCGAGGCAGTGAAATATGTGGTATATCGCTTTGAGAAGGGCGAGAAAATAAACCTCAACAGCAGCAAGAACATTGTGGGGATAGTGCAGGACGAATACATGAAACTGCCATATCACGACGGCAAGAAGAAGTGCACGTATGTAGTTACTCCGCTCAACAGGATAGACAACGAAGGCAAGGCTGTAAAGGCGAAAATAAGGTTATGACGGAAAGCAACGAAACAATGGAGCAGTTTTTTGCCCAGCTCGACAGCAGTCAGCAGGAGGCTGTGCGCTATTGCGACGGCGCACAACTCGTGATAGCCGGTGCAGGCTCTGGAAAGACGCGCGTGCTTACATACAAGATTGCCTATCTTATGAAGATGGGTATGGCACCGTGGAACATTCTTGCGCTTACGTTCACCAACAAGGCTGCTGCGGAGATGAAGGAGCGCATCGGCAAACTCGTTGGCTTGGACAAGGCGCGCTGGCTCAATATGGGAACATTCCACTCCGTTTTTTCGCATATCCTTCGCAGGGAGGCAGCCAAAATTGGCTATAGTTCGAATTTCACAATCTACGACCAAAACGATTCACGTTCGCTGGTAAAGGCGATAATAAAAGAAATGGGGCTCGACGACAAGGCGTATAAGCCGGCAAGCGTTGCCGACCGCATAAGTATGGCAAAAAACCGCCTGCTGCTGCCGTCGCAATATGCCGCGAGCGCAGAGACGATACAATATGACAACCAGCGGAAAATGCCTGCAATAAAGGACATTTACCGCCGCTACCACGAGCGTTGCAGACAGGCAAACGTGATGGATTTCGACGATTTGCTGCTGAATACCTACATGCTTTTTGCAAACGACGAGGAGACAAGAAAGACATACGTTGAGCGTTTCCAATACGTGCTTGTTGACGAGTATCAGGACACCAACCACGCACAGCAGGAAATTGTCTACCAACTGACGAAGGAGCACCAGCGTGTATGCGTAGTGGGCGACGACGCGCAGAGCATATACAGTTTCCGTGGGGCGAACATCGACAACATACTCAAGTTTGACACGCTGTACAACGATGCACGCCTGTTCAAACTGGAACAAAACTACCGCAGCACCAAACTTATCGTGCAGGCTGCAAACAGCCTTATAAAGCACAATAAAGAGCAGATTCCTAAGGACGTTTACAGCAACAATGAGCACGGCGACCTGTTGCAGCTGAAAATGGCGTACAGCGACAAGGAAGAAAGCATAATTGTATGCAAGGACATAAAGAAATACAAGCGGCAGGACCGCTGCGGATATTCCGATTTCGCCATTCTCTACCGCACCAACTCACAGAGCCGTAGTTTTGAGGAGGCACTGCGCAAGGAGAACATTCCCTATCGCATACTCGGCGGACTGAGCTTCTACCAGCGCAAGGAGATAAAGGATATTATGGCATACTACCGCGTTGTCATTAATCCTGATGACGAGGAAGCACTGAAACGCATAATCAATTATCCCACGCGCGGAATAGGCGACACCACGCTCAACAAGATAGTAGCCACGGCAAGCGCGCAGGGCGTGAGCCTGTGGGACGTGATATGCCAGCCCAACACCACGGGGCTTGACGTGAGCAAGGCAACGGTTACGAAGCTCGGCAAGTTCCGCGAACTGATAGACGGATGGCGTATGCGTGCCGTCACCGAAGATGCCTACCGTCTCGGTCACGACATTATCACCGAAAGCGGTGTGAGCCGCGACATCTATGGTGGCAGGGAAGCCGACGACCTTGCGCGTCAGGAGAATGTGGAGGAGTTTTTGAGTGGCTTGCAGGATTTTGTGGAGGGTAGGCGAGAGGAAGGCAACGGCGACCACGTATTGCTTGCCGACTTTATGCAGGAGGTTGCCCTGCTTACCGACATCGAGAGCGACGGCGACAGTACCGACGACGAGAAAGTAACCCTTATGACAATACATAGCGCCAAGGGCTTGGAGTTTCCGACGGTTTTCGTTGTGGGAATGGAAGAAAACATCTTCCCGTCGCCAATGTGTTGCGACAGTATGCGCCAACTCGAAGAGGAGCGCCGACTGCTCTATGTGGCAATCACCCGTGCCGAGAAGCATTGCATACTCACCTGCGCACAAAACCGCTACCGCTACGGGCGTATGGAGTATGACACACCTTCGCGTTTCTTGAAGGATATCGACCCGCAGTTGATGCACGTTGAGGGAATGAAAGACGGTGATGATAATGGCTTTGGCAGTCGTTATGGTGGCAGCAGATATGGTGGCAGTTCCTTTGGGGGTAACTCTTTCGGCGGCAGCAGGTCGCCTGAATGGATGCAGAATCCGCGTCCTGTTGCTTCGCAGTTCCGTGCCGACCCAAAGCCGAGACTTGTGCCGCCGCGTGTTGAGAACACAAGCCCGTCGCCGATGTCAAGACCTGCCTCGTTGTCTACGAGATTGGTATCGTCGCCGTCAGGTTCTGCCCCTCTTCCTTCAAGTTCTGCACCGCTCAAGGAAGGCAACGTGATAGAGCATCAGCGTTTCGGCATAGGCACCGTTATAAAGATTGAGGGTACTGGCGAGAACACAAAAGCCACCGTGGAGTTCAAGAACACCGGCACAAAGCAATTGCTGCTGAAATTCGCAAAATACAAAGTTGTAAGATAGAAGAAAGCCGCTTATAAGGCCTCGTCGTCAGGGCGTTCTATGTGCCTTGTCCTTGTTGGCTTTGCGTGCTTCTTCTTGTTGAGGTAAGCCTGTTTTTTGCGCTCGTATTCGGCGTAGTGACTTTCTAAGAATCCGTCTGCCATAAAGATGTCAAGATGCGTTTGCCGCTATTGTTTCATAGCGTTGTATATGACACTTATCTTTATCGGACTGTCGGTGTCAGTACCTTTCACGAGCCTTGCACTTTTCAGGTTGAAGCAGTTTTCAATGCCCGTCATCGTTGATGATGTGCCATAGTATGACGACGACTGCGTGTAGTTGATGGTGACAGGCACAAGCACAGCCTTGTTCCAGTTTTCGGAAGCCTCTCCGCTTCGTTTTGCATCATACATCGCACCAATCATATTTGCAATGTTGTTGAACGTGTATGAATTTGTCTTGCTGCTATATGTGGCAAGATACGATGTCTTGTAGTCAGTAACGCAATTGTTCTCAAAGAAGCTGTAAAGGCTGTCTTTCGGCATTATCAATACCTCCGTGGGCACGCCGAGGGCATCGTCTGACGTGGTGTTATAGTGCCTGAACACAACCTTTGCCGAACTGATAGTGTCGTTCTCGTGTCCTGCCTTTATCTCGTCAACAGGTATAGTCACTTCGGTGAATATGCCCGACGGTGTTTTTAGGTATGTGCACGATTCGTCTTTTGCCAGTTCGCTTATCGAGTTGCGGTCGTTTTCTATCTTCACCAAGTGAGCCACGTCGTCGGTGCTCGAAACATAGTATGCGGCTTTTATCGTGTCGCCGTTGGATATTCCGTCGTATACCGACTGCAACTGTATTGAGCGTATCTTCATCATCGCCCCAAGTCCGTTGGTTGTCTTAACATAGAATCCGGGACACACGTTGTGGCTGAAGTCGTAGATGTTTTGCGAATATTCGGGGTGCTCCACAGCCTTTTGCAGCAGATACGTGCCGTAGTTCTTGTATGTCTTGCCGTTGCGGTCGCGATACTCGTCTGACAGCGGAATGTTTATGTAGGCATAGTTGTTGCCCGATACAATCTGGTTGCGTATGCTGTCGCTGAGGTTCTGGTCGAGTGGGGTATAGTTGAACTTCTTCACAATCTCGTTGCCCTCGTCGTTGCGCAGCAGGTTGTCATTCTCCGGGTTGTAGTTTGAGTAGTATTTCTTTCCTTCGTCTATCGGCTCTGCCAGTTCCCTCACCGTCAGCTGCATGGGTGCAAGCGAGTCGCCGTTTATCTGCTCGAAGTATATTGACAGGTATGTAAGCACCGCCTCTACGTTGCCGTTCTCGTCTTTCGACAAAATGCTGTCGGTGTCGAGCATCAGCTTCGTGTCGTCGAATGCCCTGTTGGTGTACATGTTGGTTGCAAAGTGCCCCGTCACGTCAGTGCCTGTTTCGGGGTCTCTCATCTTGCCTAAAAAGATGTGCTTGCCCGATGTCAGCACCGAGTCAACCACCATCGAAGATGTCTTTACGTTGAATGTGTCGGTTGTTATCGTGAATTTGTCGGCATCTGATGTGAGCGAGTTTCCGAGTGTGTCGGTGGTCTCGTCGCAGGCCGTCAGCGCCATTAGCGCCGTGGCTGCAATGGCGAGGGTTATCCTTTTCTTCATTTGTTTCTTTTTGGTTTTAGTTGTTGCCTAAGAGCATATCGTAGAACTGCTCGTATGCGTCGGCAAAGTTGCCGTCTTTGTATTTCAGTACGTTGTCACCTTTCTTTTCGGCTGCATATTGCTTCAGTTCCTCGCAAACATCGGCTTTGGCTTCTATCACTCCGTCGCTGAAGTCAATAGCCAGCTTTGCCAGTTCCGTGTGGTCGAAGGTGTCAGAATAAGATGTGAGCTTGTCTATCGTAGCCTCGCGGAACTCCATGCTCTGCTTGAACTTGTCGGCAAGGTTGCCGTTGAAATCTTTCGGGAACAATGACGTAACCACTTTCGTGTTGGCGAACGAAGGCTCATCGCTGTACGCTGTCTTTATATAGTAGGGCACAACGTGGCTTATCCATCCCTGACAATGAATGATGTCCGGTATCCAGCGCAGTTTCTTCACCGTCTCCAACACGCCGCGTGCAAAGAATATGGCACGCTTGCCGTTGTCGTCGTATTCCACGCCGTTTGCGTCGGTGGTCATTCCGCGCTTGGTGAAGTAGTCGTCGTTGTCGATGAAGTACACCTGTATGCGTGTCTGCGGTATTGTTGCCACCTTGATTATCAGCGGGTGGTCGGTGTCATCAATTATCAGGTTCATTCCCGACAGGCGTATAACCTCGTGCAGTTGTCCGCGACGTTCGTTGATGTTACCCCATTTCGGCATAAACGTGCGAATCTCCCAACCCTTGTCGAGAGCAGCCTGTGGAACACTCTTGCCCATCACGGAAAGTTCTCTTTCCGGTACGTAGGGAATGATTTCCTGATTGATGAATAGTACCTTCTTCGTCATTGGTCTTAGATTTAAAAACTATCTGCAAAGTTACGAAAAAAAATGGAATTTTTGGCAATAATCCAACTTTTTTTGTGTTTTTTGTATAGATATAGTCACAATTTTATGCTTTTTTATAAATTTGAGTGCCGTTATGGTCGTAAAAGAAGGCTGTTTGTTCCCTGAATTATAGATTTTGTTAAAAAAAATACAAGAGCATAAAAAATAAATATAAATGTATAGAACAAGCCGGCAGGTTGAATCTTAGAAATTCAGTCTGTCGGCTCGTCCTATAATGTTTTTTCGTTATGTTTTCAGCTATGGCTTGCGCGTCATAGCATTGCCATGCAGCTCGATACTCCAAGCGAGGTGGCTATGGCAGTGAGCACTGCCGCGATTGTCTGAAGTATAAACTTCCAAGTTTCCTTTTTCATAGTGATTAGATTTTAGTGGTTAGTGTTTAGTGTTCAGTGTTTAGTGTTCAGTGTTTAGTGGTTAGTGTTCAGTGTTTAGTTGTCAGTGTTCCGTTGTCTGTGTCCAGATGCCAGTTAGCTAATAACTAAACACTAATCACTGAACACTGATAACTAATCACCATTCCCTTTTCCCTTCGCCGCTGCGAGGTCCACGGTGCTCTCGCCGCTCTTCTCCGCCTTGAGTGTTGCTGCCTGTGCCGCACGGCTGCTTACGGGGTTGAACGTTGCGCGTGATATCAGGTCGTCGAAGTCGTCGCCTGGAGTGAAAATTATCTTCACGCCCTTGATGTTCGCGGCTGTGAACATCTCCGCGCTGTCCGCACCATCCGAACTCAGCGATATCCAGAAGTTGCCGAGCATGCCCAGCTGCACCTTCTTGCCTTCGAGCAGTTGCTCTACGAGGCACTCGCAGAGGTCGCTTACCACTCCCTGCACCGTTCCGCGGGTATATACTCCGTTGTGGTCGGCTATGTGCTTTACGAACTTTTCGATTGTCATCACCTCCGAGCACTGTGCCTTGGCGTATGCCTTTGCCGGTGCGTCGGGACTCTGTGGATTGCTTAACATTGCGATACTGTAATTAATCATTTTCTTGTGTGTTTTTTAGTGGTTAGTAGTTTTTGTTTTTTCTCTCTCTTGTCTTTCGCGATTGACTGGTGCAAAGGTACTGCATTTTCCGCCGAAAGCCAAAAATCGGCACTCCGTAACCTGTAAAAATCTGTTAACAAAACTGCATCTCCGTCTTAAAAGATGTAAACCGCCTTTCTTTGGTGTTCAGCCAAACAACCAACTAAACACTGAACACTAATCACTGAACACTCCTTAATATTTGTTTCACTTTCAAAAAATATCTAAAATAGGTAATTTTGGTAATAAAATCAGTAATTTATATACAAAGAGTTTGATTTTATATGTTTAACTTTGCACCCGAATTAAACATACAAACTAAACGACAATGAAATACACTGAACTTGGAACAACGGGCATCAAGGTATCACGCATCTGCGTGGGCTGCATGTCCTATGGCAGACCGTCGGAGGATTTTCACCTCTGGACATTAGGCGAGGACGACACTCGCCAGATGGTGAAGCACGCGCTCGACCTGGGCGTAAATTTCTTTGATACCGCCAATGTATATTCACACGGCACGAGCGAGGAATTTCTCGGTTCGGCTCTGAAAACGCTTGGCGTGAAGCGCGAAGATGTGGTATTGGCTTCGAAGGTATATTTCAATGAGGGCAAGCTGTCGCGTGAGGCTATCCTGCGCGAGATTGAAGGAACATTGAAACGATTAGGCACTGACTATCTCGACCTCTATCAGATTCATCGCTTCGACTACACCACGCCTATCGAGGAGACGATGCAGGCACTCGATGAGTTGGTGCGCAGCGGAAAAGTGCGTGCCATAGGGGCATCGGCTATGTACGGCTATCAGTTCCATAATATGCAGATATGTGCAGAGCAAAACGGCTGGACACGTTTCTCCACGCTCCAGAACCACTATAACCTGCTCTATCGTGAGGACGAGAGGGAACTGCTGCCCGTGGCTCGTCAATACGGTGTGTCGCTCATTCCTTATTCGCCCCTTGCCGGTGGGCATCTGACGCACACAGGATGGGAGAGCGGTACGAAGCGCAGCGATACCGATAAGACTATCCGGGAGAAGTATGACAACGCCAAGGATAACGACTTGGAGATTATAGGGCGTGTTGACGAGGTGGCTCGCCGCAACGGTGTCACTATGACGGAGGTATCGCTGGCGTGGCTGCTCAAGCGAGGCGTGGCTTCACCCATTGTGGGTGCTACGAAAGTGCCCCATTTCGATGCTGCCGTGCGTGCCGTGGATTTCGGGTTGAGCGACGACGATGCCGCCTATCTCGAAGAGCTCTATCGTCCGCATCAGGTAGTGGGTGCGTTATGAGATTTTGCATCATTAGTCTTATCTTCCTAACGACAATGGCTAACAGCCATATAAGTGCAATGATGATAATGGACAGCGAAAAAACGGCATTAGGGCAAGCCTACAATGAAATGTATCTCGCCATGATAGCAAAAGACACCGCCGCACTGGGGCGTATGCTGTCAGACGATTTCGTGCTGGTACACATGACGGGTATGCGGCAGGCAAAGCACGACTATCTGCATGCCATTGCCAATGGCACGCTCAATTACTATTCGTGCGACGATACTCGCTTGGAGATTTCCATCGAGGGCGAAAGTGCAAGGATAATAGGTTGCAGCCGTGTTGCAGCAGCCGTATTCGGAGGCGGTCGGCACACATGGTCGCTGCGATTGGATATTGCCCTCAAAAGGCAAAGCGGCAGATGGCTAATGACGGAGATAAAGGCAGGGACATATTAAAACATCTTACAGATACACGAACAATTAAAAACAAACGACAATGAAAAAGATTAGTTTAATCGTATGCGCCGTGGCTGCAATTTTTATGACAGCCTGTGCACAGCAAAAGCAAAAACCCGAGCAGAAGCAAGAAACGAAAAAGACATTGGTGGCTTATTTCTCGGCATCAGGCGTAACCCGTAATGCAGCGCAGCAGTTGGCTGAGGTGGCAGATGCCGACATCTACGAAATCCAGCCCGAAGTAGCTTATACCGATGCCGACCTTGACTGGCGCGACAAGCAGTCGCGTTCGTCGGTGGAAATGGCAGACCCCACTTCACGCCCTGCCATTAAGGGAAAGGTTGATAATATTGCCGACTATGACGTGGTGTTTATTGGCTTCCCAATTTGGTGGTACACAGCCCCGACAATCATCAACACATTCATAGAAGCTAACGACTTGAAGGGCAAGACCGTCATTCCTTTTGCCACTTCCGGCGGGAGCACTATCGACAAGTCTGCCGAAGACTTGAAAAAGGCTTATCCTGACCTGAATTGGAAAGAAGGTAAACTGCTTAATGGTGTTTCCAAGGAGGATATGGAGTCTTGGGTAAAAGGATTGTAAGGTAAACGCAATACTATATGAAAACGAATTTATTAACAGTCGCCCTGGCAGGGATATGTGCCATCTTTGGCATTTGCTCGTGCCAGGCAAAGCAAGCAAAGGAAGAAATGAACAAGGAAGGAAAGAAATTAGTGGTTTACTTCTCGCACACGGGAGAGAACTACAACGTGGGAGTGATTGAGAAAGGCAATACGCACATCATTGCCGACATGATTGCTGACGAGACGGGTGCAGACCGTTTTGAGATTGAGCCGGAAAAACGCTATCCGAGAAATTACAACGAGTGCATAGACGTTGCCAAGAAGGAGCTGAACGCCAATGCCCGTCCTGCGGTG
>JAFLSE010000057.1 GCA_022511075.1 Prevotella sp.
TTTCTCAACTTCGGACTGATGAAAGACCTTTTCTGTCCATTCCGTGAGCAGAAGATGCGCATGAGGCAGGGCGAGAAATACATCGTCTACGTTAAGGTTGACGAGGACAGCTATCGCATCATGGCTACCGCCAAGGTAGAGCGTTATCTCAGCGACGAGCGCCCTCCATATAAGCACGGCGACGAAGTGGATATTCTCGTTTGGCAGAAAACCGACCTCGGCTTCAAGGTGATAATTGACAACAAGTTTCAGGGTCTTGTCTACGACAACCAAGTGTACCGCTACCTGCATACGGGCGACCGCATGAAGGGCTACATCGACCACATAAGGCAGGACAACAAGGTGGACATCACCCTGCAGCCCACAGGCAGGAAGCACACCGAGGAGTTCTCGGAAATACTGCTGCAATATCTAAAGGACAACAACGGGCGCTGCGACCTCGGCGACAAAAGCCCCTCCGAACTAATACAAGACCGCTTCAAGGTGAGCAAAAAGACATTCAAGAAAGCCGTAGGCGACCTGTATCGCCAGCGTCTCATAACAATCACCGACGAGGGCTTGACATTGGTATAACAAAAAAAATAGCGGTTTGCATATCTGATACAAACCGCTTTTTTATTATCAAGCAAACTTATATATGCTTATTTGTTAATGGACTTCACAATCTTGCCATTTGCATATTTAGTAATGTAAACCTCGCCCTTCTTCATCGAGTTCACCTTCTGACCATTGAGATTATAGATGGTCTTGCCTGTATTTTCTGCACTAACAATATTCTCTATGCCGGTAGCACCACCTTTGAATTTTATGGTATATGTGTGGCTTGAAAGCAAGTCGGCAGAAAGAACAGCAATAGCCATCGTATTGTTTTCCAACACAGAAACAATACCGTGAGCTTCTTTGCCTGCAACCTTATAGCTAATGTTGTCTATAATTTCGTCAACGGTGGTATCATCACCAAGGTCGTATTCGTAGTTATACGTGTCGGGATCAAAGTTAGATAGAGTCTCGCCATTAATTGATAGGTCTGCCAAAGAAGAATTGTATATAAGCTCAACATCATCTATATACAATTCATCATTGCTTGTACCCTGTCCAGGATCGGCATTGGTAGAGAATGTTACGAGAATAGCTTTAGGAAGTTTGTCTTTATTTGCATATTCAAATGGCACTGTAATCTTTTGCCATTCGTCGCCTGTGCTTTCTATCTTATTGTTGCGTGCCTCGCCCACGATAATTTCACTATAATCCTTATCCGTAGGCTCTTGATAATAAGAACCGTCGGTAATTACTGCGGACATTGTTGCGTATGGATGTTCTGCCACAACCTCTCCTTGCTTAAATTTCACCCATACACTAATGGCATCTGGCAGGGTGTTGAGCACAGTATAGAATGGGTCGCCATTAGCGTCTTTTGCTTCATTTGTCAAATCAATGAAAGCATTGTTTTTCGTGCTTGCAGGATCCCCGTCTCCAGCTTTAAGCTGTCCTGTGGTAAGCGTTCCGTTGGCAGTTGCTGTTATAAATCCTCCTAACATAGATACAGTTCCTGACTTCACCAATACGCTTTTGCTTCCATTAGAGCCGGGGCGAACCTCTGTGCTGATAAATGTATGAGGCACGGTATTTACCATACTTGCAAGACTTCCCGTGCAACTCATAAACGAGTGCCAGTTGTTTGGTTCTTCACTTGTTGCTGTAGTAGTACCAAACAAACCACCTTTTGCCGTTACTGTATGGAACTCCTCAAAGCCAGAATTAGGCAACTGGAAAGTTCTGCTGTCGAAAACCACTTGCACATCTTGGTCTGCCAATGGTATCTTTATGTCTGCGGTAAGTATGTCACCGTCGCCGCTTACCACGGCACGCAACTCTACAGGCACCGGTCCCAATATTGTTCCCAACCATAATGGAATGCCAGGGATATCGCCTGCCTCTATCAAGATATCTTGATTTGTCTCGAGCACTATTGCGCCCTGTTCATCCGTAGCCTGAACATCTTTCAGCACAATGTTGCCCACAGGCATTGCTTCGTCGCCTTCCATCAAGATAAAGTTCTTGAGTGCCAATTCATACTTGCCGTCTTGTTCGTTAAGCGTTATCAGGTTGGTTGTGGGCTGAGCCACGTCTCCGTTAATCACCACCGCCAACGTTCCTTGATAGTCTGTAGCCGTGGCAGCCAACGAGCTTGTCAACAGCATAATAGATGTAAAAAATTTCCTCATAAGCATTTATTTGTTATGTTGTTTATTATGTTCATTTCAGTTTGTATATCACTCCGAGCGTTCCGTAAATGGGATAGAGCGTCTGCTCTATTGTCTTGAACGAACTATGGTGAATGCCGTTCAATCCCCATTGTAGGTCGGCATACGCACCCCAACGATGCCCTATCTGCCAGTCTGCTCCAATATCCATGCCAACTTGCAGTCGGCGCATCTTGTCGCTGAAGTCGAAAGTGCCGCGCGACTCATCAGTATTGCCCATTTCTATCTTCTCGCCTATCGGAAGCATGCGACGCAGGTAACCGTCGTAGACATATCCCTTGAAGGTCTTTGTAGCAACGTATGAAACGTATGGACCACATTTCAGCATAACCTTGTTGCTTACATTGAACGTAGCCATAACAGGCAGCGTCAGCACCCACTCTTCACATTCCGTAACGAGGCTGCCAGTATAATATCCTTCCATTTCGTCGCCGCCCTTGGTCATCGTTATGTGATAGTTCTTTACTGTGGCATCAACCTCCATTCCCTTGCTCTCAAGATGCAATCCCGTTAGCACTCCCCACTGCGATGTGAGATGCCTATGGGCATCTATCCCAAGCGCAAAGTTTGCCTTCAACTTATATTTATTGAGGCTTCTTATCGTGGCTGGCATACCTATGGGGGTAGTTCCGCCTATGTTGTATCCCAATCGGGCTGTGTATTCCCAACCGTCTAATATGCTTTCAGCACCTGCCGTCATTGCCATTGCAAAAAGCAGCATTGCCGTCATTATAGTCTTGCGCATCATTTTGTCGTTTCGGTTTCACAAATTATCTCTACCTTATCTATATATAGAGTGCTGCCTACAGCACCTTGGAAGTATGCACCGTCCTTGCTCGACGAGAACACCACCGCGAGGCTGTAGCCGAATGTGTCAAGTGTTTCCTGCACAATGTCGCTACCATAGTAGTCGAATGCTATCTCAAATCTCGTCCATTCGTCGGTAGGCTTCACTTCCGCCATTATCGCCTTTGCTACAATCTGCTCACTTGTCTGCACGTTGTCGCCATACAATACCACGGCATTACCGTCTGCATCGTGGTTGTTATACAATATGGCATATATCGCACCCTCATCTTTACGGTTTTCCATTACGTTGCCGTATCTGTCCTTGAAGATCTCGCCCGGTTTGTACTTGTAATATCCTATAAACTTCACAGGCTTCTTGTCGAAAGGCATTCCAAACTGTGTGCTCCTCAATGCATCTCTCAGTGCCGTCTCTGTAACGAAATTGCCAATGAAAAGGTTTCCCGCAGCAATAGGCATTTTCGCGGATGCACCAAAAAAACCTGTTTCACAGGTGGTAAGTTTCACGCCCTTGCCGTCATATCCGTCATCTATCTTAATAGTAGGATATTCGTCGGGAGTTGCTGACTTGCCAGTCATAGCAAAGCCTCCGTTGCCCGATGCCCAGTTGTTGGCTTCTGTGCCGTCCTCCTTCAGGTCGCTCCATTTGTAGTATTGCGTTTTCGTAATGTCGTCGGTATATAGGAACACTCTCTCGAAGTCGTAGTGTATCGTATCGCGCGTTGTCCTATGCTCTTCAACAAACTCCACCTCGTAAGTCCTCTGCCAGTTCCCGTCCTGCGATGTCACTGTGTAGGTAAGCGCACCATTGCTGAAATCTCTTGCCGTGCCACTTGCAGGCTCAAGCACAGCACCTTCGGTGGTTACGAATTGCGGTGCAAGATGAGTGCGGTCTGTTCCGGGCTTAACCCTGAACGCTATCTTGCTTTCTGCCGAATATACATTATTTATAATAGTATCGGTGAGATTCCATGTACATTGTTCCGGCGCGTCATAATGCACCCATGCCTGTTCTATGTCGCATTCGGCATTCAGCGGCTCTTCCTTGAAGCACGCCGTAAAACACATACAAACAATAACTGCCAGTAAAAAGTATATTCTCATATTTGTCTGAATTACATTCTTTTTCCTCACAAGGTGCAAAGTTATAAAAAATTCGCAACAAATATGCATGAACACAAAAAAACTTGTATTCAATAAATAGTTTTTAACAATTGTTTTGTTAAGAAAAAGAGTCCGGTACAATACCGAACTCTTACATTTAATATGGACTTAAATTATTAATCATAAAGAATTACATAGCCACTGTAAGTTCCAAACGTGCCTGCGGCAACGGTCCATTCGCCTGTGAATACGAAGGCTTCCTCTTCTGCCCAATAGTATGAGTTTCCGCTGCTGGGCTTGAATGTTACCTCGCCATAGTTCGGATGCATCCAACCTGTAGCTATAGAGCTGTTGTCGAATACGACATTGCGTCCGCCATCCCATGCGAATATAATGCTTACGCCTGTGCCCCATGGGTCTACAACGCGATACCTGTCAATGATAGAGGCATATTGAAGTTTTGTTTCAATAGTTTCGCCCGTGAAAATGTTCATTTGTGCAAGAACAGGCTTGAAATCCATCCAATCGATACCAACAAATGTTGTTGATGCCATATTTTTGGTACTTCCCTTAACCGCTACCGCTGTTATGGTATAAGAGCCCAACATACCCGTCAGTACCACGTCAGCATTCAGTTCTCCATTGGCAAATTCTACCTTTGTACCATTTTGAATGACATAATCCTTATAGCCGTTTTCACCGAGCGATGCGATATGTGCCTCCTGCTCTGTCGTCTCTTCTGAAAGGTAGTAAAGGCTTTCTACCTTGTTGTTGACGGCAAAACGCAACTTTGTATCATTATCTGCGTTATATGGGCTTTCTGCCGTATATTGATATATTGTAACCATTGGCATTGCATCAGAACCTGCATCAGTGCCTTCGTCTTCAGAGCAAGCGATGAACAATGCTACGGTCAACATCATCATCAATTTATAAATTGTACTTTTCATTGAGTTTATATTTTTATGTTATACACATTGTTTATTATTACCAAGCGTATTCAGGAGAATCGCTTTCTGGAGCCATTGGGGTTGGATTGTTCTCTATTGAGTAATTGTAGTCTGCCTCGGTAGAGATGATACACAGGTTCATCCAATCTGGTGGAGTTGTAGTATTCCAGCGATATCCCTCCAAATGGTTTGTGTTTGCATAACTACGTATAATACCCTTATTAAGGCGCTTGATATCGAAGGTTGCAAATCCTTCGCCCCAAAGTTCCACACGACGCTGCCACCACACCTCGTTCTGGAATTGTGATGTTGACATATTTCCGTATACGTCATTATGGGTGCCATACACATATTGTGGGTCGCGTGTCTTTGCAAAATCCGTAAGCAATTGTATGCCGCGAGACACATCTTGCATTCCGGCAGCCTCTGCCTCTATGAGCTTCATTTCTTCAATGCGCATAAGCGGAACAGACACTGTAAGACCTTTATATTTCACGGTTCGTCCTTCTTCACCGCCGCCAATGCGGAACTTGAGTGAGAAACCGCCCACCTTCTGTGTCTCGCTTCCCGATGCTGACATGAGAAGCCAGTCTGGATGGTCTGAATAGGCTGACAATGCCTCTACCTGCTCTGCCGTTGTTGCCATGTCGTCAATGGCGAAATCAACGAACACTTTCTTTCTGAAGTCTGTTGCAGGAATTGTCTCATAGAGATGGCGGTCTATGACAAGTTGATAGCCATAGTTGGAAGCATAGCCACAGCCAACGTCATCGGGTGAAATCTCAAAGCACATAATTGAAGGCCAAGAGCTGTCGCCGTCATTCTCCGTAACACAGGGGTCGGTGGAGCGGAATCGTACTGCAAACATCCATGCGTCGTTTGGAGTGTTGAAACCTTCTATGCGGTCTGTATATTTTGCCTCATCCAACATGGCATAGCCACTCTGTGCCAACTTGGCATATTTCTCGGCATTTGCCCAATCCTCCATTGTAAGGTAAGCACGAGCTTTCAAGCCATATACTACAGAGAGGTCTGGAACATACTTTGAGTCGCGCTTGTAATTAGCAATATATTCTTCTGCCTTTTCAAGGTCGCTAAGAATGAAATTCCACATATCTTCGTTGGTTGCGCGAGGATTGTGCGTCAAGTCTCTCGATGCATCTTCGTCGACAATAGGAACGGTAATTGCGTTTTTGTCAATGGCATAAGTCTTTTGTGCAAACATACGTGCCATATCCATATAGAACATTGCGCGCATGGCGTAGGCAATACCAACTCCGTTTCTCTGGTTATCCGCAGGATTTGAACCACCCATGTTGATAACATTGTTGCAGTTGCTAATCCAGCCGTAGTAGTCGGTCCAAGGGAATTGACAAACGGCATAGCCGGGGCCTAATCCTGTACCACAAGTGTACCAAGTCTGATAATAAGAACCACTATTGGTCAAGGCTATATCATTTCCCATCACGTCACGGGCAAGGAAGAAAGATGTATAGCCATAATCATAAGGGAATTGTTGTGCCGGCCAATAATTGAATTGTCCTGCCAAGCTGGAAGTGATGGCATCAACAAGCTTATCATACGAGCCTGGAGCGTTTGCAACCTGGTCTATCGTAGCTGAGCCGCTTTGTGGATTAATTTCCTCAATACATCCCGTAAGTCCGGCACAGCCAAGTACTGCTACTGATAATGACAATATTGTTTTTTTCATATTACTCTATTATTCTTGATTGTTATTTTAGAATGTGACTTGAATACCACCAGAGATGTTACGGGCTGGTGAGTATGTAACTGATGCAGAAGTGTTTCCGTCGAATGAGTAGCGTGGGTCAAGTCCCTTGCGAGCTGATATGAAGCCGAGGTTCTCGCCTGCACAGTAAATTCGGATTTTGGAAACTTCTGGAATCAGTCCTTTCGGCAACGTATAGCCAACAGTGAACGACTGGAAGTTGAAGTAGCTGGCATTTGTCAGGAAACGTGTAGAACGGAATGTTGCATAGCTTGCATTAGTGCCATACTGCCAGCGAGGAATGTCGCTTGAGGTGTTGTTTGGCGACCATGCCTTTACATAATCCTTGTGTATGGCACTACCTGCAGCTCCACTCGATTCTGTTGGAGTCATCATGTTGGCATACACCATGTCATATACTTTACCGCCAATCTGATAGTCAAACGATGCAGACAAGTCGAAACTCTTGTAACGGAATGTGGTGTTGAAACCGCCAAATACCTTTGGCAGGTTAGAGCCTTGCTCATAGCGGCTTGCCTCATTGGGGTTGGTAGTTACATATGAATGTTTCTTTCCTGGCTTGCTTGTGGCGTATGATGTTCCCACGAGGTCTTCATCAACCCAGTATGTAGCTTCACCTTTATCGTTCACTCCAGCATATTCTGCAATGAAAGTGTTATACAAAGGACCGCCCTCTGTAAACCATGAAGTAATCATATTGTTGGAGTCGGAGTCTGAGAAACCACCCAACTCGGCTGTCTTTGACTCCGGCAGCTTCAGTATTTTTGTTGAGTTGTGTGAGAGATTGGCTGTAATGGTCCAATCAACATCTTTTGTGCGTACTACGGCTCCCGTCAGCGTCAATTCCAAACCTGTGTTGCGGATGTCACCGATGTTGCCGTAATAGCCGCGAGTTCCCGAACTTTCTGGTATTGAAATCCAGAAAAGCAGATCGGTTGTCTTCTTGTTATAGAAATCAATAACACCACTCAGACGACCTTTAAACAGACTGAACTCTGTACCCACATTCAGGTTGGTTGTTGTTTCCCAAGTGATATCCTTATTTCCTTTTCGGGCAAATGTGGCAGACATGCTTGTGCCAGATGCACTGAGGTTATAGAGGTCTATATATGCCCAGTTGCCAATGTTGTCGTTACCTTGCTGACCGATAGAAGCCTTTATTTTCAACTCGTCAACCCAAGAGGCATTGAACCACTTTTCCTTATTGATGAGCCAAGCACCGCCAACAGACCAGAAATCACCCCATCTGTTTTCTTTCGCAAAGCGTGAAGAAGCATCACGACGATAAGATGCCGAAGCAAAAAATCTTTCATCATAGTTGTACTGTGCGCTCACGAAGTAACCTTCCACGTTGTATCCTGTGGTGTACGACTCGTTGTTCTGTGGGGTAGAGAATGCATTCAGTTCGGGAATGTCAGGCGAGAAACCTCCTATGGAAGTTGCACCAAGCAACTTGCTGGTTACCCTGTAGTATTCGTGACCAGCCAATGCTGTTATGCCGTGCAGGCCAAAATCTTTCGCAAATGTAAGTGTCTGCACGTTGTTTGTACGTAAAGAGTTGGAAATGGATTTGTAAAGTTCACCATTAGTACCTACAGACAGTCCATAGAATGGATTCAGATATTTTGTTCTTTCAGATTGTGAATAGAGTACGGTGCTCGTAGCATTGAACTTGAGCCAATCCGTGAACTGAAGGTCAAGGTTAAATGTTCCGTTGAAATTGTCACCTACGGTATTGTCCTTGTTGAGGTTAATATCTCCAAATGGGTTACCTGTTCCAAGGAATCTGCGGCTAATGCCATATCCGGCATTGGCAATTCCATAGTCGTAAGCATCGTTGCCATATTGGTCCTTTTTGATGATAACATTGCCGTTTTCGTCTTTAATTCGCACATACGCCGGGTAAATGGGTGCTATCGCACTGGCAAAGTACATAATATTGCCGGAGTTAGCAGCAACACTCATGTTGGGAACCTGATTATAGGTATTATGCACATATTGCACATTGGCTCCCAAACGCATCCATTTCTTAGCCTGATAGTCGGCACGGAAACGGGCACTGATGCGCTCAAAGTCTGAATTGATGATGATACCCTCGTCGTTCAGATAGCCTAAACTCGAGTAGAACGAGAAGCGGTCGCTGCCACCGTTTACGCTGACATTGTATTCCTGACGGAGTGAGTTTCTGTAGATAAGGTCTTGCCAATCGTCGGGCATAAGATAATAGTCTGTGCCGTTGACGGACATTGTTCTGCCCAGTTTTGCGTTGGGGTTAAGTTTACCGTTCTGTCCGATGAGCTGCTCACCTTCAGGGATATCGTAAACATTATATACAAGGTCGCTCAACGTATTTTTGTTGGCATAGATATTGGCATCAGCCTGCGACATACCCAGACCATAGAATGCTTGGTTGTAAAGCTGAGCGTAATAAGCCTCGTAGTATTCACCCGGGTCGGTGATACGATCATAGTCTTGTACGGCACGGGAGTTTACACCCCATTTCATGTCTACAACGACTTCTGCATCTTTTTTCACTCCGCGTTTGGTGGTGATAAGAATTACACCGGCAGCACCACGTGCACCATAAAGTGCAGCAGAAGCAGCATCCTTGAGGACGGTTACAGACTCAATGTCATTGGTAGGAATGCTGGAAAGCGTACCTGGATAAGGTGCACCATCAACAATCACTAACGGGTCGGTAGTGGCATATAAAGAGGATATACCTCTGATGTTGATTGTACCAGTAGAGCTGGGATCTCCCGTTCCACCACGCATCTGTAGTCCGGGTACAGCACCAACCAATGCCTCGCTTACGTTTGTTGTAATGTGTTTTGCCAAATCATCTGCTTTCACAACAGCAGCAGAACCTGTAAATGCAGACTTCTTGGCTGTACCAAAAGCCACAACCATCACTTCATCGAGAAGCTGGTCGTCGCTATCAAGCGCTATCTTCATGTTGGAAGATGCATTCACTTTCTTTGTGGTCATACCAACATAAGATACTTCAAGCACGGCACCATTGCGCACGCTGAGCGAGAACTGACCATTTGCGTCTGTTACGGTACCGTTGCTGGTGCCTGCAACCTTCACTGTGGCACCAATTACCGGCTGTCCGTCTTCAGAGGAAATGACAGTACCTTTGATTTGATTCTGGGCGAGCATAGTGCCAAGCGACAGCAGCATGCAGGCCAAAACCATCATGAGTCTTTTTTTCATAAATTCTCTCTT
>JAFLSE010000058.1 GCA_022511075.1 Prevotella sp.
TGCTTCTCGTTCCAGAGTTTTGTCTCTATGCGCTGTTTCTGTTCTGCAGCCTCGTCAGCATATTTCCTTGCCTTGTCAGCATCGCCGGCAAGGGCGCATATGTTGCTCAATGCCACGGCATTGCCATACATATAACTGTTGATTGTGGGGCGTGCATACTTTTTCTTTCTGCCGCCGCTGATGCTCTCCTCCATACCGTCTTGTACGTCGCCCTGCCAGTAGAGTCCGTTGCCCAAACGATTTGTCTTTTGCCAACGGGCATACTCCGCTTCAAGGTCGGGAAGCAGGTCGAGCAGATAAGACTTGTCGCCATCCACCTTGTATGCCTCGTAAATAGCGGCAGGATTCCACGAACTGAACTTCTCCATCTTAGGCAGATACTTGCCGTCGTTGCCGCGATACCATGTGTGCAATATCTGGTGCAGATAGGTGGTGTCACGCAGCCAACGTGTCTCCATTGTGTGGTGACCTATGGCACAGGCAATGAGGTTGTATTTGTCGGCGTATGAACGAGGCACGAGAAATTCCGTCATGGCATAGCCAACAGGTGTGCGCTTGATGTGTTTGCGCAGCGTCCACCAACGATAGTAGAACATTTCCTCCATCTGCTTGTCGGGACACTCGAAGAGTGGAATATTGCGGCTCATCCATTCTGAAGATTCAGAGTTTGGTATGGCGTTTGCAATGTTCTCGTCTTCCATTGTATTGAACTTCTCGGCATAGTGGCGGAAGTCGTCGTATTTCAATACGGCATTGGCACAATCGCTGTCAGCCGATTCGGTCTTTACGTTTGCTATGCGATATACAGCCAACGGGTCTGACTCATCGGCACGAGGCATGTCGAAGGTCTGGTCGGCAGGCGTTTCGTTGTTAGGCTCTGTGAACAACGGTCCTGTGCGGAACTGCACTCTCGTAATCTCCTCAACGGGAGTGTCCATCTGGCGTGCGCAGGCTTTCTTGCCGTCAACATAATAAACGGTGTTATGATGCTTCACGGAAAGTACAGCCTCGATGTGATATGTCCTGCCAGCCTCTATCTTCTTTATCAGCGTGGCATAGCGCGGACCGCCCTTTACGAGTGCCATACCCGTGGAGTCGATGACTATCTTGGAGCAAACATCACCGCAGTTGTTCAGGAACTCAACGTTGAGTTGTCCGTGGTCGGTCTGCGACACTTCCAAGTCAAACGACACCTTCAACTCCTTAGTAGCAGGTATGAGCCTTTCCACCTTTGCATAGTCATAAGGGTCTTTGTCGCTGAGTTTAAGCCATTTGCCGTCTTTCTCAACGGGTGCCCAAAGCGGAGAATATATGTTCCATTCGGTCATATCTGCCAACTCGCCGAACTTTGAGAAGTCATCATCGGCGTGGGTTGTTGCCTGCAATTTCACCGGCACGCAAACACGGCTCACCCAAATATCTTCCTTGTTGTTGCTGTAAGATACCCAAAGGTTATTGTCGCGAGGCACGCCGTTTCCTTCCTGAATACCGCGGGTGTACTGAGGTCCGTAACTCTTGTAGAGTCCCCAATGGCGTTCGGGAGTAACCTCGCCGTTGAGCAAGTGAAGCGTGGTATATTCCAATCCGTCGTCACTCAATGATATTGCCAACGGCCAGCGATATTCCGAAGGGTTGTAAACCGTGGCGTATGTGCCGTCGGTGAGTCGTTGTCCCCAAATCTTTGCATTGGAGTTTACGAAGCCAGGGGCACGCATCACTGGTGTGCGCCAAGTGTTGCCACCGTCATAACTCATACTCGTGAGGGCGTGCTTCCACAAGCCCACCTTCCTGCCGTCGGGCAGCGTATATCCGCTGAAAGCCTTGTATGGAGTCTTCAATGGCAGCAGGTCATCGTCGCGGTCAGCCTCCTCTGCCCATTGCATGCGCTGCATCGGGTCGGCAAGCATCTCGTCGATAGCTTTCACGAAATTCTTGTCCTTGGCACGCTTGTAATACGGATAGTCGGTATTCTTCTCGTTCATGCCGTGGTTATAATATATAAAGTATATAGGACCGAACGAGCCGTCTGCCTTTATCTCTCGTGCCACGCGCCCGATGCCGTTGCCGTCGTTGGGGTCGTCCTTCGGTGTGAGTGCCACGCCATAGTTGCCCGTTGCAATGAGTTTGCCCGTCTGCTTCGACACGAAGAATCCTACACGCTGGTGCATTATGGCTGTCATATCCTTTGCCACGATGCCCGGCAATGTCGGCTTGGTAAATCCATCGGGCACTTTGTATATTGGGAACAGCACAACAGGCTCGCTCCATTTATATCCGTCCTCCGACGACATGAGCATGGTGCGTCCAGGCTGCTCGTGCTCGCTTCGTGGGTCGGTGAGATAGTGCAACCAGAACTTACCCTGCCAGTAGGCAATCATCGGCTGGTGGTTGTAAAGCCACGGCTTTTCGCCACGCATTATCTGTATGTTGTGAACACCGACAACAGGGGTAAGTCCGCCGTCGTGAAGGGTCGGGCGTGCTATCGCCGTGCCTGTGTAGTGAGGCTGGTCGGTATTGTATTGCTTCAGTCGCTCAACAATCTCTTCCGAAGCCTTGAACACCGTGCCGTGCTTGTGTCCTTTTGGGAACTGCACAATATCCGTTGCGTCCTCAAAAGTCTTGAAGTCCTTGGTGCGGTGGGCGGCATAGATGAAACGCCTGTACGAATCGTAGTATATGTACCAATAGCCGTCTGCGGCAAGAGCCGTGGAAGGACCTTCGGTGAACGACTCGGTGAATGGCTCGGAAGCAGCACTCCACGGACCGTAGGGGGTCTTGGCAAATGCCACCTTTATGTTGCGCATCGGGCGTGTGTTGTCCTTCAGTACCATAACATAGTCGTCGTTGCCGCGCTTCACCAATGTTGCGTCGATGCTCGAAAAGCCTGGCTCAATCATCAGTTTGGCTTCCGTGAACTTCTTGAAGTCCTTGGTGGTTGTGTAGTAGAGGCGGTGGTTGTTCAAATGGTCCTCCTGTCCATCGGGGAACTTGCCTGGCACGCACGAAGCCCATATAATAATGTATTGCTTCTTAACGTCGTCGTAGAACAGTTCAGGTGCCCACACGTTCACGGTGGTGGTGTCTTTCATCACCTCGATGAAACGCTGCGGTGTCCAGTGAATAAGGTCTTTAGATGAAGAGTAGCCGAAGCCCCTCTCTCCTCTCCACGCACACGTCCACACAAGATGGAACGTGCCGTCTGGTCCTTTAACGATTGACGGGTCGCGCATTACCTTCTGCCCTAATTCGGGCTTCAGGAAAACGCCTTGAATGGAATCCCATTTCACTCCGTCATAACTGTAGATGAAGCGCAGACCTTCGTCTGCCGGCTCGTGGAACGATGTTGACACGTATATGTCCTTTGCGCTTGCGCTCACGGACATCATCAGTGCAACAGATGCGATTAGTGCTTTTTTAAAGATATTCATAGTTTTGTAGATTTGTTGTCTGGTAAATATTTAGTTTGTTTTTGGTTACGTTTTCCTTTTCCGTGTCTCGGAGTAGACGAGCAATGCAATGACGAGCAGCAGCAATGCGTATGCCACGTATGCTATCGTCTCGGTGGTGTCAACGGTCTTGGGGAAGAATGAAAGCACCACCTTGTGCTTGCCCGGCTTAACGTTGAGGGCACGCAGCACGTAGTCTACACGCCCAAGTTCCGCCGGCTGTCCGTCGATAGTGGCAGTCCAACCGGGATAGTATATTTCCGAGAACACTAATACTCCGCCTTTGCCCGACTCCACGTCGTATGCTAATTGGTTGGGCTCGTATGCCGTAATATTGACGATGCTCAACGTGTCTTGCGCAATGCTCTTACCGAGAATGTCAGCAAACTGCTTGTCTGCCACAGCCTCGTGGCGAAGTGCCAGTTTGCCGAGTGCATCAATCTCTTGGTTGGCATTGTCCACATATTTAATGTTGTCGACAAACCACGCGTTGCCGAGAGTGTAGGGATTTTGTATCGGCACGGTCTGCCCGTCCTGCAACGGGAAGATGAAATATTTGGTGTTGAGCATGTTGAGTATCGGGAAAATGCTGTCGCCCTTCACTTGCGTCATATCGCCCGCGGCAGCACTTACAGCAGCAAACAACTTACCCATTTCGGGCTGTATGTATCTGTCTATCAAGTCCTGATAGCGGCGCAACTTCGCAGGGTGATAGCCTCCGATGCTCTTGAGGTAGTACGAAGTTTCGTTTTCGTTGAATGTATTTGAAGCCAAGTTGAGCACACGGAAATCCAATTGCTTGTCCTGCAATATGTGGTCCTCGGTAGCAGTCTTTTCTATAGGCTGTTCGCGCAGCATCTTGTCAACAAACATATCGTCGTTGAGATAGCGCTTGTTCACCTGCCAAAGGTCTATGAGGCAGAGCACGAACAACGCGCCTACCATATACTCCGTTTTCAGTTTCCGTGCCTTGAACAGCAGCAAGCAGAGCGTGCCTATCACAATCACGATGAACGAGCGCCAGCAGTCTGCCGTGAACATCGCCTGTCGCATCTCCGTGAGGTTTGCAAGCAGCGGTTGCAGGTGTTCCTGTGGGAAATCCCTCATGGCATAGAGTTCCGACGACGAAATGAAGCCCGAGAAGAACACGCCCGGCATAATGGCGAAAAGCAATGCCACGCCGCCCGTAAGCGCAAACGACGCATATACAAATTTTATCTTCTTCGTAAGTATCTCAGGCTCGTCAACAATCTTTTTCAATGCCAGCATTGCAAGCAGCGGAATAGTGAACTCGGCAACGACGAGCACCGAAGCCACCGTGCGGAACTTGGCATACATGGGCACATAGTCGAGGAAGAAGTCGGTGAAGCCCATAAAGTTCTTTCCCCACGACAGCAGTATGGATAGTATCGTGGCAAAAAGCAATGCCCACTTCATCGGACCTTTAACTATGAACAAGCCGAGAATGAACAGCATCAGCACGAATGCGCCCACATACACAGGACCGCTCGTACCGGGTTGCTCGCCCCAGTACTGACCTATCTGCTGGTATATCCCCATATAGTCGGGGTTGGCATGCTTCATCGCCGTGGCGTTCATGCCTAACGGCATGCTCGCGCCACCCTTTGTGTTGGGCACAAGCAGAGTCCAAGTCTCGTCAATGCCATAACTCCATTGGGTTATATAGTCGCGGTCGAGTCCGCTGCTCGTCTGGTTTTCAGCGTTTTCCTTCACCAGTTCGCTCTTGCCTCGCATCGTCTCTTTGCTATACTCCCAAGTGTGATAGAGGTTGCTGATATTCATGCACACGGCAATCAACGCACCGGCAGCACACACCGCCGTAGCCTTGCCGAAATGCACAAGTTTGCCGTTGCGCAGCGCATCAATGAAGAATGCCACCACCATTGGCAGAATCACGAACAGATAGTAATACGTCATCTGCACGTGGTTGGCGTTTATCTCGAAGGCGGCAAAGAGTGCCGTAACCACAAGACCCCACATATATTTCCCACGATAGGCAAGCACAATGCCGGCTATCATCGGGGGCAGGTAGGCAAGCGCCATCACCTTCCATATATGTCCTGCCGCTATTATTATGAGGAAATAGGTGGAGAAAGCCCACATTACAGAACCGAGCGCAGCCAAGTGCCAACGGAAGTCGAAGGCTCGCAGCAGGATATAGAAGCCGAGCAAGTATGCAAACACATACCACACATTTTCGGGCAGCCACAAGTGGTAGGCATTGGTGGCAGCCACAAGAGGCTGCTGACTCTTATACGACGGTGCCAACTGATACGTAGGCATTCCCGAAAACAGGGCGTTTGTCCAGCGTGGCGTATCGCCGGTGCGTTTCTTGTATTCAGATTGTTCCTGTCCTGCGCCCCTGCCGGCAGATGAGTCGTGACGATATAGTATGCGCCCTTCTATGTCGGCAGGATAGAAATAGGCGAATGCCAATACTGCAAACAGCACAACCACCAGCACGTCAGGCAGCCATTTTTTAAGTTTCTCCATATATTGCTATAAACGTTTATTTCACAATTTCACGGCAAAGGTAATAAAAAAAACACAAAATATTGCGGATTATTCAAAAAAGTTAGTACCTTTGCCGAAAAATATAAAAGCAACACAAAATCACAGATTATGAAAATAGGAATTATTGTGGCAATGGATAAGGAGTTCGATTGCATCAAAGGACTGCTCAACGACCCTAAGCCAATCTATTATGAGAACCGCTGTTTCATATACGGAACGTTAGGATATAACACCATTATCATAACGCTCTGCGGCATTGGAAAGGTGAACTCTGCCATAGGCACATACCAGCTGATACAGCAGTTCCACCCCGACGTGATAATATCCACGGGAGTGGCTGGAGGCGCGTCGCCCAAGCTGGAGATACAGGATGTGGTTGTATCCACCGAAACGTGCTATCACGACGTGTATTTTGGAAGCGACACCAAATTCGGACAGGTAATAGGCATGCCCGAAAGATTCAAGACGCACGACCAGCTGATGAAGACCGCCATATCGCTCAACTGCGGATGCAACATACACAGCGGACTCATCGTCACTGGCGACTGGTTTGTAGACACCGTTGACAAGATGAGCGACATTCTCAGCCATTTCCCCGAAGCATTGGCAGTAGATATGGAGTCGGCAGCCATTGCCCAGGTATGCCATATGGAAAACACGGCTTTCGTGGTGTTCCGCATCATCAGCGACATTCCACTCAAAGAGGACAACGCACAGCAGTATGCTGACTTCTGGACGACACTTGCCGACAAGTCGTTCAACGCCACAAAGGCATTCCTTGAGGCGATATAAGAAATTTTCGTAATTTTGCGATTTACATAATAATGCAAGCGATTACATTAGTCGCTTGCATTATTCGTTTTATCCACTCTTCTTTCCTCGCTATCTCACCGTTATCCAAACCGCTTCGCCCCTGTCTTTTGCCTCCACTATTTTGTCCTTCAGTCGTTTCAGCCAAGTGTTCGAGTTGAGCACCATTCCAACCTTCTTGTTTTCTCCCACTAAGATACACCCCTCGGTGTCCTTCTCGGTGTTCCCTGCGTGAATGCGAATACCCTCAAACAGCGGCACGCCAAGCAGTATCGGCAGCCATTTCTTGAACTTTGGCGAGTATGAGATTACTACTGCGTATCGTCCTTCGGGTATCGCCGAGCGACCCTTTATTTTATGCGCTCCGCCTTTGTAGTCGCGCCAAGTCGGTTCTAACGTGTCGCAGAAATACGTTTCCGCCTCTCCTGCACGATACTCGTCATCTATCTGTTCCCTTATCGCAAGCCTGCCTATCGTGTAGGTCTTGCGCTTTGCTATTCTTGTTAAAATCAGTTCCATATTTAAAACCTCCTTAATGTAATAATGTAACAATGTAACAAATCTAAATTTTTACTTTTGCCCAGTGATTCTTGTCAGTCTTTTCAATCCAACCGTCATGCCGCCAACGTGAAATAATCACGCGTATCACATTGTCTGAACACTGTACACGTTTCAATGCACGCAAATCCTCAACGGTAAACACAGGCGGCAGCTGGTCAAACACCGAGTGGTTTGCGCCATACCGCTGACACTCGTCGCGCGCATCTACATACTGGCTCATCAACGCCTCGCCAAATGCCGCTATCTGCCCCGTCAGCGCATATTCCGCCATCATCAGTGCAAAGTCAAGACACTGCCTTGTCTCCCTTTCCTTGCCCGTCAGCAGGTGAAACACCACGCCACAACGAAATCCAATCACCGCCGCACGCTTGCGATAAGTGTCCTTCACGTGGTCAATATCCTTAGCAGCCTCCACGCGTTTCTCCTCCACCCAAGCCTCAACAGCCTTGCGAAGCCTCGGCGTGTCTATCAACCCTGCATAGCTCCTTAAGCGCGTCACAGCCTCGTATATCCTCGCCTCGTCATCAGCCGAGCGCCTACCGAACTTCGGCATCTTCGAAAAACTCGCATCGGGCATCTCTGCAACGAGAATCCTCGACGAAAGACCATTCTCAATATTATCACTCTTAAAGCACTTTCTCAGCGCCCCGTTAGTGCCCAGCATCGTCCAGTTATAAGCCACGTTCACCACGCCGCTCTCCGCCGCATCAGAGTTATAATCCTGCCCCCATTCTCCCTGGTCGAAACTCAATCTGTAAATATCATACTTCGAACTCCAACTTCCTGCGCCGTTCGTCTTTCTCAGCGTATCAAGCTCCTCCCCAAAAGAATACAGGCAATGTCCGTTAGCATTCTTAAACCTCTTCAGCAACGTTGAACAACTCACCGTCACGGGCACCATTCTTATCAGCACCTTAGGGTCGTCTGGTGCTTTCTCATTCGCCTTGCGCCCCTTCTTGCGCTCCTTCCATTCCTCCTCTCGCTTTCTCGCAAGCGCATCTTCCTCGTCAAGCTGCCGCTTCCATATATCCACCGCATTCTTGCACACGCTCTTTCCCGAAGCCTGCTCACCGCGGATAATCGACATCAGCCCCAATCGCTGTATATTGCCGTCGCAATACTCCACTTCCACCTGGTCGGCATACGCTGCCGCTATCGGCAGCACCGCGCAAAGTACAGGCATCTGCATCTCCGCAGGAACACCCACAAGGCTCTCCCTCAAACCAATCGGCAACGCCCTAACATTCACCTTTATGCCGTTATCATCATCTGCATTTGCCTCTGCGTCGTCTGCCGCCTCGCCGTCGCGCTCTTTCTCCAATGCCGCCACCACAGCCTGCATCTTCTTCGAAACACCCTTCGGTGTTTCCTTGCAAGCCGAGTCCACGATGCTTTTCATCTCCTGCTCCGACAAGCCCAATCTCGGCATCACCGCCATAAGCACCTCGCGCCTGTTATCGCATATCGCCCGCAGATTCACCGCCAACTGGTGCAGCCTCACGTTGCGCTCTCCCTCGGCAGGCTCGCCGCCACTCCTGCGCCACCACTCTGCAATAATATCAGCATAGGCAATGCCCTTGAAACAAAGAGAATTGTCTTTGGAGTTAAGGGAGTTAATGGAGTTATCGCTTCCGTTGGTCGCTGGGGAGTTAAAGTCAAATGTCTTGCTGTCATTCGTTGAACTGATACTATCGGCTTTAACTCCTTTCAACTCCCTTGACTCCTTTAACTCCTTACAATCAAACAACCTCGCACTAACATACCTCGTATGCCCCTCGCTCACCATATAGATACACCTCGCCACGTCCTTCACCGCCTTGTCAGGCTCATACCCCGTAGCCTCCGCCATAAGCCTCTGCGCCTCCTCTGCCGTCA
>JAFLSE010000059.1 GCA_022511075.1 Prevotella sp.
GAGATTACAAATCACGTGCTCTGGCCAACTGAGCTAAAGAGGCTTATACACCGTTCGCATGGAACAGTCCACGCGAAACGGATGCAAATTTAGGTATTATTTTTCAGATACAAAACTTTTTGCAGACTTTTTTACACATTTGCCTGCTTTTCTTTGTATTTGCCAAGCTGTTTTTCCATTGCAGCCAGCGTTTCCATTACTGCTTCTTCAAAAGTGTCGCAAATCTTTTCAGCGAAGAGTTCCGTGCCGGGGAGGGATACAGTAAGACTCGCCTGCTTGTTGTTCGCTGTCTCTGGTTTAACGACTTTCAATGACACCTCTACCTTTCTTATATCGTTGCAATACTTATCCAGTTTACTTACCTTTTTCTGGATGAACTCCTGCAACTTGTCTGTTGCGTCAAACTTAATTGCCTTAATGCTAATGTCCATAGTCGCTGATTTATTAGAAGTTAAACAAAATATGATTTAACTGCGCGGGTGCGCATTCTTATATTCATTTTTCAGTTCTTCGAATGAAACATGCGTATAAATCTCCGTCGTGGCAACGCTTTCGTGCCCCAAGAGTTTCTGGATTGATGTCAAATCGGCGTTATTGTTCAACATCGCCGTGGCAAACGAGTGACGCAAAACATGCGGACTTCTCTTCTTAATGGTAGTAACCTTCGAAAGATTATCCTTCACAATCTTTGTCACCTGCGACTTGTTCATCGCCGTGCCTTTCTTCGTGACAAACAAGGCTTCAAACCCCGTGTTCTTCCCAAAGACATCATTGCGAGCCTCAATATACTCCTTTATCTCAGACTCCAGTTCAGGTCCAAACGGAACAATGCGCTGTTTACTACGCTTTCCGTCCACCTTTATCTGCTTTGCTATCAAATCCACGCCTGCATCTGTCAAGCCCAGCAGTTCAGAACGTCTTATCCCCGTCTCATAGAACATCATCAGTATCAACCTGTTTCTGATGCCCAAGAAAGAACGGTCATTCGCGGTCATATCAAGCAGCCTGTCCATTTCCGACTCCCTCACAAAATAAGGCAGAGGGCGTTTCTTCTTTGGCGCTATCACTTTCTCCATCGGATTGATACTCACCCATCCCATCCTACGCAGATACTTGTAGAAGGTACGCAAAGTACTCAATTTCCGATTGACCGAAGACGTAGACAATCCCTGTTCGTCCAACAAGTATATTATCCATTCCCTGATGTCGCCAGCCTCAACAGCCGTCCATTCACAATCAGGGTTAGCCTCCTTCATGAAATTCTGAAACTCCACCAAATCTCTCGCATACGCATCCAGCGTCAAAGGCGAGTCGTTCAGTTCAGACTTCAGATATTCAAGGAATGAATCAGTCCACAATTCCATGTTCCATCGTTTTCAGCGACTAATGTATGATTTTTCATTCAAATGACAAAAAGTTTCGACTGAAAACTTCAATTCTCTGTCTGATTTTCCTCTTGTCGCAGAGAAAAATCACATTCAGACCTACTGCTCCTCCGCCTGACGGATTTTGTTCACATAGATTGCACGCTGCATCTTCTCACGCTTCACAACAGATGGTTTGTTGAACTGCTTGCGTGTGCGTACTTCCTTAATGACACCAGTCCTCTCGGCCTTTCTCTTGAACTTCTTGAGAGCCTTCTCAATGTTCTCACCTTCTTTTACAGGTACGATAATCATTGCGATTTCTTCTTTTTTTAATTGTTTATATTTATAGACTAAAACCGTCGGGATTTTCCCAACGGTCGGCAAAATTACTGCAAAATTCTCTAACCACAAAACTTTATGCCATTTTTTTACAAAAACATCCCCGATTCGCCACTTCCCGCCCCTCTATTTCAACATTTTGACACATCCACACTCCAATTCTGCAGAAACAATATATACATCATTCTGTTCTTTCATCTTTAGATTTGGAAATAAAAACAAGCGTTCTACGATAATAATATAGTACAAAATTTCTATTGTTCAGTCATTCTACGTTATAAGCCCATACGTTCTTTTTCCCATTCTTCCCAGTCTATTTCAGAAAGATACCTAAAAATATCCTCACGCAGATGTCTCAGATTGTGCTGTATCACTTCCCACACGATAGTGCTATCCACTTGATAATAACCATGCACAAGATGATGGCGCATATCTGCTATTTCTTGCCAGTTTGTCTCTGGATGAGCGGCAACAAACGCCCTGCTCAGTTTTTATGCTGCTTCCCCTATTATCATAGTATAATACACCATGCCACCAAACAAAATTTTGTCACCTACAAAGTTGTCATAAGTCAGCCCATTGGCACGCTCCATAATAGTATCTATGGCATCTATGATATGTTCCAGCCTGCCCTTGTCCCTAATTGGTTCTCTCATATATCAGTATCTTGTCACGTTCAACACTCTCGCGGGCATAGTCTGCTAACCCATTCTCTGTTACAAGATCCACCTCCCTTCCAAGCATCCGTTCCAAGTCGCCCCACATCCCAAAAAATCTCATGCCCACAGGCTTGTCGTGGTCAAGGTTCACGAGTATATCAACATCGCTGTCGGGGCGTTCCTCCCCTCGAGAGAACGAACCAAAAATCCATGCTTTCACGACTGGCTGAGTCTTGAAATACTGGGCTATGGATTGTATCATTATTCGGTCTTTCATACAAAGAACATTCCTTTATGTTTGCAAATATACATAATTTTTGAAAGACACAAAAATATCGTAAAGAAAAAAATAGTCATTACTCACACGATACGCCCATTATATAAATGGTCTATCGGGAAATACAAATGACAGACCGCATATTGGTGTCCTCTTCAACTCTTTTCTGTCCATTTATTGCAATGTCTTATCTAACACATAAGTCGTGAACCATTTAGGTATACTATCATTCTGAATAGTCAAAGTTCCTTTCTCTTTTGTAGCAAACATATTCGGCACGCTGGCACTATTGTCAAACAAATAAGCGTTATCAGCCAACTTCAATGCTTCATACAGGTTTTCCATTGTCCTATTATATCTCGTCACAATTTTGTCCTCCGCCACAGGATGCCCACCCTGCATGATACGTGTCCGCACTCTGTGCTTGTTCAGTTCAGGGTCTGCCAACGAAACAAAATACAAATATACTTTGAAACCTTTCTCTTTAGCAAACCTCATAAACTCCAGTTTTGAGGGGTGCGACATAACAGTCTCAACAGTAAACTTATTGGCACTCTCTAACAATTCTGTCCATATATAGGAAGTTATAAAAGAAACAAAATAATCCTCTATATCATAGGTATCGTCCAACAACAATTTTGTCTTTGAGAAACTTATATGAGCAAGCGTAACTTCAATGTCCTTTATACGATTCGACAATGTAGAATTCCTAAAAGCCATTACAAATTTATCGCTATCCAACGCTACATCATAATCTACAAAGTCCAAATAACGGTGCTGTGTCAAATATTTCTTGATTTCATCGGCATTGACATAATGCCCAAGATTTACATGTTTGCTAACGATTTGGGTTATCGTTGATTTACCCGACCCATTAGGGCCTGCAAAGATACGAAGCCGCTTTATAGTTGCCACACCACAACCCTGTTTAGATGGTGTATTTCTTTTTCTTTGCCTTCACCTTCGTGCTTGGCAAAGTCTTCACCATTTCCCTGCTGCCGTCAGCCCCTATACGATAAATGCTGTTCCCGATGAGAATAAAGGCATTGTTATTACTTTTCGCCTCTTCATAGGCTTGGCGACCATCCTGTGCCAAACCACGCTGTATTTTCTTTATTTCAGTCATAACGGCATCATTTAAGCAATGCAAAGGTAATGTTTATTTCATATAGTACAAAATTTCTGAAGATATTTATATGAAGAGCAATATAAAAGAGGAAAGATTTTGATGTCTTTCCTCTTGTGCTATATTCTTCTTTTTTCGTTTTACACATCTGATTATCAATAGGATTCATCTATTATCAAATAAGAAATTGCCTTTGTATAAATCCGACCCTTTTGTTTTCAGCAAGATTTTCTCGGACTCATTGGTCAAATCACCATCTTTTGTTAATATAGGAGTATCGATAACAGCTTTTATCGCTTTTACTACAGCAACAGCCGCTGCTAAGTTTTTTTTCTCTGAAATAGGAAATGTTTGATAATCTGCTCCAAATTCATTGATTATGTCAGCCATTTTTTTATTTAGATTAACTAAATATCCGTTAAGATGATATAACACTTCTCTAAACATGTCTCCCCTTAGAGAAATCGCATTACACATATTTGATGCAACTTCCATTTCTTTTGCATTTTTTTGTGCTATAGCCAAGTTTTCATATGCTTTATTCTTTTCGGCACTTGCTTTTGCACCAACAAGAATTCCCATTATTGCCAATGCTGGACCTGCTACAAGTCCACCAAGAACCATTGTCCCTCCAGCCATACCAAGTCCTCCTGCCGCTAACGAGCCACCTCCAAAAAATGCCAATGTAGCATTTGTGGCGGCAGCCCCACTTAAAGATGCTATTGTTGTCCCTGTAGATGCGGCTGCGAATGTTCCTGCAGCACTATATGCACCAAATGCTGTTAGAGCACCACCAAGAGCACCACCAGTTACTCCGCTAAAGATAGAAGTTGCAAATCCACCCATCTCTTCAAGTTCTTTTAGTTCTTGTTTGTCTATTCTGAATTTGCTTAGTTCATCAATTCCAACAGAATCTTGAATTTCTACATTTTTTAATTTGCGATACAAATCAACGAAGCTTGATATACTGCCACTCAATATGCCAATCTTACATCTCCCAAGATTTTCTAAACTTGTTTGACTCGATTTTCGAGCAGAATCCAAACGATTTATTGCTCGCTCTAATACATCATTAGCTTCTTTGTTTACTTTTTTAGCTTTGTTTGTATCAACTGCTGCTTTTGCACTTTTCCCTATACCAAAGGTTGCTGTTGCTGCTGCGATACCGATAAATAACAATGGTAAAGGCATACAATTATAATTTTAAAGTTAAAGTATCTTCTTTCATAAATTGGTCAAATTCGTAAAAAGTAGAAAACTCAACATTTCCACCCATTTTTTTTGTAATGGCGTTTGCCCCACAGATAAATGCATCTATATCACCTTCTTTCAGAGCTATATCCATAGTTTGAAATGCCTTATCAAACAATGATTTATATTCATAAAAATATTGTTTAAGCATTATTTGTGCTTCTGCCCAATATTCTTCCATCATAGCAATAGCTTCCTCGCTTTCTTTCTCCGCTTTTAGTCTTCTTTCATAAGACAACTGCTCCTCTTTTAATGCAGATGTTAGTTGCCTATAAAATGCGGAACTTAAAGCATATCCTATCATGGAACCGACCATTGCACCAACAACAGGTACAGGGATAGTCGCTTGACCAATAGTGGCAAATAATGCCGCACTTACATTGGCAGTCCCTTTTTCTCCAAGTTCTTCAAGACATTCTAATCCTGTTATCTCCCCTTTTGTATAATGAACTATTGATTTCCCAATATCTAATATAGATGTGACCATTACAGTTGGAGCATTTGTCTTAGATACTGCTCTCAGAACTGAATTTGAAGCATTTTGCATTGTACCTTTTATAGCACTACCAGCAAAGGCTGTCCCGTATGCAATCAATGCTCCTTTTCCTGTGTCTGTAACAACATTCTTTGCTGCATCCGTTGGAGTTATATCCCCCTTACACACACCAACAACATTTCTTATAAGAGATATTCCTCCACCTACAATTGCTCCAGTTTTTGCCTGTTCAACACCTGCTCTATGACCCAACTTTACAATATCTTTTGCTGTTGACAGTTTTGGTGCAAACCGGGCTTCTAACGCCTCTTTATTTGTTATGCCACTATCTTTAAGGTTCTTCTTAATCTTATGGAGTTTTACTATTTTTCTCTCAAGTTCTGATGTCAACTCTGTATTTCCTCTTTCTCTTGCATAATCAAGTTGATTGTTTAATGAAGCAACTTGACAGTCTATTTCAGTTTTTATTCCATTATAATAGTCGGAAGGGACAGTTAATGTAGCATCGGCATCAATATATTTTTGATATTTACTACTTTTCAGTTTTGCAAGACAATCGACAGGGCTATTGCCTACAAATTTCATCTGCTCTCCAGAACCGATTATCTCAACACCATTTTCATCCAAACGGATATGGTCATAAAGTTGATCATTTACCTTACCTACATCATCTGTTCTGCTATACCTTTGTTTTGAACCTTTAATTATCTTTTCCGCATTTTGCCTCGCTGTGTATTTATCTTCAGCCGCAAATCCTGCTTGCTGTTTAAGATTCTGTTTTTTATATTCAGAACTAACTTTACTTTGAGAAGTCTTTTTTAAACCTCTTTTCAAAGTTCTGCCAAACTCTCTATCTTCCCCAGAATAAGCAACATGATGTTCCTTAATTGCAGAACCATAACGATCTACAGTCTCTGAAGCTGCACCTGATTGAGCCGCCAAATCAGTATTTATATCTTTCTTTTCTTCCAAAACTAACTTTTAAAATGCTACAATACAATTTATTTATATACAAGAAAAGCATAGAGATTATAACCGTTTATCTTGTACAAGGCTCTGGAAACACCCTCATGTGAATAAACAGAAACTTAACACCCCATGCTCATGTATGATATATCCGATTAAGCATGGGATGCTTAAACAGAAGGAATATCAATTACACAAGATGGGCGTAAAGTTACTCTGTCCTCACATTCAGTTTTCCAGACTTTTGTACAAAGGACAAAAGCAATTACGCCTTCTTGGCTTTGGCTGTCGCTCTAAGACCTATAAAAGATGCAAAGAGAGTTCCAAAAACAGGGCAAAGATATGGAAAAATGAGAAAACGGCAATGATTAGGATGGGAAAAATGTGATAATTGAGTGAAAAAGTGTTGAAAGTATGGATTTGGGGGCGGATTTTGTCTTATCTTTGCAAACAAAAAAATTGCGAATATGAATATAGGTGATAAAGTTAGATTTCTGAATGATGTGGGCGGGGGCAGGATTACGGCGTTCCGTCCGAATGGTGTGGTGCTGGTGGAGGATGAGGACGGGTTTGACATCCCGATGATGGCGAGCGAGGTGGTTGTGGTGGAGAGCAGTGTGGCGGAGACGAAGAAGAAGCCTGTGCCGAGGGTGGAATATGGGGCTGAGCCTGTGAAAAACAGGGCAGATGGTGGAGGAGAGACCTCGAGCAGCATAAGCGGCAAGCAGTATCTGAAAGAGAAAACGGCAGCCAGCGAGGATGATGCTGTTGATGAGAATTTGGAGGCGAGGGTTACTCGTCTGGAGATTGCCATCAGGCGACTTGAGATGCGTTTGGCAAGGCTTGAGGATGCTAAGGCGGCGAAGGAGAAGGAGAGGGCTAAGGCACGGATGGAGCATAAGAAGGAGAAGAACGATATAATTGAGATTGATTTGCACGCACACGAACTGCTGGACACTACGGCTGGAATGTCGAAGAGCGACATCAAGGACTATCAGATGGAGGTGTTTCGGAAGACGATGAAGGAGCATCTGCACGAGAAGGGTCGCAGAATTGTGTTCATTCACGGCAAGGGCGAGGGCGTGTTGCGGAAGGCGATAACCGACGAACTGAAACATTCTTTCAAGACCTGCGAATATCAGGACGCATCGTTTCAGCAGTACGGGTTTGGGGCAACAATGGTGATTATTCATTGATATGCCGTGTCCGCCATGCCCTGTTTCATTATGAAAAGGTTGCTGAGGATGGATTTTAGCCGTGGGTGTTCTTAAAATATAACTTATGTTTTATAAAATATAGGTTATGTTTATATAAATATAAGTTATATTTTATAAAATTAAACTTATATTTTAAGGAAGCGGACGGCGGGGTAGGCAAAAGAAAAACGCTTTGCATGGTGAGTGCAAAGCGTTTTTGTATGGAATGGTTATTGGTTTGTATCAGAGTTTTATCTTGATTGACGAGCAGGAATAAGGCTCGGCAGTGAATGTCATTTGTTTGGAGACTTTCAGGCTGCTGGTCTTGGGTGCGATGGGTTGAGCATCGTAGTTGTTTTCCTGTTCGGGCTGTCCGCTGATGGTGATGACTTCGGCGGTCTTGGGGAGTTTCTTGAAGCGAGCGAGGTCAATCGAAGCGGACTTTGGCTGGTCGCTGGCATTGACGATTTTGATGTAGAGTTCGCCTTTCTCGGTGTTGAGAACGGCTGATGTGCCTTGATATTTGTCGCCATCGGCAAATGTTGCCACATCGCCATAGTAGTAGTCGCCCGAAGTTGTGCCGAACATCTGCTGAACGTAGTAACTGCAGGTGAGATACACACGGCTGTTGTCGAAATAGATGAGGTCGGGATTCCAACTTTCGTGGTGCTTCTTGGCGAAGAGAGGTGCGTAACTCGTCATTGTCACCACATCGCCGTTACGTTCGATGCCTAAGAGATAGAGGGCTTCGTAGAGTGCATCAAGCATCTTCTTGTCCTTTGCCGCGTATTCGCCAAGATAGACTTTGGTCTTGCGGTCGCGAGGATAGGAGTCGTAGTTCTGCTGATTGTTGAGGAAGTAGTCGCGTGGCTCGTAGTAGTGTTCGTCGAGGATTGGAAGACCGATTTCCTCGGCAATACGCCAGCCGTTGTCGAAGTCGGGGTTGCCTTTGTGTGAGCCGGGGCCCGCCGTGCCTACGATGATGATGTCGGGGTATTTCTCTAATACCTTATTATATATATACTTGAAACGCTCCTCAAATTCGGGGGAGATTTTCTCTTCGTTGCCTATGCCGAGGTATTTGAGGTTGAATGGCTCTGGA
>JAFLSE010000006.1:0-93972 GCA_022511075.1 Prevotella sp.
TGTTTCAGATTTTTTTTGTAACTTTGCACATAATATAACTACACCTAATCATTCATAACAATGAACTATCCACTCATATCGGAATATGTAGAAGCAATAAAGTTGGCGGAAGACAACTTTGAGGAACTTAACTATCTGCGTCCTGTGCTTGATAGTGACGGCAATCCAGTGATGAGTAGCGGAAACTTTGCCGTTGTGTTCAAGATGCAAGATGTGCAGAGCGGTAAGTTATATGCCGTACGTTGTTTTCACCGTGAGCAGGCTGGACGTGCAGAGAGTTATAAGTTGATTGAGGAGGAATTGAACAACGTATCTTCTCCTTATTTGGTATCTTTCCGATATATTGAGAGAGAGTTGTTCGTGGATAGTGAACAGACGAAAGAAACGGAGTTTCCTGTACTACTTATGGATTGGGTGGAAGGTGTAACACTGGACAAATATCTGCGTGAGCATATTACCGACAAATATGCACTAGAAATGCTTGCATATAATTTCAGCCAGTTGGCTATGTGGCTAATGCCGCAGCCTTTTGCCCACGGTGATTTGAAGCCAGATAATATTCTTGTGCGCAACGACGGCTCGCTTGTGCTTGTTGACTACGACGGAATGTTTATTCCTGCTATGCAAGGACAGACGGCTCGCGAGATAGGCAGTCCTGATTTCCGTCATCCACAGCGCACTGAAGATGATTTTAACGAGCGCATTGATGATTTTTCGGTAATATCAATTCTTCTTTCGCTGAAATTGATTGCAATGCACCCTGAATATCTCGATGAATATGGTGCATCAGACCGTTTACTCTTTTCTGCAAACGATTATGCGGATATTGCTAATTGCCAGTTGTTAAAGGCTGTCTTTCCGTCGGAAGATACAGAGTTAAATAGGCTTGCAAGTTTGTTTTTGCTGTGTCATTCCGCAAAGAACCTCGCTAATGTTTCTTTTGTGTTGTTTAGTGTTGAGAATCCCCAAGAGCGATTGTCTACAAAAGTGACAAGTGAGGATTTGGCAAATGCTTGGGTAGATGAATATGGAGTAGAATATAGCCAAGATAGAAAACGTCTGCTTCGGTGTACTAACCAAAAAATTATAAACTATATGATATTAGAGGGGATAGAAGTTATTTGTGATCATGCTTTTATCAATTGTACTGTACTCAAAGGTATTACCATTCCCAATTCCGTAGTATCGATTGGTAAAGGTGCTTTTGAGGAGTGTTCAGCTCTCAATAACATTACCATTCCCTATTCTATATCACTTATAGATGATAGAACTTTTAGAGGTTGCGCTGACCTCAAAATAATTACAATTCCAGATTCGGTAACGTCTATTGGTAAAGACACGTTTTTTTTGCAGAGATTATGATAGAATCTTCGTTTGACGTCTGGCGCTGATAAATATCAAAGAGGTCTATTCCGCTTGCCTCTTCTGATACTTCAAGATGACAGAAATAATTGAACCCATGTTTGCTTAATACCTGAACTGCAAATGAACTAACATTAGCACTTTTAGAAACGCCTAAATAGCAACTCTGTTTATTAAGATGATCATTAAGAGGTATTTTTGTCCCCCCAACGATTCGAAAAATAGAGGAAAAAGCATGATTATAGCCAAATTGTATGACATCTTTTTTTTGTATGTAATAGATGCGTGTTTTATTACACAAACTTTCTATCCCATATTCTCTTACATATAAAGACTTTCCTTTATGACGAGAAGATTGATATCCTTGCAAAATAAGTGTTGGATACTCCGAGTTACAATATACTCTTCTAACTCCTGTTTTACAAGAAACGATGTTAATATTACTCCAAGAAACATCCTCTGTCTTTTCCAATAATATTGATGCTTTCCCTTGCTTTGCAAATTGCCCATTAAGGGCATCTGTGAAGTCATAAACTAGTTTGTCATTCAATGCTGAAGAAACATTTGATGCGGACAAACTTACAGATGTTTTTAAAGTAATTACAATGTCCTTCGCATCTAAAGTTCTATTCCCTGTGTAAAGAAGGGCATTGGCATAAGGAAATTCCCCCAGAGATACAAACTCTTTGTTTGCACTCATCAATTTCCTTGTTTTACAGTAAGTTTTCCATTTTGACCATAATTTTTTTTCAAAATATCCAATAATTGGAATACAAATATAAGAAGCTAAAGAATTATTTATAATAATGCCATAAAATATAGATATTAGTAACATCATAATAACTGCTATTCTATATAAAAGCACTCCTGTAAAAATTAATTTACAACGGGTATCTAAAGCCCATATTGTTTTAAGATTTTCTATAATTCCTTGTTGGTGAATAATATATTGCTTTAATAGATATGGCGTATATGGTATCCAATTGTATAAAGAAATAAAGTTCTCCATTTGAAAATAGTTCTTTATTCCATAAACACATATATGTTTGGAAGACTCAATCACTTTGTCAACTCCTGGATAGTAAGTTATCGTACTGGGATTAATGTCTGTCCTATAGACAGCAGATATTCCTAAGTTTCCTCTACTTGGATTTAGGAATAGATCTAAATAGGTAATTCTTTTGTCACTAAATTCTTTTGACAAGTCTAACCCTAATTCTTCATCTATTCCACGTTGGATACATTTAGACAATTTTGGAATAGTTTCGTCTATATCAGTAAATGAGAATGTTTCATTAACAGAAATATGATATTGGGAAGTGTTTCCAAAAGACTTAGGACTTCTTTTTTGGATTAGGAATCCCTTCCCTCTATTGGCAGAAACAAATTCGATAATTATATTAGTTCCCAGAGAAGCAAAAAATGGAAATAACAAAAGGAAGCCTTCGTTTAATACTTTGTTGTTTCTACGAGAACATATTTTTTGAGATATTTTGTGTAGAACAGGAGTATCTTTGTATAGTTTATTCATCACTCTAAAAGTGAAATAATTCGTTTTATAAACTGACAAAATTAAGGTTGAACCTTTTTCGTATTTTGCAGAGAAGACTCCATATTGATCTGCTATAAAATTGAATGTATTATCACTTTTTAAGATTTCAGAATTAACTTCTTCAATATAATGGCGAATATTGTCTATAGTAAAGATTTTATTGTAATTATCGACATCTTCTTCGTCTAATAGATGATACTTTCGACCATTTATCGTGTCAAATTGGCTACGCCATTGATAAATTTTTTCTATAAAACTTTTGATTTGACAATCAGAAACATTAGTCGAAATTTCTTCTCTATTCATTTTCCCTACTAAACCATTAAGTGATAATACATTATCACTAGAGGAAATCATGTCAATCTGAATTTCCGTAAAATTAGAAAATAAGGAGAATGTATTTTCTTTATGTTTAATCCGTCCTAATAATCGTTGCTTGTGAAAAGTGTTTATTTTCTGAGGAATATATTTGACAACGTACTGAATGCCTTTTTTATATTGGGAGGAAAGTAATGTGTAATTATTAAATAGCCAATAAAGAGTATAGTTGATGACCCCAATATTCCTAATATATCTCCAAAGTTTGGCATCAAATTGAGATTTCCATCTTGCTCCAATAATAACCATAATATAATTACTAAACCAATAGAGGCAACACCAAAACAAAGATTGCCACAAATCTTTGCCGATTCCAATAGCCCATTAGATAATCTATAATTCTTCATCGTATATGTTTTATTATGTAATTCCAGATAAATCTCAAGGAGGGGGCACTGCGTTCTCTTTCTTTAATTAAAAGCTAACCTGTTCTTTGTTTAATTCACTAAGAAGTTCCTCCGTCCTGTCAATAGTTGTACTCCTATGTATTATATAAAAAATGAAACGTCTTTGTACAGCAATCCAACAGATTGTAAGCATAAGTATAATTTTCCCAGATAATGTAATATACGGAATAAAAAATATCAAATATTGATTAATCCACAAATTGCTATTATCAACTACTCCTTTAAAAGGAATATATGCTTGTATTATGGCATAAATGTATAAAACAAACATAAAAAAAGAAGGAATTTTAAGATATGAACTATTCAACTTTCCTAGCATTAGAACAAAAGTAATTGTTGATACGATACTGATATAAAATGGCATCACACGAGCCATTACAGATTGTGGATTACAATTCTCAATAATGATACCAGAAATGAAAATAATCAATAAAATAGTCCATATAAATATAGATTCTAGATAAGTATAGTCATTTTTTATCCTTTTCTTATAATTAACGGTAACACTCGATAATATTATGTATATGGCAAACATTGCAGAAGAATTCAAAAAATCGCATATTTGTTCGTAAGTCGTAATTGCCATCTTACAGCCGACTCCTTGCCAAGTATAATTGGCACAAGACGAGCAGACTGATGCTATTAATTCGGCACCACAATATTCACAAATAGGAGAGGGCTGTTCTATGCAATATGACATTATTAATTCCCCGACATAACAAATAAGCCATACTACCCATACAATTAGCCATGCATAAAAAAATTGAGAAGCAGTGCCGCGGACCGTCTTAAAAGCAGTGTCAATAGTAGTTTCTCGATCGTATATTTTAAGGCCACAATTTTTCTTCATATACTGTTTTATCTGTTCCTCGGAATCTTCAAGATTGAACATTATTCTTTTTCTTATTTTAATCAGGACATATACTGTAATAATAATGAAGATACTTTGAAGCATATAATTATCTTTGTCGCTTAAAAAGAAACTAATATGTTTATCATTATTCCATTGTCTCCATATTTCATTGATGAATAATGGAACTAAGCCTCCAATTATTGTTACCAATATATTTGAAGTTTGTGCTTTAAAGAAAATCTTAACATTCTTGAACATGATATTTTTTTATTTATTGTTTAGGTTTTTATGCCAAAAATCTTCCATAGTATTAACCATGTAATCATCTATCTCTTTAGAACTAAAAGAATAATAGGAATAAGTATGCTCCTGACTATCCATCATATCATAGCAAAGAAACAGATCTTTTACCGAAGATACCTTGCCACAATATATTTTACTTGGTGTGTTATTGTAACCCGCAAATTTTTCAATGTACATTAACAATTTCCCTTTCCCATCTCTTCCCATGCAAATAATATTGTCTGCTACAGCTCTGAGCTCTCTAACTAACAAACTTTCTTTATCACAAAGAATGTAAAGTGAAATATTCTTTTCACGACAAACAGCCGCTAGTGCTGACAAAAATAATTGACTCTTTTTCAAGAAAGGGAAGCAGAAATCAATGATTTCTAAATCATCCATTATTACACGTTTGATTTTTTTACCATCTCGGAAGCAAACTTCTAATTGGCTTTGCAAGAAAAATATTAGTTCGTCAGGAGTTATATTGCCCATTGAAATATTCATGAAATGCATATATGAATAGCATTTCTTGCACTCTTCACATGCTTTGTTTTTCTTTACGCGAGCGGGGCAGGCCAAGCGGCGTCTAATCATGTTATCTTCTTTATTCAGCAATAAAAACAAAGTGTGCTCTTGGTTGACAGATGAGCTAAATGCACTACCGAATGTTACAAATCGTTTATATGTATTAGACTCTCCAATAATTGCAGTTACTCCCCCTCGATACCCATATATAAGATTATTAACATCATTGGGGTTAGAATCTGGTGAGCTCTGTTCTTTGTCACATCTTTTATCCGATAAAAAAATACGCCCAAGAATATCTATACAATCAAGGCTTATATCATATTTTGGATACAAAGCTTTGAAATAGTCGTCTTTCATTTGTTCCCTATCTTTTTCAAAGTCTTTGAAAGAAATATCTTTTTTATCATAATAACGGTTCCTGTCCAAATATTGTTGATATGTATCTGTTATTACATCTGAATGAGTATATACCATTGCCCTTTGGAGATACCTTCTCTGGGAGAAGTAATTATGTATGCTCGGATAAACCTCAATTCCGTGATCGCGGCGTTTGTACTGATGCCACCCAATTGCACATGTTTGGGTCCGTGACTTCCTGATAGATAGGAAATTCACTTGATAATTAAATATCAATCGACTTTCCATCTTTATATAAATATCAACCAAATGTTCTGGAATATCCATAGTTTCAGGAACAATTAATATCAGAACTTCATGATGATTTTTGTGTTTTCTAAATTCTTCGATATTAGATAGGAGTTGTTTATTTTCATGGCATATGGAATTCACGTCACAGCACCTTTTAAAAGGAGCCATGTCAATAGCTGTGACACAGGTATTATTCTCCTTAATATAAGACTCATCATTCTTCCAAGGTAAACAGTCCAGATGCTGTATGCCTACATTCACAAACTTATATGATAAGAATTCTCCTAGTTGGTGTATTTTTTCCTTATCCTCATCCTTATTTGCAAAGTATTCTGATATGTGGTCATACTTTCTTGCAAACAAAATATTATCTTTTTCTGTTTTCACATATCCCTCTAGAGGGTTCCTAATATCACTATTCGTAGAAGATAAATACGATCTAAAGTGAAGCGAGTTCGTTCTATTGCTATAGTAAATAGCCTCTTCACAGATCAACTCATCTGTTTTATGCAGAATATCTGAAACGGGTAATTTTTCATAAAATTCATGTGATGTTTGTTGGCATAAGATTTCACTTTTATCAAAAAAAACGGAAGAAACCCCATTTGATAGCTGAGCCCAATTACTATTACTTACATACATCTCTGTCATCCTTCTTATACAAGATGAAATAATGCTATCTAGCAAAAGATCATTTATGACATCTTCAGATTGATAATTAGAAAAATAGTGCAAGTGTGTTCCAGGAAGTGATTGTCCAATACCATATAATAATTGAAGTCCAAATAATGTTCTCTCAGTAGTTTTGTCGCCCTGTATAACTATGACTGTATGATCATTAGTTAGGTCAAGGCCGTCATACAGCAGGTAATCAAAACCAATAATGTTGGTCTTGATTTTTTTCAGATATTTTGAACTATTTTTTATGAGATTCCGAGTATTCATAATGTCTCTAATGTTGTGGTTTATTTTTATTGGTTTTCTCTAACTTTGTTAGTCATTTTTTGCAACCCACTGAAACGTTATTTTTTCAATCAGCCACGCAAAAAAAGAATTGCAAAGATGTTCATGCACTGTGAACTGGCAGCCCAACTGATATTTTGGCCAGCCTTAAATTTTTCCAAAGATAGAATTGCTTTTGACATATTTTGACTTTTTGATATTAATATTAGACATATGTGTTTTGAAGTATACGGGAATAGAACGATTCTCGCTTTTTATGAGAATCTGATACCATTTTCCTGCTGATAATCAGAACAAGTTGAACATTTTTGTATATCCTTATTTTCATACCATTATTGATTTGTCTGCCATATATAAGCTAATTTATTTTGCAAAGATACTAATCAGTATTTAAAACTATATTCTAGCAATGCCGTGTTTTAACATCAATTAAAGTTTTTTGCAGTTTTGCTACATATATACGCATTGCTGCTTGCGTTTTATAATCGTTGTATATATTTTTTTAAAAACGGCATGGACTTGGCACACGTTATTAAAATGCTCCCTTTTTGTTGATGTGCCAAAATCCATGCCTATACCGAACTTATCGGTATGTTTTACAAAATTACAAATTTTCTTTGGAATATAAAATTTTTTATGTATTTTTGTGCCCAAATTAAAAATAATTATGCGTAAAAGCAAAAAAGAACAATTGTACAAAGCAGCATTTAAGCTTTTTCTAACAAAGCAATTTGAGGGCGCATCCTTAAGTGATATAGAAAAAGAATCAGGCTTAACTAGAGGGGCGATATTCTATTATGCAAAAGATAAGAAAGACTTGTTTCATGAGGTAATACAGCATTTTGTTATAGACTGCCAAAATATTACTAAAAAGATCCCAGTTTCTAACATTGTGTCTGTCCGTGAGTATATTGATTTGTACGTCACAGGTGTAAGACTCACTATGGAGGGATTATATGAACTACTTTCTGGATTAACAAGGGATAATGCGAGTAGGGCATATGTGTCCTTTGTGCTTGAGGGCAGTACACACTTCCAAGATGTAAATAGCTGGTATAGGCATAATATTAATAATGATATAAGTAAATGGGTCTCTATTTTGCATAAAGGTATAGAGAACGGCGAGATTCGACCTCAAATAGATGTCCTTAGTTGTGCAAAACAGTTTGTTGGTTTATATTATGGACTAACTTTAATTGATTCCTTTTCTGAGGGACTAAATACCAATCAATTAGCAGAACAAATGGAAAACTTTTATGATTTGATAAAAAAATAGTTTGTTTTTGCTAATTATTTTGTAATTTTGCAGCCACATAACAAACAGTATGTTAATATGGCTAATGTATTTATTACAAAAACATCATCTTATTTCCCAAACGAACCAGTTGGGAATGATGAAATGGAAGACTTTTTGGGTATGATTGGAGGGAAACCTTCAAGAATTCGGAGTATTATTCTTAGGCAAAATGGCATAAAATGTAGGTATTATGCTTTGGACAAAAATCAGCATATAACCCACACAAGTGCACAGTTAGCTGCGTTATCCATCAAAAAGATGCTAACTCCTGATGAGCTTGGAAAAGTGCAAGTATTATCATGCGGGACTGCTTCGCCAGACCAGTTTTTGCCTTCTCATGCGTCTATGGTACATGGAGAAACATTTGACCATCCACTAGAGATTTTTTCTTTCTCTGGAGTATGCTTAACAAGTATAAATGCGTTAAAAACTGCCTATATGTCTATATTGTCAGGAAATTCGCAAAACGCAGTATGTTCTACCTCTGAACTTATCTCTCCCATTTTGTTTTCTCGACAATTTGAAGAAGAATACAATGCTAAGGCATTAATAGAAAAGAATCCAATTATAGCTTTTGAAAAAGATTTCTTGCGGTTTATGCTCTCGGATGGGGCTGCGTGCTGCTTCCTCAAAAATACTCCCAATAATGGTGTGAATTTGAGAATAGATTGGATTGAAACAATTTCTTATGCTGACAACAAACCTACCTGTATGTATATGGGTGGAGATCTCAATGAGCAAGGGGATTTAGTGGGTTGGAAGCATTATAGTGAAGAAGAAAGATTAACGAACTCCATTTGGAGTGTCAAACAAAATGTTAAACTTTTGAACGAGTATGCGATTAAACTGTTTGTGGATGCAATTGAATATGCTTTTAATAAGCATCGCATCGCCCCCCAATCTATTAATTATATAATACCTCACATTTCATCAATGTTCTTTTATCATAAATTAGACGAGGAGATACAGAGAAGAAATATACAACTAGACGAATCACGATGGTTTACTAATTTAACAACAGTTGGCAATGTTGGATCTGTGTCTATTTTTGCAGCATTAGATGAACTGGTAAGAACTAAACCTCTTACTGATGGGGAGAAAATATTATTGTTAGTACCGGAAAGTGGAAGATTTTCTTATGGTGTTGTGTTATTGACTGTTAAAAAGAACGAATAATCCAGTTATTCTTTGTATCTTTGCACAAAATTAAGGGTTCATATTTGTCTTCAACAAAAATCGGGAAAAGAAAGTAACGAGGCAGATGTGGAGTTTGTACTGTATATGCTCATATCATATAAGTATGGGACTTCATCTCGTTATGCCGCTCCCGATGGCTTGTTGAAGGTGAAGGTTCCCATACTTTTATGCAGAAGAAAAAAGATACTCGTGAATTAATATTGTCTCGAACTTACAAATTGCTATTTACTTATAGCTGGGAGGCGATTACAATAGAGCAAATTGAAAACTCTATTGGGAAAACACGTGGTGCTATTTTTTACTTCTTTAGGAACAAAGTTGAGTTGTTCAATGCTATTATAGAAGAAAGATTTTTATGCAAATTTAAATATTCTGAAATTGATGCCACCATATTAGGATTATCTATAAAAGGGTTTTTCGACCAATACCATATTCCATTTGAGAGGGTTAGCATAGATATAGCAGAAAACTATGGACAAGAGGACTCCAATTCTGCAGTAGTGAATATTATAACCCAAGCCAGGAGGCTATACCCTAATTTTGATATTATCATAGAGTCCTATATAAAAGAAGAAATTCAGCATATTGCGAATCATGTCTTAATAATGAAAGATAACCCAAGATTAATGATTTTATTCAAGACCTACATTCAATTGGCTTGTGGTGCTTTATTATTTCCGTCTAACTTTTATGTGTTTGATGCAAAAAAGCAGCTTCAATCATATATAAACGGTTTTGCCTTTCTTATCGGAGAATAGTTCTCTTTTGGCTTCTTATAATGTAGTTCCTTTTGAATTGGAGGTTCATATTCCATAGTGGGAAGCCTGTTTTTTATTAAGACCGGTATCAATCATAGACTATGATAAGAGATAAAACTAAAATTTAACATAGTTTAAACAAATTTTTTGTGCAATATGAGTCAATATAATTACCTTTGCAACATACTATTTGGTATCTATAAATTGTCATTAATAAATTAAAGATTATGGAGAATAGAGTGTATTATGGGGAATACTCCCTTAAGCATTGGATAGATTTAATGCTTAAAAAGAGTATTATTTTACCTGAATATCAAAGGTATTTTGTATGGGATGAGAACAAGGTGAATACTCTTCTTGAGACGTTCAAAAAGAAGGAATTCGTTCCACCTATAACTATCGGGGCATATACCAAAGGAACAGCTGTTCAAAACTTGATTATCGATGGTCAACAGCGTTTAACTAGTCTCCTGCTAGCATGCTTAGGTATATTCCCAGACAAAGACAAATTTTCAAAAACTTTAGTCAATTTTGCAAATGAAAATGATGATATAATAAGTCCGGAAGAAGCTGGCTTTGATAATATATTAGAATGGAGATTCTCAATTCTTACAGACAAAGGCACCACACTAGAGGAAATAGAACAGAATCTAAAAGATGGTAACTACAAAGAATTAGGACATCGCCTGTCGGAAGAATTTTTAAAAACTCACTATCTGGGTTTTTGCTATCTAGTTCCAGAGAACTCTGTAAACAACTCACAAAAGAAATTTTATTCTTCCGTTTTTCGAAATATAAACATCCAAGGCGAGCCTTTACATCCAATGGAAAGTCGCCAGTCCCTCTATTTCCTTGATGATAAACTGGTTGGATTTTTTGAACCGGCATTTGCTAAAGATGTAAAATTAGATGCAAAAAAATACGGAGGTGTTGGGCGTATGGATTTTGTACGATATATGTCCTTGCTTACCCAGTATCATATAACTCAACGTTTTTCTTTTATCGCCTATGGTTTTAGGTTCAAGATGGAGGAATATTATGAGGAATACATATACTCTGTTGTCGGTGAAAACCCTTCGGAAAAATTTGGGAATTTTGAAAACTTGTTCCCTCGTAAAAACTATACAGTGGAGATAAACAGACTTGTCCATTATATTGAGATTTTAGATCTCAAAAATGTATATAGTTCTATAATAAATATGGACTTGTTTTTTATGGGGCTGATTTATAATGTTGTAATTCGTAAGCGTGAGTTTGTTATTAATGACAACAACATAGAAAGCCTTAAAGAGAATATCCGTTCTAAAATTGAGGAATATAAGAGTGACCCATATCATTCGAGAAATCCTGCTGCGCTAAAATATTTGCGAATGCGAATGGAGGCATCGATCAACATTTACAATAATTACATTATTCGAGATGAAGCATAAGGACTTTATATTATCCCCGATTACCAATCTCATGAACGAAGCCGTTACGGCATGTGTTGGAGTTGGTGATGGTATGGGGACTGCTACTATATCAGAGCATATCATGCAGTCTCTTTTTCTTCGCATGACAGGTTTTCAAGAGCAGAAAATGAAATGTATATGCTGGGAACTTGCAACTTATGATTATGAGTATCGTTATAAGCGTTTTAAACAGGCTCCTATAGGAGAATGTTCTAATTATAAAGAGAAGAATCTAGTAATAAACGATATTATTGATTGTACAAAGAAAATTGATGAAAATACTACTTTGTTAGCAAACATACAAAAAACAAGTATTGTTCAATCTGTGATTTCCGAAATAGATAGCATTGTCTTAGATACAAACCTTCATAAGTGGCAAAGCCGTCAATATGACAATTACAAGAAAATCATAAAGAAAATAAAGCCTAATCATTTCTTTGTCTCAGATAAAAATAACACCATATCGCTTTTTAAAAAGAAGGCTAGTACGGACCTTGACTTGTTTACCATATATGATAAATTATATCGTCATCGAAATAGATGCGCCCATAATCTTCTATCATATCAAGAAAATTTGCCGACCCTCAGTAAATTATTTGAAAAAGACTATGCATATGAAAACTATTTCTTACGGTTCGCGGTGCTAATATTAATTGATAAAATCACAATTGAACTTTACAAAAAATATTTGATTGCTATGAGCTTGCTGTGATAGCATTAATTGGTTTTGATGGAAGTATTTTGAATCTATTAATGGTATATTATACTGCTATCATCCCCTTTGCACCGTTCTCTCAAGGTGCCTTGTGAGAACGGTAACTCTCTTTCCTTCTTTTCTTTCTTTTTTAATGAGTCATATTTCATGGCGGTTTTGTAACCATCCGCACAAGACTTTTTGTGCTTTTATGTTTTGTTTGTATCTTTGTTGTTCATTTAAATATAGAAATAACGTGAGTTCGATATAAGAAAAGTGCCTTATAATTTGTAGCAGCGAGATGTTTTCTAGTAACTTTACTGTTGGAAATCAACATAAAACATCCACTCCTGTGACACCTGCAAATTTAATAGAAATTTTTTGTACCCTTGACGAATTCTGTAAATTTCTTGCCTCCGAGCTGAAACAACGTACCGTGAGCATTTTTAGTAAGTGCTCTCAGACCGTCCGTGCCACCTCTCTGACAGCGAGGTGATGACCATCCTGGTACTGTCCCACGCTTACCGTTTCCGTGATCTGAAGTCCTTTTACCTGGGCTACGTCTGCTATCATATGCATCGCAACTTCCCGCACACCGTGTCCTACAACCGCTTCGTGGGGCGTCAGGCGCAGGTCGGCATACTGCTGCTTTTCCTACAGACCTGTGCCCTTGCTCAGGGCACAGGCTTCCCATCATTGACTCCACGTCGCTGGAAGTATATCACATCAAGCAGATACACTCACACAAGTCCATGCGGGGATGGGTGGAAAATAGCAAGTCCACCATAGGATAGTTCTACGGCATGAAGCTACACCTGGTCATCAACGACAAGGCGGAAATCATATAGTGAACGCCCACGCCAAACGATTTAGTTACATAGCAACTGGCATCTGTAATCTATTGTTTATCAGTGCTTCCAGAATTTGCCAAATAATAAAATTCCCTCTTTAGTTACATATCAGTTACATACACCAAAGTTGTTATTTATCATAACAAAGATTGTGTTATTTGCAAATAGACATCACAGAATCTTTGTTATGATAAATAAAAAAGTAAAAGGCTGAAACTCAAGCAAAAGTTTCAGCCTATACTCCTTTCCAGAGAAGCGGTTTGCGGACACCAATAATCAAAATTCAACTATTAGCAATCGTTTTTTGACTACATCGTTGTTATAAGGGCAGCGTTGCGCAACCCAAAGATGCCTGGCACCCCACCCCCACAAGAAATAGTTTTTGAATTGTTCTCTGAAAGGAGTCTGTTTGAGGGCTAATTCTAGTTCCTCATGGTTCTGGGCACTGGTCAATAAATTACATAACTTAAGGAACACTCCTGCCGTAGCACTGTCCCATTCATAGATTTGATGTTCAATTTGTATAGTCATCATTTTGTCGTATTATGTGGTGGGAGTCGCTGATGCTCTCCCACCTCGGTTAAACTTATGCTATTTTCATTCTCTGCCGTATGCTGTCGGCATTGCGGTTCATAAGGCTGATGATGCGGTCGTGGTACTCGGTGTTCTTGTTACATACGCCCCGGCTTTGCGCTACCCTAAACTGTTTTAAGTCAAACTCCACCGTCTCAACTCTCTCTCCGTTGATAGTCGCAGAGAAAATAAGACTGTCCTCATTGAGATAGTAGGATGCGCTGAAAACACAGTGATGCATGTGCGCCCCCTCTTGGCGGTGCTCCTCTACACTCTCCAATACTTTTATACTAATAAGTCCATCCGTGAACGACAACCCGAAGAACTTACCTTTCATTTGTTTAAACTTCTCTTCGTTTTTGGCTGCTATCGCCGTTTCTTTTTCCTTGCGCTTACGTTCTGCCTGCTCATTAATCTTTCTTGTCAGTCGGTCGTGTTCTGTTTGAAGATTTTTTGGGCAGATATAATGCGGATTATGGATGTCTTTGCCTTGGCTACGGAGCATGCGAATGAGGTCGTACCATAGGCCAATATTGTCAATTCTATAGTGGTTACGAAGGGCTGTCTTATATGAGTCCCAACAAACATCAAGGTCAACGGGGCGTGTGATAAAATGGCAGAAATGGCTTGTCCGCCCTGACTTAATAAGGGTTTCATAGCGGTGGTCAGAGAGTATTGCCTTGAACATCGTCAGCGGTGCCAGTTCATAGAATTCGCCTGTGAATCCATTGCGCTCCAGTTCGGGGATATAATTTGCTTTGGGATAGAGGGGGAACGTGGAAAGGTGGCTATAGACATCATTATCATAGCGGAGTTCCATACCCGCATAGTAAGAGAAGCAGTCAAGATATGGTCCCATCGTGCGCTTCAGTCCGATGACCGCACACCGGCCTTGCTCATCCAAATAATAACGGCATATCTCTCGACAAGAAATCCTCACCCGTTCTCCTTTGCGTTGTTCAGTTTTCACTAATGCTACACGAAGCACCTGCAACCCATCCCTTGTGGTAAGTATCGTAAAATAGGCAGACTGATGCAAGGTGCGGTCATAAGTATTTTTGACTTTCAGTGTCCTCCCACAACAAGGGCACACAAGGTGAAGCCCACTTTTCCCACTATCCGTAATGTTCCACTGGTGCCCACAGTCCATGCAGTTGTATCGTAGGGAGTTAGGGTTATGGTAGGCATAATGCTCGGTAAGTTCTTCAACTGCCCATTTCATTGCTCGTTTGCCGATGGATGGCAAGCCCTTGTCAGACTTGCACACCATCTGCTGATATTGTGTTCTTGGTTTCATAGGTCAAAAATCAAATAGAGTTGGTTGTTGAATATTGGTGCCTTGTACCGCTTTTTTCGATGGCTTGTTGCGATTGGCGATGCGGTTGTAGGTCTCACTCTCCAGTCTACGGACGGCATTACGACGTGCCTCCTGCTTCTCTTCCTCCGTGAGTTCTACAACGTGGTTTACACGCACATCACACTCGATAGGTTTGCCGACCTTTAAATCGTGCTCCTCGGCTGCATGGATTGCCATTGAGAAAATTTCATCATCATCAAATCCCATACACTCGCTCTTTTTCACTTGGTTGAGGATATAAGTCACGATGTCGTCAATACTCCTGCCAACTGCGTGATACTTTTCTGCAAAGAGTTTATCCTCTGCTGCTCTCTGCTCCAGATAGTTCTGGATTACTTGCTTGAAACGCTCTGTTCCTTTCATAGTCATTACTTTTGATTGTTATCTGTTCACTTGTTGCTTATCATTCTTTTAACCATGTCAATGTGGTATTGAGAGCCAACCTCAAAGTACATCCAATCTACAAAGTCCGTCCTACCGGCATCGTCCAGTTCCTTGAACATCTTGGCGAACTGAGCATGGTTGCCGTTAATGTAAGTCTCGGCCATATACTCGAAGATGTTCTGCACCTCGTAATACCTGCATTGCTGCGAAATGGTCTTGTTACGTCTTGCTGTCATAATCTATAAATTTTATGAGTTATTAATACTTTGTTTCGGCTTGTATGATATTGCGGTTTCCATAAGCTGGAGGGAGTGAGTTTCTTTCCCCTGGCCTATATGTAGTTCCGCTGAACTTGCCATTTTTTGCGTCTGTCCTGTCGCTGTGGTCGTTTCGGTGGCTTTACCAAGGATACGAGGTCGGCTATACAAGATTTTTGCGAAAAATACTACCTCAGTATGAGCGTGGAGATTTTTTGTGAAAAACTTGGAGAGCCGGTAAGCCCGTGCCCTTACCTTTGCCGCCAGAAACGAATGACACGCGACAGACTTAAGAAATGTGGCGATTGGCGTTCTCATCAAAAATACATATAGGAACAGAAAATCGGCTTCCGATCTATGGAAGCCGATACAATTCAATAGTGCTGGTATCACCGATAATTGAATAACTATTGTAAGGATTTCCTTGTAAGGGAATGATAAACCACATCAAATATTCTCTATCATACGCAAAATCTCGGCAATAAACAAAAATATTGTCGAATTTTTGTATCTTTATACCAAATAAATCATTTAAAGAGTTATAGTCAGAGCATCATGAATTATGCAGTATTGCATCCTTATTTTGGGCTACAAGATTTGTATACATATCTTGACGAGGAAGCGAGCATTTTCCCGAAGATCATTTCATAGTATTTGATGAAATTGACAGAGGCAGGGCAATTACGCCGCGTTGGTTATGTCAATATGCTAAATCGTCAAACAGCAATTTATCATAAAACCCACAGACGAAGAGCATAGCCTTCATAAAGGACTGGAACAAAACTGGCCGTTATCCCATTTTTGTATCTATAATGGCAGTGCTATCAGCCCTCTACAACATCACCTTGCTGCGAACGCTATCACCTATGTCGAGACAGAAAGGGAAGCCACAGCAGTTGTATTCAATCACGTGGTCGAGTAGCATTCGTCCTACACACAATCTTATATATAATTATATCGACTTATCGCAACTTACCATTTTTGTGAAGCCTCTGATTACTGAATCACCTGTACAAAAAAAGTGATGGGTATTGGTGCCGACATTGGAAAAACTGTTAGTGGATCTGTAGAAAGACCCAGATTTTTCTACTTACAGGAAGCAGAAGGTACCTACATCTTTCGCAATGCATTGTCGTTATATACCATCAATGAAAGCCTATTACTACGCTATGCCAGCCGTCGGGGAGTTAGGGAAAATAGAAACTATTATATCAATTAATTTAAATGTAATTTAATTAATTTCTTATTCCTATCCGTATACATAATTGCTCATTGAGGTCAAATTTTATATAGTTAATCTTTCTAATTGCCAAATTAAAAGCCTAATTCTATATTGAAAAAAAGTTAATAACAAGAATTTACATTCTTAATTGAAAAAATATTTGTACCTTTGCACATATAATACTTAAAATGATTTGGCAGTTTATCATCAATGGATTAATAACAGGTGTATTATACTCCTTACTTGCGATAGGCTTTGCAGCGGTGTATAATGCTACACGCATATTCCATATTTCAGTAGCCGCAATTTATGTGGTGGCTGCGTATGCTTTTTACTTATTTTCAGTTGAATTTGGGTTACCTGTATTTTTGTCAAGCCTTGTCGCTATTATCGTTGCGATGGCCGTCAGTGTTGGTATGGAAATAAGTGTTTATCGCCCATTAAAACGTCGCAATGCCACTTTAAATGTTGCAATGATTGCATCCATAGGTATGATGACAATCTTGGTCAATCTTATAGCTATGTTTTTTGGCAATGAAACAAAAGTGATTAATAATGCCATTCAGTCCACATTTACGTTTAGGGGCATTATTCTCACCACATCTCAGATGTATCAGTTAATAATCGGTGGGGGGGCTGTTGCTGTTCTTCTTATTTTATTACGTAAAACAAAATATGGATTGCAGTTGCAGGCTTTGAGCGCAGATGATATATTATATGAAACACTTGGCTATAACATCAACAGGACACGAACTATGGTTTTCCTGTTGAGTGGGGCTATTATCGCATTGGCCAGTTGTCTTACTGTATACGACGTTGGGCTGGATCCATATATGGGAATGAATGTGCTGATTAACGCTATGGTGGCAATGATTGTAGGTGGTATTGGACGTTTTAGCACCTGCCTGATCGGTGGTCTCACGTTAGGCGTTTTACAGTCCTTAGTAGTCTATCTGTTTGCCTCTAATTGGCAGAATGCCATAACTTTTATTGTCTTACTGCTGTTGCTATTTTTGCGCCCGCAAGGTATAGCAGGTTATAAACAACGTACGGTATAATGGACTATATTTTACATATAATCATTATGTTTGCCATTTACATCATGTTGGTGTTGAGTGCAAATTTACCAATTGGCATGGCTAATCTATTGACAATGTGTCAAGCGGCATTTTATGGAATTGGAGCCTACATTGGCACGTTTTTTTTGATGCAGTACAATCTTCCATTTTTGATTATAGCAGCCATCGTGATGATTGTGACGGGGGCATTCAGCCTTATCATTTCGTTGGCGTCCGTCAAATTGAAAGACGATTATTTTATTTTGGCAACACTCGGATTTCAGATGATTGTATATACCATCTTGTATAACTGGACCGATGTCACAAATGGTCCCTATGGAATACCCGGAATTCCATCAATAAAACTGTTTGGTACGCTATCCCTCGATGCTATTTGGGAATATGCCGTATTATCAGTGGTTTTAGCAGTTGCCGTGGCACTTTTATTCAAGAAAATTAAATATTCTCCTTTTGGAAGAGTGTTAAAAGCGATACGGTATGATGAATCGTCAGTGAATGCTTTAGGACGTAATACTGTCAAGTTTAAAGTTCTCACATTTTTCCTATCTGCAGCATTTTCTGGATTAGCAGGACTGGTATATGCTTCTTATGTAAGCTATATTGATCCTACAAGTTTCACCCTTGATGAAAGTATATTTATTATAACGGCACTATTCCTTGGGGGAATAGGAAATATAAAAGGTCCCATCATAGGAGCGTTGTTTGTCGTATTGTTGCCAGAGCTATTGCGGTTTGTTGGTATGCCTGATGCGATAGCAGCCAATATGCGCCAGATTATTTATGGCTTGGCTTTAATCGCTGTTATGTTCACACGTCCCCAAGGATTTTGGGGCGAAAATAGTTATCGAGTATGATATTGACACTTGATGATATAAAACTCAGTTTTACGAATACCCATAGCGAGGTGTTAAACCTGCTGAATGGGGTGAATCTTCATGTAAAGCGAGGGAAGATAACCGCTTTAGTTGGCGGCAACGGAACTGGTAAAACAACGTTGTTCAATATTATATCGGGATTCCAGGGCGACTATACTGGAAAGGTGTGGTTTGAAGGCCGTGATATATCTCATACAACTTCATATAAGATTGCCCGCAAAGGTATCGGCCGTTTGTTCCAAGGATGTCAGCTGATGGGGGACTTGACACTGATGGAAAATATGAAAGTAGCCTCTTCAGATACTACAGGAGAGTTTCCATTTTCTTCATTGTTCCATCCTAAGCGAGTGAAGGAACAGGAATATCAGAAAGAACAGCAAGCCATCGAAATTTTGAAACGGCTGTTTGGTGAGGATTGCAAATATCTGCAAATGCTCAATCATAAGGCATCTTCTTTTTCTCATGGAGAGCAACGATTGATTGCCATCGCTCGTATACTGATGAACACCAATACCAAATTGTTGCTTTTAGATGAACCTACGGCAGGAGTCAATCCCGTCTATATTGATACGATAAAAGGAATTATCCGTGAGATGGTGGCAGAAGGACTCACGGTTCTTTTGATTGAGCACAATATGCATTTTGTTCGTAGTATTGCCGATATATGTGCCTATCTTGACGATGGGATTATTGCGAAAGTTGGCCCGACAGTCGATGTGCTTGACGACAAGGAAGTACGTAACAGTTATTTAGGACTATGAATGCAATACTGGAGATAAAATGCCTGAGAGGTGGGTATCTACCTGGAGTCGATATCTTGCAAGATGTAAATCTGGCGATAGAGATAGGCGAAACAGTAGGAATTATAGGGTTGAACGGCTCTGGTAAGTCTACCTTAGGTAAGGCGATTGTGAATCTTATTCCCATTCGGCAAGGGGAGATTCTATATAAAGGTGTTTCTGTCATGGATATGCCAGCCAGCGGCTTGTCTCAGCAGGGAATTGTGATTATGCAGCAGGGAGGGAAAGTCTTCCGAACGATGAGTGTATGGGATAATCTGCAATTGGCTTTTAATACAAAAGATTGCCAGGTGATGGATACGCTTACGGAGTTTATTCCATTGTTGCAACGGCCAAAGAGTGAACTACGTTACCGTATGGCGGATCAATTAAGTGGTGGCGAACGCCACCAGTTGGCATTGGCAATGACATTAGCCCAGCAGCCACAGCTTGTGGTGCTGGACGAGCCAAGTGCGGGATTGTCTCCGAAAGCTGTTGATGAGATGTACAGGATGCTTACATTGGCGAAAGAAAGATTAGGAATATCCACTCTGCTTATCGAGCAAAATATAGCAAAAGCGATAACTTTTTGCAATCGGTGTGCCTTATTGTCTCATGGACGAATAATGCAAATTTTTACTAATCAAAATATTGAAGAGATTGAAAGAAAAATGTTTAATAAATAAATTTGTAATTATGAAAAAAGTTGTTTTTTTATTTTTTGTTATAATTAGTTTTCTTTGCTCTTGTACACCTTCAAAAACAGAACAAGGCAAAGTAAGAGTAGGAGTTCTGCTGCCTTTGACAGGAGATATTGCATTTATGGGAGAAATGCTGAAAAATGCAATGTTAATGAATCAGGACACCAGTAAAGTTGTATTATTTTTTGAAGATTCAAGAGGAGATACAAAAACTGCAGTGTCAATAGTTAACAATTTGATATCAACTAAACATTGCGATGTTATTGTGAGTTTTTTACCACCAGTATCAGAAGCAATCAACCCAATATGCGAAAAAAAGAGTATTTTACATTTTGTGTTTGCATTTAGCCCAGAAATAACTCAACATAGTAATGTGATTAAGCAGTTCCCATCATCCGATTATGAGGCTATGCAATTTATATCATACGCAGAGAACTCCAAAGCAAAAAAAATTGTATATTTTAGACATTTATACCCTGATGCAGAATTAGCATATAAAAAGATTGTGAATCCAATATTGAAATCTAAAGGAATTGATGTAATAGATATCCCTCACGAACAAAGCTGTAAAGATTATAAAAATTTGGCCTTAAAAACAAAAAATGAAAACCCTGACTTAGTTGTAGTTCAGTCTTTATCAATGAATTATAAAAACATTTTAACTGATTTATATGACAATCAAGTAAAGAACATTATATTGGATTTGAATTGTGTCGATTTTTATGATGAAAATGACATGATAGGCGGTTTGTTGAATGATGTTCCATTTGTTGGTATGGAATTTATCCTTAAGAGTAGTTTTGTGAATTTCGTAAAAGAATATAGACAGAAGTATAATAAGAAGCCATATGTATTTGGAGCATTCGCTTATGATCTTATGTATGTGCTCAATAATTTACAAAAGACAGGATATGAAAAAGAAATGATTATAGACTATTATCATAAGAATGAAGTTAATGGAATTACAGGGCGAATAATGTATGATGAACTAGGAAATCAGATTATTGAATACGCGATTTTATGCTATTCAAACGGAGTGGTTAAAAATTATGAATAAGTGAATTGTTATGCAAGAAAGAACATCAATTTCATTTAATGAATCAATAAATTATGGTCCATTGCTAGAAGGACTAGGGATTGTGAGATTTGATTGTGGCAGTATTCAAGACAACAACAAATGGATTCCTGATAAAAAAAATAGTTTTTGCCTCCAAGGTGAAGGAGGGCTTCATGAAAAAATAAGTGAATTATTTCAAGAAAAATTTATACAACAGAATCCTATAAATCTTTTGATGGATTATTATAAAGATAAAGGATATAAATCAATAAATGATGATTTTGTCTTAAAGCAAATTGATACAAATATTTTATATAGTATATGCATGTTCCCATTTACAGGGAGGTCTGTTATAAGTAATAATAGGAGAATCCCTCAAAATAGCTTGTGTTCTTTGGAAAAAGCAGAACAAATTAGTTCAAATCGGGAAAAGGAAGTTTGTGATTTTTTTGATACATTTGATAAAATTGTATTGCCAAAAGAAAAAAAATGCAATAATAGCAAAAGGGAACTGTTTTGGGAATATCAACAGATTTTCACAGATATTATATGCAGTATATATAATGTTCAATATGTAAGTGTTATATTACTATTAATAAAGCAAAATGAACATTTTGATTTTTCTAATTTTGTAATCATATTTGGGTCAGATAACACAATTCAGGATAAAACTAAACCAGGACATAATCAATTGAAGGCTATTTTACAGGCAATACTTCAAGAAAAACTAAAAAAAATTATTAGGATCCAAAAAGAACGGATTCAAAAAGAATCAATAAAATCAGCAGTGTCTGCAATTATGTCAAGAAATATGAGTCATAATCTTGGCAGCCATTATCTATATTATACAAAGGCACATCTTGATGTACTAGCAAATAAGAGTGGTGAGAAAGGACCTGATATAAGAGGTGCAGCAAAGGTTTTAGCCTATATGCAGACTCGTATGGATTATTTGGCTACAATTATTTCCAATGATAAATATCCATATGGCTCTGTGAATTTCAAATCACAGATATATGATGAACTGACAATAGATGATTTCTCAAAGAGGCATTTTAACAAAGATGAAGATAAGCCAAGAAGAACGACGAATTTTTTATTGTCTAATTTAATTCTGTCAGAAAATTTTTCCCGTTCAAATATTTTCGATAATATTATCAATGCAGATGGGGGACATATGTCTCTTAAATTACAGACAATGTTATGGAACGGAAATAAATATGAATTATTTACAGGAACAGCAATCAATAAGGATGAAGCCACTAATGGTATACCAACTATTGAGCAAGAAGAAAAGATAAAAAATATATTATCCGGAATTAATTTAGCTCTCCCTGGAGGGGCTATGTCTTGCCATGCCTTTTTTAATGTATTGGAAAATTTTATACGTAATTCAGCAAAATATTGTCAAGAGGATTTTCAGGAAGAAGGACTTATAATAACTATTGCTATCCGTCAAAATTCACATGATAAAACAAAATTGGATTTCATCCTTTTTGATAATAAAAAGAACGCAAATAAAGTATTATCAAATAACAGCAAGAAGCCAAAAACACTAATCCAAAATATTAATGATCAACTTGCTAATTTGTGTATTTTAGATAAGGATAACGGAATTGAAAAATCTTCTAAAGGATTGAAAGAAATGCTTTTCTCTACCGTTTGGATGAGAGCTTATAATTACCCAAATAAAACATATGCTGATATTATAAATTTGATTCATTCAAAGAAAAGTGGAAAAGAAAAACTGAAATTAATCAATCAATATGGATTTAAAATTGTTCCAATCACTAGTAAAGGGCGCATTGCATCTAAAAATAAAGAAAATGCAAATCTTGGTCTTATGTTTACTCTGCCGGAGTTTCTGCCTATTAACAAATTAGATATTTCTAACTTTGATTCTGAAAGCACTCAGATTACTAAGAGTTTAAGTATTTATGCAGATATTATTGAGTTTGCGAAAAGACCTACAAAAAGCAATTCCTCTGATAGAAATTATGTGGATTTCTTCACTCGGACATATTTTTCTGATACATTTGATGATACTGAATATAATTCCTTTTTAAAAAATACAAAAGTGTTGAGTGCAGCAGATGAGACAAGTTTGGTTGTATTCAAGTTCAAATCCATTCTTAACCGAAGATTCAGGAAAGAGATTGAAATGCTGAAAAGATTGGATGAGAATATAGTGCTTGATATTGACTCTTTTCAATTAACATTTGGAGGAGATGTGTATGAAGGGGACTCTCTTCTTGACATGAATCGACAAATATATTTTAAACGTCATCTAAATACCCAAAATGATCTGTCAACATGTAAGGAATTTGCTTATGCTGATACTGTATCAGGCGGTAATTTTACAATAACACTATATTCCCTTGTAAAACAAGGTATAGATGATGATGGGAAATACAAGACATGGAAAGATAAATTATTTAGTTTAAAAGTAAAAGAATCAGCTTTAACTAGAATAACGTTAATTGATGAACGTCTTTTTAATAATACTGTTGATTTTGGGAAGGAAAGAGAGATTGAACTTGAATTAAAGAACATACGTGTCTTGAATTATAATCCTGAAAAAACTAAAAGTGCAAAAAGTCTTTCGGAAATATTTGAAGGGAATTCATTCAAAGACAAAACTAATAGAACACATTTTTTGTCAATTCATCTTGGTCTTATCGAAAAAATCGTTAAGAGCGACGTTGTCGTAAGAAAATTTTTAAAGCAAAAAGAATCTTTTGAGGAGAGAGTTAAGATTTTTATGGAAAAAATAGCTCAAGAGTTTAGTTGTGAAGGCTCTGATGTTTATATCTCTGTTCATTCTGGACGAGGTGATTTCTCAAAAGAGTTAGAAGGACCGCTCTCCATTTATCCATTTATTAGCCTTGCTGCTATTGAAAATTCTTTCAGCAACTCAAAATTTTTACTCTCTCAGTTGTTTTATAACACTGTGTATATCGGAAAAGGTCGAATTAATAAAAAGAAATAATTATGAATATCATTCTTATTACTACAAAAGGTAGATTTGTACCAAAGGATAGTGACAATCGTGGCTTTTCTAAAATTCTGCAGACACGAAAGGAAGATGTCTCTATTTTCAAGAAGGAGTGTGATGATTATGTCGTGTATGTAACTAAGTGTATAGCTGACGAGTCGCAGTCTCAGATAAAAAAACATAATGATATTTCTGACATACTAGAAATTGTTAAAAAAGATGCGGCAGATACTTATAAAGAGATTTCTAAGAAGTATTTAATTGCTCATGACGGTGATCTACTCGAATTTACCACAGGTAAATATGGTCGATATGGTTTGTTCCATGAGAATGATTTTAATAATACTACAGAGGAGAATCGTTTTTATAAATGTTTTAAGGAATGGGATATTTATATTTTCCAACATGAGCCTATTTGCAAAATGTTCAGCCAAGTTGTCGCTTATATTAGAAAAGACTTTACCAATGAACAAATCAATTATGCATTAGAAGTTATAAAAAATGAAGCATAGAAATTCTGTATTATTATATTTTTCATTCAAGCAAGAACGGCAAAAAATGTTTTGGGAGACTGTTCACAAGGAGGAACTCAACTGTCAAAATAATGCATTATTTAGATGCGGGGATGAGGATTGCACCTATTCAAGCATTGCAAACTTAATAATGTTCTTAAATAACTATGGTGGAGATTATCAGTCTTTGCATATTATAATTGACATAATGTCGTTTAAAACGGAAAATCGAATGAATCAGATAGATTCTTTAAGAGACGCTGTTTTGTCGTTTCCTGAAGTACAATTTTTATTTGATTATCCTGCTGGAGACAAACAAAATTTGTTAGAGTATTTATTTTACGATGAGGAGGAAATTCGTGAGCACTATAAAGATTTCCCTGAGGAGGAATGGGCGGATGTAAAAGGGAAAGTATTCACTCCTTTCTTAGAAACATGTTGGGAGAAACCCGAGAATGGTGAAGGGTTAAAATTATATTTTTATAGGATTATATGCGGGAGAGATAACACGTTTGATGGAACAAATCTTAGATATGCTATCAAATATTGGAAATATGTCATTTTAAGAGTTGATAAGAACAGAAATTTCAATAAAGTACAAGATAGCCGTTCAGAAAGTATAGCAATATGTGTTGAGGAAGAGACTAATCAAAATATGTTTACATCATATGCATTATATCAAAATGGTTATCGTGTAATTCCTATAACTTCTGCAACTGAGCTTAAAATCCTTAATAAAGAAATTTGTTCTATAGAAAAGAACTCTATTAAAAATGTAATTATTATAAGAGATTACGATCTTCAATTCGAGGATGAAGGAAAAAATGTAGATTTGGTCAGAGGATATAAACATTGCACTAAAGCCGAAATTAAAGAGCGACAATCCATAGAGTTAGAGTATTATGATTTAGGTTGGACTGATATGTGTAAGAAACATCCTCTAGATGACGACGACAATTTCTATTGGAATAATTTGGTAGAATACCCTACCTATTTTATTACAAAAGGACCTCGTAATGCCAAAGTTGAACTTCCTCTTGGCAATCGGAAGACAAGGATTACTGGCGATAAAAATAAATTGATTCTTGTTGGACTAAAAAAACCTATAAGTGGCATATATATACCATTCCATAAAATAAGTAAAATTAAACAGCGTTTCAGAGCAACAAGGCAAATGGAAGAGTATGTGACCACTAGAAACAAACACGATCATAGTACCCCGCTAGATATATATGATATGATTAACATTATGCTAAAAAGGGCAGAAAGCTACTATGAAAATGGACGTTTTCGTTTAGCAGCACTTATATGTAGTGAAGCAATTGAGATTATGAATGGTTTTCACCAACGGCTTATGGTTAAAGCCATATATTTAAAAGCTCGGTCAGAAAATGCAATTGTAATGGATGTAATTGGGGGTGACGAAGAAGCCTTAGCAGCAGATGCATTGTTCAGAATTGATTTGATAAAAGATAATGTTAATCGTATTTATCTTAGTAAAGACGAGAGCAGAACTAATAATCAAGCATCATCTAGCAAAAAATCTCCCCAATACAACATTAAATCCACATCTGATATTAGAAGCATAAATGTGCTCAATCGAATCTATAGTGATTGTAGAAAATTCTGTAAAGAACATGAACATTTTGTTGCAGAAAATAGATTTTTGAGTGCAATAGGACATTTAAATGAAGGATATTCTATTGGAGCATTGGGAAGTAATATTATAACAATAATAAGTAATATAAAGGAAACATACAAAGAAATGGTAAGCTTTATTAACGACAATATAGAAAATGGAAAATAACAACAAGTCACTATTAAGCAAATTTCATAGACTGCTTATTTGGTTATCTAACCGTCAGCTTTATAAGAGAATAGTTAATCATTTTAATGATTATCCATATATATGGATTTTGTTATTTCTTCTATTAATTACAGCATACGCTATTTCCCCTATTAATTGGGGACTTGCTAATTGGATTATTAAAATAGTTTTGCTATTATTCATGGTTCTTCTAATGTTGAAGCCCATGAATGCTGTTTTTGGATTAATCGGATCTACTGGGTCTATTCGTCTGTTTTTTGCCAATTTCATATGTATAACAACTATTTTTGCGGTAATCTATCAATATGGTATATTTAAGAATGCAGGAATTACTTATGACATTAATCAGCCTCATATTGACTATAGTATTTTTGCTGATAATTCTAATAAAACTGAGATGAAAATTTCTGGTAAGCAAGATAGTTTGTTTTTTAAACATCACCAAGATAGTATTACTTTTGAAGAAACGATTATTCATATGACAAGAGATACGCTTCATTATCAAAGAATCAATTTTATGCAAGTATGGCAGAGTTCCGTTCTTACTACTTTAACGCAAGATCCTGCCGATTTGTTTACAATTGCTTCTGTTTACAATGCATCCGCTGAAAGCAAAAATAGTCTATTAGACAAGCAAAAGAGCGAATTGTTTGAATGGATCCTTATAGTGCATATTATTATTTCTTGGATATTTTTGGGCGTGTTTATTTCTTTGCTATATAGTAAGTTCTGTTACGAATCGTAAATTTGCTTTTCAGAAAAAATCTTAACGGACACCAATATTTGTGAAAATAGGCATTGCTAATTTGGTGTAGAAATGTAGAACTCTCCGACAGAAGTATATTTCGCTATCAATAATAGAATCTTGCTATTGGCTGCTGTCTGTCAGGAACTGGCTGTCCTTACGTAGCCTGCCTAACTCCTGATAGCAGCAGTCTTCTCATAACGTAAGTTTGATATAAACTTAACGTGAGTTCGACGAATTCAAAATAGAGTTAATTGTCTGTCGATCATCCTCTCACATACGATGCACGGTTTTTTAGGGAAGAAGCAATACGCTGCCAGTGCTCCCAGCATGTTGACGATGAAATTGTCAAAGGCCCTGTGCCTTGAATGCTCCACCTGCGCGATGTTCTTCAACTCGTCATTGATGGTCTCAATAATAGCCCTCTTCCTCGTGAGCAGCCTGTCGGACATCGTCATAAGGGCGCCTTTCATGTTGCTCTTGAGTTTGGTTATCAATTGTATGCCGTCGACGAAGAGCCTCTGGAAGAGTTCCTTACCGATATACCCCTTGTCCCCGACGAGTTTCCCATAGAGGAACTCCACAAACGCCCTGTGCTCAAGTGGCCTTCGGTCGTCGACATCGCCCGGCGTGAGCATGAAGTTAAGCAGCTCTCCCTTCTCGTTACAGATGAGGTGCAGCTTGAATCCGAAGAACCATCCCATGGAGCACTTGTCTCTCCGAGCAATACCACGGAAGGTCTTGTGCATATGGATGCGCTGATTCTTGCAGACTCTCAGTGGTGTGCTGTCAACGAAGCTGATGCCCGTACACTTGCCCAGCAGTACCCTCTTGATGAACAAAGCCAAAGGGATGGCCCCCCCTCTCCAGCTCCACGAAGCGGTTGTAGGACACCAGACGTGGGAAAAGGTGGCAAAGATGCTTGCAGACATGTTCCAGATAGAAATGCTTCAGGCAGCGGTAGCCGGAGTTATGGAACAGGATAATGATAACCATCACCTCTGCCTTGGAGAGTGTACTGTTGCGATGGTAGCTTCGTTTTCCAACCCTTTGGAGGGTATATTTTCCCATCATTGCATTAAAAAACTTGCAGAATTCGTCTGCCATAAAGAAAATTTCTATAACTTTGTCATCGGTAAACATAGCGGAGATTGTTGTAATTGTTTATATTTGAGCACTATAAAGTTACAACTTCTTCCGCTAATTACCAAACCTTCAGACAATTATAATTCGTCGAACTCACGTTAAACTTATGCCAGCATTGTGCTTTTGTTAATGATATTGATGTTCATTCCCGGCTTTTGGGGCAGTAGGTTGTAGGCAATGAGCCCCGCCAGCAGGTTAGCAGCAAAGTTTTGAATGTGTTCAATCTGGCAGACGCTCTTGAATTCATCATTGACTGTCTCTATGAGAAAGCTTGTCGTACAGGCTCATCAACATACACCCGCTGTGAAGGCTTAACCGAGCAATGCCTCCTGGGTCAAGTATACTGGCACTAAGGGGAAAATGAAAATTCTTAGGTAACTTTGCATTCCATAGGACAAAAAAGCAGAAAATATATGGAACAGGCAAAAAGTTGCTAAAGCAGTTCCGTGCAAACCTCCGAGGGGGATAAGAGTTTTTTCCGCGTGGCTAATCTTTACGCTTTTCTCCACAGAATTTCTACTGCCACATTAAAAAGATTCAGATTTTGAGGGGGTAATAATGAAAGCAGACCATTATTAAATGGCCTGCAAATATGATATGCTATGAATATTCAGAGGAGGGGATTCGAACCCCTGTACCTTTTTACAGGCTACCGATTTTTCAGATCGGCTTCTTAAACCACTCGAACACCTCTCCGAATGCAAAAGTACAATAAATATTTGAAATCACCAAAAAATTTACTCTTTATTTTTCCCATTATGTGTTGACAGCAATTGCAATAATCACCTATATCAAGTGTATTCAGCATCTCACACCAAGGTATATCGTTAATATAAAGTTGTCATTTACTTATACTGTCACATTATCTGCTTGTCGGATAATATCTATTAGTAATGTAAATGAATGCGTTTCTTTTTATCTTTACGCCTTACATTGATTATGCTACAAAGGTAGTAATTTAATGGAAGAACATTTAACTATTTTTGAATACCAAATGGGATGTATTCTTGTTACCCATTAGGGTAATTATTGAATATAATGCCTGCCAATTACCCTTTTGGGTAACAAGAGTATAATAAAAACAGATAATTTTGTAAATAAATAATAAGAACAAGCATAAGTGTACAAAATCACAATTATTACAATCAATTATGACAAAAGTAGTAAAAGCAAAGCCAAAAGCTTTGACTAAAGCAGAACTTAACTTGATGAACATCATCTGGGACAAAGGGCAAGCAACCGTGACCGACCTTCTGACATCACTGCCAGAACCCAAACCTGCATATACAACAGTATTAAGTGTAATGCAGATACTAACCAAAAAACAAGTACTTACGTTTGAAAAACAGAATAAAGCCAATAGTTATATTCCACAGTTCTCACGTGAGGAATATTTGAACAACTTTATAGATGAAGTGTGCGACAACCTTTTTCAAGGCTCAGCCAAATCTTTCCTTGCGTTTTTTATTAAGCATGAGAAAATCAGCAAAAAAGATGTGGAGGAAATCTTTTTATCTGCCTAATGATCTTTTTAAGTTATTAACCCATGTATTTCCATGGAAGTACGTAAGTTCAATTAATAAATGCAACTTTTGGATTAACGACCAAGGAGCTTAAGAAGAAAAGATTTTTTCAGGCGAAAGAGGGAAATTCCCTCACTCCCTGATGGAAAAAATTGGTATCTTTGCAGCCCCTTCCAAAAGTTACATAAGATGAGCCAACTAACCCGTATGCAAAGGTACACAATTTCTGTGATGTACAAGCAAGGTTTTCCGCAAAAAGTGATAGCGGAGACGATAAAAAAAGACAAATCGATTGTCAGTCGCGAGTTGAAACGCAACCGTAACGACCGTGGCGAATACAATTTCACCCATGCTCAGATGCTTGCAGACGTGCGTAAGGACCGCCTTCGGCGTGAACGCACCTTTACTGGCGAGGTTAAGAACCGCATCAACCGCTATATGCGCAAGTGGCAGTGGTCTCCAGAGCAGATTGTCGGCTATTGCCGTCTGAAAGGCTATGCGATGGTATCCGTGGAGCGCATCTATCAATACATCCGCAAGGACAAGGCAGAGGGCGGCGACCTGTACAGGAACTGCCGCCACCGTCTCAAGCACCGCAAGCGTCCCGTGGGCGGCCATATCCCCATCAGGGACAGGGTGAGCATAGAGTAGAGGCCTGCCGCGGCAGACGGCACGAGGTACGGAGACTGGGAGATGGACACCATCGTGGGACCGAGCAACAAGGATGCCATGCTCACGCTGGTGGAAAGGAGCCAGGGATACTCCATCATCACAAAACTGCCGAAAGGAAAGGATGCCGAAGGGCTGATGAAAGCTGCATACAGGGAACTGCTGCCATATATGGAACGTATCAGGTCCATTACTACGGACAACGGAACGGAGTTTGCAAGGCATAAGCAGCTGGCAAAGGCACTGGGAACGAAAATATACTTCACACATCCGTATGCCTCGTGGGAGAAAGGGCTCATAGAATACACCAACAAACTCTACAGGCAATACATACCTAAAGGAGTCAGCTTTGACAAATACACAGAGGAGCAGATTAAGCACATACAATACAAAATCAATGCAAGACCAAGAAAAAAACTCGGATTTAAAGCACCGGTACAGACTTTTTTCGTACCTTTGCAGACGTAGTTGCATTTTGGAGTTGAATCTTCACTGCGCGTAAACATTGGGCTATGGTTGGGGTGGTGACACAGGAAATACAGGATATCACCTCTTCTCCTATCGTAAAGGAGGCCATCATCAATAACTCTGATGTGTTTATGTTGCTTGACCAGAGCAAGTTCAAAGATAAGTTCGATGATATCAAGGCTACCTTAGCTCTGACAGACATCGACTGCAAGAAAATTTTCACGATAAACCGTCTTGACAACAAGGCAGGCCGTTCTCCCTTCAAGGAGGTGTTTATCAAGCGAGGCACTGAGGGTGATGTGTTTGGCATTGAAGAACCTCGCGAGTGTTATATGAGTTACACCACTGAAAAGGCAGAGAAGGAAGCTCTGAAGTTGTATAAACGCGAGTTACGATGCAATCACCAGCAGGCCATAGAGGCTTTTGTGCGTGACTGGGAGCGTAGCGGCATCGGCAAGTCATTGAAGTTTGCCCAGCTTGTCAATAAAAATGGAAAAGTGCTGAATCTTCCTGTAAAGAAAAAGAATTGACTTATGCGTAAATTGTTTTTTTCATCATATTACAGATGCTGTCTGTCCCTCTTTTTGCAGGGGGATGGTACAGCGTCAATATTGACCTCAAGACATCTGCGGCCATGACGGCTGCCTATGCTACAGAGACTGCCACGGAATTGATGAATAATGAGCAAGTTCAGAAGATACTCGACCACTACACAAGTGCCGAGGTGGCTACGGCAGGTATCTTTGCATCGAAATGGCTTGACCGCAAGGCTTTGCAGAATGCAGGGGCTTTTGGCAGTGCAGAGGAGAACTTCTATTATCGGCGTATCTATTCTATGGTTAGCGTCCAGATCATGCCGAAGATTATCGAGGTGGCTGCTTTGATGATAAAGTACCCTGAAAAGGCTATTTATTGGGGACCATACTTGTTTCGTGTCTGTGAGCAGACCAAGCAACTCTGCATGACTTTTGAAACCGTTGTCGCTAATGGCAAGGTGACGTTTCAAGATATTGCTTTCCTTGCCATCAACGATAATTTGCGTGGACTCTTTGACCTGGCTCGGCTTGGTGAGGTAGACTGGCAGGCCGTATGGGAGCATCTGGCTGATTTTGGGAGTGGATTGACAAAAGACGACTTGTTAGAAGATTTGGAAGGTCTGATGACAGCCGGTGGTTCTATCGCCTCTGCTGGCGGTGCCGTGCTTGACAGCATGTGGACAAATGCCAGTAGGGTAGGGGAGGTCTTTCGCTCAAAGCCGGGTGAGATTATCCGGCTTTATCACGATTTTAAGGATATGTACGAAACCCTTTCCAATCCTGCCAGCATCAAAGATTTGGTTATGGCGCAGATTCTGTCCACAGACAAGTACGGGCGTTGCCAACCTCTTTACGGTTGATGGCTATAATATCACAAGTTATATCAGTGATTATCTACAAGAGATGCAAGGGCGCTATTATACTCAACGGTGGTACATCTACTGGCGTGACAGTGGCAATGAGCGCGTATGCAGCTACGCCCCTCCGACAGACAGTGAGAGCATTATGCATGGTGGGGAATGGTATCGGGTGAACACGAGCGATGCCAGCTATCAGTACTCCGCTGCGGATTATGAAGCCTCTTTGCGTAATTCCGAGAGCTATGCCGGGTGGAGCCGTTCGCAGTGTCTGGCTCTGAATGGCAATGGGGATAAATACCATTATGACTTTTACAACTACATCACTTCTTCGCGCATCTATAAGCAGAAATCTGGCCAGACGACGGCATTTTCCTATGCTCATTATATTGATGTCTACAAACGATGGGATATCTGTGAGGAAGTCTATGAGGAAGTTTTTGACAGTCAGCATAACGATGAACGGGTTATGCTGGCCAGGTTTAATGCAAAACTGGAAGAGCTGAATGGTAACGAGGAAGGACGTGTCTATTATATTGGTAAAGACGGCAAAAACTATTATCAGGCAGCCGATGAGATGCGTATGCGTGGGTGTGCCACAGTCAGTTTTACGCTGGAATGTCATGACAGGGCGAAACTGGGTGAAGGTAACTTTTCATGGAAAGAGAACGGTGACCAGCGTCATGCCCTTGATGAGAACTCCAAGCGGTTTGCCATGGAAACGACTCTGACAGGTGGTGTCAACACTTCGGAACTTAACGACGGTATCAGCTATTGGGGTAATGAGGTGACGAGGTTACAGGAACAAATCCGTGCACTCGAAATCCAGAACAATGAATTGCTGGCTGAAATCAGCCGCTCCAGCGTGGAGGATGCTGCTGTGTTGCGCAGCCAGTATACTGCCAACATGAATGAAATCAGCCGTCTTAGAGGAGAGTTAAGCACTGCCCAAGCACAACTCAGAAGTTACCAAAATGCCAAACAGGAACTGATGAATGATTATGCTGACGAGCGTGATGGTACTTATCGTATACCAGCCGTGATGCATGAGAGACTTTTGTCCACCAATGTACCTTGCGCGGAGATATTGTATCTTCAGACACGGTTATCATCAATACTTGCCGGCGAGCCGTTGAGCAGGTTGGCGAGGACGGCGGTCAGCTAGTAAGAAGCCTCTATGACCTGGCTCTCTATGCCACGGGTGCGGAACATATCACGACAGAAGGCCTGCTGACGGTGATGGGGCATATCAACGCCTCGTTGGACAACATCCGTTCGTGCATTGACCATGCTTACTATGTCGTGTAGAAGTATGTCACCATCAGAACCCATTATTTCAAACGTACGCTTTATATGTCAAAGACTCTGCGTGAGATGGCGAACGATGCTTTTTCACGATGGAAGCGGGTAACAGAAGAAGTTGGATATTGAAAATGAAGATGTATAAATGTCATAAGGTGTGGGCCATTCCTGTTTTTATGCTGATGCCCGCAGGGGATGCTTTGGCTCAGAGCATCACCTATAATCACGATGAGTCTGTCATGAATCAGTTTACCGTTGGTGAGACTGGTGTTGGCAGTCTGACTCCGGATTTTTATTACGATGCCCTGCATAGGAGTTATCGTAATGGTGCCATGACGACCAATAAACAGTTGTATCGCAGCCATTTGCAACTGGTTATTTATCAGGAAGTTCCACAGGCTGAAGCCATTGACAGTGCGCTGACCCAGCGTATGCGTGTTGAAGCGTTGAATATCGCAGACCGCACACCTGGCGTAACAGACCTTGCCTATCAAGTGGAGAAAGGCAAGATAGAGGGAAAACTTGCCATCTTGAAACAGCACATCGAGCGCATCACCTTAGAGGGCGACAGCGTGGGGCAGTACCGTATATGGCTGGAGCGTTACAATGCCATCAGCTGCGGTCTCCAGGCTGTCCGCGATGCTTATATGCCGATGGGCAAGCGCAAGGAGCAGTATCTGGCCATCTATCAGGATATCCTTGTCAAGACTACCGAGGTGTGTGAGTACATCATGTATCTTCGCGCAGCGAAATCTGCTGATGGCATGACCGCCAGCGGTTCTGTTCCTCGTGGTGCAAACATCACTACAATTGCCCGTGGTGCGCATGGGCGCTGGAAAGTTGCGATGGCGGCAGGTAGTGGCGGCGTTAGGGAATAAGTCTATATGTTGTGATAGTATTTATGTTAATATTTGAAGAAAAAAGTCTGGCGGACATATATATGTGCCAGATGTAATACTTTTGCAGGCAAAAAACGAGATGGGATTATCAGGTGTTATATTGCAGGCAGGCCCGATGCCAGAGCTTGTTGACAGTATCGTCAACAACATTGGCATTGATATGTTCGACGAGGAGATAGATGATGTTATCTTTCAGACGAATGAGTTCCTGACCGATGCGACATTCATTGGTGCTTCGGGCCCGTTCTGGTGGATTCTGGAGATGTGCATGGCCCTGGGTGCCATGTTTGCGATTATCATAGGCCGGTATGGCTTATAAGATGATGGTCAAGGGTGAGCCTTTCGACGTGCTGAAGGTGCTGCGTGTGCTGGCCATTGCCATTGTCATGTTCTGGTGGTATCCGCATGGCGGCAGTGGCGCTTCGGTATTAGGTGTGTTGGCCTACGTTCCAAACTGTATAGGCTCTTACACCCATGACCTTTATGAGATAGAGACGGCGCAAGTGCAGCAGAAGTTTGATAACCTGCATGAGCCGTTGAAGCAGCGTCAGGACAGTATTGACCATTACATGGCCATAGCCAAAGTGACTGTAGACGGCATGCAAAAGGCTGGTGTCTCAGACATTACGCAGTATGTGGGCTATCAGACACTGACGGACTCGGAGAAGAAAGCCTGCAAGTTCTATCTCCAGAGCACTTATACAGGGTTGATGATAGGTCTTGACAAGATTATCATGTTGCTGGCTCTTGTCGTGTTCCGTATCGGCTGGTGGGGAACCATCTTCTGTCAGCAGATACTCTTGGGCATGCTTACCATCTTCGGGCCGTTGCAATGGGCATTCTCGCTCTTGCCTAAATGGGAGGGGGCATGGGCGAAATGGATAACACGTTATCTCATGGTTCACTTCTATGGTGCCATGCTCTACTTCGTGGGTTTTTATGTGCTTCTGCTTTTCGACATCGTGCTGAGCATCCAGTACGAGAACCTGCAAGCCATTCTTGATGGCGGTTTTTCTGGGTATCTTCAGAACTCATTCATGACGGCCGGCTATCTGCTGGTGGCCAGTTTGGTTGCTCTGAAGTGTCTGAACCTTGTGCCTGACCTGGCAGCATGGATGATACCAGAGGGTGATACCGCCTTCTCTACCCGCAACTTTGGCGAGGGTGTGGCTTCGCAAGCCAAGACCAGTGCCATGTCAGTGATGAAATGAACTTTTATGAATAAAATGCGAATATAATGAGTGTAATCAAGAACCTTGAAAACAAAATTAAACTGGTGCTGATAGTCAGCAGCCTGTTTATGGTGGGGTGCATCATCATCTCTTTGGGGGCGTTATTCACGGCCAAGGGTATGGTGGACGATGCCCATAAAAAAGTGTATGTGCTGGACAGCAACCATATTCCCATTATGGTGTCGCAGAGTGACATGGCAGAAACGCTTGATGTGGAAGCGAAGAGCCATGTAGAGCTGTTCCATCACTTGTTTTTACGTTAGCCCCAGATGACAAGTATATCAACTATACAATGGAAAAGGCAATGTATATGGTTGATGAGACGGGCTTGGCTCAGTATAATGCTCTGAAGGAGAAGGGTTTTTATAATAATATTATGGGGACGGGTGCCGTCTTTAGCATTTTCTGTGACAGCATTACATTTGACAAGAACAAGATGTCTTTCACCTACTATGGTCGTCAGCGTATAGAACGACGTACCAATATCCTGATGCGTAAGCTGGTGACAGCAGGAGAGATGAAGCGTGTGCCCCGCACGGAGAACAATCCTCACGGGCTTCTGATAACGAACTGGCGTACCCTTCTGAATCAAGATTTGGAACAGAAACAGAAAACTATTTATTAAAGATAAAGTTATTGGGATGAGTAGTTTGAAGCGTATCATAATAGGCGAGCCCATGCCAGACAAGAATGACCCTAAGTATAAAGAGCGGTATGAACGTGAGGTGGCCGCAGGCAAGAAATTTGCCGATGCCAGCGGCATCAGCTGGGTGGCCAGGAAGATGCAGGAGATAGGTCAGTCACACAAAATGGCTTTCCTTGCCGTGGTCTTTGGCTTTGTGCTCATCTGTTTTTCTGCAAATATCGTTCGGTCGTTGCAAGCCTACCAGCATGGCGGTTCGCGAAAGGCCGTTGCCGTGGAACGGTTAGACTCTGTCTTACAGCACCGCCATCAGTCTGACGCAAAAGATTTTATGCTATATGAAGAAGATTAATTTCAAGCAACCAAAGTATGTTATTCCAACGATTGCCTATTTCGGATTGCTATTGTTGGGTTGGCTCTTCATCGACCTGTTTAATGTCGAGGTAGAGGAGAAAGGAGAGAGTGGCTTACAGTCTACTGAGTATCTGAATGCGGAGTTGCCTTCTGCCAATGTGTCGAAAGATATCGGCAGTAAACGTAAGAATATGCGTGATGCCTTTGGCGATGTTACAGATCGTAGTGCAGTGCAGGACTTTGTGGAAAATCCGGATACGTTGAATCGTAGAGAGGGTTTTGAGTCGCAATACTCTGAAGAGGAGTTGCGCCTGTTGGATGAGCAGCAACGGCAGCAGGAGGAAATCAAACGCCTGCAAGATTTGAACAATCGTCTGGCACAGTCTGCTCAGAAAGGTCAGCAGATGGTGGGTAATGATTTTGTGCTGCCTATGACTGACGAGGAACGTGAAAGGGCTCTTGCGATGCGCCGAAATGGAATGATGGCAGACTTGGAGCGCGACTTGGGCCATGTCCGTCAGCATGGGGTGGCAGATGTGGTGGCAGTATCAGATGCTTTAGACAGCATCAGGGCTGATAATGGTGTAACGGAGGCTGAGAATGCCGTCCGTGAGCTTGATGATGATGCCCAGAACAATATTGTTGTGAAAGTATCAAAGGATGATTCGGATTATTTTAATACGCTTTCCGAGAATGCTCCCAACTCTAATTTGATTAAGGCCATCATTGATGAGGATATCAAGGCTGTAGAAGGTAGCAGAGTACGCCTCCGTCTGCTTGACGACATAGATATTAATGGCACTCAACTTTCCAAAGGAAGTTACTTGTATGCTACGATGAGTGGATTCGGCCAGCAGCGTGTGAAGGGTAAGATACAGAGTGTGCTTGTGGATGATGAGATTCTGAAAATAAGTCTTTCTATCTATGATGTGACAGATGGTTTGGAGGGGCTTTATGTGCCTTCGAGCCAGTTCCGCGAGACAACCAAAGATATTGGCAGTTCTGCCATGCAGGGTAATATGAACCTGAACGCAGCAAGTAGTGGCAGCAGCGTGAGTCAATGGGCAGGTCAAGCTTTGCAAAACGCCTATCAGCGCACATCGAACGCCATCAGCAAGGCCATTAAAAAGAATCGTGCACATCTGAAATATGGTACTCAGGTGTATTTGGTAAATAGTAAGCAAACAAGGAAATAATACTGATATGAAATCAACATTTAATAAGAAGCTCGGCGCTTTGCTCCTCTGCGCCATGTCTGTCCTGACGGCTAGTGCCCAGCAGACCTATAATGAGATGGAGCAACTCACCGTGAATGAGCAGGTCACGACAGTTATAACAGCCTCTGAACCCATCCGTCTGGTGGACATCTCCACAGATCAAGTGGTGGGCGACAAGCCAATAGAGAATGTTATTCGTTTGAAGCCCAAAGAGGGTGGTCATGAAGATGGGGCGGTCCTGGCGATTGTTACAGTAGTAACAGAGCGTTATCGTTCACAGTATGCTCTCGTCTATACCACACGGTTGGAGGAAGCGGTCAGCGATAAGGAGGTACAGCTCTCTGAACGTCATGCTTTCCGAAATCCTGTCGTCAGCATGTCAACGGAAGAGATGGTACGCTATGCCCGTCGTATCTGGAACAGTCCGGCGCAGTATCGCAACATCAGGACCAACAAGCACCATCTAACCATGCGGCTGAACAATATCTACAGTGTTAGTGAGTATTTCTTTATAGACCTTAGCGTGGAGAACAAGACCAACCTGCGCTTTGACATTGACGAGTTGCGCTTTAAGCTCTGCGACAAGAAACAGCAGAGAGCCACCAATGTGCAGGAGGTCTGCCTGGAGCCGGAGCTGTTGCTGTACAAGAGTGGGCATTTTCTGCATGGTTATCGAAATGTGGCAGTCCTGAAGAGGATGACTTTCCCCAACGACAAGGTACTGACCATCGAATTATGCGAGCGGCAGATTAGCGGGCGAACCATCTCCATGACTATCGATTATGAGGATGTGCTGAGTGCGGATAGTTTTTCTTCGCTTTTATTAGACGAAAAGTAGGAGGATGCGATGATGTGGAAAAACCGTTTTTGTCATCTTGGTTTGCGTGGACGCAAGATAGGCCTTCCTCATGTGCTGCGGATGTCTGTCATCGCCCTGTTGAGTGTTTTCATTGTGCCCAGTGCCAGTGCCCAGACCAACGACAACCATTTACTGCTTAGCGTGGGGGCGCTCTATGAGAAAGGTTTTGATGCTACTATTGCCTATGAGCATAGCACGAAATACCACCATGCTTGGGAGTATTTTGCTATGGGGTATGTGCAATATAAGGATAATCCAGATGCTGGTCATGTCACGAAGCAGAGTTTCTGGCACAACTATCAGTCATGGCATCTTGGCATTGTCTATAAGCCTTGTGTTTCGCGCGGGCGCAACCATCATGCTAACCTGCGCCTTGGAGCCAGTAGTGGCTCAGACCTTCACGATTTTGTGGGGGCATTTATGTAGGCTATAAGCATGCCTATGCCCTGCGAGGCGGCTGGGAACTTTTCTTTCAAGTGAAAGAGGATGTTGTCATCAAGAGCGATAAGCCTTTCAGAACGGGATTGGCTTGCGGTGTCAAGCTTCCCTTATAGATTTAATCTTTAATAAATAAGAATATGAAGAAACATTTATCTTTAATAATATGTATGATGGTGTCACTACTGGCATTGGTCTCGTGTGATGAGCATGAGCCTATAGATCTCGACATCCATCCCGGATATATCCTATGCAGTGACGGGCGCATAGTCAGCCCGTCAGCTTTCGATAAAGAAAGGCATATCCCAGTAGCGGTAGTTTTTGCCGAACGGACAGACCAGCATAAGGTGCTGGCTGTATTGCTCGACGAGATTTTGCCTGTGGCATTTGCTGATACACTGAGCTTTGACCAGCAGACCAGTGGCAACGAGATAGATTTTGACGGCTATGTCAATACGGTGGCTCTGCAAACGACCTTACTTGACCGTGATTCGCTGGTAGTAAAGGATAATCGCGCCGATCCTCGCAACTACTATGGCTCGCCATTAGGAAATCTGGCCTTTCGCCATCACTGGTTTTTACAGAGCGACTATGTACCAAGTGTTGCAGAGCTGGGTCTGCTCTATTCATCTTTGCCTGTTGTCAACCCGGTCATAGAGCAATGCGGCGGCACTCCTGTCTGTTGCAGTTCAGAGAGGCTGCTGGTAAACGACCAAAAGCCGGGAATGGAGGCCGATTGCTGGTATTGGACCAGTACGGAGGTTTCTCAGAACAAAAAGAATCAGGCATGGCTCTTCTCTATGGCGGATGGTAGCCGCCATAAGGCTCCTAAGACCAATCGTTACCGTGCCCGTCTCATCGTTGAGTATAATCCATTGAATAATTAGGCTATGGGAGGTTGGAGTTCCGTATTGAATCTGGGCGGGCGTGTCGCACGCTTCGCTGGGCATAACCCTAAGACGTTCCTAGGACTGACGGGTGGAAGTGTTGTCGGGTGGAATTACTTTATGAACGAAGAGTCGCTTCTGGAGCAGGCAACTGATGTGGTTTTGGGTGAGGATGCTTCACAAGGCTTAAAAGACGGTGGCGTTGTCGGCGGCCTGAAAGGTGTGGTCTTTGGCTCTGAAGGGTCAGATAAGTCGATAGGCGAAAATGTCATTGATGGGGTGGTAGGACAGGGCGCCTACCAGCAGATAGGAGAGACAGCCAGCAATGTCATTGATGCCGCAGGCAACACTCTCCATGCTGCCGGGCAGGGGCTTCAGCAGGCCTATCAAGATGCAGGGCAGATGGTACAGCACTATCAGCAACAAGCCGTCATGCCGCCGCAGGGTGGGGGAGTCTATTCGTCATTGAATCCTTTCACCAGCATTGGGCAGGTGGTCAGCAGCTTTTTGGGTGGTGGCACGGGCATGAGCCTTGCGGCCCTTATTCCAGCAGCATTCCTTATGTTTGGCAACTTCGGCTGGATGGGGAAGATAGCATCGCTGTTCCTTGGTTCGCTGGCCATGAAGAATATGCGTATGCAGTCGCCGCAGGTATATCAGCCGCAGCTAGTCCAACCTCAGACGGTGCAGACTCCTGTTCAGCCACAGCAATATCAGCAAGCCTTGAATGAAGAAGAAGAGCACCACGCTACCATTCGCCGTGGACGAGTATAGCCCACATCAATAGAAACCAAATCAATTTGTAAACAAGCAATTATGGATATGAAAGATATGTTACTGGAGTCTGCCAGTGGATTTATGATGCCGTTTGCGGCAGCGGAAGATGAAGAGGTTCAGGTGAGCCTTGGTTTTGGCCAGCAGAAGCATCCCATGACGGGTGAGCAGTTCGTCCACCGTGGTGTTGACTTCATCGCTCATGACGTGCCCTTGTTTGCCTTGGCAACAGGAGCAGTGGTAGGCATTGGCACTGATGCCGTCCACGACCACTACATGATTATTAAGTATGGTAAGTATGAGGTAAAATATGGGCATATCAGCAGGTCTTTTGTTTCTTATGGCATGCCAGTCTATGCTGGTCTACAGGTGGCTCAGAGTGGTGACTTTCTGCACTTCGAGGTAAGCCAGTCTGGTGAAGTACTTGATCCAACGGAGTTTTTGGGTATGGTTTATGGTAACATACAGCAACTCGATGCGATGGGGATAAAAGGTTGTTATCGACTGGCAAACATGGGTGTGAAGGTGCAGACCGATTACGATGCTGATCAGGATGAACTGCTCCAGATGATGCTTCGCTGGTGGCCTGTGTATATGAATGAGATTCGTCTTGGTAGCTATGTCCCTCCTGCTAGGGTGGAACAGTCGCTCAGGAACATTTTCGCACAGTCAGCTAACCGCAATCATTTTTTCGAGACTATTCCGCAGATTGGTAACCCCCTTGGACTTAGCAGTCGTGGTGCGCCGTTAGCCTCGAAGGTTCAGAACCTCCTTATCGGTGATTTCCTGAGCTATATGGCCTTGCGCCATCAGGTGTACCTGTCATCGTGGGATGATGATGAAAAAAAAAAGTTACTCAGCAGGCAGCAGCCGACGGATTGCTGATAGATCCGTTAGCCTCGCTCCAGATAGATGTGCAGAGCTATGATGTGGAGCGCGTTGCCTCTGTCTATTTTGACACAGAAGGCAACCGTTGCTGGACAAAGGCGTGGTTTAACGATAGGGAAAAGGGTGAGCCGGCCGTGGAGATAACCCGTAAGCAGGCTATAGCTTTTATCAATGACCAGATCTCAAAGGATTCCTAGCTCACCCGTTTCTATCCCAAGCAGATGAATGCCTATCATAAGGCCATCCAGCAAACCCGCCAGCAACTGTTAGGACTATAGGAATTGCATCAATATAATTATATGGAGCAGAATCAGTCATTCATAGATGCGGAATATTGTATCGACCAGTATTTTGAAAAACATATCATCTCGCATCTTGATTTCCTGTCAGAATGTCGGACAGCCTCTCTCGCAAGTAGTGAAATGTCCGGCTTTGGTGTGCGTAATGCCTTCTTTCCTTCAGAAGACTATGCCACAGATGTTACCCTCAGTTTCCCTGCAAACGATATAGAGAAGATGTGTGCGGAGATAGTTCGCGACAAAGGGTTGAGACATGATGTTGACGTGCTGGCTGCCACTTGGCATATGGCTGCCGTAGAGCGAGTGGGCATGGAGCGTTACAAGGCTTTGTCTGAACAGTTGGGCATGGATTTGGCTACAGCCTATGTCAATCATCGGCTGATGATGCGCATGGTAGATTATGAGGTTGCGAAAAATCCTATTCAGGATTCTGCCGACTATATTTTTGATGAAGCCCGTCGTTCGTCCATCCTTTCTTATCTTAGCCCAGACACTTCTGCCTTACAGCAATATATTGATAAGAAAATAATAGAGCAGTATGATCCCGGCCTGCTGAAGCGGGGCACAGGAAAAGCCCTTGGCTCACTGACGGATGTTGTAATCACCTCGCCGATGATGGAGACTTCCTCATGGGCAACCCTCGGCAAGTTCGTGGCTTTTGATATATGTGCAGGACTTGTTGTTGACACTTTGGCTTCCGATGTCTCCGATGATATGGAAGATGTAGGGCAGATTGTCAGTACCGCCATTTTTGGCGAAGGTAATGCACTCGCTGCCTGTCAGCAGCAGTGCTCTACGGTCAATCCTTACTCCAGCCCAACCGTCAAAGGTGCCAATGAGCAGTTGAGCAAGAAAATAGTGCGAAACTCCTCATATAATTTGCTCTTTTCACAAAAGAATACCTTTAATATGGATATGCCAGAACTACCGAAGATTCCCGATTATATCTCCCAACTACGCCAGTCGGAGGAAATGCACTTTGACATATGTGACAAATTTCCCGTTGATGATTCTCAGGCAGCTTATCATCCTGCTACTACTACCGTTCAAGCGGAACAAAATATTACACCACAACAACCAACTAATTCACAGTCGGTTACTGGATGGAATGGTCTTTTCGATACCCTTGGCTTGAGTGGCTTTGGTGATGTCGGAAAAAATCTTGGTTATGTGCTGGCCATGCTACCAGATATGCTTGTCGGTATGTTCACCGGCAAGACCAGAAACTTGAAATTTGGTGATAATATGTTGCCTCTCGCGGCAATCATCGCCGGGATGTTCGTTAAGAATCCTCTGCTGAAAATGCTGCTTGTCGGCCTCGGTGGAGCTAACCTGTTGAACAAGGCAGGGCATGAGGCATTGGAAAACAGGAATGGCGTGAAAACAACGTCAGCTCGTCCTTACCGCACATACAATGACGAACCTCTCGACCTGCGCATATTCCAGCCTGCCATGCGTGGCAATACTCTTGTCGCCACCATTGATGGCACTCCTTGCATCATTACCGTCAACGATGAGGTTGTTGATGCCTACTATCAAGGAAAGTTGCTTTTGAACACACTTGCTAATGCTGTCCTGCGCAAATATGATACCCAGCAGCAAGCCCTTCAGGAGAATTATGACCGGCAGATGAACCAGGAACAGTCCATCAATCGGTCATTGGGAATCAAATAGCAGGTGTATTCATATATTTTTGAGTAAATTCTGCCAAATTATATTAAAATAAACAAATTTGGCAAAATATAGCATATTATATTTTGCCGATTAAAAGACTATTTATACCTTTGTGGCAAAATATAGCACATCATCATGAGCCAAATTATAGGAAGAAAGAATGAAATAGAAGAGTTGGAAAGGCTATATCAGAGTGACCGACCAGAATTTGTTGCTATTTATGGTCGCCGTCGCGTAGGTAAAACCTTTCTTATAAAACAGGCATTGAAAGGACGTATCACTTTCCAGCATACAGGCGTTTCACCTGTTGACCAAGAGGGTGAAAAGAGTCGCATGAAGATGCAGTTGGAGAGTTTTTATTACTCTTTGCTCAGTCATGGGTTAGAGGGTTTTAAGAAGCCGACATCGTGGATGGAGGCTTTCTTTCAACTGGAACAACTGCTTGTCAAACTTGACGATGGAGGCCGGCAAGTTGTCTTCATTGACGAACTGCCCTGGATGGACACGCCACGCTCAGGATTCCTGCCTGCCTTTGAGAGCTTTTGGAATGGTTGGTGCAGCAGTCGTGACAACTTGATGCTTGTAGTGTGCGGCAGTGCCACCTCTTGGATTCTTGGTCATCTGTCACGAAACCACGGCGGTCTGTATGGTCGGCTTACCGATGAGATAAAGCTGGCTCCTTTTACGCTTAAAGAATGTGAGGATTATTTCTCTGGCGAGGGTATAGAGATGTCACGCTATGACATTTTACAGAGCTACATGGTATTCGGAGGTATACCTTACTATCTCAGCTATTTCAAAAAAGGGTTGAGTTTTGAGGGCAACACGGACAAGATTCTCTTTGGCAAGCCCCCCCGTTTGAAAGATGAATTTAACCGTTTGTTTAACGCCATCTTCAACAATCCGGAGGATTGCAAAAAGATTGTCCGTCTGCTTGCTACACGGCATAGCGGTTTCTCCCGTGAGGAAATAGCCACCATTACAGGCATACCTTTTGGGGGAGGGCTTACCGACACGCTGAAAGCATTGGTGGAAAGTGATTTTGTCATGCGCTATGTGCCATACGACAAACCACGGAAGACAGAATGCTATAAACTCATTGACAACTTTTGTCTGTTTTGGTTGAAATATGTAGAACCGAATACGGGCAATGGCCGTTTCATGACAGACAATATAACGTCAGACATCATGAAGTCGTGGCGAGGCTTTGCTTTTGAGGAGGTATGCTGGCAACACATCGCTCAAATTAAACGTGCCTTAGAGATTGGTGGCGTGAAATCATCCGTCTCGGCTTGGAGCATTGCTGGTAATGAAGACAAGGAAGGGGCACAGATAGACCTGCTCATCATTCGGGATGACAATGTGGTCAACTTGTGTGAAATGAAATTTTCTGGTGATACCTATAATATCAGTAAAGAAGAGGAAACCAAACTTAGAAACCGCATTGATGTATTGAAAGCAACACTTATCTCTAAACAAACCGTCCATCTGACTATGATTACCACCTATGGGGTAGCATACGGCAAACATAGTGGTATTGTTCAAAAGCAGGTTTTGATGGATGACCTGTTTGCAACGTAAAACGCATAATTTCTATCATCATTATTTCAATGCAAAGTTAATTAATCTTCGGGAGACAGTGGTCTCCCTTTCTTATTTCTATCTTGAAAGTAGGGTGTTACATCTAATTTGAGTTAAAATTTGAGAAAAAAAGTCCGTAGCCCCTTCAGGTGTTTTGTTTCATTTACTTTTGCGGCTTGTAAGGGGCGACCCTATTTATTTATCAACATAATAACAAAAACTAACAATGCCAAGAAAGAAGAAAGATGACACCCAGCAGAAGGCTGGTGTCGAAAGTGGTTCACAGAACCGTGAGCAGAAAGCTGCAAAACAGACTGACCAGCAGCAGAGCGATGACCAGAAAATGCAGACTCAGAAAGTTGCGGTGACTACAACCGAGGGGAACACCATTGACAAGATTCGTATCTTCCAGAAAGAAGGTGCGACGATGGTGCAGGCTGACTATGGAAGACTGAACCCCGACGGGAAGACCCCCGAAGAACGGCGTGCGAACATGCGCACCCAGCTGGCCCGCCAGCTGACACCCGAACAGGCTCAGGAGTACCAGCGGCTCTATGCCGATGACCCAGCCAAGGCCAAGGAGTTTGCCGTGCAGAGCGTCTATCCGATGCACGTGGACGATGCTGCCTTCCATCAAAAAGACACCGTCATTAACGACCGCAAGGTGAACTACATCACCATCGAGAAGATTACGGAAGACACGCTTTTGCTGAACGCCCTCTACAAAGAAGGCGTGAATGTTGACCGTATGAACCGTGAGCAGCGCACCGCCGCCATTGCCGCCATGAGTCCCGATGCCAAGCAGAAGGTTCTGGACAGCGAAAAAGGGTTGCTGGACAAATGGCAGCTTGCCTTTGGCGAGAAAGGCAACCCTGATTCGCGCTTCTATGGCATCATGAACCACGAGGAACTGGCCTCTTTCCGCCATCGTGCCGAGGTGACGCTGGGCCGTGAGGAGGTGAAAGACAAGAACGGCAATACTGTCCGTGACAAGAGGGGTAATCCAGAGACCCGCGAGGTCATTAAGAGCGTAGGTGCTCCGCTGACGATGGCAGACATCGCTGGACGCGTGGAGCAGCGTGTGCTGGCCAGACACCAGGACAACGAGGCAAAGCTCGAAGCCGCCAAGAAGGTGGATTGGTCGAAATTCAAGCTGCCCAGCGCAGCCAATATCACGGCCCTGCGCTATACGCCGTCAAAGGAGCACCCCGACCGCGTGTGGCTGAACGGCAAGGTGAACGGCATCGAGGTGTTTGGCCTGCTGTCGAAGAACGAGACCATTGCCGCAAAGAACAAAGTGGCCACGTTAGAGCAGGTGGCCGCCGCCAATAAGGGATTCCGTGAGAAAGTGCTCGACATCGTAGGCCCCCAACAGAAGCAAGCCGTCAGCGAGGAAGTCGCCGTCAAGGCCATCGTAGACCGTGCTTCTGACTCTTCGGCCCGCAGCTTCACCACCGAGCAGGTGAACACGCTGAACGGCTATGTCGCCGGTGCTGGCACCCCGGAGGAGCGCACGCAGGTGTTCGCCAGCCTGTGGGAGAAGGCTCAGCCCCAGCTCATCGAGGCAGGTGTGAATGAGGCATGGCAGGCTGATGCCCGCAAAGAATTGCAGGATCTGGGTGAGGGCATTGTGCGTGGTGAGCAGCAAGCCATGAAACGTTAAATTCCCCATGTCTTGGATGTCTGGGCGTGTACCCTTATGGTGCATCCCCAGATTTCCAGATGACACATATTTGCTATATCTATGAAGAATGAGATATCTTATTATCGGCTCTACCTGACGCACCTGTTGGCTGAGTGGGGCGAGGAAAATAAGGTCAGTGCAGACCTCCTCGACGAGCGTGCTGACGCTGCCGAGGAAGAATACGACAATGCCCGTCGCGATGGTCTCACCGTAGACCAGGCGCAAGAACGGGCAATGGCGGTGCTTTTGGATGGCCTGGGTGATTAGCAGCAAGAAAAAGACATGAAAGCCGACAAGGAACACAACGGTCAGACTGTAGAAAAGCACATTGCCCCCATACTTAACGACTATTTGCAGCGGAGCCTTCGCTTTCGCTATCAGAAGCTGGACATGATGCGCCAAGATTGCGACTACTATCTGGCGTATGGCCCTGGAACAGGCAAGTATCTGGCAGGACAGTCCGTGGGCGTACACATCGGCGTGATGCGCGGACTCTGGAACCATTTTGACGACAGCCAAAAGCCCCGGTGGCTTTCCTTGAAGCAGATAGAAGATTATGCCTTCAAGATGAATGTCGTCAAGAAAAAGAACACCCTGCAAGATGCTGTGCCCTATGATGGCGACCAGATGCAACTGCTTCGTGCCTGCAATATGCTTTGCTATGGTAAGGACGGGCGTGTAGAGCCTGTCTGTGTGTCGGCCATCACCAACCTGCATGGCGTGGTAATGGCCGGCACTCCGGCACGTCAGGTGGAAGCAAGCCGTCTGACAGCCCACGACAAAGACCTTTTGATGACAGAGGTCTTGAAGACCGTCAATCAGCGTTCACAAGAAATGCTTGATGTTGCGGAAAATGCCGTCGTGGAGCGAGCCACGGACCCAGGGGCAAGGGCGTTTTCGCCAGAGCAGCGCAAGGCTATAGAGCAGGCGGCTGATTATGGAGGCTATCATGACTCGTCCATGGGACGAGCCGCCTTCTATGATGCACTTTTCAATAGTGCTGTGTCTCGGATGGGTGACATCCCTTTGACATGGAAGTCAGACGTGAGCGCAGAATTGAGAGAACTAGCTAAAGGTGAGGCACGCGACCTGGTTGCGGGTCTGCATCGCTGACACAACAACAGATAAGAAACGAGTACTATGGCGTATAATAAAAGGAAAAAACTACAGGATAACATTGAGGCCATCAAAATGGCCTTTGGCGCTGAGCGGAAAGGGGGCATCAGCGATACAGAACGTGAAGTGCTGAAAAAGTACAGCGGCTTCGGTGGGCTGAAGTTCATACTAACCCCTGCCAGTTCGGAGGCAGACAAACAGAGTTGGAAGCAGACTGACCAGACCTATTTTGACCTGACACGAGAATTGTACAGTGTCATCCACGAGCATGCGAAAGACCCTCGTGAGGAGCAGGAACTGGTGAGCAGTGTCAAACGCTCTGTGACCACGGCTTTTTATACGCCCAACCAAGTGATAGAGAGCATTGCCAAGACACTCAAGTCTGCCGGTGTGGATTTGCGGTCAATGATAGATCCTTCGGCCGGTATTGGAAAGTTCGGCGATGCCTTCAAGGCAGAGTTCCCCGATATCAAGGTGACGGACTTTGAGAAGGACCTGCTGACAGGAAAAATCCTAAAGGCTCTGAATCCCAAGGACGATGTGACCGTCGGTGGCTTCGAGACGGTATCGGCTGACCGTAATGGCACATTTGACATTGCCGTGTCAAACATCCCCTTTGGCGACATCTCCGTCTTCGATGCAGAGTATAGCAATTCCACCGATGAGATTCGTCGAAGCGCCACCAAAGCCATCCATAACTATTTCTTCTTGAAAGCGCTCGACATGGTGCGTGAAGGCGGCTTTGTAGCCTTTATCACGTCACGCGGCTTAATGGATTCTCCCTCAAACAATGCCCTTCGAGAAGAGTTGATTAAGAACTCCCGTCTGGTGGGAGCTTTTCGTCTGCCCGAAGGCATGTTTCTGGATGAAGCAGGCACAGAGGTGGGCAGCGACCTGGTGGTACTCCAGAAATACACAGGTTATGATGCTTCGTTGGATCCAGACAGCCAGGCTTTCTGTGCTGTGGAGAACGGCTTTAAGGCGATGAGTGGTGAGGACTGGACGGACATCTCGCTCAATGCCCACTGGTGGCAGTCAATGATGGCTCCTGACTCGGAGGCTATCGTGGCCACAAAATGGGAGCGTGGTACCGACCCTTACGGCAAGCCGACACTGGTCTTCACGCACGATGGCGGCATAGAGGGCATAGCACAGCAACTGAAGGAATATCTTAAGCGTGACTTGTATCAGGACTATGCAGACTATTACAAAGCCAATGCGCCTAAGCTCGATATGGTGAAGCCACAAACAGCAGCCCCAGAGTCCTCGCGACAGTTAGAATCACCGTCAGTCTCCCAAACATCGCAGAGTACTCCCATCCAACTCGACCTCTTTGCCATGTGGGATGCGCAAGCCCCACAGCAACAGACAACGGTGGTACAGCTTTCCGTTGATCCCCGTCCTTATGACGGTGAGATGAAAACCTATTATCGTGACGGGATGGTCATCGAAGACGAGGAAACGGGGCAATTGGGGGTTATCAGTACCTCTGTCACCTATCCCCGGCAAACCATTTTTTCTCCGCTTACCCTTGACAAAGACCAGGAGGGGCGCATGCGCCAGTATATCCTTGTGCGTGATGCCTATCAGGAGCTGTATGCTACTGAGGCCGAGAGCCGCCAAGAACAGCCCCGGCTCCGTCGGGAGCTGAACCGCCACTATGACGGCTTTATTTCCCGATATGGCTATCTCAATGGGCGGAAGAATGTCCGCATCCTTTTGATGGATGGCATGGGGCGTGACGTGCTGGCCTTAGAGAACGGTCAGGACAAGGCGTATGTAAAGGCCGATATTTTCGAGCGTCCAGTCTCTTTCGTGGCTTATGAGATTACTTATGTTGACACCCCCGAAGACGCGCTTTTTGCTTCACTCAACCGCTATGGTGTCGTCAACCTTGAGTATATGGCAGGTCTCACTGGTCGGTCGGCAGAGGACCTGATAGACCAACTCAAAGGGCGTATCTACAACCCTATTGGACATTCGGCATCTGGGCACTCGCAGGGCGAGCCTGCCGCTTCCCTTCTGGCCTACGACACAGCAGAACATTTCCTTTCGGGAAACGTCTATGAGAAACTTGACCGTCTGCAAGCCTTCTATGAAGATATGCAAGAGACGATGCCTGACAGCCCGCTGGTCGATAGGGTGCGGGTGGCAGTTGAAGCCTTGGGGCAGTCACTGCCCCAGCAGATTCCTTTCGACGACATCGGTCTGCAGTTTGGTGAGCGTTGGATTCCCATATCTTATTATGAGGACTATATCAGCAAGCTCTTTGACACGGAGATGGAGATACACTATGCCGAGCATATTGACGAGTATTCACTGAAGTCCTCGAATCGCTATAGTCTGAAAATCCGCGAGGAGTTTTGTGTCCGTGGCGAATACAAGACCTACGACGGTATGGCTTTGCTGGCTCATGCGTTTCACAACACCACGCCCGACATTCAGAAATGTGTCGGCTATGATGCTGAAGGCAGAGACCTGAAAGGGCCTGATATGGAGAAAATCCAGCTGGCATCTGCCAAGATTGACGAGATACGTGATGGCTTTGCGGAATATTTAACGAACCTTCCCCGTGACAAGCGGGATGAGCTGCAAGCGATGTACAACCGTAAGTTCAATTGTTTTGTCAAGGCGAAGTACGACGGCTCTCACAAGACTTTTCCGGGTATTGACATGAAGATGCTGGGCAGCAGTCGGTTCAATGTAAAAGATATCTATAAGTCGCAGAAGGACTGTGTGTGGATGCTGCTTCAAAATGGAGGTGGCATCTGCGACCATAAGGTAGGAACAGGAAAGACTCTGATCATGTGTATGGCTGCGCATGAAATGCACCGTCTGGGCATAGCCAATAAGCCGATGATCATTGCGTTGAAAGCCAATGTTGCTGAGATTGCCACTACTTATCAGGCCGCTTTTCCCGATGACAAGATTCTCTATGCCAGTGAGAAAGACTTTTCACCACAGAACCGTAAGAATTTCTTCCTCCGTATCAAGAACAACGACTATGCCTGTGTTATCATGTCGCATGACCAGTTCGGCAAGATACCGCAGTCAATGGACATACAGCAGCAGATTCTCTCCGATGAGTTGCGCGACTTGGATGAAGCACTTGATCTCTTGCGCAGCCAGGGTGAAAACATTTCTGGCCGTATGCTTACGGGGTTGGAGAAACGCAAAGAGAACCTGAGTGTCATGCATCAGACAATAAATCATGATATGGAGCAGCGTAAGGATGATTTCGTAGACTTCGGACTGATGGGCATCGACCATATCTTTGTTGATGAGAGTCATCAGTTTAAGAATCTCACCTTCACCACACGTCACCAGCGTGTGTCAGGCCTTGGCAACCCTGCCGGCTCTCAAAAGGCTCTCAACCTGCTCTATGCCATCCGTACCATCCAGAATCGTACAGGTAAAGATTTGGGTGCAACATTTCTCAGCGGCACCACCATCAGCAATTCTCTGACGGAACTTTATCTGCTGTTCAAGTACCTGCGTCCACAGGCTATGGCCGCCCAAGGCATTCACAGCTTTGACGCTTGGGCCGCTGTCTATGCAAAAAAGACCAGTGACTATGAGTTCAGTGTAACCAATTCCGTTGTGCAGAAAGAACGTTTCCGCTATTTTGTAAAAGTGCCGGAGCTTGCTACTTTTTACAATGAAATAACCGATTACCGCACAGGTGAGGATGTTGGCCTTGACCGGCCAAATATGAATGTTATTTTGCATAACATCAAACCTACGGCTGACCAGCGAGATTTCAACGAGCGCCTGATGCAATTTGCTCAAACGGGTGATGGTGAGTTGATTTTCCGTGCCCCGTTAAGTGACCGAGAACAAAAGGGCAAGATGCTCATTGCCACGGATGCCAGCCGTAAGGCCTCGCTTGATATGCGCTTGGTGGATCGTGAGCTTTTTGACGATGACCCAGACAATAAAGCCAGCCACTGTGCCCATTTAGTGTCGGAGTATTACCAGAAATACCATGATCAGAAAGGCACGCAGTTCATTTTCAGCGATCTCTCAACCTATAAACCTGGCGAATGGAATATTTTTCAGGAAATAAAGGATAAACTCGTTCGCGACTATGATATTCCTGCCGATGAGATACGATTCATCCAGGAGGCAAAAAACGAGAAACAACGCAAGGAGCTGATAAAGGCCATGAACAACGGCACTATCCGCGTGCTGTTTGGCTCGACCTCGACGCTTGGTACTGGCGTGAATGCCCAGAAGCGGGCAGTGGCTGTTCACCATATTGACATACCTTGGCGTCCTTCCGACTTGGAGCAGCGTGACGGCCGTGCCCGTCGCACAGGCAACGAAATCGCCAAACTCTATGCGGACAATAATGTGGATGTCATCATCTATGCTGTGGAGCGCACGCTTGACAGCTATAAGTTCAATTTGTTGCAGAATAAGCAGCTCTTTATCTCCCAGCTGAAGACGAACAGCTTGGGTACCCGTGTCATAGACGAGGGAGCAATGGACGAAGAGAACGGCATGAACTTCGCCGAGTATGTGGCAATTCTTTCCGGTAATGATGACCTGCTTCAGAAAGCCAAGCTGGAGAAACGTATAATGGCTCTGGAGTCTGAACGTAAGACCTATATGCAGGCTCGCCGTGACACGGAGCGGCGACTGGAGGAGAACCAAGGAAAAGTGGAACAGAACATTACCATCATCAATAATATGACGGAAGACTATGAGAAATTCCAGAAAGTAGCCGTCAGGGGTAGTGATGGTACAGCATTGCCAGGCTTGAAGATGCAGAATGTAGATGAATATACCCCGGAAGGAGCCTATAACATAGAAGGTATGGGGCAGGCATTGCAAGATGCTGGGCGCACTGTCGGTAATAAAGACCGTCAGATGGGCACGGTCTATGGCTTCCCCCTTATCGTTAACACCCATTATATGTGGGATGACAAAATGAAAAAAGAAGTTTATACTGGCAACACGTTCTATGTGAAGGGGCATTATCTCTATGAACATAACAATGGCCATCTGGCCATGAGCAAAGACAACCGCCTTGGTGCCGTGCGCTATGGTGTGCAGGCTCTGGAGAAAATACCCAGTATCATTCAGCAGTATCGGGAGCGTAATGAAGCCTTGCAGAGAGACATTACAGAGTATCAGCGAATTGCAGGCAAATCATGGGGCAAGGAGGATGATTTGAAAGCGCTGAAGAAAGAGATGGAAGCCCTTGACAAGAAGATCCAAGAGGGGTTGGATAATGCTACCAAGAATATGCAAAAGTCGGAAGAGGAACCATATAAAATCAGTAAGTCGGGCCGTTACCATCAGGTGACATTTGCACGTGATGCTTTTGCTTTGGTGAGTATGGCAGAGATGCGTGAATTTGCTGATTCAGGCAATTGGCGTGAGTATGGATATGTGCAGAACGGGCATTGGGATGGGAAGTATATGGTAAGTGACCCCGAAGTAGTGGCAGGGTTTGCCGTGCGCCGTAATGCAGAGCAGTTTATCCAGCAGGTAATAAGCACTCATGAGGGTCGTCTGAATGATACAAAATGGCTTGTTACTACGGCAAAAGAGGATACTAAAGTTGACTTTGTACATCAGGGAAACGAGGTTATCTTTGCTGCCCGTCAACTGCTTATGGACCGTGGAATCGATTGGCATAAGCCGATGGAATTGATTCTGGAGGAAGGTAGTGAGCTATCGGAAGCAAAGCCTCCCATTTTGGTTTATTCCTTGGGTCAATATGGGCAGGGAGAACGAGGTGAGAATTTGCGTATTTTGGCCCATCAGGTGAAAGAACAAGGTACGGATGACATCATCACTCAAGCGGTCAACCAATTGTCAGGCATCTTCAATAACCTTTCTCCTGTTGAGCGTGAGAAAATGGTGTTGATACCAATGCCGGGAGCCAATGGGTTTCCTGCCTATACGGATGACCTTGTTTATAGGCTTAGTGAAAAACTTAATATCGGTAGTGATAGTGGGCTGGCTTGTTCGCCCCATCCTTCCATATATCAGCTCAAGAAAGAGCATGGCAGTAACAATCTGCCCCCAATAGCGTTTACCTACAATGGTAGCTTGCCAGAGGGAAGCATTGCCGTCTTGGTAGATAATGTATTGGATACGGGGCATACTCTCTCACAGGCCATCCATACTGATTTCGGCAAAGATGTGGAGATTCGTGCCGCAGTACTGGCTCATACGGACAACCATTTTCAGCTTCATCCAGACATTTTGGTAAAGGACATTGAAACCCTTCGGCAAGAGCGAAAAGATGATATGGTATATTCAGAGGGGCGTATCGTTGCCCATATACAAGAGACTCCCAAACAGCAAGAAAAAGACTTTGATACGGACAATATGTTGCGTGATGCGTTGATAGAAGTGCTTCGCACAATGGGTATTGAGGTGATTGCTGATAGGACGGAGGGGCGGAAGGTCTTGGAACAGGCCGGTGGGAATGTTCGGTTTATGCGCATGTCGGGTAATCAGTTGTTTGTCAGCAATGCGCATCGGGCTGTGGAAAATGTCAGTCAGGGGAAAGCCACACCTATACAATGGCTGAAGATGATTGAGAAAGCAGGAGGTATCAAGACAGATGAAGACCGTTGGATGGGACTCAGTGACTGGCTGCGTAACAGTCAGGAACAGATGTTAGCCAAAGAACAAGTGTTGGACTATATCGCCGAGAACCAGATAATGATTGAAGAAACGCAATATGATGCGCCAGGTAACCGGTATGACAGCCCTAAACTTAATCGTCTGAACGAGGAGTTCTATATTTTGATGGATGAAGCAGAGGAAGCGACAGCCTCCGTCTATGTTGATGACCATGCCCAGTGGGCTTTCAATGAACTGGTAAAGACTTATGGCGAGGAATTCAGATTGTGTACGAGTTATGTGGAAGATGATGGTGGTTGGCATCTTAAGCCTTTTGAATATTATGATGGTGAAGGCCCTACAAACCGTGCTGCCGCATATTATGGTATTGGCAAGACAATAGACAGTACTCGTCTGAACTACGTTACTGATGGATTGGGCAATAACAGGGAGATAGCCCTGACCGTTCCCGCTATTGAATCATGGGGAGCAGGTGACACTCTTCATTTTGGAGATGCTGGTGATGGCCGAACTGTGGCTTGGGTGCGTTTTGGGGAAACGATGAACGTGTGCTTGTCATTGACGAGATCCAGAGCAGGCGACACCAAGAAGGGCGTGTGCATGGCTATCTCACTGCTGGGATTCAAGAGAATCTTGACAAGATGGAACACCGAATCCGTGAGGCAATCCGTCGACGTGACGGTTATCATGAGGAACTGCGGGAAAAGTATGGTCAGGTACGTCCAAAAGAGTTTACTATTCCACAACTTCGGCAATTGAATGATGCGCTGGAGAAGATGATGACTCAGGAGGATTATGAAAAATATAAGTGTCTTGATAATAGAGTCAAGGATCTTCAGACTCTACGGGATATCTATCGCGTGGATTGTGGCTTGGACAACCGAGCAGTGCCTGATGCTCCTTTCAAAAAGAATTGGCATGAATTGGCTATGAAACGTATGCTTCGCTATGCTGCGGAGAACGGCTATGACCGTGTTGCCTGGACAACAGGCTTGCAGCAAGCAGAGCGTTATAATCTCGGCAATGTCGTGCAAGACATCCATATCAGTCCCTATGTTCCTGTGTCGTCTATGGAGGAAAATGGTTTTGACGTGGATATTTCTACTTCTGCTTCGGATAATGTATCCTGTATTTCTTTGTATGTTACCAAAGATGGGGTTGTATCGTCAAATGATTATCCCGTTTTTCATAACAAGCATATATCTGAGGTTGTTGGCAAAGCCTTGGGAGAGAAAATATTGTCAGTCACAGAGCCTGGCACGACGATTTCTGGTGATGACTTACGGCTTGGCATTGATGGTATGCAGACTTTTTATGACCATATTATACCAAATTTCATCAATAAGTACGGCAAGCGTTGGGGAGTGCATACAGAAGATATCCACATTTCACATTTGGGCGATAAGGGTATGGCAATGCACTCGGTACAGGTTAATGAGCAGATGAAAAAAAATGTGCTACGGCCCCAACCGATGTTTTTTAAAACAGACCACGGACAGGCTTACGGTTTTGTCTATGACAATAAGATATACATTGATCCGGTCATTGCTACGGCAGAAACTCCTATCCATGAGTACACTCACCTATGGGCAGAGGTATTGCGACACCACAACCCGGAAGAATGGGCGAACATCGTGCAGATGATGAAAGATACGTCAGACGTTTGGGCTCGTGTACTGATTCAATACCCTGACCTTCGTACAGATGATGAAATCGCAGAAGAAGCACTTGCCCAGTATAGTGGGCACCGTGGAACCCAACGGTTAATGGAGTCTGTGAAAGGTGAGAAAAACGCCAGTGGTATTTTTGAGAAGATTTCTGCTGTCCTTGGCAAGTTTTGGAATGCCGTTGCAGATTTCCTTCATATTCACTATACCAATAAAGAGGAAGTAGCCGACCGTGTGATGTATGATATGCTGAATGGGATGAACCCACTCAAATATAAATTTGAGAAGCAAGAGGAACATAACATACAGGGCTTGGAAGGCTATGATAGAGAAGATATAGAGCAGAAGGTCAGGGACTATGTGAATGACAAATTGAGCGAGATCTACCCTGATGAGGATGTGTATATAAAACAGGTCACTATCATCGGCAGTCGTTCCAGGGGGGATGCACATGAGGGCAGCGATCTTGACATCTTATTAGAATATGGTGGCGATGGAGTAAAGGAGGATGCGCTCTTCAATGTTCTCAACAAGCATCGTCTGGAGATTAATGGTATTTCTGTAGACATCAATCCTATCAATGAACGCTATTCACTGAATACTGAGCAATGGCTGGAGCGTGACCTTCGCTGGCGGCAAAAGGATGCCGATACCAAAGGTCGTGAACAGATTCCTGCCAAGGGGGACGAGAGTGCGAAGACGGTTGAATGGGAAGGGGTGACGGAGAATAAAAATGATGCCTCTGGAGCGGTTTTTCAAGCCACCTTGTTGGCGGGTGCGCTGGACAGGTTTTTTACAAATGATGGTGTATGGCTGAACGGTTGCAGAAACCTTTCTGCGGAAATGGTGAAGCAATTACGATTGGTGAAACCATACGAAGCCCTGACGATGGTGTTGCAGGCTGATACCCAAGGGAAGTGTCCCGAAAAGGAGAACAAAAGTGAGGATGCCCTCTACAGACAGGCCGAGGATTTAAAGGTGAAGCATCCTGGTACTATGGTACTCATGCGTAATGGCGATTTCTATGAGATGTGCGGCGATGATGCCGAGCGGGGTGCAAGAATATTGGGAATAACCCAAACTTCACGCAGATTCCAAGGGAAAGATACTGCATTCGCTGGCTTCCCCCATCATGCCCTTGACACCTATTTGCCCAAGTTAATAAGGGCTGGTCAGCGCGTAGCCATCTGTGATATGCTGGAAAATACACATCAAAGAAGAGAGGCTGACGCCATTTATGCCAAAGCTGACGAACTGGTAGAAGCTTTGAAGAAGCAAGATGATAATGTGCAGATAAACCCATTGCTGGAAACGGAATATGATGCAGAGAGCAAAGGGCTTTGCATCAACAACAGCCGTAAGGCGGCTTATGGTAAGGAGGTAGAGACGGCAGCCATGCGGGTCAACAACATCTATCGTGCCGCCATCGCCTATACGGGAGCGGAGAATCGGCTGAACCGTACCGCTCTGCAGGGTATGCTTCCTGACGATGCCTGGAAGTACGACCGTCTTGTCCAGGAGCTGGCTGCCGGCATTATCATGGTGCGCCAAGGACTGTCAGCCCGCCTGCCTAACGAGGGGCGGATGTTGATTCCTTATTGGCAGCGTGAACTAAAGGACTGCCCGCAGATGATGGCGCATATCGAACGCGACGTGAACAATGCCATACAGGTGCTGGGAAAGCTGATGCGAGGTGAGGATATTGACTACGCTGCCATGCGTGGTGAGAAAGGTGAATCGCTGCGCCCCCAAGACTACACCATTGCCACAGCGTTGGCAGCAATTCCTCATATAAAGGAAAAAACGGTTGTCCTTGTCAAGGATGAGAGCCAAAAGGCCGTGGCCGTCATACTGCCAGAAGGGGCTTCTGCGGCAGGCGGCGAGGAGGTGCCCGGCATAGACAAGAGCCAGATTTCCAGCACCCTGAAGGCACAAGGTCATGAGACCGTGGCGTTCTACAATGCGGGCAGTGCCTTTGGCCTGAATCAGCCTAACGACTATTTTGTAGGAAAGACGGCCGAGGTGGCTAGGGTGGAGCAGTATGGGCTGACTGTGACGGAGCGGCTTGACTTGAGTCAGGAGATAGCCCATACCAATGACCCAAATCTTGAAAAGGTGACGATGACCCGCGACAATGACGGTCGTTATGTGCTTTTTGTAAAGCCTGCTGGCGAGCCATCGTTTGCAGTCTATCCCGAGCCGGGCGATGTGAGTCTGTACTATCAGTCATTCCATACGGCATCATTCGACCGTGTGCGCGAACAACTAAGGGTGAAATATTATGCATACGTGCATCATCATCCAGAATACAAGACCAACGTATTGATGCCCGATGTAGGTGACGCCGATGTGTCGCGTATCTCGAAAGTGAATATCATGAAAGACAGATTCAAGGCAGACACCACCATATTGTTTGCCACCATCGACGGGGAACGACAGAAACCTGTGGAACTGACCAAGCTACAGGCTCAGCACTTTTGGCTCGCTGACGACCGTGAGGCTTACAAGACGGCTTTGGCCGCACAGCTGTTTCATGCCAAGCTGTGTCAGGAGAAGATGCAGGCAGACGGGCAGGAGCCAGCCCAGGAGTCTGGACAGGTTGTTGAACAACAAGAAGATGAGCGTCATTGCTTGATGCATCGTTAACACAAATGAGTTACAGATTGAATAATGGCAAATCCGACAAATAAAGCATTTTTTGAGCAATATGCTCAGATGGCCATAGAACAACAGCAGAAGTACGGCATCCCGGCCTCTGTCACTCTGGCACAGTGTGCGATAGAGTCTTCGTGGGGGAAGAGTGCGTGTGCGCTGGAGGATAAGAATATGTTTGGCATTCATGCCACCAGGTCGTGGGTGGATGCCGGGAAGCCTTACACCGAGCGTAACGACATGGGTATGGTGAAGTTCTGTGTCTATGGTGACGTGGGCGAGAGTTTTGAGCACCACTCCCGCTTCCTGTTGGAAAATCAGCGATACAAGGATTGTTTCAACTATGCCAGCGACGACCATCGGGCATGGGCCTACGGCATTTGCGCCGCAGGTTATGCCTATCGTCCGGCCAATGATCCTGACCGCTATGCCAGGACTATTGAGACTATTATCCGGCAGAATGGTTTGGAGCAGTATGACCAGCAGGCCATCACCGATGCTCAATTTAAGGGAATCGCCATTGGCTATGCGAAGGGCTTGCCGCCGAGCGTTGGACGGGACACCACTCAGGATTACTGCTTTCCGCTTGCGGGTGAGCGTCTTGTCATGAGCGATGGCTATGGTATGGATCCTACCGGCTACAGGACGCATACCCATAACGGCATTGACCTGAAAGCCAGCTATCAGGATGTGCTGGCCACCGAGAGCCAGGGGCGTGTCGTCAAGGTGGGCTATGACAACGGCAGCGGCAACTACGCCGTGGTGGAGTATGGCCGGTCTGACGGTGCGAAATGGCGGGTGTCTTATGGGCATCTTGACCGTGTGGACGTGCGGCAAGGTGACACGGTGCAGGCTGGGCAGAAGATTGGGGTGTCGGGGAATACGGGTAACAGCACCGGGCCGCACCTTCATCTTACCGTGAAGCATCAGAAGGCAGGAATGGACACTTTCAAGACGGTCAACCCGCTTGACTATCTTGCGGAGATTGCCGTTCGCGGGCAGCTGACGGCTACGGTGCAGAAAAAGGGTACGGGCGAGGAGTTGCTGGCCAGCCGGAAAGGCAGGGTAGACACGACACCCACGCCCATCGAGGAGCTGGCGATGCAGCGGCTGGTACCACAACAGCAGCAGAATGCGCTGGCGGGTGCTCAGTTGGCAAGACAGACGGGCAGCAGCAACCCAGAGTCGTTGTTGGCCTATCTGATGGGACAGAACCATGACGGCCAGTATGCGGAGGGGCGCGATGACTTGTTTATAGGGCTTATCTCTGGGTTGTTCTCGTCTGTCATTGGCATGGCTGTTATGCTGGATCAGGTGGGTAACGAACGGGATGGCGGCATCGGCCGGGGCCAGCAGTGTGAGCAGGAGGTGCAAGAGAAGACAACTTCGCTGATAGAGCGCCGGCGGGAGTCCGTGGACCCGCAGCACGCCCGTGAGACGGCGATGATGAACTTTGACACGGTATATCCCGAACAACAACAGAACACAGGCCAGCGCCTGGTCTGATGATTATAATTACAAACTTATCAAACACAAACAAACAATGATTAGATGTGAAGTAAAAGTCTGTGCGACAATCAGTCGCGCAGCGAGTGTGAAAGAGAGCAAGGAGGGCACCAAGTGCTTTTCCTTTGGTGTGAAACTGCCTGTCGACGGGCGTAACGGGGAGACGAAGGACCTTGACGTCGGGGTCGTCATGGATGACGGCAAGGGCTGGGGTGATGAGTTCGCCGTGGGTCAACGTGTGGTTCTTACTGGCACAATGGCTCTGCACAAGCGCAATGGCGAGGTACATTTCTATCTCCGTGCAGAGTCCATCCAAAAGGCGGCTGCCGATGACTGTTGCTGCATCAAGGGCACGATGGACTTCCACGGTAAGCTGTCTAAGGCTGGCGGTGAGGACAAGACCGACAAGAACGGCTGTCTCTATAAGTCGTTCAGCGCTTTCTCGTGTGACAAGGGTGGCGGCGACAAGATGGAGTTTACATGGGTGCGTTTCCTGTGGTTTAGCCCAGATGCATCGGCTGAGATCTTGAAGCCTGGTGCCTACGTCGAAGCGAAAGGTGACTTGCGTGTGGGCGTGTATCGTGATGCCGTGGTGCTTGACTGCATGGTCAGCGAGGTGCTGCCGTGGGAAAACAAAAAGAGTGCCAATGAGTAGATGGCGGCAGAAACACTCTGCCGATGAGCAGAGGGACCTGGCCAGAGAGCGTGAGGGTGATAGGCTTGACGTCCGTGAGGATGTCGAGCCAACCCTCGCCGTTGACGAGACGGGCGACGCGCATGTGGTGCCCGGCGAGAGACTTGGGGCAGACCACAAGCAGAGTGCCGGCGAGGGCCATCACGGTGGTTGGCATCGCTGACCAAGAAAAAACCGTCCGATTCTCACGAACCAGACGGCTTCCATTCAATCATGTTCATAATTTAAATTTAAAATCAGAGAAAAAGAAATTTATCATTGGCATCACTAAACTTTCAGTTGATTGAGATGCGCTTCGGCAGCATGCATTGATTGTGCGCGTTGTTGCTGTTTCCAAAGCTCTGGAGTGTAGTCTTCTTCCGGGACATAGGAGAGGGCATTGTCCTCATCGGCTTGCCAGCAGCCGAAAAGTCCGAAATTGTATTTTGGCAGACTGTCTACCGCGGCATCCTGTTGCCATGCAAGGATTCCACCATCGGCCATGCGAATGCCTGTCATCTCGTTCAGGTCGATGCCGGCACTAATCATCTGGTGATTGATTTCCATCTCGACGATGCCGCCATTTTCCAGTGTCGCTTTGTCTGCATCGGAGATGGCGAAGGTTCGGGTGAGGATAGAGATGTTTTGTCCTAAGATGTCCACAGGTACGGCCATCACTTGGTTGATGGCATCATCGAGCTGTACGAAGCAACGGCCTTTTCCCGGCATATCTGCCGTGATGACGCTGCCAGCCTTCAGCTCTTCTTGCTGTTGCTGGCTGAAGGCGCTAAGATCCTCGTCTACCCACTGCGGGGCAAAACACACGTCTACCGTGCCATCGTCCAGGCGAACCAGGGAAATGCGGGCAAGGGACTGCACTTGCATGCCCTCAACGTTCGTAGTGATGATGGGTAGTACAGGCGTGGTGCGTGACGAAAGCAGGCGCATCATCACGTTCTGGGGCAGGTCATCAATCATTTCATGAGTAAGCCCAAACTTTGCAAGGATTTCATAAGGAATCTCCTGCGGTGTGAAATGTTCTAAAGTTACCATTCTAATTTCGGTTTATGATTTGATTTCTGGTGCAAAAGTACGCATCTTTCAGTACATAGGAGGAGTCCCGACTTTTTTGTATAAATATTAACTCGAATTTGTTCATTGGTGTTAATATCTGAACAAAAATGTCTGGATGTGGGTTTTACTGGCGTGAACCGCTACTTTTGTATCTGTCTATGAAATTACAAAGTACGATGATAAAGCAGAGTTGGCTGAGCATGGTGTTGGCATTGCTCTGCCTGCCCGCTTGGGCGACATCTGAAGTTGGGAGCAGAGCGTATTGGATAGAACGATATTTGAGCGTGTCTTATCCTTTGAAGTCCGTTCGTGTAAACTCACCCTATGGCATACGCCATGACCCTTTTACGGGTTCCAAAGTCTTACATAACGGACTGGACTTGCGAGCCTATTATGAAAATGTATATGCCATGTTCGATGGCAAAGTGCAGAAGACAGGCTCGGATGGGCGTTCGGGCAATTATGTTGTTATAGCGCATGGTGTTTACATGGTGAGTTATTGCCACTTGTCTAAAGTGTTGGTTGCCCAAGGAGATGAGGTGCTGGCTGGCGATGTGATAGGCATCAGTGGCAACACAGGTCGCTCAACTGGCCCGCACCTGCATCTGACGTGTCGCCATAAGGGTGAGCAGACAGACCCTTATACCTTATTGTTGTATATAAATCGTGTAAGAGCAGAAGCATTTACGGCGCTGTCAGGCGGTGGCGGCACGCCGGAGAGGGTTGACTGCCAGGCTTTTCTTTCTCGTTATGCCCATGCCGCTATGGCTCAACAGCAGCAGTATGGCATCCCTGCTTCAGTCACCCTATCCCAGATGGCATTCGAGAGTGCCTGGGGGCAGTCGGAGTTGGCCCGCAAAGGTAACAATTATTTCGGCATAAAGTGCAGTCGGCAATGGCTGGCCGAGGGCAGGCCCTATAGTCTGCACAACGATGACAAGCCCAATGAGAAATTCTGCAATTATCCCACCGTGGAGGAAAGCATCAAGCATCATTCACTTCTCTTGATGAGCGACCGCTACAGCCGTTGCCGCTCCTTTGCTCCAACGGACTATCATAATTGGCTCCTTGCCTTGAAGGCTGCCGGCTATGCTACTGCGAAGGACTATGTGCCGTTGTGTGAGCAAATCATCAGGCGGTATAAACTCTATTTATATGACCGTATGGCAGAACAGGGGTAAATCAGTATCCTTTTGTGTGGTCTAATAGTTGAAAGACTTCAATTTTTTGTGTTTACAAACAAAAAAACTCTCAAATTTTACGGCTAATATAAAAAAAAGCAGTAATTTTGCACAAGAAAAATGAATGTTTGCTTTTATATAAAATCACAAGGAGGGTATATTCGCGCAAAAGATCTCAAGGATAACCGTCCAATGTATGACCAGCTTCTTTCCGAAGTTGCCAAAGGTAATGTTGTGCGTCTTAGAAACGGTATCTATGCGCTGCCAGACGAAATGGCGAAAACGATGGTCGACGTTGAGACAATAGTTCCGGGTGGCATTCTTTGTATGTACTCTGCATGGGCATATTATGAGCTGACAACGAAACTTCCTCCAGAAATATGTATTGCCATTGAGAAAAAACGCAAGGTCACGCTTCCTGCCTATCCCCCTATCTCGCTTTATTATTGGTCTCAGACTACTTTTGAGCTTGGGGTAGTTCAGCAGGAAATTGACGGCTACAAGGTGAAGATATACGATTTGGAGAAGTCTGTATGCGATGCCGTGAAGTTCAGGAACAAAATAGGTATCGACATCAGTTCAGAGATATTGAAGAACTATCTCAAACGCCCCGACAAGAACCTGACACGGCTTAATGAATATGCCAAGCGGATGAGAGTAGCAAATATAATTAACGGTCTGATAGATTATATGGTATGATAAAAAAGGACATAAAAAATTATGGGCGTTCTGTCAAAGCTCGGTTGTTGACGGTATCGAAGGATAGCGGCATTCCTTATATGACGATTCTTGTGAGATATGTTCAGGAAAGGCTGCTTTACAGAGTGGCGCACAGCGAGTATCGCAACAATCTTTTCTTGAAAGGTGGAGCGTTGCTTTACGCTTTCAATCAAGAAAAGGCGCGACCAACAAAGGATATAGATTTCTTGGGTACACATATCAGCAATGATAGTGAATACATCAAGTCCATTTTTGCCCAGATAGCAACCGTTCCTTGTGAAGAAGACGGCATTTTGTTTGATGCCAACTCCATCGAAGTGGAAGAAATCACACAGGGAAAAGAATACCACGGCCTCCGTTTGACCATCTTGGCATCGCTGGACTCTGTGCGGCAGCGTATATCAATGGACATAGGTTTTGGAGACATCGTGACGCCAGGACCACAAGACTTGGACTATCCGCTACTACTTGGGAATGTGCCGGAAGTGAACATTCTTGCCTATTCAATGGAGACTGTTGTGGCAGAGAAGTTTGAGGCAATGGTTTCCCTCTCTGTCAACAACAGTCGTATGAAAGATTTCTTTGATGTATATGAGATCCTGAATGGTGGCAAGCTGAGTGCCGATGTGCTAAGTGATGCCATACAGAATACTTTTAAGAATCGAGGTACCTCATACATAGAAAATCATCCGTTGTTCACGGAGGACTTTTATGCTGATACAAACAGGGCTGCTCGTTGGAAAGGCTTCCTGAAAAGCATTAAGTGGCAAGAAGAGATTTCTTTTGAGACTATAGGAAAGACGATAAAGACAGAGCTTGCAAAATACTGGGAAATGCTGAAGCCTAAAAGGCAGGAAGCATTATAATGCCTTCTGTGCTCCGATAGTCATATTGCTCATTCTGTCCGACTAGGCGACGTCTGAAGCAGGTATAGAGTTGGGGTCGTTCAGTATCCTCCGTTCAGCACCTTTTCTGTTAGTGTTCGGTTATCTGTCCCTGCGGCCATAATGGGAAGGACTGTACGAATCATTTGGAGAAAAGCCATTGTACTTTCGGCAGATGGGTGTTGTTTAGTCTCCCCAGTATTGGGATCGAGGTTGCGTTGTTTGCAATAGCACTGCCATGCCTGTTGTACATCAAATGGCTTCCAGTAATTTTTTGAGTTGTAACTGACTTGATAGGTATAAGCTCTTTGGGGCTTGTAATATGTCCATTCTGTTTCATTGGCAGGCTTTTTCACGCCAGTGGAATCAAGGAATGACTTTAGCCATTGTTTTCGCTGAAGTTTAGAGGAGATGTGCTCATCCGAAAGCGTGTACTTGAGAATGTTGTCTGCGACTTCACTGTTAATGGTCAGAAAGAAAAACTCTCCATTTTTCAATCCGATAGGCTTCAGTTTTAAATAATATAAGTTTGTACCCGTGAACCGTTGCACTTCCAATGGATAGTACCCGGCAGGTGTCACCCAGGTCAACTTGTAACCATTCTTCGGCCACGGTTCTCCTGAAACGTATCTTTTTGCGCTTATGGGCAGGATGCTGACAACCAGCATCATTATTGTCGTCAATCTTTTCATTGATGCTAAAATCTACTGCAAAATTAATAAATTATGTGGATTCTATCTACGTTTTAACAAATTATCTATTACACTTGCTGCTTAAATAGTTTTAATTCGATCTATGAGATAGCAGGAGATGACGGGCAGAGCAGGGGCTAAAATAGAAATGTAAATCAAGACCATAATCAGCGGGAACGGAATTTTCCTCCGTTCCCGTTGATTATAGTAAAAAGTAAATTCTCAAATGACAGTAGCATTACTATTGACTTTATAATACCAATATGTAAGTACTGACATAGCCATTAATATACCTATATAGATACAGTTTTCTTGAGTAATATCATCATGGATATTTATAGCAGTATATGCAAAAACTGAAATAAAAAATAACTTTGAGAGTATTTTTGCTATTTTCGAAGTATATTCATATTTAAATGCTTTTGTCGCTATCTTGGCATCTAGTGATGGGTGTTGTATGTGAAATTCTTCTTTTTTTGTAGTATAATCATAACTATAGTATTTTCCTATACTAAACCATATTAGAGCCCAGCCGATAAAAAATACAAATGAAATCACTCCACCAGTTTCTTTGTCTAGAAGCCCAGTCAGTAGTGCTCTATGCCTATAAGAATAGGAGCCATATAGCGCTGCCAAGAATAATATCCAACACATCATGGATATGAGTCCTCTTTTTGTATGTTTATTCATATGTCGTTATTTTAAACATGCGAAAGCAGAACCTAGAGCTGCAGTACCACCTCCGACATAGACATTCATGCCAGATGACAACATTCCCGTATATCCCCAATACGCATCGGCAAACGCAACCTCTTTCCAGTCGAACCTAAAATGTCCTCTTGTTTGTGATTCTACATTGTTGCTATTTTTCCATTTGTTAATATTTTCTCTCCAATATTCTAAAGATACTTTTAATGTTGTTAAAAAACATATTACTGCTTGTTTTTGAATATCTGAAAGTTCTGGATCATAAGCTACGTCTTTTAGCAAAGATTCTGTACTGTGAATATTTTCTATTGCCTTATTTGTGTATTCTAGTTCTTTAGGCGACATTTGCTTTTTTATGTCCTCAATAGTGATAGTGTCATACATTTCTTTTGTAACATATGTTGTATCATCGAACACAGATCTTGTGTTTGCACATTTTCTCGCAACAAATTCATTTGTTGCATTAATTATTACATCAGTTAGTTGAATTGAATCTCTATTTGATGCTCTCGTTTGTAAATTGCAAGCACTCTCATAGATGTAATCTAAACACTCATTATGGACTTTTGCAAATTTTTGGCCATAAAAGATAAGTTCATTTTCGGTGGAAACGTTGTCACTTACTTCCTCATAACTAGAAGAGCAGGCGGTAAGCAGAATGGTTAGAACTGCAAAAAATAAAAAAAACTTTTTTTTCATAGTTTGTTTTGATTGTTAAATTATTGTTTTTTACGGAGAAGCATTTAAAGTCATATCATCCGTGATGACTCATATATTGTGCACTTTATATATGCTTTAGAAAAAACTAAATTAGTGTAGTCAATTTTATTAATCTTACGGATATGTTCATTATAAAGTGTAATCGATATCAAATGTGCCAAAATATGTGCATTCATTGTGTGTAACAACTAAGGTATACATCCCACTTTGACAAGTCCATAGATTGACTATAAAACTTTCGTTAGTGCTAAAATCCAAGACGCCTTGTGATACGATAGTCTTATTATCGTCATATATGTAATATGTGTATACATTATCAAGCAAGTCAGAAAATGTTAACTGCTGGCTTTCCTCATCAAAGAATACATTCAATGTGAGATAGTTTTTGGCAGGTGCTTTTGATGGCCCATGAGATGGCGTAACTCTTGGTGGACGCTTATAATGAAGAGGTACATCAGAAGCGTTAAGAGGAACTAAATGCATGGTTTGCATTATGAAAGCAAATAAAATTGCTATAATTTTCGTTTTTTTAATCATAACTTTAATTAGTGAAAAATGGAATTCTTTATTGCAAAATTACTCACTAATCCTTTAATGAAAAAATATTTTTTGTTTCATTATGTTTCTCGAAAATGTTAAATTTGTTTTACACTCTTCTGTTAGTATATAATAGTCTGAATATCTGTAATATATTTAATTAATTGTAATATTTTCGAATCAAATAAAAGCAAATTTGAGAGAAACACAGAGAAACAAAAATGAATGTAAAAATGCTTTTTTATTCCATTTTTTGCTTACCTTTGCACTTTGAAAAATTGTTGTGATATGGACAAATATCTGATTCTGTGTACGCTTGTATTTATGTTTCTTTTAACATCTTGCTCAAAAGAAGATGTTTTGGATAAAATGGAGTATATCAAGGCCGTCGGGAATGAGAATCCGCAAGAGGCACTTGTCATGCTTGACTCCCTGGAAATCGATATCAGAGAGGCTAGTGAGTATGCCAAAGCTAAATTTGATTTGCTACGAATCAGACTGAATGATAAGGCTGATTATATACCCACTTCAGATGTTATTATCAAAAGATTGGTAACATATTTTGAAGAGGAAGGGTCGTCAGCCGAAAAACAAGAGGTATATTACTATGCGGGCAGCACCTATCGAGACTTACAAGACACGCCACGGGCATTGGAGTATTTCTTCAAGTCGCTAGAGAATAGTTATTGTGATTCCATTATGTTGCGTAACACCTATTCGAATCTGCAATATCTTTATTATAGGGTACAAGACTATAGGGATGCAACAGTGATGGCTCACAAGGAGCTTGACATCTGCAAACAAATCGGGGCAGATGTTGTCCTGCCATATATAAATCTTGGTGCCTCATACTATGGATTAGATAGTCTCCGGCAGTCAGAAACCGCATACGATTCGGCTTATGCCGGCATTATTCGCTCGCAAGATATTGCTCGATATCAACCATATCTTATTCATCTGTTGTGTAGCTATTCAGACCTCGGAGCTATGTCAAAAGCGAGTAAATGCTTGCCACTCATTGAAAGCAATCCTCTAGAAGTTTTTTCTGTCTTTTCTTGCCTAGCATTCGCCCAATATTACGAATCTTTGGGTAAGTCTGACTCTGCCATCATATATTGCAAACATATTCTTGATGTTGAGGTAGACATATTTGGTAGGTATGATGCAACTAAGTTTTTATATCGAATGTATCATACCATGGGAGATACTCAACAAGCCGCCCAATATGCAGAAATGTATATGCAGTTGAGTGACTCCTTGGATTTCGGAAAGCGTCAAGAGTTAGCCGCAACGGTGAGCAATCAATATAAGTATCATTTGGATCAGAAGAAAGAGTTGTCAATGAAAGCCGAGAAGGAAAGATACAAAACCATATTGGTGATAGTTGTTTTCATTGCGTTGTTTCTTGCGAGTATCGGCTACATTTTCTATGTCAGAAGGCGGCACAAACACCTTCAAAGAGTCTATGCGTTGTCCGCAGAGTTGAAACGTGTCTCTGAAAACGAAAAACAATTTCGTGAAGATATTCTCCAGAAAGACCAGGAATTAACCGACTCGAAAAAAGCACTTGAAGAGTCTTCAAATGAGTTGGATAATGTCAAGCGTGAGCTTCAACGGGTTAGTGCCGAATTGGCAGAATATGATGAAGCGCTAAAAGCAAAAGAACGACAGTTGTCTGAGAAAATAGAGCAAAACAAGGCATTCGTCAGATTGTTGTATCAAGCAGAGTTGGATGGCAAGGCCGAAGATGTGATACATGATGTCAGGCAGTTAGCGGCGGGCAAAAAGAATATGCACCCAATAAATTGGAAACGACTTTATCAGGCAGCCGACGAACTCTATCCAACATTTAAAGATAGGTTGTTGAAAGAATTGGGTACTTTTACTGAACAGCAGATGCAAGTTTGTTATCTTATGCGGATAGGTTTGGCCAAGCCTCAGATACAGAATGTGACTAATCTTTCCCGGGTGACGGTCTGGCGCTGGGTGAAGAGATATGATTGGATATCAACACTTGGTATAGAAGCTGCGGATAATCAGTAAAATATAAAGTAGTAAAGTTTATGTCTTAATAGGCTTGTAATTCGGAAATTTTATATAACTTTGCAGCGATATAATATGATGAGGACATATGGAACATTTGTGTGAAAGATTATCTTATGAAGATGCCATGCAGCAACTGCGTGACTATTTTAGGCAACACGGCGAAGCCGTTGACTATAAGAAAGGCGAGCGACTGGAGTGTGAGAGTGAGCCAACACGATGGTATACTTTGGTGGAGAGTGGATGTTTTAAATATGTGGTGTACAGCCCAGGCTACAAACGCGATTGTATCATAAACTTCTCGTTTGCGGGTGACTTTGCGGGCGATTATCCGAACGTGTTATATAATAATAGTGTGTCTCAATATACGATTGAGGCGGTGATACCTTGTCGTGTACTGCGAGTCAGTAGTGAACATTTAAAACAATTTTTCCACCAGAGTTCTGAGACGATGAACTTGAGAACCACTGTTACAAATTGTTTGGTTAAGAAAGCACAGCTGGATTTCATAAGCCTTCATTACAAGCCCCATGAGCGTTATGAGTTGCTGTTCCAACGTTGCCCGGCAATTGTCAGAGGCTTGCCGCAGAGTGTCATCGCCTCGTATCTTGGCATTACGCCTAAGAAACTCTCGACATTTAGGAGTGAGGTTGAGAGCGGCAATTCCCCCCCCCATTCGCTTGCATAAACAAAGATCTTTATCCTCGGCATACACTTTTTGAGTATTGCCGAGTTTTTTTGTGAGCATCAAACGGTTTTTCATCGCAGGTAGCCAAGAACACTTAACTTAGTGGCCGCAGATACATTTCGTCGCCACGTTTTCTGAATTCGGTAATGATGTCTTTTGAGAGAAAGAAGACGAGTTTTCTGGCTGTTATCTACAAAATAAACTAAAGATTATTACCTCGTGGAGTTTGGAAGCCTTATTTCTTATTAGGCTATTTTTGTTTGACACGTTTTATGTATCATTGTCTGCGTATCGCTATATATCCTTTCTCTATGCGACACAAAGCGGAAAGCTGCGCACCCCAAGCCAAGAAATTTGCAGAAAGCCTTTGTGGAATACCATGATTGTCTGCAATCTTGGAAGGCTGCTGCCAAGAGTTTTTGCAAATAGGGAGCATAGCTATTGGTTCTTTGCAGGTTGCGATTTGCACTACCTTTGCATAGAGAAAGCGTCTCCATAGCGATATTTTGACTGTAGGAGCTGAGATTCGAGATGTGCATGTTAATCTGCAAACTCTTATGATATGGCACTTACAAGTGATTCCCTTATAATTGCGACTCCCACCTTGAAGAATTTTTGCATTATGGGTCTAAATATCAAAAAATGGTATCTTTGCAATCACAAGATATCATAAAACAAGATGAAACATTTAAAAAACAGGTCATCCTATGAAGATGCCATGTAGCAATTGCGTGATTATTTCAAACAGCACAGTGAGGTCGTTGACTATCAAAAAGGTGAGCGATTGGAGTGTGAGGGCGAGCCGACACAGTGGTTTGCTTTCTTGGAAAAAGGATGCTTCAAACAATTAGTTTTGTGAAATTTGTAATATCCCCATTTTTCGCTGAATCAGCCGAAAAATGGGGATATTATAGAAACGAGGCTATACCTATCCTTCGTTAATTTTTCTACGTAAGAATTGACCAACCTCATTGGTTTATTATTCAAGCAGCAATGCCAGATTCTTCAAAATCTACAACCCCTATTATATTGATAAGAGAATGCGGTTCAGACGACGGTTTTTCATTGCCGTCTTTGTCAAAATAATAAGTCTCTGCCTTACCGTCGTTTATAGTATCTATTATTCTAACTTTATATCCTCGAAATTTTTTATCGTTCAAAAAAATAACGACAGCATCTCCTTTTCTTAGATTGTCTTTCTCACTGCTATCAGAGAACATCTTAACAGACACAACAGATTTGGGTTTAATGCCAATTTTTATCATACATTCGCCTTGTATGACAAATCGCCTATACCAACAAGATACACCTTGTTTAGTCTTTTTATACGAAGCAGTTAGCCTTTCATGCATTCGGTGCAATCCTGTACGTTTTACACCGGAAATTGGACCAGCTTCAAGAACAGGCAACGTGTAAAGAAAGAAATTACCAATTGCGTAAAAAGTGATTAGCGAGAAAAATGTTATAGCAATGTAAATCATTTGTCACAAGGTTTAATGGTTATGAATTTAAGACACAGCAATGTTATTATAAATATAGTCAAAGAAATGATGCAGCCATTTTCACTTCCAAGACCACCTATCGTATTCTCTATTTGCGGGTCGCAACCGACAGAGCACCAAAATACACCAATCATAGCAAACACACCAAATAAATTTAACAAAGTTATGGTAAATATCCCATTGTACCTGTTTGCCATAAGCAAATCAATAAACAACATCGACAATAAGCCAAAGTTTGTTATCAAAGATAATATATGGGCGTGTTTATATACGATTTTTGAAGAAATATCAGACATTATACTTAATTCATTATTATTATAACAACAATCAAGTACAACATCTACATGTGCGAACCAAATAAGCAAAAAGATATAAACAACACTGGCTATTAATGCCCCAATATATTTGGGCGCATTAATACTATATGCATAATCTATGAGCTTATAATATCCTTTTATGAAATATGTATACATATTAGCCAATATTCCTAACCACGAAAAGCGGGTGCAAAGGTACAAAGAAATTACCAAATACGCAAATTTATAGCAAACAAATCGTAAAATTTTCTATAAAAAATATTAAAATTTGTTTTTGTCTTGACATTCTCCCTGTATTCATTAAAAATTTAATCTATATGATGATAATCCTGCTATCCATTCGTTTGCTAATGCAAGAAGTATGTATTGTGCATGAAGAGTTGTCACATCCAGAAAGCGGAAAAGTTCGTGTATTCTGTATTAACATTGTAAGAAACGGAAAGATTATCTATCTATAAAAAGGCTGTGTATTCTCATTCTTGGTAGATGCGGCTTAAAGTCTCGAAGATTTAATTTGTATCTGCAGTCGTTTACATTTGTAAGCACCTTTGACGGAATAAAAATGTTCTTCAATGCCACTAAGGAAAATATCGACGGGTATATAAAATTATATTGTAGTTGTAAAATGGGTTGTGTTATTCAAAATAATTATCATTTCCTTTATGATAGTGCTTATTTTTTACTATTTTTGCACTCAATATTAGGCTGCTTATGCAGTATGGTGCGTTATGTATATTAAAAGTGAATATCCTTTTCGGTGGAGATATGAGTATGTGCCTACATTTTATGAGGGTTTGACCGAAGAGCAAAGAAAGATACAAAGAACCGTTCTTGATTTTAAGAACGGTGATTATGATGATGGCATCATGGAATGGTTCCGACGGCAGATTTATAAGATGGTCAAAGGTGAGGAATATGTTTGGGTGGTATGTTTCCTTCCTTGTACTAATGATGTGAGGAAACATTTTAGGTTTCAAAAACTGGCCGCATACTTGACTATGCATACGAGGGTTCCCGTACTCTTGGACACCTTTGGCTTTGTGGATGAAGACAGAGGTCCCTCACACATTGAAGGAAAAAGGGCAATCAGTGAAACAGAGATTGCCCTTCATCTCCCTGATATTTTTGTGAAAAATGTTATCCTGATAGATGATATCATCACTACAGGAAGGCTCTTTAACGCAACGGCAAAAGCAGCAGAACTGGCGGGAGCCAATAACATTCGTGGGCTTTTTCTTGCGAAAGCGATACAGCCTGCTCTTCCCCAAAAACCTAAAAAGACGCATGACGAATGGTATCTTGAGGAGTGGTGCTGAGTAGAGGTATTATACTAACTCTTTTTAAACTCTTGCTGCACCTCTATGATAAGGTCATCGACATCTTTCTTTACGCGGTTGTAGTTGAGATACAATACTCGCTCCTGGGCATCAACGGACTTAAAGTCGTAGGCGATAGGTAAGGGGTAGTTGGCATAGTCGGCTTCCTCGGCTTTGATTTCTGCCATGTCGAAGTTGGTCTTACAGAAGAATTTTGAGGTCTGGAACTCCTCTGACTTCTGGATGTCCATCGTCCCTCGCCGGCCAGTCTTGGTAGGCACGAAGTCACGGGCGACTTGCCCACAAACCCATCCAGACGGCATATCCGAGATTTTCGAGGCTGGCACCATCGAGTCCATATTCTCATTGAGGTTGATGCTGGTGCGGTCACGGTCGATGGTAACGCCTTTCTTCAGCTGTACCGTTTTCCCAAAAATATCGTTTGATAGCCATTCCAATGTTTCTTTGGAGCGGGCAGAGCCAGAGACGACGTTGCCGATGGTAGTGATAATCTTCTGCATGCCGACCTTACCATAGTCGGCTTCCAGTTGTGGCAGTTCCTGAAAGCCGAGGATGACTGCGACCTTATTGCTTCGTGCCGTACCAATCAGGCGGTCTATCTTATGGAAATAGAGCGTTGGCACCTCGTCGACGCATATGTCAACGGGGATATTCTTTCCTTGTCCGCTATTTACGCGCGTGACAAGTCGGTTTAGAATCATGGCATTTAGCGCACCAACAATCTGTTCTTTCTCTGGGTCATTGGCAATAAGCAGGTAACTTGGACTCTTGGGGTCGCTCACTTTCAAGTCGAAGTCGTCGCCATCCTTGTGGAATATCCAGTAGGCTTCCTTGGTGGCTAGCTTTGAGGTTTGCACACGGAGGGTTCCAATCATGCCTTCTAGCTGTTCCATCGCCTTACCGTCGAGCGCAGACTTGAAGGGTGCTATGAGAGGAAATATCTCTGGGTCAGTCTGTAGCACCTCAAACATGGTTTTGTAGTCGATGTTTAGGAAAGACAACACATGGGGCATGTCCGAGTATTTACCTAGCCAATAGGCCGGGGTAACCACGTTGCCTTGTTGGTCAAACACCCGTCCCGTCAGTTTTTTATGATGGGTCTCACGGTCTTCTGTGTATTCGGGCACCAGCAACTGGCCATCCTTGTCGTAAGGTAGCCGTTTGTAGTTCACGAAGAAATAGATGCAGGCGGCAAGAAAGTTCACGGCCGATGTCTTGAAGAACTGGTCAGAGCCACCGCCTCCCTCGTTCTTGCCCTTGTTGAGGGAGTCCACCAGCGTTTCTGCTGTTTCCTGGGCGGCAGCCAGTGAGTCGATGTATTTGTGCTGAATGGGGTTGACTCGTTTCGAGTACTCCACGTTCACGAAATTGATGATATTGAACTGGCATCCTGGCGGGGTCTTTCCTTTGGCCTTATTGATGCGGTAGTGGTAATAGAGCTTCTGGGCGAGGGTGGGGAACTTGTAATCGTACACCACCATAGAGAAGCCTTTAGCCGAATGTTGGCGGATGAACGGCTCAATGACTGAGAAAGTCTTGCCAGATCCTGGCGTTCCCACGACAAACGTGCCTCGGAAGGGATTGTTGATGTTAATCCATCCGTGACGGAACTTCCCTTTGTAGTAGTACCGCATAGGGATGTTCACGCCATATTTGGTCTCGATGCGCTTTTCATTCTGTTCAAAGGATTCGTTTTCATAATTAAAACGGTCTTTCATCAGTCCCTCCTTCAGATACTTCGAGACATTGTCAAGAGCGACATGAATACAGACCACGCCAATGATAGAGGCAAGCATGTAAAACCAGATATTGAGTGGGAAGATCCACAACCGGACATGCATTAAGTCGGTGTAATAAAGCCATACGGACAATAGCACCAGCACAAAGCCGACGACCAGTGGCCAGAAGACCATCTTTCGGGCATCGAACTCAATCTGCTTTTTGTTGCGTGTGCCAATGCAGGTGATAACAACCAGCAGCAAAGTGCCCACCTTGCTATAGGCGAGGTGGCCGGACTGATAAATCGTCCACCGGCCCATCCGTTCGTGAATATCTGCTAAGATTGTAGTGAACGTGTCAAGTACTGCCGGGTCAAAGGCGTACTCAAAGAACTCAATCACCACAGATACATACACCGCTATGCGGAATATGTTGTATAAGGTTTGTATCTCTTTTGACTCTTCCATTTATCTTACAGACTTGGCGTTGTTCCACCAGAAACGGCGGCAACGGGTGATGATATCATGTTTCGTGGCAGGGTTTAGATGATAAGCCCGTTCCGTCAGTTCGTTCTATACATCGAGAAGGGAGGTATAGCGCAGGGCAAGCGTCAGCTGTCGTAGCTGTTTGTTGATGGCACGTAATTTGGGACGGACGCTCCTCACGATGCGATTTTTTTCCTGTTCGGTCATCTTACTGCTCTCAAAGCATACCTTTCGGATGTCCATGATGATGTCGAGTGAGGTGCGTACAAGGTTTCGGTATACCACATTCCGACGAGTAGAGAAGGCTACTGCCAACGCATTTTCTGGGCTGTCTGCCAGCACATTGCCGAGATCTGATAGAATCTACAGGTTGGAGGAAAATTCAAACAAAATGACCATTCAAGTTTTGGTGGCGACATGAAATTGGGCTACAAACACAAAGGGCTTAGCCTTTCTGCCAGTTATAGCTATGACAATACCATAAACCAATCCCTGCTGCCACAAACCAAAGAATTATTTTGGGGAGATAATATTCATCGTTATACACAAGACCAAACTGCTAAAGGGCATCTTACAAACCACGATTGGCAATTGGGGGTAGATTATGAGATCTATGACAAGCAAAATATTGGTATTGAATGGAATGTGTCGGATAACACAGACAAAGAACGACGTAACTCTATTCTTGATTATTTTTTGAACGAAGAGGCTATGCAAAGTACAGACATCTTTAATAATTATTTGAATAGGACTCGGTATAATCATCTAAACCTTTTTCATAACGGGAAATGGGGTAAACGGTTCTCAACAGAGCTTAACTTAGATTATGCCAATAACAAAAATAAATATCATCAGGAAACGGACGAAACGACTGCTGGTATTTCAAATATGACAGTTAGTAATGGAAATAACGCTCTTGATATATACGCAGGGAAATTAGCCTTTGATTATAAATTTAGTGATAAGATAGGCTTGTCATGGGGCTTTGAATATAATCACATAAGTGGGAATGGCATTCTAACTTGTGGTTCAGAGAGTACACCACCTTCAAATTATAAAAACAAAGAAAACAAGTATGCCGCTTATGCGGAGATTGTGGCAAACATTGGTGCCGTAACGGTTAGCGGAGGAGTTCGCTATGAAAATCTTGCTTCTGATTATCTTAATTATATTGACAGAAATGGGGATGTACACCGTCATTATAAAAATATTTATCCGTCTTTGTCTGTGTCTTATAATAAAAGCGGATGGGCAAACAGTTTGTCGTTTTCATCTCGAACAACTCATCCCACATTCAGGCAATTGAGCAATTCCAGCTACTATTCAAATGAATTCATGTATCAATGTGGAAATCCGTTATTGAAGCCATCTAATTCGTACATTATTCAATTGAGCACAGGATATAAGATTTTTAGTCTCTCGGCAAGTTATACATATATGAAGGATTTTATCTCAACTGATTTTTATGTTTCTAACGACAAACAAAATCAGATTATCAGTTCTTATGCCAATTACGACAAGATACAGTATTTTAAGGCTTACTTAACTTTACAAAAGAACATAGCATGGTGGAAACCATCGCTATCATTGGGAATAACACAGCCTTTTTTCTGTAGTGAATACCTTGGAGAAAAAATGTCATATAACAAACCGCAGATCTATGTTGTTGCCAATCAGTATTTTCAATTACCAAAATCCTATTTGATTTCCGTTTATTATTATTTCAATAGCGGAGGTAATCTGGGTGCTGTCACATTTAAGCCATACAAAATACTAAATATGGGTGTGCAGAAAAGCTTTTTTGACGGCAAATTAAGTGTGAGTCTCCAGGCGCAGGATATATTCCATACAATGAAGTTTAAAGAAACGGAGAAGATGAAGAATATTCATTTTCAGCAAACAGAGGATTATTGTTTGTGGAACTATTCCATTAGTATTATTTATCGTCTAAACCAAATTAAGACGAAATATCGTGGGAAAACATCAATAAAACAAGAAATTGATAGATTATGATCAAATTCCCTTTTTACTATCAGTATGACACGATGCAATGCGGAATCACATGCTTGCGGATAATATGCAAATATTATGGAAAGGAGTTCTCAATCGAAACCCTTTCCAAATATTGTTTTGTCACAAATGAAGGGGTATCATTGTTAGGAATTAGTGAAGCTGCAACCCAGTTGGGATTACAAAACACATGCGGACGGATTTCTGTTGAACAATTAGAGAATGCTCCTTTGCCATGTATTCTTCATTGGAACCAGAATCACTATGTAGTTCTGAATAAGGTGAAAAAGAATCTTTTTCATATTGCAGATCCAGGAAAGGGATTGATGAAATATTCACGAGAAGAATTTGAGAAGCATTGGCTTAGTACCTGTTCGCAGGGAATTGAGAAAGGAATTGTCATGTTTTTGCAACCCACAAATGCTTTCTATCAACAAAAAGATGATACAGTAAAGCAAAAGCATTCTTTTGGACTTTTGTTTAGTTATGTGCGGCGCTATAATCATCATTGGGGACAGATTGTTATAGGAACTATGATTGGTTGTTTGTTGCAACTGATTTTTCCGTTCTTGACACAATCCATTGTGGATTTAGGTATTACAAATAGAGATCTTGGCTTTATTTATCTTGTTTTGTTAGGGCAGCTTATGCTTACTATCAGTCGAACCGCAATTGATTTTATACGCCGTTGGCTTTTACTGCATATAAGTATGAGAATTAACATTTCTTTGCTTTCTGACTTTTTCATAAAGCTATTAAAGCTTCCTATGTTTTTTTTGATACTAAGTTAATAGGAGATTTGATGCAACGAATGAATGACCATAGTAGGGTAGAGAAGTTTCTCACTACTCAAATGTTAAGTGTTACATTCTCCGTGTTCAGCTTTGCTGTATTTAGCTGTGTATTGTTCTATTACAATGTGCCAATATTTTCAATTTTCGTGTTGTCAAGTATTGTATATGCAATTTGGATAATCACATTTTTAAAAAAACGAAGAACTCTTGATTATGAATTATTTGAAAAACAATCGGAAAATAATAATAAAACATATCAATTTATAACGGCTATTCAAGAAATAAAATTGCAGGATTGCGAACAGCGTCGTCGTTGGGAGTGGGAGGATATTCAAGCCGACTTATTTAAAATTCATATGAAAAGTCTAAAACTCCAGCAAAGCCAAGAGGCAGGAAGCATTTTTATAAATGAAATTAAAAATATTGTCATAACGGTAGTGGCTGCGACTTCGGTAATTCAAGGGAGTCTGACTTTAGGAATGATGCTTGCCATAGAATACATAATAGGACAATTAAATAGTCCAGTAGAGCAACTAATGAATTTCTTATACTCCTTACAAGATGTTAAGATTAGTTTATTGCGAATTAATGAAATACATGACATGGAGAATGAAGAGGATGATGGAAAACAACTAACTGTCTTCCGAAATACATCCAAGTCATTGAGTTTTGAACATGTAAACTTTAAGTATAATAAACATAGCTCTCGTTTAACTCTTGATAATATAAGCATCACTATACCAGAATCAAAAGTAACTGCAATAGTAGGCGCATCAGGCAGTGGGAAAACTACGTTGATAAAGTTGCTATTAGGTTATTATCCTGTTATAAGTGGTACCATATACATTGGTAAAACAGATTTGTGTGATTACAATCTCAAATGGTGGCGTAGGCAGTGTGGCGTAGTCATGCAAGATGGTGTGGTCTTTTCAGAAACAATAGCAAGAAATATTGCGGTGGATGATGGAGATGTGGATGTAAAACGTTTGGAACAGTCCGCTCGAATAGCCAATATACATGACTATATAATGAAGCTTCCAATGAAGTATAATACACAAATCGGTAGGGATGGTGTCGGGTTAAGTCAAGGACAAAAGCAGCGTATCCTTATTACCCGTGCTGTCTATAAGAATCCTTCATATATATTCTTAGATGAAGCTACGAATGCTCTTGATGCAAAAAACGAGAGAGCTATTGTGGAGAACCTCAATGAATTTTACAAAGGTCGCACCGTTGTGGTGGTTGCGCATCGGTTATCAACAGTTAGAAACGCTGACCAAATTATTGTTATTGATGGTGGAAAGATCATTGAAATTGGAAATCACACTTCGCTCATTGAAAAGAGGGGCGCATATTATAATTTAGTCAAGAATCAGCTTGAACTTGGAACTTGAAAAGCTTAATATTAACAATATAAAAAATAATGATATGAAAGAGAATGATACAATTCACAAGAATATAAATAGTGATATAGAACTGCGTTCAGAAAAGATCCGCAATCTTTTGGGCGAAATTCCTTCATCGCTTGTAAGATGGGGTACACTAGTAATAGTTGCTGTATTTCTGGTGCTATTATTAGTGGCATGTTTTATGCCGTATCCTCATTCACAAGGGGAAAGCATTTTACAGCATTTCTTAATGTGATCTTGTACTTCAAAATCCTGGTATTTTTTCTCCTTTGCATTAAATGCAGGAGGAATCCGGGATTTTATGCTTTTATCTGAGTCTATTACACCGTCTTCTTGGGGTAAAAGCGTAGCACATGATAATTTAAAATCTGGGCCAATGCAGACATTTACAAGTGTATAACACCAACCATACTAAAATGTCGTGAATCCTGTCCTTACTCCAACTGCCGATAAAACAAAAAGATAAGGGGGTTGCCTAAGCAGAAGTTGTCAGCCGGTATGACGATGCTGCTTGGGTTGAGTATGGACGAAGACTAAAAACAGGGGAAGAATATATGGCTGTGAAGTCCTGCCCTTTGAAGCAGGGTTCGTGGGCTTTTTAATAGTTAAACTTATTGTTGGTTGTAACACCTACCTGCCGTCTGTCGTGGCAGGTAGGCTTTTCATGCTTATTCAAATTCAAAGAGGTTGATATAGAAATATGTGTCCTCATTCTCGTACTCATATCCGTTGATGAAATCAACCATCTCCTCCAGTGTCCTTTCGCCTTGTTCTATTCCTGTCTTGTCGCACCATTCCCTAATGGCATCTGCAACGGTGGAATATACATCATTGCAGGCATCGTCGAAAGGCTCGCCATAGGAACTGACACAGCACTCCTCCGTGAAAAAGTCGCCCTCATCGTGAGCATAGTAGATGCCGCATCCGCTCTCCGTCTCCCTGTAACTAATGCTTAACCCACCTTTGAGTTTCTTGTTAATGGCATGGAAAAGGGCATGGCAGCCGCTCAAAGCCGTTTCGGTCTCAATCGTTAGCAGGCTATCCTCTTTTTCTCCTCCGTCTGCCATGTCAGCATAATAGACATGCCCCCTCACGCTGATTTGCCTTTTCTCATAGTCAATGCCGTAATGCTCCGCCAAATCGCCGAGCCACACATCTTTACTGTTCACCTCCATTCTCTGGAGCGTGTTCCACAGGTCATTCACAGCCTTGTGTGAGCCTGTAACCTTGTAGGTTGTCGTACATATATTTGCCATAATACTAAAAATTTTTGTTTCCCTTTTATCATAGCATTTCGGCTGTGTATCGGGAAGATTTTCCTGCATTCAGAAGTGCGGATAGTGCAAATAAGGCAAGCCTGCCGTGAAGAATACGCTTTCGCAGAAAGGAAGATTGTTCACAAGACACGACTTGACGTTTGCAATAGCCAAGGTAACTTCGCTGGAAAATATTTGCCGAAGACACAAGCCGAGGGTTATAAAAGGAATGTCAAGGTACTTACTCACCGATAATGTTCACAGATATGGCAGAATAATGTGAGTGGACGGGAAATGTTTCGGGATGCTATCGGACAGAGCAGACGCAGGATGCAGTCTGACCTGTAGGCGATAGAAGGAAATGGTCATCGCCCCTCGCCGTTCATCTGCTCCATTATTGTGCCAGGATGGTCTTTGCTCGATAAGATGTGCGTTCCTATTCATTGGTTCAATGATGCGGTTTTGGTGTTGTTCTTCAGTTCGTCGTTAACGGCCTCGATGATTGAGCGTTCATCAACGAAAAGTCTCTTGAAGAGGTTCTTGGCTGATGTACCCCTGTCTGCGAAGAGCCTGTCGCTGAATCGCCTGTTTTTCAACGATGCCCTGTCGTCGACGTTCCCCGGAGTGTGGGATCTCCCTGCGCATGTGCCAGCAGACGTAGCTCAGGTAGAAGGGCTTTAGGGTGCGGAAATAGTGGGTGTGAAATACCACCAGAATGGTCATCACCTCACTGTTGAAGAGCTAGCATGGACGGGTATTTGCAGAATTCATCGAGAATACAGAAAATTTCTATTAAATTTGCAGGTGTCATAGGAGTGGATGTTTTATGTAACTATTTGATTGTCATCTGTAAAGTTGCCAAAAATATTCCACTCCTACAAATTTAATATCCAGTCGTATATTCGAAAAATGATAAAATCTGCTCTCACCATTTACCACAACAAACTCTTTACCATACTACAAAGTATGGTTTACAACCATTGATGGTTATCGATATAAGTTCTTCAGAATTTCGCAACTTGATAGCAGCTTTTAGTCAAGTTTTGTTAATTCTGCTCGCAGATTGTTCTGCGAGTTATTCAATTTGTATATCGCAATCTCTAATTGGAATTTTATATTCTTTATTCTCTGTTGAACTAAAAAAATAAGCATACTTTTTGTCACTTTTTATAAAAGACATCGGATAGCCACTTTTAGAAACCCATTTAATAATTCTAGCTGGATTGCCTGTAACCATAGCATAGTTGGGTACGTCTTTTGTGACAACTGCCCCAGCTCCAACCATTGCCCATTCACCGATTCTAACACCACACACAATAACGCAGCCCGCACCAAGAGCTGCGCCTTTCTTTATTTCCGTTTTACTGCATATCCAGTCAGTACCCGATTTAAGAGATTCATCCAGATTTATTGAACGAGGATACTTGTCATTTGAAAAAGTAACATTAGGGCCAACAAAAACCCCATCTTCTAATATAACACCATGAGTGATGTTGTTCCTATTTTGTATTTTAACTCTGTTACCTATCGGAACTTCAGTATCTATAAATACTCCTCTTGCTATAACACATTCTTCCCCAATGCTACTTCTAATAAATGAATTATCCCATATCTTAGTGCCAGCACCTATGCGGAGGTTCTTTTGTATTGTTACATTTTGCCCAATAACAACATTGTCACATATCACAACATTGTTTTCAATAATTGCCCCATCTTTAATAACAATTCCGTCACCAAAGGTTATGCATTCCCCTAATTTTGCTACATTACTTATATTGTTCATATGCTTTTAAGATTTATAAAAAAGTTTTATATCTTCTCTGATTAATATTTGTTGAAGCATTAAAATATCTTGGTCATCAACTATGTAATTCCGTTTTAATTTGAGAATTGCATCGGACAACTCTACCTCAGATCCTTCAATGTAATTATTCCCAAAAATACAATCTGTTTTATGTTCAGACTATAAAGATAAACTTGTAGAACGTATTCCAGTTTAAATAAAAAGTAGGTATAAGCATATCCCGATTATATACGAATATAATGACGATGATGAATTTTGAGTTAATAATAAATTAAATATAGTGAAATCAATAATAAGAATATGACTGTAAAAGAATTGTTAAATATTGAAAAAGACTACAAAGATAAGCATAAAAATGTTCCTTTTAAATATAATGAACTCATCGGTGAATTAATGCCTGAAAATATAAATGATGAAATTAGTTTTTTAGAAAAAGGACATATTGCTGAGCATAATAGTATAGAGCCAAACTTAAAGAAAAACTTTCTGATAAAGGATTGACCGAGTTTGAAATACTTATGTTAATGTGTTTTGAAGGATATCTCTCTTATGTATTTAAATGGAATTCATATGAAAACAGAAAAAATCCAATTCCTGAAATGTGTGCTGGGTTAGATAGAGTTTTATACAAAAGTCCAATTTATGATGAAGACAATATACTTTTTCGCTTTTGTACATCTGATGATAAGGTAGACTTTAAAGTTGGTGATATATATGAATTTCCACATTATTTGACATCGACTAAAGATAATTGGGATAAAGAAACGGATAAGTATATAATAACACCAAAAGAAACAGGTACAAATGCTAGAAGTATTTATAAATTGTATAATCATGCCAAAGAGAATCAAGTAACATTCAAAAGAAATACAAAATTTAGAATAACAAAAATCGAACAGAATGAGTACAAAAGTATATATATGGAAGAAGTGTGACTATATATTGATGATTTATTGTTTATTATTTAGGAATCTGAAATTGAAGTTATTTTATTATATAATTGGTATTTGCATACAGTACTTATAGAACTAAGATAGAAAATGAAATATAAATATGTATTATGTGCCGTGTTGATAATAATACTCTGCACCATAAGTTTTATTTCCGGCGCATGTTTTGTAGACCATAAATGTTTTACAAGAGCTTATGTGTTCAATACAAGTAGTAATCTTGGAGAGGATTATGACCGTATAAAAAGTTATTATAAGTTTATTGACGAGTGGGATGACCAATATATGGATGCAACGGACTCAATCATATATTATGGGACTAAACTCATAATGGGTGAGGCAAATCTCGAAAATCGGGAAGAACTTCTTGAGCATTATATTAGTAACACTAAAAAATATCGGATTTGTACAAATTGTACGAATAAAAATAACATAATAGAAACATTATGAACGAGCAGCAATTAAAAGAGATTTATAAGCAACTTGCAAATAAGTGTTCAACTTTCCAATTTCTGAAAGTGTCACTTTCAGAAATTTGCGGATAAAGAAAATCATTCCTAAACCGCAGAAATAAAAATAAAATGATTAACTTTGCAAATAGAAAGATTAATACACATAATATCCCCACGAAATGAAATTAGAATCTCTGATATCCGAATGTACGGCATACGATTTCAAGCTGATGCTTGAAGAGAAGAAACCCAAAAGTTGGTTGAAGAGTGTCAGTGCTTTTGCCAATGGCTTGGGTGGCTCACTTTTCTTTGGCATTGACAATGACGGTGTGGTAAGGGGAGTTGATGATGTGCAGCATATTTGTGAAACAATCAGTAGCAAGATTCGTGACTATATGGACCCTGTTCCAGAGGTGGAGTTGATTCCGCACAGGATAGAGGATTATAATGTGCTGCAGCTGAAAGTAAATGCTGGGAATTATACACCTTACTATTATGTGGGCGACGGACAGCGCATTGCCTTTGTACGTATTGGCGATGAGAGTATACCTGTAACCGCGGAGCAAATGGTACGATTAGTGCTGAAAGGCTCTAACAAAACCTTTGATTCCCTGCATACGGATTATAAGGCAGAGGACTTTTCTTTTGCCATTTTGGCAAATGCTTTCAAAAGACGTGCCCAACAAGAATGGAATAAGAAATATCTATTGTCGTTTGGACTTGTGACAAATACAGGCGTTCTCACTAACGCAGGTGCACTGTTTGCCGACGACAGTCCGTTGTGGCAATCACGCCTTTACTGCACGCGATGGGATGGAAAGACAAAGGGAGATGCGATAAACGATTCAGAATTTACGGGCAATGTCCTTTTGTTGCTTCGAGAAGCAATGAACTTTGTGAAATCGAACACCAAAAGAGGCTGGGAAAAGCTGCCTGACGGCAGAAAGAACAAGCCGGAATATGCGGAGCGCGCTGTTCTTGAGGCGATGGTAAACCATTTTATTCATCGTGACTATACCGTAATGGGAGGTGAGGTTCATCTTGACATTTATGATGACCGTCTAACCTTGACATCTCCCGGAGGAATGTATAACGGCATGCTGATTCAAGACTTGGACATTGCAAATGTTTCTTCCGAAAGGCGCAATCCGATACTTGCAAACGTGATGGCTCAGCTTGACTATATGGAGAAACGAGGCAGCGGACTCACACGCATTTGCAATGAGACAATGGCATTGGAAGGCTACAAGGATGAACTAAAGCCCGTATTCAAGTCAACTCCCAGCCAATTTCAGACCACTATATTTGCCTCTGCTGACATATCGAATGTCGGAGATAACGTCGGAGATGTGTCGGAGATGAAACTCACTGAACGTCAGCTGAAAATGCTTGACCTTATCAAAGAGTCTCCGACAATCAGCGGACGGAAAATGTCGGAGATATTGTCGGTAAGTCAACGCACCGTTGAACGCGATATTTCTTTACTGAAGAAAATGGGTGTCATAAAACGTGAAGGAAATGACGTTAATGGGATTTGGCTCATTTTAATCTAAACACGAGACAATACAACCCCTGAAACGCAGAAATAAAAGATTAACTTTGCAAATATTGAAAAAGAAATAACATAAACAAGTGACACTGTGAACGAACAGCAGACACAAGAGATTTTAAATTTATATTAAATATTGGCTATCTTTTGTATGTGTTAAAAAAATGTGCTAACTTTGCAGCAATATTTATTCCATAGAGTATGAAAAGTAAGCAAGTGCAGACACAACGCCAGGAGCAGCAGCAAAGGCAGATACAGACCACAACACAGCAACAGGTGTTGGTGTCGCACTTGATGGAACTTCCCATAAACCAACTGCTCGACAAGATTAATGCCGAACTTGATGATAACCCTGCACTTGAAGTGGACAACTCGCAGGACGCGATGATGCAGGATAACAACTACGACGAGCACGACGGTGACGAGAACGACAACGACGACTTCGACGCAAAAACCGAACGTGAGGAAAGGGAGGCGGCTTTTGAGGCTGCACTTGAAGGCATCGGACGCGACGACGACGAGTTGCCCGTGTATGGAAGCAAGGGCGGCAGCGAGCAGCGCGAGGAGGTGGTGTATGGCGAGGAAAAGTCGTTCTACTCTGTGATGATGGAGCAGATAGGCGAACTGGACATAGACGACACGGAACGGTTTATCATCGAATATATAATAGGCTCGCTCGACGACGACGGCCTGCTGCGCAAGGACCTTATGTCGATTGCCGATGAATTGTTGGTATACAACCACATAAACGTGAGTCAGGGCGAATTGGAGCGCATGCTGTCGCTATTGCAGACGTTCGACCCTGCGGGCATTGGTGCACGCTCGTTGCAGGAGTGCCTGCTGTTGCAGATTGCACGCCGCCCGGAATCGGAAGAGAAACGGCTTATGCACGAGGTGGTGGAGCGCCACTTTGCTGACTTTATGAAAAAGAACTGGGACGACATAAGGAAAAGCATGCGTTTGTCGGAAATCCAGGTGGAGAGTCTCAACAGGGAGTTGTGCCGGCTGAATCCGAAGCCGGGAGCATCGATGGGCGAGATTGTGGGGCGCAATATAGAGCAGGTTACACCCGACGTAATAGTGGACACCAACGACGACGGCACGATAACGTTCTCACTGAACAACGGCGACATTCCGCAGTTGCAGGTGTCAACGTCGTTCACCGACATACTGAACCAGTATAAGGACCGATTGGCGACAATCGACACGGAAACGGGAAAGGGCAGGCACGGTAACTCGTTGCAGGAAGGTTTGCTCTACACACGTCAGAAAGTGGACAAGGCGCAGATGTTCATCAATGCCCTGCATAAGCGCCAGGCAACGCTGGTGAAGGTGGTGAAGGCGATAATACAGTGGCAGCACGACTTCTTCCTTGACGGCGACGATGCTTCGCTGCGCCCGATGGGACTGAAGAACATTGCTGAAAAGACAGGCATAAACCTATCAACGGTGTCGAGGGTATGCAACAGCAAGTATGTGCAGACGCGATGGGGTATTTTTTCGCTGCGCCATTTCTTTACGTCGAGCGTGAAGATTGACAACGGTGATGATGTTTCGCAACGCCGCATAAAGGAGGTTCTGCAAGAACTTGTTGACACGGAGGACAAGGAGCATCCGTTGAGCGACGAGGCTCTTACCAATGCGCTTGCAGCACAAGGATTGCCGATAGCGCGCCGCACAGTGGCGAAATATCGTGAGCAGCTCGGTATTCCCCCTGCCCGTCTGCGAAGATGAAAATATTAATAAACGAAGGATATAGATGACAAGTCAGAGAAGTTTAATCAACGCCGCACGCCTTGTAAGTATGGTGTTTGCTCCGTTCTATCTGCCCATAGTGGGGCTGATAGTGCTGTTTTGGTTTAGTTATTTGAGCCTGCTGCCGTTGAGTTACAAGTTGCTCGTGCTTCTTGTCGTCTATATTTTCACGGTGCTGTTGCCCGTGACGATAATACGCCTTTACCGGCGCTATCACGGTTGGTCGTTTGCGTATTTCGGCAATCGTGAGCGCAGAATGATACCATACGCCATATCCATTGTGTGCTATTTCACTTGTGTCTACGTGATGGATTCGTTTCATATTCCTCACTTTATGAGCAATATTGTGAGCGTGGCTTTGTTTTTGCAGATAGCATGCGCGTTGGTGAACGTTTGGTGGAACATAAGCACCCATACGGCAGCCATAGGGGCAATGACGGGCGCATTGTTCGCCTTTGCCGAGATATTCATGTTCAATCCCGTGTGGTGGTTTTGCCTGCTGGTTGTCATTGCCGGCATTCTTGGCACGAGCCGTATGCTGTTGCGCCAGCACACCTTGGGGCAGGTGGTGTTTGGATATCTGCTCGGTGTGGTGTTCGGTGCTTTTGGGATAATATATATATAATTTAAGAAAAACAAAACGTAATATTATGACTCCGATAGTTAGCATTATCATGGGCAGCACAAGCGACCTGCCCGTTATGGAAAAAGCCTGCAAGTTTCTCGACGAAATGCAGGTGCCGTTTGAAGTGAACGCACTCTCTGCACACCGCACTCCCGATGCCGTAGAGCATTTTGCAGCAACGGCGAAAGAGAGGGGAATACGTGTGATAATTGCCGGTGCCGGAATGGCAGCAGCATTGCCCGGTGTAATTGCAGCAAGCACAACGCTTCCGGTGATTGGCGTGCCCATAAAGGGTATGCTCGACGGACTCGATGCCATGTTGAGCATCATTCAGATGCCTCCCGGCATTCCTGTTGCCACGGTGGGCGTTAATGGTGCGCAGAATGCAGCCATACTTGCCGTGGAGATGCTTGCCCTTGCCGATGAGGAACTGGCAAAGCGACTTGCCGATTTCAAGTCGGGGCTAAAGGCGAAGATAGAGAAGGCAAACAAGGAACTTGCCGACGTGAAGTATAAATACAAGGTCAACTAAAAAAATCATACAAGGCAGATGCTCAACCTATTCAACTATGCCCGCCGCAGGTCTGACACTGTGAGAGTGGGAAATATCACCATTGGTGGCGACTCGCCGATACGCGTGCAGTCGATGACTACCACCAACACCAACGATACAGAGGCATCGGTGGCACAGGCGGAGCGCATTATCAATGCAGGCGGCGAACTTGTGCGACTAACCACACAGGGTGTGCGCGAGGCGGAGAATATGAAAAACATCAATGCCTTGCTGCGCTCTCACGGCTACGATACGCCGCTTGTTGCCGACGTGCATTTCAATCCCAACGTTGCCGACGTGGCTGCCTTGTATTGCGAAAAGGTGCGCATCAATCCAGGCAACTATGTTGACCCGGCACGAACATTCAAGCACGTGGAATACACCACGGAGGAATATACAGCAGAACTGCAACGGCTCGACGACCGCCTTGTGCCTTTCCTGAAAATATGCAAGGAGAACAACACCGCCATACGCATAGGTGTAAACCACGGCTCGCTTTCCGACCGCATCATGTCGCACTATGGCGACACTCCTGCCGGCATCGTTGAGAGCTGCATGGAGTTTCTGCGCATTTGCAGGAGGGAGAAGTTTGGCGACGTTGTGATATCAATAAAGGCGAGCAACACGGTTGTTATGGTGCAGTCGGTGCGTCTGCTCGTAAAGCGTATGGAAGAAGAGGATATGCACTATCCTCTGCACCTTGGCGTTACCGAGGCTGGCGAAGGCGAGGACGGAAGGATAAAGAGTGCCGTGGGCATTGGTGCGCTATTGTCGGACGGCATTGGCGACACCATACGAGTGTCGTTGTCGGAAGAGCCTGAAGAGGAGATTCCCGTGGCTCGCAGTCTTGTTGACTATATAGCAAAGCGCGGCGGACATCTTACCATACCTGCCGAGACAGCACCCGATTTCTGCTACGAACAGCCACAGCGCAGACACACCCATGCCGTGGGCAATATCGGCGGCAACAACGTGCCCGTTGTCATTGCCAATGAAGCATCGGGCGACCTTGTGCCTGACTATATTTTCTCATCTGAAAACTTCTTGCTTTCATCGTCGGGACAGCGTTGTCCGTTGTTCTCCCATGCGGCAATGCCGCTTGTAGGCACAAGCGATGCTCCGATAAAATTCCTCGTTCTGCAATATGGCGTGGCTATTGAAGAGTATGTGGCTTGTTTGAAGGCTCATCCGGAAATAGTCGTTGTGGCTGTGAGCAATCACCAAAACAGGGTGGGAGAACTGCGTGCGTTGATTCACGAGATGACCGCTACCGGCATTACCAATCCTGTTGTAGTGGCGCAGATGTATCGCCACGGTGCTGCGGAAAAGGAAGCCTTCCAACTTGAAGCCGCTGCCGATATGGGTGCTCTTATGTTCGACGGGCTTGTAGATGGAATATGGCTGCTCAACGATGGCGACCTCCCTGCTGCCGACGTTACCGCCACTGCATTTGCCATACTTCAGGCGGCACGCCTGCGCACCGTTAAGACCGAATATATCTCGTGCCCAGGTTGTGGCAGGACACTCTACGACCTGCGCTCTACCATAGCCCGAATAAAGAGTGCCACCTCGCACCTCAAGCACCTCAAGATTGGCATCATGGGCTGCATAGTGAACGGACCGGGCGAAATGGCAGATGCCGACTACGGATATGTAGGTGCTGGCAGAGGCAAGATTTCCCTTTACCGCCGCAAGGAATGTGTATTAAAGAACATTCCAGAGGAGGAAGCCGTAGACCGCCTGCTCGAACTGATTGAGAATGATGAGAAGCAAGGTAAATGATGATACATTATCAAAATAATTACGCAATTATCGCAAACGTTTGCGTTAGGTTTTGCCATAATATTTTTTGATATAAATCAAAATATCATTACCTTTGCAAAAGAAACTAAAAACAAACTATGAAAAAATAGAATATATGCACATTAGTTTTTCGTCACGCTGTTGATAGCGGTATCGATTAACACAATTAAAAAAAATATTTCATCCATTCTTTTGTTATTGGGCGATGCCGTGAGGCACCGCCCAGTTTCTTTATATCAAATTATTCAGCTTTTCCAATAATTTGTGATTGGCTTCGGCAATAGGTGCATCGTCTATTTCGCGGATATATGTTATTGTGGTATTAGTATTTGTATGACCAAGTGCCTTTGATATTACAGGTAAATCAACATTATTGCGGAATGCAAAACTTGCCCATGTGTGGCGCATAGTATATGAAGTGATGTTTGCACTCACTCCTGCCATGGCTGCAATGCGTTTCAGAGTGCGGTTATATCTGCCGAGATTAGTGAGATATTGGCGCAGTGCCTTTAGCTTGTCCTCGGAAGTTATGAAAGGAAAAACATATTTGCTGTTAGGATTGCGATATCTGTCGATAATTTCCTGAATGCACGGCTCTATATGAATGTGTACTGGCTGCTTTGTCTTGTGACGATAATACAATATTATACCGTTTGATATTTGTGAATGTCGCAGGTTTGCTATGTCAACAAAAGGCATTCCAAGGGCATACAGACTAAAGAGCAAAGTGTCCTGACACAGCTTGAGATAGGAATTTTCGGGTAATATAAGTTGCTTTATCTGCAATATTTCTGTTTCGGTGATTGAACGTTTCTGTGTCTTTGTCTTGCCCATAAACACAGTAATGAAAGGATTCTCGTTTATCTTCATCTTCTTGTTTGAAACAATCTTATTATAAATAGTACGCAACGAACGCATATAACAAGATATTGTGTTGAGACAAATGTCCTTTGATTTAAGATATTGCTGATAGTGTTCCATCAATAGTGGATTTATATCGTCTATGGTAAGAAATTCTCCCGTAAACGATATAAACGAACGCAATGCGGTAAGATAATTTTCTATTGTGCTGTTGCTCTTGTAAAGCATTTCCTCGGTTATCACCTGCTGTGCCAACATCACAAATCTCTGTTTGTTTCCATTCCCAAACAAAGAAAAATTCCTCTTGCCTAATTTTAAATTTACATTAAGATTAATAGTTACCATTTTTTTGAAGTTTTGAAAATAATTTTTTATAATGAATAAAATGTTTAAAGCATGGCAAACAAAAAAATGCAGTTGCCAGATTTTAACAACTGCATTATAGTATAAATAAAATATTTCCTCAAGATAGCATCAACTCATTTTCAGCATTCTTTCTATTGGTTTCACTGCCTCCTTTGCTACCGATGGGTCTATATCTATCGAAGGCCATTCGTATTTAAGTGTATTGTATATTTTCTGCAAAGTGTTCATCTTCATATACTGACACTCATTGCAGGAGCACCCTACACCACCTTCACTTATCTCTGGAGGAACAGGAATAAACTCGGTGTCGGGACACTGGCGCTGCATTTCGTGCAGTATTCCAGCCTCTGTAGCCACTATATACTTGTTGTTGGGGTGTTCCACTGCATACTTCAAAAGAACGGCTGTAGAGCCTACAACATCGGCAAGGGCAAGCACAGGACCTTTACATTCTGGATGAGCCAAGACGACAGCATCGGGATATTGCGATTTCAGTTTTGCTATTTCATCTACTGAGAAACGCTCATGAACGTGACACCCACCATTCCAAAGAAGCATTTTCCTGCCCGTAACACCATTTATATATGAACCGAGATTATGGTCAGGTCCGAATATTATCTTTTCATCTTCAGGCAACTGGTCTATAATCTGCTTTGCATTGCCGCTCGTTACAACAACATCAGTAAGAGCCTTTACGGCAGCAGTGGTGTTTACATAACTTACAACAGTATATCCGGGATGCTCTTCCTTGTATTTCCTCAAGTCGTCGGCATTGCAACTGTCGGCAAGCGAGCAGCCTGAGTTAAGGTCGGGAGCAAGCACAAGTTTTTCGGGGGAAAGTATCTTACAAGTCTCTGCCATAAAATGAACACCGCACATTACTATTATCTTTGCATCAGTGTCGGCAGCCTTGCGTGCAAGTGCGAGTGAGTCACCTATAAAGTCGGCAACCTCCTGTATTTCCTTGTTTGTATAGTAGTGCGCAAGAATTATTGCATTTTTCTCCTTGCACATCTTTCGTATCTCGGCTTTAAGGTCAGTGCCCTCTTCTATTGGTTCGTCTATAAAACCTTTTTCTTTCCACTCTGTTTTCAACATCTCAAATATATTTTTATTCATTCTTTATTTTTTTCTGAAAAGATATGTTGTAGATGATATCCCGTTAATAAGTTTATAACTTTTCCGTTATTTGCTTGCATATTTCATTATAAACGTATTTGTATTTGTTTTCAACAAATATTGTTAATTGTTTGTTTCTGATATATAGGCAAATAAGATATTTATCCACAACTTTCCATTTCGGTGCAAAATTAATAAGTTTATATCTTTTTCCGTCAAAAATCCGTGGAAAACTTTTGAAAAACCTGCAAATAAGTGTGTGCATATCCACCCTTTGGCGGTTCTGATTTCAAATTCTGATGTTTATCCAAACGTTTTCCA
>JAFLSE010000006.1:93982-94236 GCA_022511075.1 Prevotella sp.
TATTTGGATAAATTATGCAAGGAAGAACAAAGATACTCCTATTACTGAAATTAATGCTCCGATGACTCCTTTCAGGGTTATTGGTTGATGGAAGAGCCAGTAGGAAGGCAATATTATAATGATAGGCGTAATCGCCATCAATGTGCTTGCTATGCCTGCACCGGTGTATTGCACAGCCATCAATGAAAATCCTACGCCTACGAAAGGACCGGAAATTGTAGTAATAACTGCCGTCGTTATACTTATTTTATCTT
>JAFLSE010000060.1 GCA_022511075.1 Prevotella sp.
CAAGGTTATCAGCTCTATCGTCGACGACGGAGAGTTCCTTGAAGTACAGCCAAAGTTCGCACGCAATATCATCGTAGGCTTTGCACGCTTCAACGGACAGAGCGTCGGTATCGTGGCTAACCAGCCATCTTGCTATGCCGGTGTGCTCGACGTGAACGCAAGCCGCAAGGGAGCGCGCTTCGTGCGTTTCTGCGACGCATTCAACATTCCTATCGTATCGCTCGTCGACGTGCCCGGATTCCTTCCAGGAACAGGACAGGAGTACAACGCCGTTATCCTGCACGGAGCAAAGCTGCTCTATGCCTACGGAGAGGCTACAGTGCCGAAGATTACCGTGACACTGCGAAAGAGCTACGGCGGAAGCCACATCGTTATGGGATGCAAGCAGCTGCGCACCGACATCAACTATGCTTGGCCGTCGGCAGAGATTGCCGTTATGGGTGCAAGCGGTGCCGTTGCAGTACTCTCAGCAAAGGAAGCAAAGGCAAAGAAGGAGGCAGGCGAAGACGTTGCGGCATTCCTCAAGGAAAAGGAAGACGAGTATACCGAGCTGTTCGCAAACCCATATCAGGCAGCGAAATATGGCTACATCGACGATGTTATCGAGCCTCGCAACACACGTTTCCGCATCTGTCGCGCACTCGCACAGCTTGAAACCAAGCGCGAGAGCCTGCCGGCAAAGAAGCACGGAAACATTCCAATGTAAAAAAACAACGACATGGCAGAAGACAAGAACGTATATGCAGCCATCGCAATGGCATTGCACGAATTTAAGGATAATAACAGGCACGACTGCGAGTCGGGCAAAATTACGATTGCCAACAAGAACACTGAGTGGAACAGCCATGTGAACATAATGACCGCAACCCCTTGTTGATATCCAAACATAAATCATGCAACAATATGAAAGAATACAAATATAACATAAACGGGAAGAAATACGAGGTGACTATTGCCGATGTGGATGAAAACATCGCAACGGTGGTTGTCAATGGTGAGGAATATAAGGTGGAAATGGAGCCCGAGCCACAGGAAGAAAAGGTTGTGGTGGCTGCTCCAAAGCCTGTTGCCCCGTCGGCAGCACAGATAGACGCGCAGAACGAGCGTCAGGCAGCTATTGCCCGTCTGCGCCGCAGCGTGGTATCTCCACTGCCCGGAACCATCACCGCCGTCAACGTGAAGGTTGGCGACAAGGTGGAGAGCGGCGACGTTGTGCTCGTGCTGGAAGCCATGAAGATGGCAAACAACATTGAAACCGAACTCACGGGAACTGTCACCGAAGTATGCTGCGAGCCCGGGCAGAGCGTGATGGAAGGCGACGTGCTTGTAGTTATTGGATAAGTCTTTAGAGATAGATAATATTAAAAGCCCCGGCATCAAATTTGTTTGCCGAGGCTTTTTTTATTGCATCTGTTCAATAATTCTCAATTATCATTTTTCTTTTCTGTTTTTCCATTTCCCCCCGATGACGGATTTTCTTAAACCAGATTTCATCAAGCCCCCAAGCAACGAGTCCGAGGATATTGAATCCCGTAGGAGAGGATTGCAGCAACTGGGCATCAACCTTTGAGGGCTTTGCGTTATAATCTTTATTACGTCGATGACCGTATACAACAACCTCGTTCAGGGCATATAGGTTAGGAATCAGCGCGATGGTGTCTCCGTCCATCTCTTCACGTAATATATAGCGCCTTTCGTAGTTAGGGTGTGCGAAGTCCACACGATTGAATGTCTTGCGCAGCGAGAAAGTTCCATCCCATTTGGTTTTTGTCTTTTGTCCGTCGTCGGTATAAACCAAAATATCCCTTACAGGCACGTTGGATTCCAAATTCACCACGACGAACTGCCTAAAACTTATTGTGTCAAGAATAGTGTCAGGCAATTCAATGACAGCAGAATCTTGTTGCATTGTGCACGGAATGCTATCACTTTTGAGTATGTCGGCAGAGATTCTACCAATCACTGCCGACAGTATGGTCAATAGGAGCAGAAATCGCTTTGTATGTCTCATATACTATCCCTCATTTTAACACCGTGGTTATGGCGTAGCCCGATAACGTCCATTTGGTTTCGGGTGTAAAGGTACGCAAAATCCTGCAACCGCTCAAAAAGCAAAAGATTAATTAACAAAGAATTGCAATTGTTTGTAGACGAAAGTCGGAATAATTTTTGGAGGTTTAAAATAAATGCTTTATCTTTGCACTAACAAAATTGTTAAATAGAATTGTTAGTGATATAAATGATATGAACGAACAAGAGAAACAATCAAAGGAACAAGCGATATTAGAGGCTGCCGAGCAGGAATTTTTGTCAAAGGGATTTGACGGGGCAAGAACCACATCTATTGCGGAAACGGCAGGCGTTACCCACGCAATGCTGCACTACTATTTTCGCACGAAAGAACAACTCTTTGAGCGCATACTGAACGAAAAGATGTCGCTGATGGCTTCGTCCATGATTGCTGTATTGGGCGACCCAAACCTGCCATTGCTGGAACGGATTAAGCAAGGCATAATACACCATTTTGACTTTATTGCAGCCAATCCCGAACTTCCGCGATTCATCATAAACGAGGTGGTAACACATTCCGACCGTATTAAAATTATGCAGGAGAATATCACGAAGATTGCCAACCGACTCTTCCTGCAACTTCAAAAAGACCTTGACGACGCAGCAAAGCGCGGTGAGGTGGAAAGAATGGATGTACGGATGTTGATAATCGACCTGCTATCGCTAAACATTATGCCGTTCCTGATATATCCCGTAATAGAAAATGTTTTCAGCGATTTGGCTGATGACCGTGCTGCATTCTTTGAGGCAAGGAAAGCAGAAGCCATAGAAACCATTATGCGAAGAATTAAAAAGCATCAAACAATATGAAGGTAATAAAAAACTTTGTTGCCATTGTCGCCATTGTCCTTGCAGGACAGATGCAGGCGCAGACGCTCGACGAGTGCAGGAGATTAGCGAGAGAGCACTATCCAGAGATAAGGCAGTATGACCTTATTTCGCAGACGACACAGTTCAACCTGTCGAATGCAGCCCGTGCGTGGATTCCGCAAATTGCCGTGTCGGCACAGGCAACCTACCAGTCGGCAACCCCTACCTATCCCGACGTGCTGTCGAATATGCTCGCGGCGCAGGGTATGGATATATCCGGTATGCGCAAGGACCAGTATAAGATTGCCGTAGACGTGAGTCAGAACATCTGGGACGGTGGGCAAACGAAGGCAAACCGCGCCGCAATAGAAGCCGAGGCAGCCGAACAAGGCAAGGCAACGGACGTTGACATGTATGCGTTGGAGGAACGCGTGGACGATATATATTTCGGTATTATCCTCCTTGAAGAGCGCATAGCGCAGACCGAAGCGCAGATAGCACTGCTACAAAGTTGTCTCGACAAAGTGCGCTCCTATTTCAGAAACGGGGTGGCAATGCAGGCAGATGCCGATGCGGTAGAGGCGGAACTATTAACAGCACGGCAAGCACTGCAACAGGCACAGGCATCACAATCGAATTTCCGTCGTATGTTGGAATTGTTTATCGGCAAGCCGCTTGCAGACGAGGCATTGCAAAGACCAACGATGCACGGCATACAAAGCCAAGTGTCGGCACGCCCCGAATTGGAACTGTTTGATGCAAGACTCGGACTTCTCGCAGCAAAAGAAAAGTCGGTGCAATCGTCGGTGATGCCAAGAGTCAGTGCTTTTGCGCAGGGATATTACGGCTACCCGGGATTTGACATGTTCAATAGTATGATGTCGTCGGGCTGGACGCTGAACGGTATTATAGGACTGCGTATGTCATGGAACGTCAGCGCATTGTACACCAAGAAAAACACATTGCAGACACTACGCACGGCTCGCGGACAGGTGGAGGTGCAGCGCGACGTTTTCCTTTTCAACACAATGCTGCGTTCAACACAGGAAGAGGGCGAGATAGCACGTTTGCGTGAGACCGTCGCTACTGACGAACGCATTGCGGAGTTGCGTCGCTCGGTGCGTGTGTCGGCAGAGTCGCAATTAGCAAACGGAGTGATAGACACCACCGACCTGCTGCGCAAGATTACCGACGAAACTACCGCCAAGCTCAATAAGAGCATACACGAAACGGAGTTGCTGCAAGCGACATACAGACTGAAGCACATTTTGAATCAATAAAAACACAAAGATATGAGACATATATTTATTTATGCTGCTGCCGCCATGGCATTTGCAGCGTGCGGCGACAAGAACGAATTTGATGCATCGGGCACGTTTGAGGCTACCGAGATTACCGTGTCGGCAGAGAGCACCGGGCGCATTCTCCGTTTCGATGTTGAGGAGGGAATGCCCGTCAAGGCTGGCGCAGAGGTGGGCGTGATAGACAGCCTGCAACTGCATTTGCAGCGCGAGCAACTGAAAGCTCAACAGGCGGCACTCCTTAAAAGTCGTCCCGACGTGCAAAAGCAGGCATCATCGCTACGTGAACAGATAGCCAAGCAAAAGACCGAATTACAGCGTGTCAACAATATGCTTCGCGACGGTGCAGCCACACAAAAGCAGGCTGACGACATCAATGCACAGATACGCATTTTGGAAAGCCAGTTGTCTGCCACACTTTCAACACTCGGCAACAGCACCGCAACGATAAACGAGAATGCGGCGGCTCTCGATGCACAGATTGCCATTCTCGACGACTGCATTGCCAAGTGCCGCATAGCATCATCGGTATCGGGCACCGTACTCGTGAAATATACCGAGGCAGGAGAGACGGCTGCTGCCGGCAAACCGCTGTTCAAGGTTGCCGACCTCGACAACATCTATCTGCGCGCCTATTTCACTTCCGACCAGTTGTCAAGACTAAAACTTGGCAACAAGGTTAAGGTTACGGCAGACTTCGGCGGCGGCGAACGTTTCGACTACGAAGGGCGCATTGCCTGGATTGCTTCGGAGAGTGAGTTCACTCCCAAGACCATACAAACAAAAGACTCGCGCGCAAATCTGGTGTATGCCGTGAAGATTGCGGTAAAAAATGACGGACGGCTGAAAATCGGTCTTTATGGCGAGGTGTCTCTATGAATGTTATCGAAACACATAACCTGTCGAAAACCTACGGCAAGGTGAAAGCACTTAACGATGCTTCCTTTGCCGTTGGGCGCGGAGAACTATTCGGGCTTATAGGCCCTGACGGTGCTGGCAAGACAACGATGTTCAGGCTGCTCACTACGCTTATCCGTCCCGACGGCGGCACGGCAATGGTGGAAGGATTGGACATTGTACGCGACTACCGCAAAATACGCCAGAGTGTGGGCTATATGCCCGGACGCTTCTCGCTCTATCAAGATTTGACCGTTGCGGAGAACCTCAATTTCTTCGCGGCGTTGTTCGGCACGAGAGTCGAAGATGCCTACGACCTTGTGGCTCCCATATACCGACAGATTGAGCCTTTCAAGAACCGTCGCGCAGGTAAATTGTCGGGCGGAATGAAGCAGAAACTTGCCCTGTCGTGTGCGTTGATACACCGTCCGTCGGTGTTGTTCCTCGATGAGCCGACAACGGGTGTCGATGCCGTTTCGCGAAGCGAGTTCTGGGATATGCTTTCAGAATTGAAGACCAAAGGAATAACAATGCTCGTGTCAACTCCCTATATGGACGAGGCGCAGCGGTGCGACCGCATTGCCCTGTGCAACGAGGGGCGCATATTGGGCATTGACACGCCGTCGCAGATTGTCAACGGCTTCAATGGACTGCTCTATGCCGTTGCCGCCGACAATATGTACGACCTGCTACTGGCGGCACGTGCCTGCGAGGGCGTTGAGGAGTGCTATCCGTTTGGAGAGGTGCACCATTTGGTGGTAGGCGCAGACTTCGACGGCAATGCTTTCGCGGAAAAGATGAGGACAAAGGGTGTCAAAAACATGAAAATGGAGACGTGCACACCTACTATTGAAGATGTATTCATAAAACTTATGCAGCGATGAAAGATACCGTCATATCCGTCAGGGAACTTACAAAGCGTTTCGGCGACTTCACGGCAGTCGACCGCATAACGTTCGATGTCTGCAAGGGTGAGATATTTGGATTTCTCGGAGCAAACGGTGCAGGTAAAACCACCGCTATGCGCATGCTGTGCGGATTGAGTTTCCCCACATCGGGCAGTGGCACGGTGGCAGGGTTCGACATTATGCGCGAGGGCGAGAAGATAAAATATCACATCGGCTATATGAGCCAGCGTTTTTCGCTTTACGACGACCTTACCGTGATGGAGAACATACGGTTGTTTGCCGGCATCTATGGGCTTACCCCCTATCGCATGCGCCGTCGGGCAGTGGAGTTGCTTCGCCGGCTCAACTTCCGCGACGAGAGGAATACCCTTGTAGGTGCGCTTCCGCTCGGTTGGAAGCAAAAACTTGCATTATCAATAGCCACATTGCACAATCCCGAAATAGTGTTCCTCGACGAGCCCACGGGCGGTGTCGACCCAATCACGCGCCGCCAGTTCTGGGAACTGATTTACGAGGCTGCCAATGGCGGCACTACCGTGTTTGTTACCACTCACTATATGGACGAGGCGGAGTATTGCAGCCGAGTGTCAATTATGGTAGACGGTGAGGTGCGCGCCCTCGACACGCCAGCCTCGTTGAAACAACAATTTTCAGCCAAGTCTATGGATGAGGTGTTCCGCAGGCTTGCCCGCAATGCAAAAAGAACAGAATAACGATGAAAACCAACTTTCTGCAATTCATACGCAAGGAATCACTACATATCCTGCGAGACAAGCGCACGCTGCTCGTATTGCTGCTCCAGCCGGCAGTGATGCTGCTGCTGTTCGGCTTTGCCATATCCACCGAGGTTAACGACGTGCGCGTTGCCGTGGTCGCCCCCTTCCGCAGCGACGGAGTGAACGATGCCGTAGCACGCATGGCTAACAACCCCAATTTCACTTTCTGCGGCTATATATCGCAAAGTCAGATAGACGATGTGCTGCGCACGGGAGAGGCTACGGCAGTGGTGGTTTTTGCTGCCGACTACGACCGCAGAATGATGCAATCAGCCCAAGGACAGCCGGCATCGCCGCCTGTGCAGATTGTCGTAGATGCCTCAAACACCAACATTGCCGGCTCGGCATCGGTTTACCTGCAAAATATATTGTCGCCGGCGGCATCGGCGCAGTCGCTCTTCGAGACTCGCCTGCTCTACAATCCGCAGATGAAAAGTGCCTATAATTTTGTGCCGGGCATCATGGGTGTTATCTTCATCCTTGTCTGCGCAATGATGACCTCGGTGTCTATTGTCCGCGAAAAGGAGACGGGAACGATGGAAGTGCTGCTTGTTTCGCCCGTGCGCCCAATAAAAATCGTAATTGCCAAGATGGTCCCCTATTTCGCCATTTCGTGCATCACGCTTACTGCCATACTTCTGCTGTCGCGCTATGTGCTCGGTGTCCCTATGAGCGGAGGCATCGGGGGCATCGTGTTCATGTCGATGCTATATATATCGCTTGCGCTCGCCTTCGGGTTGCTTATATCCACCTTCGCACGCACACAGGTTGCCGCATGGCTCGTTTCGGCTGTGGTTATGATGATGCCGATGATTATGCTTTCGGGAATGCTTTTCCCTATAGAAAATCTGCCGCTTGTGTTGCAAGGCGTGTCGTGTGTCATTCCGGCACGCTGGTACATCGCCGCCATACGAAAGATGATGATTGAGGGACTGCCGTTTAGTGCCGTGCTTCGCGAATTTGCCGTGCTGTGTACAATGCTCGTGGTGCTTGTGGGCGTTTCGCTCAAGAAGTTTAACGACAAACTCGAATAAATCGCAATGAACACGCTTCTGATACTTATACAAAAAGAGTTTTTGCAGATTCGCCGCAATGCGTTCCTGCCGAAGTTCATCGTAATGTTCCCGATAATGATAATGCTCGTCATGCCGTGGATAACCACAATGGACGTGCGCCACGTTGGGGTTGCCGTGGTCGATAACGACCATTCCTCGGCATCGCGCCGCATCATCTCGCACGTTGGCGCTACCGACTGGTTTACCCTCCACGACATTGCTCCCGATTATGCCACGGCACTTACGCAACTCGAACGTGGCGATGTTGATGTTGTCATAGAGATACCCGAGCATTTCGGGCGTGATATGGACATTGCCGTGCCGCAGCGCATCAGTATCTCGGCTAATTCGGTAAACGCCACAAAGGGAGCGCTTGGCACTCAATATGTCTTGCAAGCGGTTGCACAGGCATTGAAAGAGTTGCAGGCGGAGCGAGGCACAGCCGTTTCGATTCCCGAATTGGCTGTGGTGCAAAACCGCTATAACCCCACGCTTAACTATCGCCACTATATGATTCCTGCGCTGATGATTATGCTTATTATCCTGATATGCTGCTTCCTGCCTGCACTTAACATCGTGGGCGAAAAGGAGAAAGGCACGATAGAGCAGATAAACGTAACGCCTTTGGGTAAACTCACATTTACGTTAGGCAAGTTGATTCCCTATTGGATTATCGGCTTGTTTGTGCTCACCGTGGCTATTATCGTAGCATATTTGGTCTACGGATTATCGCCCGTCGGCTCGTTGGCAGCCATATATTTGGCGGCAACGTTGTTCATTCTCACCATGTCGGGCTTCGGCGTTGTGTTGGCGAATATCTCTGAAACAATGCAGCAGGCTACGTTTGTGATGTTCTTTTTCGTTATGATTTTCGTGCTTATGAGCGGTCTGATGACTCCAATAGAGTCAATGC
>JAFLSE010000061.1 GCA_022511075.1 Prevotella sp.
ATACTTGCAGTTGGAGAGCAGATAGTGAACAACGTCGTCCTTGCCATAGTCGAAGCAGAGACTATCCCAAGCCGGATGCTCGTGGCGGTCGCCAGGATAGAAATACTGGTTGGGGTCGCCGGCAAGGTTGCCGAGACCTTCCATCTCATTCTTCACTGCGTGGCTGTGAACAATGTCCATTATCACAGCAATACCGTTTTGGTGTGCCGTGTCTATAAGTTCCTTCAATTCTTCGGGAGTGCCGAAGCGGCTCGACGGTGCAAAGAACGAACTTACGTGATAGCCAAATGAGCCATAGTAAGGATGCTCCTGTATAGCCATTATCTGTATGCAGTTATAGCCGTCCTTTATCACTCGTGGCAATACGTTGTCTTTGAACTCCTTGTATGTTCCAACCTTCTCGGCATCCTGCGCCATACCCACGTGGCACTCGTATATGAGCAATGGGTTGGTGTTGGGTCTGAAGTTCTTTTTCTTGAACACGTATGGCGTTTCGGGATTCCACACCTGTGCAGAGAAAATCTTGGTGTTTTCGTCTTGAACGACACGCCTGCACCACGCAGGAATGCGCTCACCCTCGCCACCATTCCAGTGTACCTTCATCTTGTAGAGGTCGCCGTGCTTCAGGTCCTTCTCCTTCAGTTTCAGTTCCCAGTTGCCCGTTCCCTCTATGCGTGTACACTTATAGTGCTCATCTTCCTGCCAGTTGTTGAAGTCGCCGATGAGATATATCGCCGTAGCGTTTGGTGCCCACTCGCGGAACACCCAGCCGCGCTTCTGCTTGTGCAGTCCGAAATATAGATGACCGGTAGCAAAGTCGCCCAACGGTTTTTTGCCGTTCTTCGTATATTGCGCCAACTTTGCCAATGCGTGCTCGTGTCGTCCATATATTGCGCCTTCGAAAGGCTCAAGCCACGAGTCGTTCTGCACCAGTCCTATATGCTTAACTTCCGGTTTGGCTGCCTTACGACAGCATCTGCCGGTTGGTTTCTTTTCTGCCATATAGCCTTTGTTTTTTAAGCCTTAATCTTGAATATCGCCTTCTTGATGGTTTCTGCCTTGCTGATGCAAGGAGCGTGTCCGTCTTGCGGATAGAAGATAGCAAACATTCCCGGTGTGCAGGTAACATAACTTTCTGCCTTAACACCCGGATACTTTGTGATGTCCTTCTCCGCATTGTACTCCACCTCTGGCAACTTGCACAACGGTGTGTAGCCGTATGTCTCCTCGCCGTCGAGAGGTATCTGTATGTCAATCATCACGTTATGGGTCTCCATTACAGCCTCTTCTGCCGTCTTGCCCTTTGCGTTCTGTATGTTTACAAACAGGTCCTTTCCCTGTATCATTGTCTTGCCTTCTGGCAGTGTGTTAAGGTCGTTCTCTGCCAAGAATGCTACTACTTCCTTGAATAGCGGACATGTGTCCACATAGTTTTTCAGATTGTTAAGTGTGTCTACTACCATAATTTTACAATGTTTTAGTTGATTAATAGTTATTGTGTTATTAAACTTTTCGTCCTCTCACATATTTTCCTTTTGCCGTAACGTTGCCGTTACGGTCTTTCTCAACATAGTCACCGTCGCGCCTGCCGTCCTTGTACGTGCCTTCAAAGCGGTTGCCGTTCTTGTCCTCCTCTATGGCAACACCATTGCGCTTTCCGTTCTTGTATTCGCCCTTGAACTTCGAGCCGTCATGATGATGCTCCACGCAAGTGCCATCGAGTTCCCCGTCTTTGAAAGTGCCTTCGTACAAGTCGCCGTTCTTCAGGCGCAACTTACCTTGTCCGCTACGCTTGTCGGCTTTCCACGAGCCCACATATACGTCGCCGTTCTTATAGTTCATTGTACCCTGTCCTTGCTTTGCACCTTCCACAAACTGACCTGTATACTTGTTTCCGTTGGCGTATGTGCATATACCCGTTCCTGTGCGTTCACCTTGAACATAGTCGCCTTGGTACACGTCGCCGTTCCTGAACTTGTATATACCCTTTCCGTGCTGTATATCGTTGAGCCACTGACCTGTATACACATCACCGTCAGCATACTTGAATGTGCCTTGTCCCGAACGAACATTATCTTTCCACTGTCCGTCATACGAACTTCCGTCAGCCCAGCAGAAAACACCCTTGCCGTTTTTCTTGTCGTTCAGCCATTCGCCTTTGTAGTATGCCCCTCCTGCGTATGTATAAGTTCCCTTGCCAGTGCGGTGGTCCTTACGCCAATCGCCGTCATACTTGTCACCATTATAGTAGTACATTATGCCGTGACCATCCTGCTCGTCACGAAACCACAAGCCAACATACTTGTTGTTATTCGAGAAATAGTATGTGCCGTGTCCGTGTTGATGGTCTTGAAACCATTCTCCCTCATACTTTTCTCCGTCATTAAACGTAAATGTTCCATTGCCGTGGCGTTTACCCTTCTCGTATGAGCCGTCATAGCGATTGCCATTGGGATAAACCACCACACCCTTGCCGTGAGCCTTTCCTGCCTGCATCTCGCCGTTATAAGTACCTCCGTCGCGAGTAGTCCACGTGCCCAAAGTAATGCTTTGTGCAAACGATAGCATCGGCAGAAATGACATCAATATATATATTATTCTTTTCAAAACAAAGTCGCTTTAAATTAAAATTCTTGCCAAAATTATAAAAAAATCCTCAAACAACAAAAAAGATTACCATTTTTAACTGATATTATAGGGATATTTTATAACTTTGCACAGTTTTAAACATAAAAATGTTACAATAATAACAAAATAAAATTATTATTATGGTACAGGTTATCTTACAAGTTGCGCTCAACACCACAAAACAATTGGAGCAAATTGTTAAAAACACAGAATACGACTGGATGCCAGGATTCATCATCTCGTTATTTGCATTGTTTGCTGGCATTACATCAGCAATATATGCATATCTCACATATAAGTCTCAGAAAGATACCGAACTCAATACCAGTAGGTTGAATCCTGATGAGCAACGTCTTCTGCTCATCGGCATGTTGAGACACCTATACAGGAACTTTGTGATTTCGTATAGCATAAACGTGAAAATGAAGGCGAAAGATTTCATGGTTTACCCTTCCGAGGAACATCTCAAGAAGATGCAAGTGGTACTGACAGACATCCATTTGAATTTGTTCTATCGTTCAGATGAGAAATATCATGATATGAATAAACTTTATATGGAACTACGAAACTACAATATGGAACTTGACGTTATATGCAACCATTTCCGCAACCCAGACATTGATATTGAAACCAAAAAGAGGGATTTGCGTACCCTATGTTTCAAATGCGACTATCTTACCAAGCGTATCACCAACTTGATTGGGAAAATATGGTATCAAGATGAAACCAGCTTCCATAGAGAGGCGCGCCATATTATTGTTGAAGAAACAAAAGAAAAGAACAAGATGCCAGGAGATTCATATACCGAGTCTTTTGAGCCTTACAACAATGTAAACTCATTCTATGCCAAAGAACTTTTTGCCAATGAACCAGATACTTTCTTTAATGGGCTAAACGAAAACGTACGTCATGAATGTGGAACAAACAGCGAGGGGGCAGAGAAGATTCACATGATATCATTGTAACTTTCAACTAATATTATGGAGTAGACTATTCCTGTTTGTTAACCGTTCAGTCGCCCGTTGAACGGTTAACGCACATAAGTGCAAAGCCCAACGAAGCCTGTTGCGTTGGCAAATGAAGTTGGCTTCGTTGGCAGATTCACATAGGTACATTTTAGTAAATCTTTAATACATCCGACATGGTCGTCATAATTAGTGTGTAATAAACAATGCATTCTTTGACAAGTCACCCATTGTCAATCCCTCTATCTCAATTTTTTTTTGATAGCTTCGCCAAGTTTTTCACCTCGAGAATCGTAATTTCCTATTTTCAATTTAAAATTCTTCTTTGCCATAATTATGATTATTCTGTTTATATATATAACGTAAGTTTAAGGCAAATTACATACAGGATTTACCATTAATTAACCGCTGCAAGTCGTATTTAACCTTGTATAACATTATTTTCAAACCTAATCTTAATCAAATAATATCCTCTTTATAATACAATAAACGGATTGCATTCTTTATCAATTATTGCAGTTTAGTATATATAAAAGCTATTAATTATTGCAGTTTAGGTAGTCAAAAATATATTAAATTTTGCAGTTTAGCATACATAAAACCTATTAATTATAGCAGTTTTGATATTGTAAATGCTTGTTTTTAGGCATTTTATGCAAATATAAACAAAAACAAGTACTTAATGTTTTGCAATACGAATGTTTTTCATTAACTTTGCAGCGTAGAAACGGTTATCTTAATATTGACAAAACAACATTCGACAATATGGATATAAGGCTGATAGAAACTATCTTGAACGACCAAAAAGAGGAACTACAACATTTGATGAAGCAGTCTTTTTGCCGGAGAAGAGAAGAGGACTTGATAGACCTTGACAGCAGTATGGCACAAGTTGTCATAGGGGTGCGCCGCAGTGGAAAATCGACTCTTTGCCTGAATGCATTGAAGTATTCAGGAGTGAAATTTGCCTATGTAAACTTCGACGACGAGAATATGTCGGACATAAAGGCTGTTGACTTGAATACTATACTCGAGGTACTATATAAAATATATGGAGACTTTCAGCATTTGTTTATAGATGAGGTACAAAACATAGATGAATGGTATCTGTTTGTAAATAGACTGCTGCGACGCGGTATGCACGTGATAATAACAGGGTCGAACGCAAAACTACTTAGTGGCGAACTTGCAACACACCTCACTGGGCGGTATATGCCAATAGAGCTATATCCGTTTTCCTTTAGCGAGTATTGCGAACTGAACAATGTTGAAACAGGCGTGCGTTCGACAAAAGGAACGGCATTCGTGCGTGTTGCATTCGATGAGTATCTACACAACGGTGGTTTTCCCGAAATAAGTAAGACGAAGAATCACACCACTTATATAACTACACTTGTGAACAGTATTTTGGAACGAGACATACGACAGCGTTTCAAGATGCGCTATGCCAATACCTTTTTCTCAATGGCTATGCACTTGCTGAATATATTGCCGGCATTAACTGTAACAAGTACGTTAAGTAAACTGTTTGGAATAAAGTCGGATCATACTACCGAAAACTATATAGGTTATCTAAAACAGGCATACCTGCTGGTAGAGTTGCAGAAATTCTCACCTAAAAGCCGCCTGAGAATACATGACATAAAATGCTATCCCATAGACGTTGCACTGATGAACAAGCGACCGAATGCATTTGCTGGAGAGAATATGGGTTGGCGATTGGAATGTGTAGTGTTCATAGAATTGCTCAGACGATATGGAAAAGAACAAAAGGATATATATTACTATCTTGACCAAAGCAACGAGGTGGATTTCATTGTCTGCCAGGGAAATATGCCATTGAAGGCATATCAGGTGTCTTTTGACATAAGTAATCCAAAGACAAGACAAAGAGAACTTGCAGGACTAAACGCGGTTGCCAAGAAACTGCAGTGCAGTGAACTTTGGCTGATAACAGACCACGAGTGTGAAGAAGTTGTACTGCCATGCGGATCTATTGCACACATCGTGCCGGCATACGAATGGCTACTGGAAATCCAATAGAGGCTATCCCAATACATACACAATGCTATTTACTACCATTGCTGCAAAAATGAAGAGAACGAGCAAGGGCGCAGCAAGGCGAACACCGGAAACGAGGGATTCGGTTATCTCGTGTATGGAAGAAATGTTGTTGGAGGCTACGCCATAGACTGCGGAAACAATGAAAACGAAAAGGGAAACAAAAGGAACAATAGCAACACTGAACGGCGAAGGAAACATATTGCCCACAGCGCTGAGCAGCACGGCGTGCGACGGCAAGGTGAGCATACAAACGGCAAAGATGCAGGCAACACCAGCCAACGAGGCTGCGATTACGGCACTACGGATATGGCGGACATTTACAATGTCGGAAATGCGCAACCTCAATATGCCCGATGCACGGCAAGTGCCGAACGACATTGACAACAGCAATATCCACACAAGCACGGGAGAGGAGCAGAATTCAACGAAATGTCCACAGAACCAACGTATTGCCTCACCACTAAGCATATTTCTTGTGTTGTATTCGGGCAGCAACGCACCTACTATCCACGACAGCAGGATTATCGCAGCCTGAATGCAACACAGCGAGCACAAGGCAATGGTATAGAGCCGTTTAGTCTTCATTGGGATAAACCACCACACCCTTGCCGTGAGCCTTTCCTGCCTGCATCTCGCCGTTATAAGTACCTCCGTCACGAGTCGTCCACGTGCCCAAAGTAATGCTTTGTGCAAACGAGAGCATCGGCAGAAATGACATCAATATATATATTATTCTTTTCAAAACAAAGTCGCTTTAAATTAAAAATTCTTGCCAAAATTATAAAAAAATCCTCAAACAGCAAAAA
>JAFLSE010000062.1 GCA_022511075.1 Prevotella sp.
GTCATTCCTTTCTCTGCAAGTACTACCTTTAGGCGGTTAATTCTTTTACGTTCCATTACAATGTTGCTTAATGATGTTGCAAAGATACTTATTTTTTTTATTAATCAGTCCTTTACAAGTAAAAACTTAGTAAACAAAAGTTGAAAAAATGTGTTTTCGTTCAATTTCTCCACTTTGCTATCAACCCAAATCTGTCATTTGGATATGAATTTTCATAGTCTCCCTTATAAATAATCCTAAAATACCCCAGCCTCAGTTAAAGAAAGGTGCTTGGCAAAAAAACAGAAATGGCATTTATTGATTTCTATTTTTGTTTGGCTTTACACCCCTTTTTACATCTTCATATCGTTTACGTGTGCTTGTAAGTACTTGATATACAATAACAATTAGGTTTGAGGAGGTGAAGTAATGTAAGATAAACATCAATAAGAATATATTAAATAAATCCGTATAATTCAACAGGTTATACGGATTTATTTTTGGGTTAAATTTTATTTATTTCTTATTTTTTTGTTTTATATTTGCATGGAATTTGTACCACAATATAAAGTATAAAATCTATACTTGGTGAATTTTGATAAAATCATAGAAGCAGGTTATAAACCAACTATTATTCAAAAACCATCCGTGTTCTTTATTGATAATGAAGATTGGAATATTACTCCAGATTCATATTTATATGAGCATGTGTAAATAGTATCGCAAAGAATGATTACAATTAATTATAAAGGGAGAAGATATACTGACGAAGAAGTTTCAAGAAGAATAGATTCGGCAATATCTGTTGAAGGTAATGTTAATACAAGAATGTTGTTGATGAATCTGAGCAACTCAAGACTAAGAGTCCTCTATTCTTTGTCCTCTGATATTCAAGAAATCTGTGATTGCCTTTTTATGAAAAAATATATGGCAGCATTGACTTTGACCAATCTATTGTTTGAAACTATGGTAAAACTAACGTTGGTTTACTATACTGCTGATGGAAGAACTTTAGAAGATGGATATGAGTTCGAGAATATATATGAGGATGAACTAAATAAATATGGAAGGAAAAAACTCAGTGAAAATATTGAAACTCTATATAAGAAAGGTATCATTACTGCTGATGGTAGAGATAGACTTCTTGATTTAAAAGACTTATTCAGAAACCCTTATTCTCATGGCTCCAATAACCAATATATTGAAAGAGCAACCACAACTATCTACAAAGGGCAATTAGGAAGCAACAAGTTAGAAAAGTGCAAAGTTCCTGTGACGGGGAATCCTGCTATCCTTCTCGATGCAAGACGAACATTTGTAAAGCAAATGGGACTTAGTTATTTTGCGGAACTTGTAACTTATATCAAGATTCTTGATAAAGAGCTCTATAAATTGTATGACCATAAGAATAAAGATTGAATAAGATAACATTACATATATGAAACTACCCAATCATTACATTTCCGAATTTAGCCATTTGATGAAAGAGTGGAATTGGGACAAGAATAAGAATTGTTTACCCGAAACCATAGGGGTTGGTAGCACTAAAAAAGTTTGGTGGAAATGCTGTGTATGTGGCAATGAATGGCAAGCAACACCTAATTCTAGAAGCGGGAGGAAAAAATGTGGATGTCCAGAGTGTGGTAAGAAGATATCTTTATCACATAGAATTTCAACACAAATTGCAAAATGTGGTTCATTAGCATCAACGCATCCTTTTCTTTTACAAGAATGGGATTATGAGAAGAACAACATTCTGCCTGAAGAAATCCTCACTCAGACCCGTTTGAAAGTTTGGTGGAAATGTAAAGACTGTGGTCACGAGTGGCAAGCTGTAGTACAAAGTAGAACACGAGGTGGCTATGGATGTCCTAAATGTGGAAAAGCCAAAGCTACCATTATTCGAGAACAAAATAAATTGCGTAAAACTGGGTCGTTAGTTCAAACACATCCAAATCTTATTAAAGAGTGGGATTATGAACTAAACGAAATTACTCCAGATTCTATTAGTTGGCATTATTCAAAAAAGGTTCATTGGATTTGTAGGAAAGGACACGGATTCTTGTCTGCTCCAAATCGAAGAGCAAGATTAGGAATTGGTTGCCCAACTTGTGCAAGGGAGGGCGGTACTTCTTTTCCTGAACAAGCTATTTATTATTACCTTAATTCTGTAATACCATCAGAACATAGATACCTTTACAAAGGTATAGAAATAGACGTGTATATTCCATCATTAAAAATTGGTATAGAATATGATGGGAAGCATTACCATAATTCTACAAAATCGTTAGAAAAAGAAGAAAAAAAGAATAAGTCTTTGAAAAAGAATGGTATTCGCTTGATTCGTGTTAAAGAATCAAACGAATGTAATTTTGAGGGCGATATAATCTACACTATTTCATCCAAAAGCTATGACCATCTTAAAAATGTCATCAACGTCATCTTTCAAAAAATTGGAATTAAAACAAATATAAGTATTGAGCCATTTAGAGATAGAATAGCCATATTGGAACAATACATTTCAAATGAAAAAGAAAATAGCATTGTTGCAAAACGTCCTGACATTGCAACCCAATGGGATTACGAAAAAAATGGAAGAATAAAACCTGAATATATTCGGGTTGGTACAAATCATAAGTTTTGGTGGAAATGCCAAAATGGTCATAGTTGGGAAGCCTCTGTTTATAGTAGAGCAAATGGCAATATGTGTCCCTGTTGCTCAGGAAAGGTTTTAGTAGTCGGCGAAAATGATCTGCGATCTCAGAATCCATCACTTGCATCAGAATGGAATACAGAAAGAAATGGAGACTTAGTACCTGAAATGATAACCATCAGAAATGGGAAAAAGGTTTGGTGGAAATGCAAAGACTGCGGTCACGAATGGAAAACCTCTGTTGCCCATAGAAGCGAAGGAAAAGGGTGCCCTATTTGCGGAAGGAAAAGATCAGATAAAAGTAGAAGTAAATGTTTCTTGAAGAAAAATGGTTCTTTTCTTGATGTAAAACCAGAACTATTAAATGAATGGGATTTTGAGAAAAATGAGGGTGTAAATCCTCATAATATAACTGCCAATAATGGTGGTAAATTTTGGTGGAAATGTTGTAAATGTGGACACTCATGGCAAGCTATTGTTGCCAATAGAACCAGTAAAGGAAGTGGATGCCCCGAATGTGCCAAGGTGCTTCGAGGAAAGGCTTATATTAACCTAGCAATTAAAAATACAGGGGCAATAGCAAAAACACATCCACAACTATTGGTTGATTGGGATTACAAAAAGAATAACTTTCAACCAGAAGATATTTCTATTGGTAGTGACAGAAAGGTTTGGTGGAAATGCCATTTTTGCGGATATGAATGGGAATCCGCACCTAATTCATCAAATAGAAAGAAGAGTTTTGAAAAAGGATGTCCCGTATGCCATAGAAAAGTTGTTTGGATTGGTCATAATGACTTAGCAACAACAAATCCATCACTTGCATTAGAATGGAATTATACTAAGAATGGAGATTTGAAGCCAACTTTATTAACTGATGGTAGTAACAAAAAAGTGTGGTGGAAATGTAAAAAGTGTGGTCGCGAATGGGAGGCCGTCATTGCAAAACGAACAAAAGGAAAATGTAAATGTCCATCTTGTAAAAATTAAAACTTATAATCTCTTGAGATCCTGTCTCTGTTCCTATTTATCTAAAAGGAACAGGAAAGACAGCAGTTGGCGAATTGTTACAAAGTGTGTTTGTTCACAATGGAGATCATCCTAATCTTCGTACCTCCAATGCCCAGTCTTGCAACCGTATTGTCGCAAGCAGAGAATGCCATCATACACCTTGACGAATATAAGAACGATATCGATGTAAAGAAGATAGAACTATTGAAAGGACTTTGGAATTGTCAAAGCAGGAACAAACTTGATGTTGAGACTCAGAAGAGCGAACAATCGAAAGTCCTTAGCGGTTTATTGTCAGCGGACAAGAGAAACCGACCGTAGATATTGTACTGTACTCTCGCCAATGTGTATTGGCATTTCATAAGGACACACATACTGTTGAAGAGAAAGAGAATTTCAGAGTCTTGAAAGACTGGGAGCATGAAGGGACTTCTCATGTTGTTTTAGAACTCTTGCAGGTAAGAACACGGTTTGAGCAGTCTTATAAAGATTGCTATGAGCAGTCGGTAAAAAATATCTGTACCTCTTTGTCATTCTCTATAGATGAACGCATTCTTCACAACTGGTCTGTTGTTCTAGCATCTTATATGGCTGTGCGTAATTATATTCAGTTTCCATTTTTGTATGATGAGGTGTTTAAGACTGTGCTCAATGGTGTGGAATACCAAAACGAGGAATGCTTGCACAGCAATGAGTTGAGCATCTTCTGGAAAACCATAGACTATCTGAAACAGGACAATCAGATTTATGGACTTTGTGACTATCGTATTCACGAATACACAAGTCTGAAAGTTGATATCAAGATGGATGGTAAACGGCAGAGCGTAACACAAGAATATGGCAATGCCAAAAAGATTCTTATGATTCCGACGAATAGCCGTGTGTTCGCCCTGTATGCACTTCATCTGCAAAGGACTCATGAAAAAGTAATCCCAGAGAACACGCTGAAATATTATCTCGAAAATTCACCTGAGTATATAGGAAAGATGAACAGTGTAAGGTTTGCTTCCGTAGAAAATGTGAAAGATTGGCCCAGATTGTTTGAGTCTAAATGTTACCAATCACAGCCACGTTTAAGCGAAAAACCTGTTCAGGCTTTCTGTCTTGATTTTGATGCTGTTGAGTCTGTTTATGGCACCAGTCTATATTCAGACTATATGGGCTTCGACTTGATTCACAATTCATAAGACCAGCATACATTTTCTACATTATCTACAAGAGTGATAATCAACTTAATACATATAGTAATATGTTATATACAAATAAAAAACAAAGACCTACAAGATTTTCTTCCGAGATGGGACATGATAGTTTCATTTCCATTCCTAATTCACATTCCTTTTATGAGACATATTAATGTTAGATACAGCATTACACTCAATGCTGCTCAGTTAGATTACTTGTCAGATGAGTGTCAGGACATCAATCGAATGATGTGCTTCAAGTCCTTTCTTCGTATGGCTGCCATTGAGCCATTCAAGGTAACGAGAAAGAATTTTTCAGCTGACCTACAGACAGGACAGTTCATCGCCTCAAAGGTGGAACCCTCCATGCTCTGGAAATGTAACCGTAAGACTGCGACTCGCATCATCAAGGAGTTTAACCGGATGGGCATCCTCCGTTCTGAGCCGTCCAATCGGACGACCATCCACACGCTGCTGTGCCTGTCAGTATGGTTTACGGAACAGGGGATGATTAAGAACCGTTTCTTTGTCAGCAACCCTATACCGCTATCTGTGTCCCATCTAAAGCGGTGTTTGAAACAGCCGAAACCGACATAGCTGCATCGGCAGATTCAGATGTGACATTACTTCCTTGTAAAGAGGGAAAGACCGAGACCTGTCATCCGCTCATATCCCATGCTGGAGGCGCAGATGAGCCAATGACCGCTTCTTCCTTTTCCCTTTCTTCCGATGACACACAACCGGTCGTGTGTGATTCCTGCCTTTCGTCAGAGACTACCATAACCGATAGACCTGCAAGGCTTGATGACAATCCTCAACTTGATGAAGCACAAAGAAACATAAAAGAAGGGAGCGGAGAGCCACGGCAGCCTCCCCACAATCAAAGCCAAGGGTTGCTCCGAGAGGACACGACAAGAGGGAAAGGAAATAAAGGGAAGACGGAGGGCGAGGGAAATCCGTGACCTACTGGCAGGTAAAAAGGCTTGCCTTGTTATAGCCCACTATAACTACACGCTGCGCTTCCGTAGTTGTGGGCTCTCCCGAGGGGCTTATGGCATTGCCCTAAGAACCCACAAGGCTCTGCCCTTGACCCGATCAGGAGTTTCACCTCCTGAGAACCCGGA
>JAFLSE010000063.1 GCA_022511075.1 Prevotella sp.
GCATTCACCGCTTGCAGCAGCAGTGATGACAAAGACGAACCAACGGGTGGTGTGACCCTTTCGGAAACGGAGGTCAATGTCAACTACGACGTTACCTGGTATGAAGTTGGTGTCACTTCGCGCACAGCGTGGAGCGCAAAGGTGGAAAATGGCAGCGAATGGTTGACGTTGAAGAATGGCAATGGTGTTGGCGGCAGCGAGAAACTGTCGTTCGAGATGACTCGCAACACCACCAAGTCGCCTCGTGTGGCTAATATCTCTGTGACCTGCGGAACAGCGAAAACCAACCTCAAGGTGACTCAAGGTCCATCGACTGTCGAGGAGATGAGCGAGAGCGATATTCCTGACTTCAACAAATACTACAAGCCTGCTGAGTTTGGTTCGATGAATATGCTCAGAAACGACGCTAAGTGGTCGTGGTATCGTTCCAAGCAGAGTGCCCACTTCTTCGTGTTTTGGGATGCCTACTTCGGCGATAATCCCAACTCTACAACATTGGCAGAGGCAGACAGGGTGGATGTAGATGACCTGCTGAAAAAGGCAGAACAGTTCTACGAGACTAATATCACCCGTCTCGGCATGGTAGTGACAGGGCAAGGCAAGAGTCAACTCGACAAGTATAAGATGGAAATCTACTTGCTCGACCCGACACCCGAATGGTGGGTGGCTACAGGTTCTGGCTATGATAATGTAATTGGTGCACTCTGGGTAACACCGTCCACATGTAAGCCTGTCGGCTCAGTGATTGCCCATGAGATTGGACATTCTTTCCAGTATCAGGTGTCGTGCGACAAGCTACTTACTGGCGAAGGCAAGGAGACTAACTATGGTATGGATTGTGGTTTCCGCTATGGCTTTGGTGTCAACGGTGCCGGAGGCTGTGCCTATTGGGAACAATGTGCCCAGTGGCAGGCTTTCCAAGACTATCCAGAAGTGACGTTCTACGATAGCTTTGCAGCTTGGCAGCACAACTTCCATCGCCACTTCAACCACGAGTGGATGCGCTATGCCTCGGTCTATTTCCAGTACTATATGACTCAGAAGCACGGCATCAAGGCATACGGACGCATCTGGAACGAGTCTAAGTTCCCTGAAGACCCATTGCAGACCTACATGCGTCTCTTCTGTGGCAACGACCAACAGAAGTTCTACGACGACTATGCAGAGTATGCCCAGAAAGTGCTGACCTACGATTTTGGCGATATACAACGCTATGCCGACGATAATGCCAAAGCCTTTAAGACAACGATGTTCAAGGTAGGCGAGAAATTCCGCCCGGCTTACTCCAATTGTCCTGGTACTACAGGCTTCAATGCCATTCAATTGAATGTTCCTGCGGCTGGAACTTCCGTAAGGACTTCTTTGGCAGCTCTTCCTGTTGGCTCTTCCTTGGCATCGGAAGATCCCGGAGAGGTGAAGAATGGCGACGAACAGGTGATTGGTCATGTCTCGAAGTATAACAACCAGTCGAACAAGACATCCAACTATCGTTTTGGCTTCGTGGCTATCAAGGGTGGAAAGGCCATTTCGTATGGCACGATGACGAAAGGTAGCGAAGGCACTGCACAGATGATTGTGCCCGAAGGCGCTGACAAACTGTATCTCGTAGTAGTGGCAACGCCCGACACTTACAACCGCCATCCGTGGAACGACGATGAGAGTGATGATGAGCAATGGCCATACGAGGTTAGTTTCACAGGCACGAACGTTGCAGGTTACATCGATGTTGACGAGAGTGCCGACCCTATGGATGTCAGTCTGAGCTACGACTTGAAATGCAATGCTTCCAGTGGCGATTGGGTGCTTGGCACTGTAGACCTTACCAGCAATGGTGGATTGGAGCAGGTGGCAAAGGCATTTGCCATGCAGACCACGACATTAGCAGGTGCTACTCTGCCTATTGCCAATGGTACAACGGCAACGCCTGCCGAAGGCAAGGTGGCGTTTGGACTCCAACAGCCTAATGGCACGATAGCCTATACCTATACAGCCAATGTTGGTTTCTATTGCAAGGCAGATGGTAGTCTCGGTTCATGGAACGATGGCGACCCTATCTGGATAGAGTACGACAAAGACAATTTCGTGTTGACCTACGGTCACTACCCCGGAAAGAGTGAGGCTGGCAAGAAGTATGTCGTAAAGCCTGTGCTTGTCTATACGAAAGGTGGCAAGCAATATAAGGCTACCATCACACTGAACATGCAATTCTAATGAAAAGAATTATCATCTGTGTTGTTAGCATCATCTGCGGGTTAGCTGCTACAGCGCAGCAAAAGAAAGTCTATATTCCCGAGGACCTGCAGAAGATGAATCTTGAATCCGATACGTCGCATTGGAGTTTTAAACGCTCCATTGCGACGGACGACCTTATATTGATGTGGGAGCGAGGCTTTGGCAACGATGTGAGCAACCCACCGCAGCTGGACGGTCAGCCGATGAGTTTCGACCTGATGAACTTGCGTGACAGGGTACAGTCGTTCTATACCTTCTTCCGCGACACTTTGGCATTCTCAAAACCCGGTTCAAAGTGCGACGAATATAAGATGATGGTTATGGTGATGTACTCGCTCGATGGTACTGCCTATGGCGGCACTTACGACAACTTCATCGGGGCTTTGTGGGTTGCTCCAAACCGCATACAGGATGAGAAGATGAACTGCATGGCTCACGAATTGGGACACTCGTTTCAACTACAGATACCCGCAGACAGCGTGGGCGATGCATGGGGTGGCAGCGGCTTCTTTGAGATGACGAGCCAGTGGATGCTCTGGCAGGTGAATCCCGACTGGATAACCGATGAGAACTATCACTTCGAGGCTTTCAAGCAAAATACCCACAAGGCTTACCTGCATCTGGAAAACATCTACCATTCGCCTTATGTCATCCAGTGGTGGAGCGACCTGCGTGGACGAAAGTCAATTGGCGAGTTGTATAGACAAGGGAAGATTGGCGAGGACCCCGTGATGACTTACAAGCGAATGTTCAATCTGTCACAGGACGATTTCAACCGTGAGATGCTACTTGGCTATCAGCACCTGGTGAACTTCGACTTCAGGCATGCACGTAAGGAGACGCGTAAGTATGCATGCAGTTTCAGCACCGAACTGATAAAGGATAACGGCTATCGTCCAAAACATTTCCCAGAGGAATACGGCTTCAACGCAATACTGCTCGACAGTCTGACGGACATACAAAAGCCTGTCCGTGTGGATGTTAGCGGCGATGAAATAATGTATGCCCTTACAGGCATCACTACCGACGGTGAGAGTATCTATGGCGGTGTGAACGTAGGTTCGCTCAATGTGCCACGTGGCAAACAGCTTCAGCACCTCTACCTCATAGTCATGGGTGCACCTGCAGAGCATCAGCAGATTCCCATGCCCACGGATGAGAATCCCAATCCGCCAAAGGTAGAACTGAAATCGTTCCGCTATGCGTTCCAGGTGTCTTGACTTATTCACAAATTTCCCGAAATGCTTGGTCATTTCGGGAAATTTGCTTACTTTTGTCCTCGTGTTAAGGCTTTTACTGCTCATATTGACCTTTAGTTTTCTTCTGCCCTGCCATGGAAAGGAAGAATGGCGTTACCGCAACATCACTATGAACGACGGGTTGACGGCTAATAGCGTGCGCAACATAGTGCAAGACCGGGAGGGCTTCATCTGGTTTGGCACAGACAACGGCTTGTGCCGATACGACGGAACGCAAATGCAGTTCTATCGCATCGCAGACTTGGGTATGAATCAGTACGTGTCGGCACTGTTAGTCTGCGACGATGGCATCTATGTTGGAACGGAAAAAGGAGTATACAGGTTGGAACGGTCTTCCGACGGCAAAGAACCGCAGTTTGCTCGTCTGCCTATGGACATCCGTTCTGTTGTAACACGTTTGGTGTTAGACAAAGAAGGCAACCTCTGGGTATCAACAATTGAAGATGGTGTGTGGCTGTATGCGAAGAAAGGCGGACAAGCGAGGCAGTTTCAGTTGAGCGGCAATATAAAAGCTATGGCAGATGTGCTTGTTGATGCCGACAACCAGGTGTGGATCATCACTGCTTGGGGCATTCCGGCGGTGCAGCGGCTGAATCGTCTGCACGACAGGTTCGAGCCGGTAAATATCAACTATAATGGCAATTACGGTGGTCTCAAGATGTTGCAGACCCATGACGGACGGCTATGGATTGGTTCGTGGGAAGACGGACTGTTGCTGATGCACAGCGACGGACGGTTGGAACAGGTGCTTAATCCTGCCCTGACGAAAGTCGGTCATCATATACACACATTGTTTCAACGGTCAGACGACTGCATTTGCATCGGCTGCGACGATGGTGTCATCTGCTTCAACACCAAGACGAAGGAGTGGAAGCAACTCTTTGAAGAATTGCAGATACCCCATGGACAGCAGAGTGCCCGTTTTGTCTATGCCGTGACCAGCGACACCGAAGGCGGACTATGGATAGGCACGTTCTATGGTGGAGTGTATTACATCTCGCCTGTAGGCAAGCGTTTCGAGGCTTTCACCGTTGAGACAGGTCTGGCAGGCAATGTCATCTCTCGCTTCTGTGAGGACGGGCACGGGCGTATATGGATAGCCAGCGACGACGGCGGTTTGATGTGCTACGACCCGCGTGTCCGCCATTTTGTGGACTATCCTCACAAAGATTTGCTGTCTCAACAGAATGCCCATGCCTTAAGCTTTTGCGGGAACGAGCTGTGGGTGGGCACTTATACCAACGGTGTGATGGTGCTGAACATCGAGACCGGCACACTTACTCAACATACGGCAACAGATGATCCTCATTCGCTCGATAATCCCAGTTGCTATGCCATATATACAGACAAGCGTGGCAATACGTGGGTTGGAACAATGGGGGGGGTGAATCTGTTTAATCGTACAAGAAATACGTTTGAACATATTGGCAAGACTGATGCCATGGTCATCGACATAGACGAAGACCAGCAGGGCAATCTATGGGTGTCGACTCAGGGCAGCGGACTTTGG
>JAFLSE010000064.1 GCA_022511075.1 Prevotella sp.
ATTCACGCGGCCGTTTCCATAGAGCGAAGGAGGATAGTTGCTGCTCTCCAAGTCGTTGTTTTCAGCAACGTTTCCACGCCAGATAATTTCTGCAGGATTAGCGTCAGTTGCACCTAAGTTGTCAACTATAGGTGTGTTGAACCAATGCCAACCATCTGCTGCCATACCGCTAACACCGCCACAGTTGCGGAGTGATGCCACGGCATATTGTGCAGCCTGCTCGTATGTCATACCACTTGCAGAAGCGTATGCAGGAGATGCAGCGAAGAGAGCCACCTGAGCCTTGAAGGCTGCAATAATGCGACCATCTATCTTACCACGCTGCAAGTTTCCGAAAGCACGGTTATATTCGCTGTCGTCACCACCCATCTGCTTGTATTTGGCTGGAACACCAGCTGCGTTTACGTCACCATACTGCTCAGGCAGATATTTCAAAGCCTCATCAAAGTCAGCCATAATCTGGTCGATGCACTCCTTGAAAGAGTTGCGAGGCAGGTTGAAGTCAGAAGCACCGTCTTCAGATGCAAGATGAATGGGCACTCCCATCAGTTCACCGTTTACCATTCCGCAGTGTGCACGAAGCAGATAGAAGAAATGAAGTCCGCGCAAGGCGTAGGCATTGCCAAGGAAGTTATCCTTATGCATTTCGTTGAGAGACTCCGAAGAGTAGTCCCACTCCACCTTTTCGGCATTCTCTATCATGATGTTGCAATACTGAATGGCGTGATAGCGTGAATCCCACTGGCTTACAGGATTCATATTCGCTGCCCATGAGCCTGTAGCCATCTTCATATAGTTGTTATCCGGGTCGTTGGAAACAGCATCATCGGTAGCCACATCAGTGGATGGCGAGCCGTCGTATGGCAAAATCAGATATGCATTATCCAAAAGACCACGGGCAAACTGTGGGTCCTTGTACATTTGGGACAAGTCCTTGTTGTTCTCTAATGCCGGCTCAAACAGGTCGTCGCACGAAGTGAACACCGTGGCTGCACCACAGCACACCGCACCGGCAATGAGGAAAGTCTTTATGTTTTTGGTTGTCATAACTCTTTAGTTTTTTATTAGAAACTTATTTTTGCACCAATGTTGTAGAAACGAGCCTGCGGTGCAGAGCCTACGTTCATTTCCATCAGTTCGCGCTCCTTTGCTATGGTCAGCAGGCTGTTGCCGCTTGCATATATCGAAAGACCCTTAACAACACCATTGCCGATGATAGACTTCGGGAAGTCGTATGTCAGCTGAACCTTTGCAAGGTCGAAACGAGATGTGGAGTACATCCAGAAATCAGACGTCTGATAGTTGTTGTCGCCTGAGGTTGTTGTAAGTCTTGGATATGTTGCTGTCGATGCTGTTTCTGGAGTCCAGCGGTTGCGTACTGCTGCAGAGTACTTGCCTTCGCCGGCAACCCACCAGTAGCTACTATTCTTAATTGCGTGACCGCCAAAGCCACCTACACCGAGCATAAACAATGTGAAATTCTTATACTTGAATGTCAGGTTTACGCCAAGTGTTGTAGGAGAGCCATACCAGCCACCCTTGCCCAAGTTCACTTGGTCCTTGCTGTCGATAACGCCGTCGCCGTTCTGGTCCTTGTATTTCAAGTCACCTGGGCGCACCGTACCGCCGAGAATCTGCTGTGGAGAGTTTTCAATCTCCTCTTGGCTCTTGAAGAAACCGAGGCACTCATAACCCCAGATTGCATCAAGAGGCTGACCCTCGCGATACTGATAAGCATCGGCATAGTTTGTATCGTCGCGCTTTGTTGCCTTTGTGGTATAGTGTGTCAGGTTCAAACCACCTTGGAAACCGAAATCACCAAACTGCTTCTTGTAACTTACAGCCAAGTCGAAACCTGTGCGGCTATCGGTGTTGTAGTTCAGGTAAGGAATGAAAGAAGACTCTGGATAGTACACCATGAAATAGCTTGGCATTTGATTAGATGCCGTGATTATGCCACCGTCTATCTTGTTGGTGAAGAAAGAAGCATCCACTGTCAGACTGTTCTGCATCAATGCCGCATGAACGTTGGCAGAAAACTCCTTGCGCTTCAAGTAGCCAAAATCGCTATTACCGCCTCGGCGTGACTGAGCAGCAGAGTGACCTGTACCACCGTTCCAGTCCCACCAGCCACCGTCTTGGTATGTGCCAAGATACATATAGTAGTCGTTGATGCCAAGGTCGGTATTCAATTCGCTGGCGCTAACGCTAAGTGTCAAATCATCGAACACACTGCCTTCCATAAACGCTTCCTTAGACAATCTCCAACCCAAAGTGAGTGATGGAGACAATGCTGCGCGGTGTCCTTCTGGCAGGCGTGCCGACCAAGGAGCTGCAACAGCAAAGTCAGCATAGTACTTCTTTGCATAGTTGTAAGAGAGCTGCAAGCCGAGGTTAGCATTGCTCAACTTGTGATATACTTGGGAAACAGTCTGCTGGTAGCCATTTGCCACAAGAATTGCGCTTACGTTATGAACATCCGCAAAAGTGCGGTTATAGTCAAAATGTGCATTAAAGGTAATGGTTTGGTTATCCGTAGATCCTGAAATGTTCTGCACACCCGATTTCTTGTCCACTGTCTCGTGATTGTCGAGACCCACGATTACGTCCCTGCCGTTATAGTTGCTCCATATTGGCTCAAACGTTGCGTAGTCGTTGTTGTATGAAGTGGTGTATGTAGTGGCATAGTCCACTGCCATCATAGTGTGGAAACTCAAACCCTTGAGCACGCTGCTGAGGTCGATATTTACGCCTGCGTCGAACTGAAACTGACGGCTTGTCCAAGTGTTGCGTCCTGCTGCATAGTAGCTGGCAAAGATATTGGTCAGGTCGGTTTGTGTTCCTGCAAGGAAATACTTGCCATCAATGATGTTGTTTGATGTAGCAAGCAGTGACTTTGCAGCCAGTGCATTCTCATCGAGATAGCTAATAGGAATCAGAGGACTGATTCTGTTAGGGCGCAGCGATGCTGCCTCGCTCCAATAGCCGCCGCCGTTGGCAGACTTGGCATTGTAGTAGGTGGCATTGGCATTAACGTATGCCGAAATGAACTGGTTGATTTTCAAGTCAACGTTACCACGTACATTGAAGCGGTCGGTACGGTTGTTCTTTGCCTCACCGAAATTCAGATAGTCACCAACTGAATAATAGCTTACATTAGAGTAGAAACGTGCACGGTCGTTACCGCCTTCTATTTCAGCCGTTACATCTGTGCGGTTGTATGCCTTCTTGATATAATCTGAAGAATAGAAGTCTACATCGGGATAACGGTAAGGATTGAGACCCATAGCCGTGTTGTAAATCTGCTCCTGAGTGTAGAGTGTGCTAAGTCCGTCATTGGCACGTGCCTCGTTGTAGAGTGTCATATACTCGGCAGAGCCAAGATATTCAGGATATGACTTTGCTACGTTCCAACCTGTGTTGGCACGTACACTTACGCTAAGTCCGTCGTTAACACGTCCGCGCTTGGTTGTGATGAGCACTGCACCCTTGACAGCACGGCTACCATAGAGCACTACGGCCTGTGCACCCTTGAGGAATGTTATTTCTTCTATTTCAGAAGGCTGTACATTGTTTGCCTGACGAGGCACACCGTCGATGAGCACCAACATACCGTTGGGCACATTGTCGGCAGAATATTCTGACGAACCTTCAAGACCCCACATGCCGGAGCCGTTGAAGCCCGCTACATAGCCCTGCATATTGTCAAGGCTATAAGTATTGTAGTTCTTGTCTGTCAATTCCCTGTAGTTCAAGGTAGAGACGCCACCCATGATGTCTTCCTGTGCCACCTTGCGGAAAGCCACGTTGACCAAGGTGCTGTCTGCCACGTCTGTCTGTGCATTCACAGGAATACCAGCAGACATTGCCAAGAGAGCCGACAGTATTATATATTTGTTATTTTTCATAATTCTAAATCTTCTATAGTTTCTTATATTTCAAAAGATTCTTACCAACCTGGATTCTGTGCAAATTCCGGATAGAGGTATACGTCGCTTTCCTTCAATGGCAGCAAGTAGTGCTTTACGCCAAGGTTGCGCTCGAGAATAACTTCTTCTTTCCAACCTGTAACTTCTGCATAGCGTGGGTCTTCTTTCTCGAAGTCATAGTTGCCTACGCGATAGAAGCTTTGCAAGGTCTTGATGTTATATGGATACTCAGTAAGGAGCAACCAACGCTGAAGGTCGTTCCAGCGGAAGCCCTCGAATGCCAACTCACAAGCACGCTCACGACGAACTTCGTCCATGAACTTGTTCTTGTCGGCAGCAATCTTTTCTGCCACATATCCTGCGCCTACACGGTCGCGCAATACATTGATTGCATCTTCTGCCGTGCGTTGGCACTTGTTGTTCTTGTAGCTTGCTCCCTGGATAGCAGCACCAGCCTCGGCATACATCAGGTAG
>JAFLSE010000065.1 GCA_022511075.1 Prevotella sp.
TATGGTCATATCCCCATGCCTGTTGTCTCTCGGTCAAAGGATGCAAGGAATAGATATTCCCTGCAACCTGTTCTTGAAATTTGTTCTTGGGTTTCATAGTCAGTCAAATAATGAGGGTTGTTGAATGGTGGTTTCCGCTTTCTTGGGGGTCGGCTTGTGGCGGTTACGCATTTGGCTGATGCACTCCTGCTGATAGCGTTTGATTGCATCCTGCCGTGCTTCCGCCTTTTCTTCCTCGGTCAGTTCCACCATATGGTTTACGACTACCTGCCCATTGCTGATAGGCTTTCCTACCTCAATGTCTTTTTCCACATAGTAATGGACTGCCATTGAATAGATTTCATCGTCATGGAAGCCGTTGCATCCGCTTTTCTGCACTTGGTTCAGAATGTAGGTAATGCAATCGTCAATCTTCTTGTCGGGGTTGCTGAACGCCTCGGCAAATGTCTTGTCCTGTGAAGCCATGCCCTGTAAATGGGTCTGAATGGCTTGCGTGAAATGTTTTGTTCCTTTCATACTCCTTGTTTTAGTGTGAGGTGGTTGGTCTCACGTTGCCTTTTGTTATTTATTTCCCTCTTTTTCAGGCTCTTCTGCCTTACTGAGAGAAATTTACTGCCTCAAAAGTGGCATTCGGCAATAAGACAAATTTGGCGGGAGAAATACACTTTAAGCACTTGCTGTCTAAAGGAAGATTTCTCACAGGTTGCAGACCGTGCCACAATTTGATGTTTGCGAAAGGGATGCCGTAACTTTGCAGGAAATTTTCTCTGCAAGGCAGCATGACAAAAGTAAGTTGGTAAAGGCTCAGCCAAAAGAAAACATAATGGGATTGAGATGCGGTGTCATTCAATTATAAAACGAATTGCTACGATGGCTTTACAACAGTTCTGGCTAACATAGCCAATATATTATGAACCTTTGCGACTGAACATAAAAAAGAGCGACCGCAGCCGCTCTGAAGGTTGAGGGAAGAAGGCTTATTTAGCCTTCTTCTTGGAGGTCTTCTTCTCCTTCTTGGGAGCAGGGGTGTCCTCCTTTTCCTCAGGCTCGTAGAACTTGGTTGCTACGAACACGATACGGTTGCGCTTTACGCCGTCCGTTTCCCATTCCTCTGGCTTGAGGTAGCCCTCCACGGTAAGCATCGTGCCCTTGGTCAGGCGGTCGAAGGAGGCTGTGTTCTCGTTCTTGCGCCATGCCTCGATGTTCATGAAGGCGGAGGTGCGGTTGGTTTCCTCGCCATTCTTCTCGGAACGGCTTACTGCGAGAGAGAAGCGTGCTACGCTTGCGGTTGCGAACTGACGGATTTCAGCATCCTTGCCTACGAATCCAGTTACTGCGAAAGAGTTTTCAATCTTTTTCATAATCAAATTGTTTTTAGAAGTGAAACATTTATTTTTTACGTTGCTTTCAGAGTTGGCAAGGAAAGTATGGAATGCAAGGAATTACCGGATTTTTTCACCGTATGGCTGGAAAAGTTTTTGTTGGTGCAGACGGCAAAAAGTTTTTGAAAAAATCCCAGGGAATAAGGCATCTGGTACTTGCAGAATACGGCTTGCACTAACTTTGCGACGGAAAAAGTAAGTGGTGACTTCGCCCGGAAAACAATTATGAAGAAGGTTGTGACAGGACTCTCGCACTGGCTTCGACAGCGAAGGACGCAGACCGTCTGTTTCCGCAGGCTGGGTACGTTTCCGCAGTAAGATGTTCAGCCAAGAAGAAAAGGAAAGCTACAAGCATCTGCCCGTGAACATAATGGCTGCAAGGAGAACATCGCCAGACCTGCCAGTCAAAGGCACGATGCATTGGATGCGCCAATCAGCCAAAGGAAAGGTAACGTAATGACGGCAGCACAAACACATGATGCCAGGCAATCAAGTGAGACTCTGGAAAAAGAGGATGCCACCCCAAAGGGAGTGGGGCCGGTAGAAAGGCAGAATGCCTCATGCACTGACAGGGCGGCTGCGGTCGTTCTTTTAGGTGAAGGAGCCATTCTGGAAGTTATAACAGGACTTGCCGATAAGTATGCGATGGCATGCGATGGCATACGGTCGCTTGCGACCGTTATCGACCGATGTCAAGGGACAACGACCGATAACGATGGATAAGCGTCGTTCTGACAGCTGACTGTTATTATAACATTGCACTGCATCTTTTTCAGCCAAAAGAAAAAGATGCCCACCTCCCTGTTATAGGAAGCGGACTCTTACAAACTTTATTATACTGGTATCAATTATCCAGTATAATCTCGTCACGGAACACCTCAATTTCCTTGCCGTTGGTCAGCTCGACAATGAGGCTTGTGCCATAGTCTTGAACCACTCTGCCCTCACGGTGTCCTTTGTATGCAAGGACAAGCGTACAGAAGCAACCTACAATCTCTGATGTGTTTTCGCATAAGTCATCGTAATACATAGTCTTTAATTTTTTACTTCCCTTTCGTAGAGCGACTACGTTTGGGAATGGAGTTAAACAATTATGTTGCTCCCAAAGGTCTTATGGCTCTCGTGCAAGGTTTTGTCTGCCAAATACAACCTGCAAGGTGGAGATTTTGCAGCAAACCAACGGCTTGACCTTTCAAAGAGAACTGCCATAAGAAATACCTTTGCAACCTAATTGTCACGCAGTTCCAAATGTAGTTGAGGATAAAGGAGTATGGCTGGGCAGTTTCTAAATACAAAATGTTTTCGATAAAAAAAAGTTTAAGTTTAACCATGTACATACATGATCCCTTAAACTATAATAATAAACCTTCAAACTTCATGATTTAAGTTTTCTATACCTTATTATATATATAAGAACATCTAAACTTAAACCTAAATCTACGATGCAGAAATCCATTTATTTCTCTTTTGATTGAATCGAAGAACATGAGATGGTATGTTGCATATTGTTTAATTATTATTAAAAACAGACATATTTTGCAAGAAAAATGTGCAAAGCGTGTGTAAAGTCAGAAAAAAATATTAATTTTGCATATGAAATATGCTGAATGTGTTTATCAAGATTATTCTTCAGAATACACGAGGCATTAAAAGTTTAGGATTGTAAGACCGAATGTCGAACAATTGAGTGTATAACCAAATTAAAATAATAATATAGAAAAAGATGTGTCTGCCATTAAATTACCTCATAGGTATGTAAAAATGTGCGGAATATGACAGAAAATGGTGCCAACGCTTTACAATGAATTCGTAAGACACTGATTGTCAACATCTATTAGCAGCGGCGCAGGCTGCTGTAGAGGAATAAGCAAAGAAACTATTTTCCAATAAAAATCGGGTGTGCCAAAATATTGGCTCACCCGATTTCTATCATACTCACATCAACTCAAGTCAACAATTCGCTTAACAACAATAAGCGAGAAGATGCATCAACCGATGCATCTTCTCGCTTGTTTCGGAAAGGGGAATCCTTTAGAATGGCAGGTCATCGGCAGGGCTTTCGCCAGCGGCCGGTTCCTGAGCAGGCGGGAACGGTGCGGTGGCACCACCCTGAGCAACAGGCTGCTGCGGTGGGAACGGCGTGGCAGCAGGGATGGTTCCGCCACCAGCCTGGCCGCGGATGATGTTGTAGGCGCGAATATCGTTGAACCAACGACCATTGTACTCACGGGCATCAATATCGAACTGCACGGTGATTTCCTCGCCGGGCTGAATGCTGAACTGCTTGATGCGGTCTTCGCCAAAGATGCGGAAGAGCATCTTGCGAGGATACTGGCCGGGCACCTCAATGACGTAATCCTGACTCATCCAAGGGTTGCCAGTACGTGCTGACACACCACTACTTGCTGGAAGAATAGCAATGACTTTTCCTGTTAATTCCATGTTGCTTTATTGTTTATTTGTTTGTATTTTTGCTAAATCGTTTGCGAAATTACTAAAATAGTTTGAAAACAAGCAATTTTTTCGCAAATATTTTGCTACTGACGCACTTTTTTTGTATTTTTGTACCTCAAAATGAATACATAAAACAATAAAGCAATATGAGATTTACCGTATCAAGCACTGCACTGGGCAGCCGTTTGGTTGCCTTGTCGAGAGTAATTAACAGCAAGAACTCGCTGCCCATCCTGGGCGATTTCCTGTTTGAAGTGGCAGAGGGACAACTGAACCTGACGGCATCTGACAGTGAGGTGATGATGAAAACATCACTGGAACTGACAGAGCACGATGGCGACGGCCGTTTCTGCGTGGGCAACCACGACTTGCTGGAAGCCGTGAAGGGCATCTCCGAACAGCCCATCACCTTTGATGTTGACCAAAGCACCAATATAGCCAAAATCAGTTA
>JAFLSE010000066.1 GCA_022511075.1 Prevotella sp.
ATGCAAATGAAAATCAGATGTTACAGCAAGCAGGAACTTGCCATGCTCTATTTCCCCGACGCAGCCCCTCACGTGGCCGTCAACCGCCTTACAGGCTGGATACGCCGCTGCCGTCCTTTAGACGCAGCCCTGCAACAGTACACCCTCGGCAAGTACTCCAAGTTCTTCTCCGCCCGCCAGGTGGCGCTCATCGTCGAATACCTCGGCGAGCCGTAAGGGGTGACTGGACACACTTTCCTCTGCGAAAATTTGGAGATTTCAAGAAAGAGCAGTATCTTTGCAGGCGAAATTTCATTTTTTACAATGTTATGACAAAGACAAACAAGCCTTTTAAGGATTGGGACATCAGTGATTTCAAGGATATGGGAAGCCTTGCGCAATCTCCTATTGACAGAAAACGTCGTCCTTTTTATGGATTCTGTAAAGTCAGGAAAGGAGAACCACGTCCGCTGTCTTCCAACTGCACTGTCTCGAACCTCGCTGACGTGTTATGAACTACAAGAAAAACTACAACGGCGAAGCCTCGGCTATTATTACCGATGCCTATATCTTTACCAATTTCAAACCAGGAGATTTGCCTGACTTGAAATTTTATACCCCTGTCGCTGCATGGGATACAGGAGCAGAGTACACATCCATATCCACCGAGGTCATCGAAGCGCTCCATTTGAAACCAAAGGAGTATACCACAATCCAAGTCTTTGGCGGTGAGCAGCGTGTTGGCATTTACGAAATCTCGTTAGGTCTGCCCAACGGAGAGATTTACCATGACATCCAAGTCTTTGGCGCAGACCTTGATGAGTATTCCATTCTGTTAGGCATGGACATTATCACACATACCGATTTCCTCATTACCAACAAGGACGGCAAGACGACGTTCCAGTTCCGCACACCGTCAGAGGGCGGCGTGGAGTTGTAACTCACAGATTCGCAAGAACATCACGTTTAACAAATGAGGCAAAAAATGCCGATTCTTTTATGCGTGAGTTTATCTTTAACGAGGCAGAGTTGCTGCGGGTGCAGGAAATCTTTGAGGGTGTTAAATAATAGGTCATGAATAATGAAAAAAACATTTCAAGATTTGCTGCATTGCGAATAATTCATTATCTTTGCAGCAGAAATGCATTGAATATGAAGCGAGAGCGTGTTTTGAAACGTCTGCAGAGCCTAAAAGACAGCCTTGGTGAGGTTGGTGTCACTCGGTTGGGGCTCTTTGGCTCTACTGTTCGTGATGAGAATACGAGCAGGAGCGACATAGATATTCTGTTGGATTTCGGTGCTGGGCGTGAAACTTATGTGAACTTTCTTGCGGCTTGTCACATTTTGGAAGACAATTTCAAACGGAATAAAGTTGACGTGGTCACTTGCAAAGGTCTTAGTCCTTATATTGGCGAAACTATCATGAAAGAGGTGGTCTATGTATAAATCGTATATCATTCCTGAACTGGCAACGCAAATAAAAGATGTTATAAAACATTCGCAAACATAGTTGTTTACTGCTTAATAAACATTAATATGATTTTGCGTCTGAAATACGATATACGACGGAAGAAAAATACCAGTCAACGGAGCACGGTATTGACCTCGGCGAGCCGTAAGGGGTGACTGGGCACACTTTCCTCTGCGAAAATTTGGAGATTTCAAGAAAGAGCAGTATCTTTGCAGCCAGATTACAGCCGAAGACATCATGAGAAGACCGCAAATAGTTGAGCAAATCCAACAAGCCATCCATCAGGCAGACCCTACGGCTACTGCTATCCTTTATGGCTCAGAAGCCAGAGGCGATGCCCGTCCCGACAGCGACATCGACTTGCTGATATTGCTTGACGGCGAACAGCGTGATTTCCGTCGTGAAGGCGAAATTGCAGGGAAATTATACGATATTGAATTGGACAGCGGCATTATTATCAGCCCAATGATCATGTTGCGGCAACAATGGGAAAACCGCCCATTCAAGACTCCTTTCTATATTAACGTCATGAACGAAGGAATAAGGCTATGAACGAGACATTAGACGAACAAAGCCGTGCGGCACTGGTGCAATACAGGCTTGACAGGGCTTCAGAAACCATAAAAGAGGCAGACGTGCTGGCTCGGGAGGGTTACTGCAATGCCGCCGCAAACCGATTGTATTATGCCTGTTTTTATTCTGCACTTGCCCTGTTAGTGGCACACAATATCAGCACGTCTTCCCATGCAGGGGTAAAAACTATGCTTGGGCTTCATTTCGTTGCAAAAGGGCTGCTTCAGAAAGAACATGGCAAGACGTTTAGCCGCCTTTTTGAAATTCGTCACAGTGGAGATTATGATGATTTCGTCTATTGCGATAAAGCACTGATTGATGAATACATGCCTAAAGTCAAGGATTTCCTAAACGCAATTAAAGATTTGCTTAATAAGCATTAATGTGATTTTTCGTCTGGTTTGTGCGGCTTTTTAAAACTTTGTCAGCCAAAAGAATAAAACGATGCACAATTCAACTAAAAAAAAGATGAAAATATCGTCAACTACTATTAAATGATTTGGCCATTCGGACAGAACGTACTATTTTTGCAGTGTCATAGATTTACTTTTGCATCTGAAACACAAGATACGATGGAAGAAAAATACCAGTCAACGGAGCACTGCATGGACCTCGGACGGCTGCACGACTTCATCAGGCAGCACGGCGAGGCCGTGGACTACCAGCGGGGCGAACGGCTCGAGACCGAAGGCGAACCGGCACGGTGGTGTGCCTTTGTCGAGCGGGGACAGTTCAAGTATGTGATGCGTGGCATCAGCGACGGCCGCGAGCATAACACCTGGTTCTCGCTCGAGGGCGAACTCGTGGGGGCTTACCCCGACATGATGGAGGGCCGACCGTCGCAGGCGACGATTCAGGCGATGAAGGTCAGCCGCGTGGTGCGCATCAGCGGCGAGCAACTGTTGCAGTTCTTCCGGCAGAACACGGAGACCATGGAACTGCGCAGTCTCATTGCCGAGCATATCCTCCGCCAGTTCCAAATCCGCAGCAGCCTCCTGCTCATCGCCGACTCTCACGAGCGTTACCTTGCGTTGCTCCGTCGCTGCCCCGGCATCGTCCACGACGTGCCGCTGAAAGAACTGGCTTCGTTCATCGGGGTCACACGGCAAATGCTCTCCAAAATCCGCAAGGAAATCACTTTCGAACAAATTTACCCCCCCTAAAACAGGAAACTCAGTTTCCCATTTTCGCCCTCGGCCA
>JAFLSE010000067.1 GCA_022511075.1 Prevotella sp.
ATCGGACCGAGGGGCAAAATCAGCGAAAAGCTGATTTTGGGCCACAGGTCGAGATTTGCTCTTAGCATGCCGCACTACCCGAACCACGCTTTCTTCCCGCGCATCGCACATCGCCTCCGTTTCTCCGCGTCGTAGGGCATCCGTTTCGGCACGCGAAAAAGCAGCTATCGTTTTTACGATAGCTGCATGAAATGAGCACGCCGGAATGTTGCCCCTCTACTTACAAGCGACATGAGAATGCCAAAATTGTTCCAGCGAATGAAAATATTTTTTTCTTTTTTTGCGAGAAATTTCTATCGTGATGATCATGACGATCTGGCTGCGAAAGAAAAGGAGTTTGGGCGCATGCCCAAACTCCCGGTGATCTTACTCTTTGCTTGTTCTGAGAGGCCGTTTGTCAAGAGGAACTTACAGATTTTAACACTTATAACATTACGTTACAACCCTTGGGCAGCGCGACTATGGCTGCAGTTGTTTCGGCAGAACATGGTCAACCACTATTTTTGCTGTCGTGTGTGCTTTCGATGATTCTTCCTGCATTTGACAGCATGAGATCACCTACTAAAGAATGATACATTTTCTTTATGTACATTGGTCACTTTTTTCTTCTGCACAAACCATTCTTACTACATAGTTGGCATCTTTTTCGCATTTGGAAACAAAGTAATCTCGAGTTGCTGCTTCTATTTCGTTGATTTTATATATATTTCGCAAAATGAGATTCTTAATATATAGATTGTCAGAATCTACAAGGAATATTAATTCGTGATTTACAATACCTCGGTTCTCTGGTTTCCTAAGCATTGCCAAAAGAATTCGAGTTGCACAATGCCTTATTTCCAAATTATCCATGCGGAGCCACTGTAAAACATACTGTAATACAACGCTATTTAATAGTCCAGGTAAAGTAACGCTTTTATTGGATTCTAAATAGTCACATATGATGTGTGCAACAGATATTGTAGTCGCAATATCATCCTGAATATATGGTATAAGTTCAAGAATATTAGCGGAGGTATCAATCCCCATAGCTGCGTATAAGAATTGTAATGCAATTTGTAAAGAGATGCTATTGATATTTGAAAAAAACGAATCATGCTTCTCGGTCTCTATTTGCTCTTGCTTCTCGACAAGTATGTTGAACTTATCAATATTACGCATATGGCTGCTCTCAAAATTCAGAACAATATATATTAGTAGGGATATGGCATCCAGTTTCTCAGACATATCTTGCTTTGAATATAATAACGTATCTGATACCACAGTAATGATAGAATCTATAATCGTTGAATCATATATTGTCTTATTAATATCTAACAAAGCCTTGACTGTAGCAATACTATGTGTGACGCGTCCATAATACATTCCGTTTTTGCCTTGGTTTTCATTGTCCTGTTGAATATATTGTATGTGTTTATGAATATGCTCTTTCAATACCGTTTCATCTGTTTTTGAAGTTTCCAGGCTATATTCATTATGATAAAATGTCGGCATTTTCTCTGCGATTTCCTTGTCCAAGCGCTGGGTAATACCTTTATTCTGTATTCTCAACATATACAAAAAGTCTGGAGTACATTTGATTTCATCGAGCCCATCCTTGTTAGCCAACATATTTACAACATGCTCGATCAGGGACTCTGCGGATGATTTGCTCATTCTCTGTAGCTTAATGTTTCTTCCAATGAATCTGAAAAGGTCACGATACCAGCGGCTATAGCCTCTATCCATCCACAGACAGCATATATCCGCAAGAGCATCCTGCGAAAGGCGAAACGAAACGCCTGATAAACAAGGGAATATGCTATTTCCGATCTCAAAAACAGAATCTTCTCCATTTAGCCACCGCTTAATTGCATCGAGAAGTACCACTTCATATTGCTTAAATAGTTTATCGTCTAAATAATATCCGACAGTTCCAAAAGCGTGCAGTTGACTTATAAGCCGTTTATACGCAATTGGTTGATTGTTACAGAATTCCATTATTGAAGCGGCATCTCCGGCTGTCATTTTACTGAGCACATCTGGATATGAATCTTCTAATCTTTTGATTTCTTTTTGTGTGCCGGTAAAAATCGCTAGCTTTAATAGACCCAGTTTTGAATGCCAATCGTTATACCTACTACTCAAACAAAACAAACAATCTTTAAGCCTGTTATAAATAAGCAAAATATGACTCAGTGAGCCATGATACATAGCGACAATATATGAACTTGCTAATAGTTCCGCATATTGATCGATATTGCTGCCGATGGTGATGGTATGCGGTGACTCTGTTTTTTTCTTATATAAATCTTCTATATACTGCGAGTTTAACGATTCCAAAATTCTATCCAAAACAGGGTAATACAACACATCGTTACGGTTGTTTAAATCCTTTTGGGCTTGTGGCTCGTAATAGATATTTTTCATTGCGTTTTGCACCCAATGCAGATTACGCAGATCAATTAAAATGTCATCAGTAACCCATTCGGGTTGATTGGTTTCTTTGGCTTGACTAAGGGCTTGCTCCAGATATTCTTGGCACTTGGTGACATCCCCTGAGAAATATGCTTGAATTGCTTGCCAACGAATTTGAACGACCTGATAATGTTCACTGGATTGCTCATCTTTCAAAGCATTCATATACATGCTTGTGTTGAACTCTTTGATCGATTTATTTTCTAACAAGATGGGTAAGAATTTTGCTCCCCACTCATCCATTGTGCAGCTTTTTATTTCGGCATCATACCATTTTTTATATAATTTCCCAGTTAAAAATTCAAATATATATGCTTTGCATTGTCCAATATTCTTCAAGATGACCTTTGGCATAATTGGCGGATCCACATTTTCTGTACTATCTATATCCGCACTTTGATATTCGCCTTTCTCATTACTTAACTGAAAGTTTATCCGTCCTTTGCAATAGTTGTGATAAATTGAAATAATATCGTCCACAAGTGCTTGTGCACTGTCGTGACAGAGCTCCTCAAACTTATGAACTGTTTTGCTTTTGGCAAATTTAGCTCCCATCAGGCTCTGTTCTAAAGGAGTCTTATCCTTTGAGCGTTCATCGCAAAAATAATACAGCGCTTTTATATTTAGCTTTTTGACTATGTCAATTTCTTCTTGAACCCCTGCACCTATACCATCGGC
>JAFLSE010000068.1 GCA_022511075.1 Prevotella sp.
GCTCCTGCGCGCCTTCGACACCCTCAACAACATGAGCGAGGCGACCATCCGCTTCAACGTTGTGGAAGGCTTGACCGAAGAGTACGACATCTTCGACATGGCAGGACGATTGGTGCTGAGCAAATATAGCGGTCAATCCCTCCCCAAAGGAATCTACATCCGTCGTATCCGCCTCACATCGCCAGATGCTGGCACCGTATCTTCATCATCAGAAAAATTCATCGTGACACAATAAAGCCACAGCGTTTTCGTTTTTATTCATAGTAAAAACAAAGAAACGTATGAAAAAATACCTATCCATAGCAATTCTTGCCTTCACGCTTGTCATTGCGTCACCACTCAAGGCACAAGACGTAAAGGATATGTTCAACCCCGTCTATTACGGCGTGACCTCGCTTGCCATTGCTCCCGATGCAAGGGCTGCAGGTCTTGGCGACGTTGGTGCAGCCACCGACCCCGATGTCAATTCACAATACTGGAATCCTGCCAAATACCCCTTCTGCATCAGCCGTGCAGGCGTGTCGCTCAACTACACCCCGTGGTTGCGACAGTTGGTAAGCGACATCGACCTCGCCAACATCACAGGCTACTACCGTCTTGGCGACTACGATGCCCTCTCCGCATCTCTCCGCTACTTCTCTCTCGGCGAAGTGATAGCCAATGATGACATGACGATTAAGCCCTACGAAATGGCAATAGATGTGGCATACTCGCGAATGCTGTCAGAAACATTCTCGGCTGCCGTAGGGCTCCGTTACATTTACTCCGACCTCGCCTATCGTGCCGACGACGAGACGACTCCGGGTTCTGCCTTCGCAGCCGACATCGCCCTCTACCACAACGGCTACATCAACCTCAACGGTCACGAAAGCCAGTTGGGATGGGGTCTGAACATCAGCAACATAGGTTCAAAAATATCTTACGACGACGGCAACACCTCCGAGTTCATCCCCACCAACATGCGTCTCGGTCTATCTCTCCTCGTTCCTTTCGACGAATACAACACCATCACCATCGCAGCCGATGCAAACAAACTGCTCGTCCCCACACGCCCTACGATGGAACAATATGTAAAACAGATGATTGAGACCGAAGGAGGCGATGCCTCGCTCTATGAGCAGGACTACTCAGGCTACCGCACATGGCTCGAAGGCGAAGGCTACTACAACGTGTCTCCCATCTCCGGCATCTTCAAGTCTTTCAACGATGCCCCCAACGGATTTAAGGAGGAACTTCAAGAAATACAATGGAGTGTAGGTCTCGAATATGCCTACAACAACCAGTTCTTCGTGCGTGCCGGCTACCACTACGAGCATCCCAACAAAGGAAACCGCAAATATTTCACCATTGGAGCAGGCTTCAAGATGAACGTCTTTTCGCTTGATGCCGGCTATGTCATCTCAACCGCACAGAGCAATCCGCTCGACCAGACGCTCCGTTTCTCTTTGGCATTCGACATGGACGGCATAAACGACCTGCTCGGACGCAAAGGCGGAAAGCGCAGATGATGAAAGAAATCGTAAAATCGTAAATTTATATTATGTTCCGTATAGGCTTTGGCTACGATGTACACAAACTTGCAGAAGGGCGTGAGTTGTGGATTGGCGGCATACGTCTCGACCACCCCCTCGGACTGCTCGGTCACTCCGATGCCGACGTGCTTATTCACGCCATCTGCGATGCCATCCTCGGAGCTGCCAATATGCGCGATATTGGCTATCATTTTCCTCCGAAGAAAGGTAATGAGTTCGAGAACATCGACTCTAAAATCCTCCTTCGTCGCACCATAGACCTCATTGCAACTAAGGGTTACACCATCGGCAACATAGACGCGACCATCTGTGCCGAACACCCTAAAATGAATCCGCACATCCCCGAAATGCAATCGACCCTCGCCTCTGTCATGGGCATATCGACTGACGACATCTCCATCAAAGCCACAACCACCGAAAAACTTGGTTTCACAGGCAGAGAAGAAGGCATCAGCGCCTATGCGGTCGCTTTAATTCAAAAGAACTGAATACTCTCCCGTTAAGCGCGTACACATATATATGGTAAAGCCACCGTGTGTACGCACACAACGATTGATATAAATCATTTATTTAACCTTTTTTTGTATTTTCCTGAAATTTCTTTGTACTTCGATGCCTAAAAGCCTGTAACTTTGTATCGTCAAACAGAAAAACTGCTGATAAAAATATATTTTCATCAGAGCGACAAATAAGAATAAAGGTAAAGAGATAAAAGTCATATAATAGGTTTTAGGTTAGTAAAAGATTTAGGTTCATTTTTGGAGAAAAGATGAAAAGAAACGTGGAGTCCGTGACGGATTCCACGTTTTTATTTGGTTTTCATCAAGAGGTTTAGGTGTGAAAAAGAACCTTTTTTGAGAAAAATGTCAGAACGGCAGGAAGAAAAAATAAGCGACGGCTGAGCGGGTACGACACGGCGGATTTTGTGGTATATTTGACAACGGCTAAGTGCTGAAATGCCCAGCCGTCGGCGTCTGGAATAGTCAGCCGTTACCTATTATAATAGTCAGCGGTGACAAATTATAATAGGTAGCGGTTACGACTTATCGAAGAAAAAAGTTGGCATTTGGGCATAGTGGCGGTTGCTGTCCAAATACAGCAAAGGTTGCCAGCAGAACACAGCGGCGGTTACCGTCCAAACACAGCAAAGGTTGCCGGCAGAACACTGCAAAGATTGGCATCAGGCAATCAAAAAAGGCATCGGACTTATCAGAAAGCCCGATGCCTTTTTAAGACTTGTATCGAAAGATAAAATGATGAACAAAGTTATGTGAAATGGCTGATAAAAGCCGACGGAGTGTTATAGCCCTGCAAGCTCGATAATACTCTCAACCGCCACTTTCAGTCCTTCTGGGTCTTTGCCACCCGCAGTAGCGAAGTGTGGCTGACCGCCACCGCCA
>JAFLSE010000069.1 GCA_022511075.1 Prevotella sp.
CAATTAGCATAGGAGTTTCATTGCTGTTTTCGTGTGGAGCGAAAGCTCAGGCGATGTTTCCTGCAAATGCGGGAGATAGGATGAAATATACATTTATTATAGAAATGCCGAAAGCCTATTTCAATGGTATTTGCTTTCTGCATCACACGCCTGATGGGGTAGTAAAGGGGAGCATGTTTAACGAGTTTGGCATATCCGCATTAGAGTTTTCTTACTATCCAGACAAAGACAAGGTGAAGCTGCACCATGTAATTAAGTTCTTGGATAAATGGTATATAAAGTATGTTTTGAAGCGCGACCTGCGAAAGGTGCTTCATGGTTTGCAACAAGGGAAAAGCGAATACATCAACGAAAAGCGTCATATAAGTTATCAGTTCACGCATCTTGATTATGAAGAATAGAGATGACATAGCAAAACTGAAAGAGATGCTGAAAGCACGTGCAATATGTGTCGTAATTCCTACATATAATAATGAAGGAACAATTGCTCAAGTTGTTCGTGACACACAGAAGTTTTGCGATGACATCTTTGTTGTCAATGATGGTAGCACTGACGCAACAAGCCATATTCTTCGCCAAATAGAAAATATCAACATCGTAGAATATGAGCAGAACAAGGGCAAGGGATATGCGTTGAAGAGAGGTTTTCGGAAAGCCTTGGAGTGTGGTTTTGCTTATGCTATTACGTTAGATGCCGACGGTCAGCATTACCCGTCAGACATACCCCTTTTCGTGGATGCCAACAAAGAATTTCCGGGTGCTTTGATTGTTGGCGAAAGAAATCTGAAAGACGTTCAGCGGACGAAAGGCAGTGGCTTTGCCAATAAGTTCTCGAATTTCTGGTTCTGTGTTCAGACAGGGAAAAATTTGGCAGATACGCAGACGGGTTATCGACTCTATCCCATAAAAAAACTTGTGGGATTGTCGATGCTCACATCAAGGTATGAGGCAGAACTGGAGTTGATGGTATTTGCGTCATGGCATGGCGTTGAGATAAAGTCCATCCCCATAAATGTTTACTATCCTCCCAAAGAAGAAAGAGTGACCCATTTCCGTCCCGGAAAGGATTTTGCCCGCATCTCTTTGTTGAATGTGGTGCTTTGTTTGCTTGCCCTTGTCTATGGATTGCCTTTGCGGCTGTTGCGATGGGGCATGCGGGTATTTCGTACTTTGTTTTCGTTGCTCTTTTTCTGTTTCTTTATGCTCTTTGTCATTACTCCGATGGCATGGTTGTATATCAAAATAGGAAAGACAACAACAAAGAAACGTGATAATCTGCACAAGTTGATTTATCACGCATCAAGGTTCGTAATGCTGCACGCAGGCATACCGGGCGCAAAGTTTTCCTGCAAGATTGCCGATGGCGTGGATTTCGACAAGCCGCATGTAATCATCTGCAACCATCAGTCGCATTTGGATTTGGTGTGTCAGCTGATATTTACTCCTAAAATGATTTTCCTTACCAATGATTGGGTTTGGAAAAACCCTTTTTACGGCTTTCTTATTCGTGAGGCAGAGTTTTATCCTGTAAACAAAGGAATAGAAGCCGCATTGCCAAAACTGGCGGAGCTTGTGAAACGTGGATATAGCATTGCCGTCTATCCCGAAGGTACACGCTCCAAGACGTGCAAGATTGGCAGGTTTCATCAAGGAGCATTCTTTCTTGCCGAGAATTTGGGGCTTGACATCCTGCCAATGTGCCTGTATGGGGCAGGAAAAGTATTGCCGAAGACAAGTTTGCTGCTTAAGAAAGGTCAGATATATATAGAAGTGGATAATCCGATAACACGTGCAGAGTTGAGCAACATGGGCAGTTATATGGAACAGGCTTCAACAATGCGTGAATGGTACAGGTCGAGATATGAAGATATTTGTAATAAAATAGAACAAGATGCGTAATAAGAAAGTTGTCATTATAGGAAGTGGATTAGGAGGCTTGTCGTGCGGAGTCATTCTTGCGAGAAATGGTTTCGATGTGACAGTCTTTGAAAAATCGTCGCAAATAGGCGGTTGCTTGCAGTGCTTTTCTCGTCGTGGCGCAAAATTTGAGACTGGCATGCACTTTATTGGCAGTGCGGCAAAAGGGCAGACACTTTCTAACTTAATGGATTATTTGGAGATAACGAAAGATATTCAACTCTCTCAGCTGGACAAGACAGGATATGATGTCATTGCTTTAGGAGGGGATACATTCAAGTTTGCCAATGGTCGTGAGCGGTTTATTGCACAGATGTCAGAGTATTTCCCAAAGCAACGTGAAAACATAATTAGATATTATGATTTGATAGAAAAGGTTGCAAGTGCATCGTCGTTGCATTCGCTGGATTTGATAGAAACCGATACCGTTATCAACGCTCAGTATCAGATGCAGTCGATAAATGCAGTGCTTGATGAGCTGATAACAGACCCCTTGCTGGCAAAAGTCCTTGTCGGAAACCT
>JAFLSE010000007.1:0-74064 GCA_022511075.1 Prevotella sp.
TGAGTTTGCGACGCTGTGAAAATCTTCATTAATGACGGAACTTTCAATTTATTATGTGCAAAAATACAAAAATAATGCTAAACAATTGCAATACTTTGGCACTTTTTTTGTAATTTTGTGCCAAAATTATTGTTTTTAGCATTTATGAATACAATAAAAGTGAAGGATAAGACGTTCAGAACGTCTATTTCTGAAGCGGAGATAAAACAGCGCATAAAAGAATTGGCAGCCCAGATAAGCAAGGACATGGAGGGCAAGAATCCGCTGCTCCTTGCCGTGCTCAACGGCTCGTTCATATTCGCAGCCGACCTTATGCGCGAGATGACCATTCCCTGTGAGATTTCATTCGTTAAACTGGCATCATATCAGGGAACAACCTCTACCGGCAAAGTGCGCGAGGTTATTGGCATAAACGAGGATATTTCGGGCAGGACGGTGATAATCGTGGAGGACATTGTGGAGAGCGGATTTACGATGAGGCGAATGATAGAGTCGCTTGGTACTCGCAATCCAGAGTCGGTACACATCTGCACCCTGTTCCACAAGCCAGAGTGCCTGAAGGTTGAACTCAATCTCGACTACGTTGCCTTCACCATTGCCAACGATTTCGTGGTGGGCTACGGACTCGACTACGACCAGCAGGGGCGCGGACTGAAAGAAGTCTACACCATCGTTGAAGGCGAGGAATAGGAAAAAGTTTTTATATATTTAGTTTTGACAGGTAAGAAAATTGTTTGATTAAACAACAGGATATGAGAAATATTGTGATATTCGGTGCTCCCGGCTCTGGAAAAGGCACGCAGAGCGACCTTATAATCGAGAAATACGGATTGGGACATATCTCAACTGGCGACGTGCTGCGCAGTGAGATAAAGAAAGGCACGGAACTGGGAAACACGGCAAAGTCGTTTATTGACAAGGGACAGCTGATTCCCGACGAACTTATGATAGATATTCTTGCCAATGTATACGACAGTTTCGGCAAGGAGCACAAAGGTATTATCTTCGACGGATTTCCACGCACCATACCACAGGCAGAGGCACTGAAAAAAATGCTCGACGCACGCGGACACAAGGTAGCTGCAATGATAGAGCTTGACGTTCCAGAAGAAGAGCTGATGCGTCGCCTGATAAAGCGAGGACAGGACAGCGGCCGTTCCGACGACAATGCCGAGACGATAAAGAAACGCCTTGACGTGTATCATAACCAGACAGCACCGCTGATAGAGTGGTATCGCAATGAGGAACTTCATCACCACATACACGGCTCTGGCGAGCTGGAGCGTATATTCGGTGATATTTGCAATGTAATAGATGGAATCTAATTTCGTAGACTATGTAAAGATATGTTGCCGTTCGGGCAAGGGAGGCAGGGGCTCGATGCACCTGCGCCATGTGAAGTACAATCCCAACGGCGGTCCTGACGGCGGCGACGGCGGCAGGGGAGGCAACATATACCTGCGCGGCAACCATAACTACTGGACGCTGCTGCACTTGAAATACGAGCGCCATATCTTTGCAGAGCACGGCGGCAACGGCGGTCGTGACAAGTGTCACGGCACTGACGGCAAGGATGTCTATATCGACGTGCCGTGTGGTACAGTGGTCTACAATGCCGATACGGGCAAGTATGTCTGCGATGTTTCCTACGACGGACAAGAGGTGCTGCTGCTGAAAGGCGGTCGTGGCGGACTTGGTAATTTCCAGTTCCGCACAGCCACAAACCAGGCACCGCGCTATGCGCAGCCCGGAGAGCCAATGCAGGAGATGACGATAATACTCGAACTGAAACTGCTTGCCGACGTAGGTCTTGTGGGATTTCCCAATGCAGGCAAGTCTACGCTGCTCTCGACACTTTCGAGCGCACGCCCGAAGATTGCCAACTATCCGTTTACAACGCTTGAGCCGTCGCTCGGTATCGTGAGCTACCGCGACAACCAGTCGTTTGTGATGGCTGATATCCCCGGTATCATCGAGGGAGCAAGCGAGGGTAAGGGTTTGGGACTGCGTTTCCTGCGACACATAGAGCGCAACTCGCTGCTTCTGTTTATGGTGCCCGGCGACACCGACGACATAAAGCGCGAATACGAAATACTGCTTGGAGAACTTAAGAACTTCAATCCCGAAATGCTCGACAAGCATCGTGTGCTTGCCGTGACAAAGAGCGACCTTCTCGACGAGGAACTGATTGAAATGCTGCAAGAAACTTTGCCCGACGACCTGCCTGTGGTGTTCATATCAAGCGTGGCAAACCAAGGACTTGTTGAACTCAAGGATATCCTTTGGCGCGAACTGAACAGCGAGAGCAACAAGCTGACGGCAATAACAGCCGAGGACACACTCGTGCACCGTGACAAGGACATGACGCGATTCACTGCCGAAATGGAGGCGGAGGGCGAGGCTGGCGACATTGAGTTTATAGACGACAGCGAGATAGAGGATTTCGACGAAGACGACATTGAATATATTGACGTGGAGGACTGATGATGACTGACGGTGGCTTTTTGCTATATAATATAAATAATGTAGAAAGCCTCGTGGCGTTCACCACGAAGCGCCCCGTCGGGCGCAACCGAGCAGAGATATGCAAGATGCTCGGCATAGACGACAGCCACCTTGTATATCCGCACCAGACACACGGAACAAAGCTGTTGCAGATAGGGGAGGAGTTCATATCTCTTTCCCCCGATACAAAAAAGATGCTTCTTGAAGGCGTTGATGCCGTGATGACCAACATGACCAATGTGTGCGTGGCGGTATCTACAGCCGACTGTATTCCTGTACTTGTATGCGATATGGAGCACCATGCCGTGGCTGCCATTCACGCAGGCTGGCGTGGAACGGTGGGGCGCATAGTGCGCAAGACATTGGAGCAGATGCACGCAGCATACGGCACAAATCCTGCATCGTTGCAATGCATAATAGGGCCGGGCATATCGCAAGACTGCTTTGAGGTGGGCGATGAGGTGTATGAAGCCTTTGCCGCTGCCGGTTTCGATATGGAGCAGATAGCCCGTCGCAAGGAAAAATGGCACATTGACCTTTGGCGTGCCAATGCCATTGAACTTGAAGCCGCAGGCGTAGACCCCGCAAACATACACGTTGAGGGTGTCTGCACCTTCTCGCACAGCGACGAATATTTCTCTGCGCGCCATGACGGTGCTGCCACTGGCAGAATGTTGAACGGAATAATGCTGAAAAAGTAATGAACTATCGACACATCCTTCTTTCGCTTTCCCTTTTTGCGGCGTTGTCATCGTTTGCCGACGATGAGTTTACTGCCCTTGAACAGCAGCAGATAAGCATAGCCACGAAAGGATTGTTCGACAAGTCCGACATGTTTACGATAGACTTTTCTGAGTATCTTTCCAGCGACTACTCCTTCCCCCTGCCTGTTGGAAAGGCAAAGCAGGGCAACGACTACAACATAGAAATTGACACGTGGAAAGGTGATGCCGTGAAAGCAATGTTCGACGGCACGGTGCGTATGGCTCGCTATCATAACCAGTTTGGAAACATAATAGTTGTTCGCCACGACAACGGACTTGAAACCGTATATGGCAGGAATGCCCAAAACCTCGTAAGAGTAGGCGACCGTGTAAAGGCAGGACAGACCATCGCTATTGTAGGAGGTGAAGACGGGCGATACTATTGCGAGTTTGCCGTAATGGTAAACGGCTCCCGCATCAATCCCGAAATAATCCTCAGTCTACAAAACCACAGACTGCGTGAGACAACCATATATTTCAAGAAACTTGCCAGTGGCAAGATTGATGTCAGCACACAGCCTGTTGCCAATGTCACTCCTTTTGCCAAGGGAAACACCTTTACAATCGACTTTGCCGCCCTTTCCAAGAACGAGTGGAGCTATCCGCTTCCGGGCGGAAAGGTGATAAGCGGCTACGGCAGGCGCGACGGCAGAATGCACTCAGGCACTGACATAAAGACAAAGGCAAACGACAATATCCTTGCAGCCTTTGCCGGCGAGGTGGTATTCTCCGGCAGGTCGAGCGGCTACGGCAACCTTGTGCGCATACGCCACGCCAACGGTCTTGAAACCTATTACAGCCACAACTCAAAGAATCTTGTAAAGGTTGGCGACCGTGTGAAGGCAGGACAGGTGATAGCCCTTACAGGGCGCACGGGGCATGCCAGCACCGAGCACCTGCATTTCGAGATACGCGTAAACGGGCAGCATTTCGACACGGGCAAGATTTTCAACCACGCAACCCATGACATAAGGCAGGAAAGCTTTACGTTTGCAAAAAGAGGGAATAGCGTTTCCATTACTTCCGACAGAAAGCCTGCGGCAAAAGTAAGAAAGTGATTGAATATTTAGCATAAATTAAGAAAAAGTATTGCTTCAGGCACAAATTTTAAAGAAAAATTGAATTAACGACGAAATTTAATGTTTTTGTAACCTCTGTTTCAAAAAAAATAGTTAATTTTGCAGCGTAAAATAAAAAAAGGGCGGCAAGCCGCTCATGAATTAATTATTAATTATTAAACATTATTTAATTTTATGTACAAGAGATTATGTTTCCTAATTGCCACAATGGTGCTGATGGTTACGTCGGCAGTGGCACAGGTAACTACGTCTGGAATGTCCGGTAAAATTACAGCTGATAACGACGACGTTATCGGAGCTACTGTAGAAGCAATACACGTTCCTTCCGGCACACGTTACGTAGGAGTTACCAACACTAAGGGTATGTTCAACATCCTTGGTATGCGTTCAGGAGGTCCCTACGAAGTTCGAATCAGCTATCTTGGCTACGAAACCAAGATTGTGAAAAATGTCATCCTTCAGTTGGCAGAGACCTACAACCTCAACGTTACTATGAACGAGGACGCACAGGTGTTGGGCGAGGTTGTAGTACAGGGTAAGGCTTCTAAGTTCTCCGTAGAGAAAACAGGTGCTTCTACCAACATCACCAACCAGCAGATTGCAAACCTGCCTACCGTTAACCGTGGCATCACTGATGTTACACGCCTTTCTCCATACGGCGGTAACGGCATGAGTTTTGCAGGTTCTGACGGTCGTTTGGCAAACTTCACTGTTGACGGTGCAAACTTCAATAATAACTTTGGTCTTTCTGACGGTCTTCCTGGTGGTGGCAATCCTATTTCTATTGACGCTATCGAGGAACTTCAGGTTGTTATTTCTCCATACGATGTTCGTCAGACCAACTTTATCGGTGGTGGTGTGAACGCTATTACAAAGTCGGGTACAAACACTTTCAAGGGTAGTGCTTACATCTATCATAAGAACGAGAACCTTCAGGGTGATGCTGTAGATCGTGAGCAGATTTCTGGTGCACGTGAGAAGAGCCAGCAGACAACTTACGGTTTCACGTTGGGTGGTCCTATCATCAAGAACAAGTTGTTCTTCTTTGCTAATGGTGAAATGATAAAGACCCCAACTATAGCAAACCGTTGGAGAGGTTCTGCAAATGGTGTTGCTGTGCCTGATAACTATGTGTCTCGCACTAAACTTTCAGATCTTCAGACTATTTCAGAGTTCGTACGTAATAAGTATGGCTATGATACAGGTTCTTGGACAAGTTTCCCTGCAGATGAGAGTAACTACAAGTTGCTTGCACGTTTGGACTGGAATATAACAGACAAGCATCACTTGGCATTGCGCTATAACTATACGAAGAACACGCTGTGGAATTCTCCTAATGCCACTTCTATGGACGGTGGTACACGTATGTCAGGTTCTCGTATGTCACAGTACTCTATGTCGTTTGCCAACTCGATGTACTCTATGGACAACCTCGTTCATTCATTCTCTTTGGATTTGAACAGTCGCCTGGCTGATAACCTTTCAAACCAGTTCCTTGCAACATTCTCAAAGTTGGATGATGTGCGTGGTACAAACTCTTCTGAGTTCCCGTTCATCGACATTCTGGATGATGCTGGCGATAACAACTACATGGCATTGGGTTACGAGTTGTTTACTTGGAATAATGCCGTACACAATACAATCTGGAATGTAAGGGACGATGTTACATATTATTTAGGCAAGCATAAGATTACTGCCGGATTGACTTTCGAGCATCAGATGGCAGACAACCAGTATATGCGTAATGGTACAGGTTACTATCGTTATAATAGTATGGCTGACTTTATGAATGGCGCTGCTCCTGAAATTGTCTGCTTGACCTATGGCTACAATGGCGAATCAAGCCCAGCTGCTCGTGTACAGTTTAATAAGGCTGGTATCTATGGTCAGGACGAGTGGAACATCACAGAGAAATTGAAGTTGACATACGGTGTTCGTTTCGATGGTCTTTTCTTCAACAATTCTGATTTGATGACCAACAATGCTATCCTTGCTCTCGATTATAACGGTCGCAATATTGATACTGGTAAGTGGCCTGGAAATAGTATTACGATTTCTCCACGTGTAGGTTTCACATACGACGTATTTGGTGATAAGAGCCTGAAGGTTCGTGGTGGTACAGGTCTCTTCTCTGGTCGTCTGCCACTCGTGTTCTTCACCAATATGCCGACCAATAGTGGTATGGTACAGTATCAGGCGCAGATTAATGCTTCTGAGGCAGCAAATAAAGGCTTCTCGATGGATGAATTCAAGGGCGGTTTGGTGACCGACGGTAATGGACATTACATAGCTCCACTTTTGGAGAAACTTCAGCAGTTAGGCTATCCAGGTACAATTACACCAGAAGAAGGTAGTAAACCTTCCGCAGTGAATGGTGTTGACCCAGATTTCAAGATGCCACAGGTATGGAAGACTTCTTTGGCTGTTGATTACAATGTTCCTGTTTCATTCCCATTGTCAATAACTGCAGAGGGTATCTTCAACAAGACGGTTAATGCCGTTTCTATTTCAGACTGGAGTATTCCTTCAGTAGGTGGTTTCGCTCGTTTCAACGGCGTGGATAACCGTCCTATCTATCCTGCAGGTTACCGCACTGGCACAAAGGCTTTTGTTTTGGAGAACACCAGCAAAGGTTATGGTTGGTCTGCAAACATTACTGTTAATGCACAGCCAACAGAGAACATCAGCTTGATGGCAGCATATACTCACACTGTGTCTAAGGAAATAACAGGTATGCCTGGTTCTGCAGCTGAGTCTGCATTTACATACGTTCCAACAGTTGAGGGACCTAACAATATCAAACTTCATAACTCGCAGTATGTTACTCCAGACCGTTTCGTAGCATCTGCTACAATTCATGACAAGAGTGGCAACCACTATAGCTTTATCTACGAAACTTGGCGCGGTGGCTACAACTACTCTTATATGGATGTTGAGGACATGAACGGCGACGGTTATAAGTATGATGCAATTTATATTCCAACAGATAAGGAAGTGGCTGATAACCTGTTCCGCTTTGTTTCTGAAGATGACAAGACACGTTTCATGGACTATGTACATAAGGACAGCTATCTGAAGAAGCATCAAGGTGAATATGCTGAGGCTTACAGTGTTTACTCTCCATGGGTACACCGTGTTGACTTCAGCTACAAGCACGACTTCAAGCTCGACTTTGGTAAGACAAAGCACACTTTGCAGCTGAGCATGGATGTTAAGAACCTGCTTAACCTGTTTAACTCTTCTTGGGGTGTTAGCAAGTATCTCAATCCTGCTATCGGCTCTGAGGCTCGTATCCTCAAGTACGAAGGTGTCGATGCAGATGGTTTTGCTACATTCTCAACTCCTTCGGCTATCAACGGCAATACCAAGACTTGGACTCCTAACCACGGAATCGGTCAGTGCTGGTATGCTTCTATTGGTATCAAATATATATTCAACTAATATTAAAGTCAGGACAATATGAAACTTAAATATTTATTTCCGTCACTGATAGCAGCAATCACTATGTTGGTAAGCTGCTCTGATGATAACGATCCAACTTATCTTGACGAAATCCGTGTGTCATCATCTTATGTGGCACTTGATGTGAATGGAGGTACAACATCCATCGACATCGAGGCTAAGTCTGACTGGTCCATTAACCAGGAAGAGATTCCCAATTGGCTGACTATAACACCTGTCGCTGGCTCTGGCAACGGAACCATCTCTTTCTCTGCTGGAAGCACACTTGATGGTCGTACAGCCGAATTGCACATTAACTGCGGTGACAAGACACAGACAATCAATGTGATTCAGGGACTTGCAGAAGCTTCACCAGCAACTTGCGCTGAAGTAATAGCCGGTCCGGATAGTAAGCAATATCTTGTAACGGGTACGGTAACTTCCATTGCAAATACTCTCTATGGTAACTGGTATTTGACAGATGAGACCGGTACTGTTTACATTTATGGTACGCTTGATGCCAAAGGTAATACGAAAAACTTTGAGAGTCTTGGTCTTGAAGTTGGCGACATTGTTACTGTTAAAGGTCCAAAAACAACGTATGGAACAACTGTAGAATTGGTAGATGTGACAGTTGTGAATATCGAAAAGTCATTGATTAAGGTTGATTCCTTGGACATTGAGAATAATCAGCTGCCTTTGGAAGGTGGTGACTTTACCGTAAGTCTGACTTGCAAGGGTTCTAACGGTGTATCTGTTGAAATTCCTTCAGAAGCAAAGGATTGGCTTTCAATAGTAGCAGTCAATGGTGGTTCTGAACCTACTGTGAAGTTCCACGCAGCAGCAAATGCTGGTGGTGATCGTGAGGCTACTATCGTGTTCAATACTACTGATGGCAAGAAGACTTATTCTTCTGAAACCACAATCACACAGAAAGGCTCTATCATTGCAGTTAGCGTAGCAGAGTTCTTGGCAGCAGAGCCAAGCAATACCTTGTACCGAGTATCTGGTATCATAACAAAGGTGGCAAATGCTTCTTACGGCAACTGCTACATTAAGGATTTCTCTGGTGAAACTTATGTATATGGCATTGGTGCAAAAGGCGACTTTGAGGCACTTGGCCTGAAAGAGGGCGACATCGTTACTCTTGTCGGTAAGCGCGGAGAATATAAGGGCGACCCACAGATGGCAGAGGCAACAGCTGAGAGCTTTAACATTGTAACAGAGGTTAGCATAGAAGAGTTCCTTACCAAGGAAGATAATCCAAATGTATATTATCGTGTGACTGGTAATGTGACAGAGATTGCGAATGCTACATACGGTAATCTTTATATCTCAAACGGTGCTAACTCACTCTATGTGTACGGTTGTTATCCAGGTTGGGGTGCAACAGGTGATGCCCGTAAGGACTGCATCGCTACACAAGGCATCGAAGTTGGCGATGAGCTTACCGTAATAGGTTCAAAGAGCACTTACAATGGTACTCCACAAGTAAATGGCGGTATCTATTTCTCGCACAAGAAGCCAGAATAAGTTCTGAAACATTAAATTAATAAAAACTCTCCCCTGCAACTCATGATTGCAGGGGAGAGTTTATGTTTTATCTATTTAGATGTAGAATAAAATTTGATTACAATGTTCTTTCTCGTTATAACTTATGTTCAAAGTCTGTTTTGTCAGGCGTATGAATGCATGCCGCCGAGGAAGAAGTTTACGCCGAAATAAGTCATAAGGACAGAAAGGAATGCGAGGAGCATGAAGAGATGAAATCGGGTGGGGGAGTTTAAGAGTTTTCCTGTCAGTGATGTGTGGAAAGGAATGGCATATATCATCATTGTGATGAGTGCCCACGTTTCCTTGGGATCCCAGCTCCAGTATGTGCCCCACGAGATGTTTGCCCATACAGCACCGATGAAGATGCCGCAGGCAAGGAGGAATACGGCAGGGTAGAGGAGCAGATGACTGAGGGGAGTTAGCAAGGCGAGTTGTCTTGCTATGTCGGCGGTGGTTGCAGGACGTGTTTTGTCTTGCAATGCAATAAGCACAAAATATATTATGGCGATGATGAAGGTCAGACCGAGAAGGGCGTAGGACATCATTATCACGGACACGTGGATGCTGAGCAATGGAGAGTTGAGCACGGGCATGAGGTTTGTTATCTGCGGATTGCTGTCGCCTATGTGGGCGACAAGGAGAGTGAAGCCCGATAGCAGCAGACCTATACAGAGTAAAAGAGGAAAACGCCTGCCGATGATACAGGAAATAAACATTATCACGACGGACATAAAGAGCATTGTCTCGTAGCCGTTGCCCAACGGAATATGACCGCTGACATACCAACGCAAGGCATAGAGAAAGAGCAAGGCGATGAGTGACAGGCTGAATAAAGTTTGTAATGGGACCTTTATGTATTTGTTGGCAAAGATGCCGAGAATGAAAAGCGCTAACGAGAGAATACCGAGAGTGATGTTGAGCATAAAAAGCACCTTCACGAGCGGTAGCCTGTTATAGAGAATCTCTGCTTCTACACGGGTACTGCCAAGCCGTGGTGCTTCGGCAGGCAGAGGCTCAAAGAGAGAGCCTTGTGTTAACATAATGATTATGCCTACCTTTTCGTCGACTTCCTGCACGGGTTTTGACGGCACGCCGTTTTCTGCTAATGCCGTAACCTTATATGAGCAGTCGGGGTTAAAGAGTGATTGAAATGACACGTATTTGTCGGCTGCACCAAGTTTTTTACGTAGTGATTTGTCCTTAACCTTAATCATCGGCTCGTCTTTCCATACATCGGGTCGCGCTATCCAGCCATATACAACCTGTTCGGCAGACAAACCGTGATAGGAGGGGTTGCCGTATATTTTAAGCATAAAGTCGTGCGCCATTGTGTTGAACGGCACTATCCGTCCGTTGTAGACAATCTGCCTGCGTGCCAGGCTTTCCGCCTTTTCGGTGTTTGCGGTAGGAAGGCTGCGGGCATTCACTGCGCTGCCATATAATATGAATAATGTGTAGAACACCACTGCCTTGCACGACATAACCTTTTGCAGCAAATGGCGGAAACGTTCTCTCTTGGAGCATAGTACCCATACCATACTGATAGCCAAAAGCAGATAGCCGGTGTATGTTATGCCTGTGCCTACGGGGTCGTACTTTACGGAGAGGACACTGCCGTGTATATCCTCGTCGTATGATGATTGGTAGAGGCGGTAGCCGTTGAGAGCGAGAATGTTGTTCATGGATATAGTGGCGTTGCGGCGTGTATGTCCTTGTTCTATGGTGACGAAACTCTGATAGTCAGCAGGTGTATTCGTGCCAGGATAGCAACGTATGCGGAAACTGTCGAGCCTGATGCTGAAAGGCAGGTTTGCCGTTTCATTGTGTTCGTTGATGAAACGGCTTTCGACATCTCCCTCGCGTATATGTAACATTCCGCTTTGCGATGTGAAAAACGTAACGGCAGCACCTGCGAGTATCACGAGCAGTGACAGGTGTAGCAATGCCACTGCACCGCGTTTCCACAACCGACAGCGCACGATGATGATTACAGACACCACCGCTAATAGTGCCCACAGTGCTACAAACCACATTGAGTGGTAGATGTGCTGTGAGGCGAATGCCGTGCTCTGTGCCTGTTCCACGAAAGTTGCCGTGCCGAGCACGAGCAGTATCGTAGTGAATACAATCCAGAATAACCTGTGCATCATTTAGAATTTTGGTAATGCTGCGTTGTCAGTTGCTTTCACCGCCATACACTCCATTTCTATCAACCAACCCGGACGGCATACGGATGCATGCACAATGATAGAAGGTTTGTTGGAAAAACGTTCTGCGAATATCCTGCTCACTACACCATAGTCTGCACCGTCGCGCAAATACACCGATATTTGCCCGATGTCGTCGGTGGTGCATTCTGCCTCCGCCAGCAACACCTCCACGTTCTCAATCATTCGTTCCGTCTGCTTAACAATATCTTTGGGATGTACGATATTGCCTTTGTTGTCGATGCTTGCTGTGCCGGAGATGAATACGTGCCGGCGGTCGGCATAGTCTACGCACGTTCCGCGCTCGAAGCTCACACCGTAGTCGCTCGTACGGTTTAAGTGAGACGCTGCGAGTAAATGGCTTATTTGCTCGGAGTGAATGCCTTGAACGCTATAACTGTCCATCTGCACAAGCACGTTGGGGTCGGCTTGCCTGCCACCAATACCAGTACTGGCAATGAAATGCGTCTCGTTGGTGAGCCCCTGCGTGAAGAACACTTGATTGCGGGCACGCACCACGCCGCCATAGTTGAGGTCTACATCGTTCACGAAAAACCAAGTTCGTATGCAGTTGTCGGCAAGCGTACAACCCTCCTTTGCTAATTGCACAACATATTCGTTGAGCAATAGTCGTGTCTGATATTCGCTATTGGCTGCAAGGCTGTTGGCACTTCCGCCCCAAAGGTGCTTAAACTCCCCGTGCTTCACTGCATAAAGTCCGCTGTTGCTGCTCACTGGCTGCATACCTGTCATAAGATACGCCCAAAGTGCAATCTTTGTGCCGTCGAGCGGTGGCTGTTCTATCACCGACAGGGCACAGTCGCTGTTTTCTATTGCTGCGTTGTAAAGTTCATCAGCCTGATTTGCGGCATCGCTCAAATAGTAACGCTTAAATACGGCATCATAGCCTTTTAGTTCGTTGCCTCTCACGTGTTCGAAAGCCTCGTTTACTGCCTCTAGCTGCTCTTGGTAGGTGAGCGCAGTGTCGGTTATGTGAACCATAACGTGCGCCTCGCTCACTTCCGTGCCGTTGCTGAACGTGAATATTTCTGCCCTTGTATTTTTATAATTCATATAACTAATAACTGAAAACTAATTACTAATATTGTCTATCCATTTTGTTAAAATCTCTTTCCATGTGTTGGAGATGTCGGCATTGCCGTGGTCATAGCCCCACGATGCACTTATGTCGGTATTGAGCATCATCTGCAGGACACTCTCCGTGCTCTTTCCCGGCTCTACAATGTTCTTGCCTGCCACTCGCCGTGACGGCACTCCCACTATCGAGGCGTATGTATTGCCTTTCGTGAGGTTTATGCCTCCTGCTGCCGATGAACTCAATCCGTGACAGGTGGCGCATCGCGGTGTGAACACGTTGTCCTGCAATGTTGCAAGCATTCCTGCGTCCATTGTTCCTGCATCTATCAATATGGTGTCACGTGCATCTGAACTGTTGGCTATATCTACACTTTTCAGTGTCGCCACCCTTTGGCGCAGACGGTCTATCACGCAGAGTTCTATGGTTGTAGCCTCGTTTGGAATGGCTGTCATTGTCATATTCACATCTTGCGTTTCGCTTGGAATGTTCTTTGTTATGAGTGCGTAGTCGCTTTCGGCATTGAATGCCGCCACCACAACCTCATATCCTGCCGCCCACGAGTCTTGTCCGCTTATCGTGCCAACCACTTTTGCCACCCTGCCTTCGCGCCCTGTGGGCAATATTTCTTCGGGATATATGCGCCCGTCGTCGCACGATGTGCAGAGTGCCGCCGTCATTAGCAGTGTTGTACCTATGAAATTCTTTTGCATTGGAAAATCCTTTCTGCTTTGAAGGTTAGAAGCAATATTGCAGCAAGAACGTTGCCGAGTGCGTTGTCAATCCGAGGTCGTCGTTATCGCGGTCCAGTTGGGTTGCGTGCCCCGAGCGTGCCGTGTACTGATACATTCCCTGCAATTTCAGTCCACACCCCTTGAAGAAGTAGTTGAAACCCACAGCAGGAATATTGAGGAAACCTTTTGCATCAGTTCCGTTGCGATCCATAAAGTCGTAACGCGCCACAAGTTGTAGGCGTGGCGCTACGAAATATCCGCCCTGCACATATCCGCCAAGATAGTTGAATGTTTTGTCAATCTTCTGTCGCTTTGTAAAGCCTACGTGCATATAGTATGCCTCGGCTGCAATGTAGAGTTTGTTTTTCAGCATCGCAAACTCCAGTCCTGCGCGGTAGTCGTTGGTGCTTTCGTTTTCGCTCTCCACATTCATGCTTGTGGATAATCCTAACATCCACTTGTCCTCGTGCAGTCGGTCGGGATTGCCTTGTGTTGCTGGCATAACTCCTTTCGGCATAAATGTTATGCGCCCTGCATAGAGCAATGACGGAATATGCCAGTCATCGCTGAATGTCTTTGTGGCGTTGTTCACGGCAGAGCCTGTGCCGTTGAATATGCCCACCTCGTAGCCAATCTTTCCACCTAATAGTCCGTGCATCTCCACTCCGAGGTCGAAGCCTGTGCCGATGTTCGGCGTTACGGCATTGAGCGAGTAGGGCATTATGACGCTTGCCGTTAGCGAAGTGGGGAGTTGCGGCAGCAGCGTCTCACCGAGCGTGGTAAGATATGCGTGTGAGAAAGGAGTCTTAAACTTGCCCACACGGAACGCCACCTCGTTTTTCAACTTAACATCAAGCCATGCCTGCTGCAATATGTTTGCACCCGATGCAGCGGCATTCATCGACACGTTGAACGTTACCTTGTCGTATGCCTTGCCCGTGAATCCTATTATGGCGTAGGGAATGGCGAAGCCCGAGTTTGCCACGTTGTCTTGGTTGTATGCCTTGTCGAGCCCTTCGTCGTCGTAATAGTTGTATTGTGCCGTTGTCTGCACCATCATATATGGCTTGAAAACGAAATCGCCCTTCTTTGTACCTATCGTAAAGCCTTCCTTGCCTGCCAGCGACATTACGCCGTTCTCGGTGTCCTCTTCGTTTTGTGCCATCAGCGCGGCAGGCATCATTGCAGCCGCGATTATTGCTATTATATTTTTTTTCATATTCTTTGTGATGTATATTGTCTTTTGTGTTGTCTCTTTTTATAGTGATTCCAAAAACTTTATGAGTGCATTGCGCTGGTCGCGGCTCATCTTCCTGAAAAGGTTCTTCGATGCCTCGCCCTCGCCTCCGTGCCATAGTATTGCTTCGGTGAAGTTGCGCGCTCTGCCGTCGTGCAGGAAATACGTATGACCGTTCACCCGTTCTTGCAAACCAATGCCCCACAACGGTGTTGTTCGCCATTCGTTTCCGCGTGCAAGTCCGCTCACGTAGTTGTCGTTAAGTCCTACGCCCATTATCTCCGAGCCCATATCGTGCAGCAGGAAATCGCTGTATGGGTGTATGGTCTGATTGCCGAGCCACGGCAGGTTAGTGCCGTTGAGCAACGTTGCGCCTCGAGGTCTGGTGTGCAGGGTGGTAACGTGGCATAGGTGGCACTTGGCTTGATAGAACATCTGCTCACCGAGTTTCACGGCGGGGTCGTTTACGTTGCGGCGTGCCGGCACACTCAGTGCGTGCAGATAGAGGTCTACATCTTCCATATCCTCGGTGCTCACGTCGAGTTTGTCGTAGAGCAGTCCCATCATACTTCCGCCCTGCATCTGGCTCTGCCCCTCGCATATTTCCTCTGGATAGCGGCTGTTGGTGCTTCCCATGTCGCTCGAAAATCCTAACTCCACGGTGAGGTCGGCATGCTGAGCCTTGTTGCCCGACAAACCAAGTTGCAGTCTGCCGCGCTCCATTATGTAGTTGCACCGTCCGCTTATTCCGTATTCAGGGTAGTTGCTCTTGCGTGCCAGTGTCTCTATCTCGTTCCTGTCCAAAGCCATCATCTGCCCCATTCCCACGTGGCGTAGTGGTATGCGTACTGTACAAAAAAGGTCTTGGGGGCGGATGCTGTCGGCATACCATTCGGTTATGGTGTATTCGGGGCGTGCCAGTTCGTATTCTTCGCCATCGGGGAACGTGCCTTTCTCGTAGTGCCAAGTTACTTTCAGTTTGCCTTCGGGCTTCACTCCGTATATGGCTTGGTCGTGGAGCACGCGCCCATAGTCTTGGAAGAAAGCGCCATTCTTGCGTGTTATGTAGATGAGCATTGCCGAGAAGCCATAGTCGCCAGAGCCGTATTCGCCGTTGCTGTTTTGTGTCCATAGCGACGGCTTGGTGCGCCCTGCATTATGATGGCAACTGCCGCACGAGTAGCCGGCATACACAGGACCGAGGCCGCCGCCATATCCGTTGCTACTCGTTCGTGCATCGTCGTAAAGTTTGTCGCCTCGTATAAATCGGCTTTGATATGTGCCACTCAACCAGTCGGCATCGGTGTCGTAGGCAAACGACGAGGTGAGGAAATTGGTTGACGTGCCTGCCGAGAGTGCAAAACCCTCGGGTACTTCTATATCGTCCACGTCAATTCCGTCGTAGTCGTCGCAAGCGCAGATAAATCCTGCGCCTGCGATGATGAAGAAATATTTGGTAATACTAAAACTCATTTCTGTGGATTATTGTATTGTTCTCGCCTGTCCGTTCTTGAAGAGCAGGTATTCAAGGGTGTGGAAACCGCGAAGGCTCTGCGCAGTGGCAATGCCCTCGTTGTCCTCATCGAACTCGCCCGACCATTCAAGTTCGTCCCACTTGCCCGATTTCAGCAGGTTGGCTATGCCCTCTTGGTCAAGTGGCCAAGAGTCCATATTTGGGTCAAGACCGTTGTCGGCAACAGGACCAAAGAGGAATGCCTCGCTCGTTTCCCACGGCTCACGTGCCTCAAGCCACTTGTTGCATGCTGCCTTGAAATTGTCGTTTGTCGGGTTGCTTGTTAGTGTCGTTATTGCCTGTTCCAGTTCAATGGTCTTGGCTTTCAGGTCTTTGTACGTTGGCAATACAACCGCTTCAACGTAATTCTTCACCACTGACTCAAGTACAGCATTGCCGTTTATGTCGGTATTGTTCGTGAAGAAAGGTTTCAGTTCGTTGTCGAGCAGGTTTGCAAGTTCATTGCAGGCTGTCATTGCCGCCACTGACTCACTGCAAACGATGTTGTTACGGAAGGGCTGCGGAATGGCAAGTATGGCATTGTATGCCTTTGTTATCGCTGCCTTTGTCCTTGCATCGAGTTCAGCATCCTTGCCTGCCACAAGTCGCGACAGCGATTGCTCTGCTATGCTTCCGTTGCGCGAGCCGTAATAGGCATTGCGAATTGAAAGAATGTTGTTTGAATAGTCGGTGCGTGAGTGCCAACTATACCACGACTCCACGGCATAAAGTCCTTCGGTTGTCTTGCCCGAAATATAGAGGTCGTAAGGGTCTTTAATCTTTGCCACACCCACCTCGTTGGCAATGTCGTAGCAACCGTCTATAATTTGCTCCACGCAACTCAATGCGCTTGTGAACGGTGCGTTGTGGTTTACGAACGTAGTGCTGTATGCCTCCTTTCCGTCGTAACTTTCCGCCCAATAGGTGTAAAGGTTGCTTGCATCTTCGCGCAATAGTTTTGCCACGTTCTTCATGTAGTTGTGCCAACTTGCGGCGTTCTCCTTCGTGTAGTCAAGTTCGATTGCATCTGTCTGATGTTCATCGTTCTTGTCATCACTGCTGCACGATGCAGCAGTAATGATAATTCCAGCCGCAATGGCTGTTGCATAAAATAGTTTCTTCTTCATTTTAATTTGGTTTTTGGTATTATTATTAAAAAATGGCGTTTTATTAGTGTTCTGTGTTTAGTGTTCAGTGATTATGATGTTTGTTATGGTCGGCATTTAACTAATCCCTAAACACTAATCACTTTTTTATCATCCAGTCCGTGAACGCCACACCTACGGCAAACTCGTTCTCGCTGTTGTATGTTCCCTTTCCGAACACCTTGCCTGTTCCTATCTGCCGGGTGGTGTAGTCGGCTTTTATTATCAGTCCTGGCAGTGCTCGCCAGTTTACGCCTGCCACCCACATACTTGTTTGCAGTCGCAGGTCAGCGGTATGGTTGCCTGTCACCTTCTCCTGCGGATTGTAATGCTCATAGCGTGCGAATGGGTATATAACAGGACATTTCTTTGAGCCATAGATGGCTGCGATGTTTAGTCCTATCTCGCCTCCGTAACTTACCGCGCGTTTTGCCACGGGAGTGAGGCGTGAGTATGGCGATTTGTTCGATAACAATCCGTTGGCATCACTCACTTTGTCTGCTTTCGAAAGGTTGCCGTTTATTATGTTCGCCCTTGCCGTAACGTATTTCCCTATATATTGCGCATCTGCGCTCCAAATAGTCAGCGGAATCTTTCCGTATTGCTCGTATGTCTGGTATTTGTCGGAGTTTGCTCCTATGTTTGCGCAGTAATATATCGACGCACCAACGCGTAAGCCTTTCACTCCTCTCCAGTCGAGGCGTGCCACGTATGCCGGCGATGTGAAGTTATCACTTTCAAAGAATCCCTGCTTTGCTCCACCTGCCCAAGCATTACGGTCGAAACCATTGGCGTTGAGTCCTGCCACAATCATTGCCTGATAGTTGAAGCGTTCCAGTCCTTTTCCGAACGTACCGAAGAACTCTATTCCCGTCTCGTGCCACGTTGACGGCAGCAGTGTTGTCTCTCCTTCGGGGCGTACCGTTCCGAAGAACAGGTTTGGCTCGTGGTGTGAGTTCGTCAGTCCCACGGGCACTATCATATGACCTACACGCACATTAAACTCTGGCACTATCAGTCGTGTTATGTGAAACTGCTCTATTGCCACCTCTCCGCCTTTCTCTATCTCCGTTTCATATTCGCCGTTCTCCGTGTTCTCCAGTTCGAGTGCCGTGCCTGTGCCTCCGCTCTCAAACTCCACTTCTGCACCGAGAATCCATTTCTGCGATAACTTGTAGTCGAAAGCCACCACAAAGCGTGGTATTGCTATCGTGGCACGTTTTTTCTTCGTATTGCCATACTTCACTCCCGAAAAGCGGTTTATGCCGTAGTCTTTCCAAGCAGCCACCATTTCCCCATATCCTCCTATGCGATATGTATCGAAAGTATTGTATGGGTACACGCTTTCCGTGCGTGTCGTGTCTGCATTTTGTGCATTGGCTGTCATTGCAAAGGCAATCCCAATCGCCATAAGTATTGTTTTCTTCATCATTTGGTATTATATAAATATATGTAAAACTATCGTCTTTAACTCCCTTGATTCCAAGGTAATTCGTTTTTCGGATGCAAAGGTACGAACATTCCAAAAACTCCGCAATACTCAAAATTTATGAAATTTTCCTACCTTTTCTTGCATCTTTCCAACTGTATATACCTAAAAATGATTAAGAGAAACCTCATAATCATAGTTATTTGATATTTTTTAATAAAGTAAAAACTTGTTTCTGACTTTTTAATTGTATCTTTGCACATAAATACAACATTATGACAGAAAAGGAAATAAGAGAGTTATCCGAGAAAATAAAACGTGGTCTTGAGATTGCAGAAAAGAGAATGCTTCAGGAAAAAGCATTGAGAGGCGAAGATGTCATTGTCTGTGGCGACGACAACATCATAAGGCGTATTCCTGCAAAGGAGGTAATAGCCAATAATCCGATATTTCAATAATTATTGCAATAACTATTCAAGGTTTGGCTTACTTATTCAGAAGCCACTCGCAAGCAAGTATTCTATGTATCGTAACTCCGTTTATTTCCGTTTCACCAGGTTCACCTGTCATCATTATTAGTGTCAAGTTTGTGCAACCCGTAGCGACAGAGCCTTTTACCAATCCGCCTATTTCACGATTGTAAAGTTTTGTTTTCGGATTGGAAAAGTCGTATGTAACCTGAATTAGTTGTGTCACTTTATTACGGTCTACAACGGCAAAATCCACTTCATAACTCTTATGTTGTCGCAAATAATATAATTGCTGCGTGTCATACTCCATTCTGCGCAGAAGTTCTATTGCCACAATATTTTCGAGTCGCCAACCAAGGCTTTCCGTCAGCATCGCATCGTCATGGTTTGTAACAAAGGCGTTGTCTATAGCATAAGCCTTGCGCATTGTCTGCCTCTCTATGCTCTTGAACGAATAACGTGGAACAAGACGCAGAAAATATGCGTTTTCGAGATATGACACATAGTTCTTAGCGGTGTGAATGGTTTTCAGATGATAGTCCGCCTGAATGCTGTTATATGATATTTCTTGGCAAAAACGGTCCAATATTCCGTTTGCCAGTTGTTGCAATGTCTTTTTATAGCGCACTTTATAGCGCTGGCAGATGTCTTTCGATATGATTGCCGTAAGCAACGACGAAATGTATTTGTCTTGTCGCTGCATATTTGTTGTTTCAGGAAATCCACCTTGCTGAAGATACGTGTCGAGTGCATTCATCAAAAGTCCTGCCGATTTTGTAGTCATTCCACTTGTGTCAATACCCTTTGCCTTGCAATAGTCGGAAAAGGAGAAAGGGTAAAGCCTTATTTCGTTATAACGCCCTGTGAGATGCGTGGCAAGTTCTCCGCTCAACAGATTAGCATTGCTACCCGTGAGTATCAAGTGAAGCCCTTGACGCAGCAGACGATTTACGAACAGATGCCATTTCGGTACGTTTTGTATCTCATCCATAAACAGATGGGTGAACGAGCCATATATACGATATAGTGTTTCCATTATCTCTTGCAGGCTTTCCCCGTTAAGTGATGCGAGGCTTTCGTCATCGAAATTTATGTATGCAAAATTCGTTTTGCTCTGCACCAGCACCTTTTGACAAAGGGTAGACTTTCCACAACGTCTTACCCCAATTACTATTTGTGCAAGCCTGCTGTCGAGGTTTATTTCTGTTTCTTCGTGCCTTGTTACCATAGCAGAATAATCGGTAGCGAAAAGTTCTTCTCTCTGGTCTCGCAATATACGTTCTAATCCTTTTGTATTCATATCACTTTTCCTTTGCGTGCAAAGTTACTTATAATTATTGACTTATACAAGTTTTTTGCATCTAAACTGCACTAAATGGAAAGTTTTTATATGTCTAAACTGCACTAAATGGAAAGTTTTTGTGTGTCTAAACTGCACTAAATGGAAATAAATTGTGGTTATTAGATCTTAAATCTATGTAATTTGAATACCCTACAAATGAAAATCTTGGGAGTTCTATATGAAATAATTGTGAATTACGAAGAACATTCTTTGTATATTTGAATCTTTTTTGTAATTTTGCACTCATAACAAAACTATAACATATAAATAACGACAATGATAAAAAGATTTTCATTAATATTTCTTATGGCAGTGGTTGTTGCGGTGAGTGCATCTGCCATTGACTTGAAGAGTGTGGCGACAGGGGCTTACCGCCCTCAAGTTATGGCAAACGTTGACCCTCTTGACGATGGGGAGTCATGGGCACAGATAAGTGACGACGGACTGCGCATTGAGAAGTATTCGTTCCGTACAGGCAAGAAGGTTGGTACGATGTTCGATGCATCTGCTGCGCGTGGAGCGAAGATAAGTCGTGTTGACGGCTATGTTATCGGTCCAGACGGCAGCAATATCTTGATTCAGACTGAAACAAGGCGTATATATCGCCGCTCGTTCGCTGCAACATATTATATATATAATGTGCGCAACAACAAACTAACTCCGCTTTCAGACGGCGGACAACAGCAGACACCTATATTCTCGCCCGACGGAAACTGCATTGCCTTCGTGAGACAAAACAACATCTTCCTTGTGAAACTGCTATATGACAATGCAGAGAGCCAAGTGACGAAGGACGGAAAATTTAACGAGATAATCAATGGCGTGCCCGACTGGGTGTATGAGGAGGAGTTTTCAACCAACAGCAGCATGGTGTTCACGTCGGATTCAAGGCAGATATGCTGGATAAAGTACGATGAGAGCAAGGTGAAGGAGTGTAATTTGCGGTTGTACAAGGGAGTGAAGCCTGAACTAACGCAATATGCCGAATATCCCGGAGCATATAGTTATAAATATCCAATTGCCGGCGAAACAAACTCTACCGTTACTGCATGGAGTTTCGACATACAAAGTCGTCAGACAAGACAATTGCAAGTGCCTATGGATGCCGACGGCTATATGCCGCGTATCGTAAGCACCAAAGACGGGGCAAATGTGGCTATATTCACAATGAACCGTCATCAGGATTGTATGCGCATATATTCGGTAAACCCACTATCAACAGTCGCAAAACTTCTCGTGGAAGAGAAGACTGCCAAGTATGTGAACGAGGAAACGATTACAAAAACAATATTTACCGACAAGCATATACTTGTGCCTGCCGAAAGTGACGGCTATATGCACCTCTATCTCTATTCGCTCACAGGCACTCGCCAGCGTCAGGTTTGTCCTGACAAGGTGGTGATTGACGATGTGTATGGCATCGACGAGGCAACGGGCGACATATATTTCTCTTCTACCATGCTTGGTGCTACCGACCGTCAGATTTGCGTTGCGCGTGCAAATGGCACTATCGCTCGTCTTTCGGGTAAGGAAGGTTGGAATACGGCTGTATTCTCAAAGAATTTCAAGTATTACATAAACAATTGGAGCGACCTGAATACCCCTAATGTCTATACTCTCTGCGACTCAAAGGGCAAGACCCTCGCAACGCTCTTGGATAACGCTGCATTAAGGCAAAAGGCAGCCAACGATATTAAGGGAGAGCGCAAGTTGTTCACCTTCACAACCTCCGAAGGCGTTACGCTAAACGGTATGATGATACTTCCGAAGGATTTCAATCCGCAGAAGAAATATCCCGTGATAATGTGGCAGTATGGCGGTCCAGGCTCGCAAGAGGTAAGGAATGCGTGGAACGTGGGTATGTGCGATGCCGGCGCAATATTTGAGCACTATCTTGCAGAGCAAGGTTATATCTCGGTGTGTGTTGATAACCGCGGCACTGGCGGTCGTGGTGCAGAGTTTGAGAAATGCACCTATCTGCGTCTTGGCGAACTTGAAAGTCGCGACCAGGTTGAGGCTGCGATATGGCTCGGCAACCAAAGTTATGTTGACAAGAGTCGCATAGGCATCTGGGGATGGAGCTATGGCGGTTGGAACACCCTTATGTCGATGTCTGAAGGCAGGGCTGTGTTTGCTGCTGGCGTTGCCGTGGCACCCCCGACCTCATGGCGCTACTACGACAGCGTGTATTCCGAGCGTTATATGCGTACCCCAAAAGAAAATCCTTCGGGCTATGACACCGTGAATGCCATTTCGCGTGCCTCAAATCTCAGCGGTGCACTCCTAATCTGCCACGGACTTGCCGACGATAATGTGCATTTCCGCAACACAGCAGAATATACTGCGGCTCTCGTGGAGGCTGACAAGGATTTCCGTATGCTCACGTACACCAACCGCAACCACAGCATTGTAGGTGGAAACACCCGTAACCACTTATATCGCCAGATAGTAAACCATTTCAATGACCATTTGAAGAAATAATTATAGTATAAACATAAAATCTATACGATTATGAAAATATTAAAACAACTACGTCCGTATATATTGGAAGGAATTATGTTTTGTTTAGTATGGTGTGTTATTGATTTGCTATTAGGAAACAACATAGATTTCACAGAACTTATAATTCGTGGTGTATTCTTTGAACTCGGTATGTGCGGACTGAGAAAGTTAGAGAAATATGTTCTAAAAAAGTAAGGGTTTTAATTAATATTGTTTGAAAACATTTTTCATACTAATTACTTAAAAATAGGCTGCCCAAAACTTGAGCAGCCTATTTTTTATTATTTGTACTATATTTATAAGATACGTCCTACAAGACGGAGATTCAATGTTGGATAAACAGGAATCTTTGAAATAGTCTTTATTATATCGCCGCCATCACCACCTGCATGTTCATCTGTCAACTGCTGCCTTAGATATTTTCCTGTGGCTTTGTCATAAGTGGGAGCATAAACCTTTGGAGTTCCCCAAAATTGTACACCAAGATCAAATTGGCATCCTATACGACCATTACGAGGAACGGCACGCCCCATACCAATACCTAAATATGGGCGGAAAGAGCTAACCTCGATGGTAGCCTTCACGTTGCCATTATCTGCTGGATCTGGAGCAATAAAATAGTCGCCGAGTTCAGCGCCTATTATCTCCTGCCCTTGAACATATTGTTGGGCAGCTATTGGCAGAGAATGCGGATTCAACACTGCTTCGTTCCATTGGATTACAGGTTTCAAGAAACCTGCCTCTTTATTATAAACAGAAACCACTTCCTTACCGCCAATATAAAAACCGGTAGTTGCGTGGAAACTGCTGTTCTTAAAAGGATAAACATCATAATTAGTAAAACTTTATGATTATAATGCAATGCCTATTCTTATTCCCTGCTTGTGGGCAGTGGGGAGGTTGAGGTAGTTGAGGCGGCGGACATACTCAATGCTCATTATGCCGAGGATATTGCAGATGCCGGCGGAACATTCGAGATAGGGCTTTGTGCCGTCCATTTGGGAGATGTGGTAATTGTTTTTGTCGGACACCGTGCCCCATAGGGTGCGCACGCCGAGAAACTCGTGACAACCGAGTTGGCGCAAAAGGTTGATTTTGGAAAGGAACACTCCGCCAAGATCCCAGTTGAGCATAAGTTGCAGATAGCGGTCGTTGGCAAACTCGTAGTTGTTGATGAGCGAGAAGGTAGAGCATTCCGAGAAATATGACATATTGGCTGACGGGAAGCAGAGCAGCAGGAACGGTACGGCGTTCCACTGCGCAGCAGCTTGTGCATCTATGCCGAGTGAGCCGTGCCACAACGGCAACTTGTCTGAATATGAAAGTTCGGAAAGGTTGAAATCGTGCTCGCCTTTAAGGAAGCCTTTTATGCCAGTGCGATGGGAGAGTGAGACGACGGAATGCCTTGTGGGGCGTATCTCCGTTTGCAGGGCAATGTCGGCAGTATGAAATTCCACGCGCTCCCAGTTGCCTACGGTTGCAAGGCTGTTGGTGGTAAGTTGCAGACGATTTTTCAGATGCTTGTTCCATTCGTACTCTATGCTTGCCTGCTGGCGGTTGTAGCGCACAAACTGGTTTACGGAAGTCCAACGCAGTGATGTTAGCAGTCCTTCGTCAGAGGCTTTGCGTAATATCTCCGACGGCATCCCCAATTCGCGCATAGCAAGCCACGAAATGCTGCGCTGTGGATATTCGTCAGGGCGCTTTTGTTTTTTGTCGAATGTGTATGTAATTTGGCTGCTGAAATAGTTTTGCTTGCTCTTGAAACCTCGCGAGACATATCCCTGCCAGAATAACTGTGGATGGAGATTTGCCGTAGAGCGACCGCCTATGCGTGTGCGTACCCCGTCTACGGAGTTGCGCATCAGCAGGCGTGTTATAGGACCAAATTCAAACTTGTCGCCGATTTTTAGATAGCGTATGTTTTCTGCAAGCTGCCGTTGTTGTTCTGCTATCAGCTGTTGCTGTGCTTTCAGCAGTGCAGCCATCTCACGTTCCATTTCCTTCTGTTCCTCGATGCGCAACATGGAGTCTACCACTGCCATATACTCGGCAAGGTTGGTGGTGTCGGGCTGCTGCGATATCTGGGCACTGACGGTGCAGGCAACAGCAAGCGCAAACACTATGCTCCCCAAGCGCCGCATAGCATTTTCTCCTCCATTGTTTTGCAGAGGCGCTCGTGGGTGACGTGCATATAGGTGTATATGGCTGCAAACACGGTGACTTCCAAAAGCGGATAGAGCCACGGAATGTTGGCAAAGCAGGATATGTAGCAAACGATGGCACGCCAGTTGAACGTAAGCGCATTTGTCCACTTCATCAGCGGCAGCGAGCCACGACGGAACTCATTGCGCATAGCCTGCGGAATGTCGGCAGGGTTGGGATAGCGTTCCTTCACTGCCGCATAGAAGCTCTGGAACTGTGGCGTAGATTTCTCCTGCGCCAGACAATACACATAATAGTTGGCATAGAAAAGGTGCGCAAACCACTCCTTCGGCAGTTTCGGCAGACTGTCTTTCATTTCTTTCTGTGCCGTGGAGTTGTCGAGTTCGCTGCCTTCCTTGCCCAAAAGGAAAAACAGGTGTATCTGCCTGTAATAGTCGGAAAGGCGCGCCTGACTCATATGCATCAAGCCTGCCACGATGCACAGTGCCCAGCCATAATAGTGCGACTCATAGCCAAAAATAGTGATGGGCATATCCATCATACGGAAAGCCAAGCCGCAATAGATGAAGAAAAACCATACATCGCCGGCAAAGCCGTCGAGCACACGACCCATAAGCGACCTCTTGTTGTATATGCGTGCCATCTGTCCGTCGGTAGAGTCGCAGAAGTTGGCAAGCATAAGCAGTGCCATACCGCAAAGGTTGGATATTAAATCCTGAAAATAGAACATACAGCCGGCTGCAACGCCGAGTGCCATTCCCAATACCGTTATGACCGTGGGGTGTACGCCCATCTGTCCCCATAGCAGAGCGAAGGCAAGTCCTATTGGTCGGGTGAAATAAACGTCTATTGTCTCTTCGGTGTCATCGCTCTTGAACGATGCGCGCAGCAATTCGCGGAATGTCTTTCTCTCTCCGTTTATATTGAATGTCATATCCCTATTTTAATGATAAAAACTTTTCTGCCTTTTCAATGTCGGTAGCGTGGTCAATGTCGAGCACCTTGCTGAACGGGTATGCGTGCAGCTTCTGTCCGACGGCAACCAATGCACGTTGGAAATTGCGCATACGCGACTGTCCGTTCTCCATACAAAGTTGCAGCACACGCAGTGCCTTGTCGTTAAGTCCGTAGATGCCTGCGGATATGTATTGCGGATTGTCGCACGCATCGAGGAAAGCCGTTATGTTCATCTTGTCGTCCACCTGCACATACAGCGGTTTCTCATCGTCGATATAGTCGGTAACGCCCATCATTCCGTCAGACATTCCTGCCTCGGAAGCACGCACGAACATATCAATGTACTGACTGAACTCTTCTTCCCTGAAAATGGTATCTACCGTTGTGAGTACAAACGGAGAGCCTTCGAGATACTTGCTTATCTCAAAGAAACTATGCATTGAACTTGGCGTTGACTTTACCACGAAGCGCAGGGGCACGGGACGACCGTTGAGTCCGTCGCGCTGCAACTCCACGAGATGACTGCTCACTAATGCCGTGAGGTCGTTGCAGATAACTACAATCTCCTCAGCATAGTTGTCCATAAAAATCCTTATGAGACGGTCTATAAGCATCTCGCCGTCAACCTTTACGAGCGGCTTGGGAACATTTATGCCCTCCGCTGCCAAACGGCTGCCCTCACCGGCAGCAATCACTGCAAATTTCATATATTTGATTATTTAACCAATCACTGAACACTAAACACTGAACACTAAAACGTCATTCTGAACATAAATCTTATGCCGTGCTTGTTTGATGTAGGCAAGTCGAGATAGTTCATACGGCGTACATATTCCACGTGGATTATCTTGAAAATGTTGTGAATACCTGCAATAAGCTCAACGTATGGGCGGTTCTTGTCCATCACGTAGCAGCCTTCGGGGAAATACATCAGTTCGCTGTCGCCGACATTCTCGGCAAGGAAAGGATTATTCTTATCGGTAAGTGTTCCCCACAGGCTCTTGATGCCGATATACTCACGCCATTTAAGTTTCTTAAGCAGCGGTATGCGGTTGAGAATCTTTCCGTTCAAGTCCCAACTCATATCGAGCGAAACGTAGCGGTCGTTTAGGAACTCCATATTGTTCACGAGGTTGAAGGTCTCGTCTTCGATGATATACGAAAGGTTTGCCGCCGGAGTGATGAGCAAGGGGTATGGTACTTTGTTCCATTGTGCGCCGCCCTTGATATATATGTCAATCTTTCCCCAGCTTTTCATCCAGAAGCGCTTGTACAGCTCAATGTCGGTCATATTGAAACTATACTCGCCGCCAAGCACGTTCTTCAAGCCCATCGTATGCCCAACGAGGAACACTGGTGCATCGAGGTTTATCTTCAGTCGTCTTTGCTTGGTGTTTATAAATGTCTCGCCCGGGGCTATGCGCAGTTGCACGTTTAGTTCCGTGGTGCGCAGCGTGCGCTTTGTGCGTGCCAACGGGTCGTTATAGTCAAGTCCGTTGTTCATATACAAGTAGCGCATTGCACCGCAAGGCTCGTTTTCCTCGAGCTTTATGCCTACGGTGGTCTTGAAGCCCCAGTCCTCTTCGCGCTCGTATTTCAGTTCCTGCCTGTTGTACCACATCATCTTGTCCACCGTAGCCCACTTGAATGCCGTGAACATATTATCCTTGTCGGTATGTACAAACTTGTCGCTCGGCGAGCATACGTCGTATGTGGATGTGAGTGTAAGAGTGCGTTTAGGGAACTCTCGTGGCAGATATTCCTTTTTGTTGAACGAATAGATGAGTGAGCCACTGTAGTAGTTTTTGTGGCTGCCCAAGGCGTATGCATAGTAGCCTGCCCAGAACCAATGTTTATGAAGATTGGCAGTGGATTGTGCCGATATACGCATACGATATCCGTCTACAAAGTTGTTACTTACAATAGTGTTCATAGGTCCCAAATCCACCTTGCTTGGGTTGCCTGTCTCCACAAAGTTCTCGATAAATGCTTTCAGTCCGAAGATTATGTATTTGAATCCCTTTATCTGCTCTAAGTTATGAACAAATGCGTCCATCGAACTCTCGCCCTTCGTGAGATTCACCTGCCTGTATTGCGCCCAGAAGTCATCGTCGCGCATCATTGCGTCGGCTTCCTTCACCTCTTTTGCCTTACCCTTGAAGAGCTGTTTTGGCAATTCGTCAAAGGCATAGTCGGTAAGTCGCGTGGAACGTATCACGCAGCATTTCTGAATAAAACTCGCCAATTTCAGTTCCGCCACCATATCGTCAACGGTAAGCACCCAAGTAGAGTCGGGCAGTTGTGTGAACTCCTGCAACACTTGCATATTCTCCACAAAGTTCACGTCGCTTTTCTTCGGTATAGTCAATTCGCAGCGCTTCACCTGATAGCTGCTGTCTGCCAGTATGTATATGTCGCCTCGGAAACCGAAGTCCTGTTGGTTGTTGGGCAGGAAATGCAGGTGTATGCACTTGTCCTTGTCAACCATCAGCGTGTCCTCTATATAAAAGCGATAGAACGATATTGCATCCTTGCCAATGGGCGAGGTAAACGGATATTGCAGCAAACGTATCTGGTCGTCGTAGATGTTCACGTCGGTAAACACGTCCTTCAATATCGTGGTCACTATGTCGCCAGTCTGGAACAAGTCGTTCACTCCCGACGAGTTCATACCCTTAACGATAGTTTTCTCGCTGTGCGGATTCTTGCGGTATATCTTCTGCGATACGGTCTCGTCAACCGATACAGGTAATATAAGTTTGCCCGTATACTCGCTTTTCTCCACTTGGTCTTTAAGCCACGGGCGTTTCTTGAATTTTTCGGAGTTGAGAGTATCATCGTTGATTTCGTTCATTGCGAGCGTAATCTTCTGATACTTGTTATATTGATAATAGTCGCGCGTTTCAAGGGCGGTGAGCTTCTTGTGCTCCACGACCTTTTTCATCAGTTCCACAGCGGGATTGTTTTTGCGCGAATATCTCTGACGTTTCGACTTTATCGTAACTTCCTTCAGGTATTTGTTGTCGGGCTTCAGCTTAATGTCCACATTACCCCTCGTACTTGTGGTAACGGTAATGGTCTTAGGCACATAGCCCACGGCACTGAACGTAAGTTGCCACCCCTCATAGCGTGATATTTTGTAGCGTCCGTTAATGTTGGCAACGGCGTTGATATTATGTCCCTTATACATCACAGTGGCAAAGGGAATGCTGTCGCCTGTCTCGGCATCAAGCACAATGCCCGTAATCTGTGCGCCGGCATTGAGTGCGCACAGTACGAGCATCGTTAAGACTAATGTTATCCTTCTAAACAAATCAAATTGTATTTATAAAAAAATCAATCTATTTCCTCGTCAGCCTCATAGCCGCCCATCTCGCGGATGGCGTTCTTCAGCATTGTGTACTGCTGATAGAGGTTGTTAACCGGCTCTTCACCCTGTGTATAGTCGTGCTGTGGCGACTTCAGGAAGAAGCTCAGGAAGCGCTGTGTTCCATATTTGCCGGCACGTGCTGCAAGGTCGCTCAGCAAGCAAAGGTCGAGACAGAGCGGTGCAGCGAGGATAGAGTCGCGGCAGAGGAAATTAATCTTTATCTGCATTGGATAGCCCATCCAACCGAAGATGTCGATGTTGTCCCAGCCTTCCTTGTTGTCGTTGCGTGGTGGATAGTAGTTTATGCGCACCTTGTGGAAATACTGTGTGTCTTCGTCGTTGCCGTGTCCGTAGAGGTCGGGCTGCAGTTCAGGCTTGAGGATAGTCTCCAGTGTTGAGAGCTTTGACACCTCCTTTGTGCGGAAGTTTGCAGGCTCGTCGAGCACAAGTCCGTCTCTGTTGCCAAGAATGTTTGTAGAGAACCAGCCGCTCAGTCCGAGGCAGCGAGTGCCGATGATTGGAGCAAAACCACTCTTCACGAGTGTCTGACCAGTCTTGAAGTCCTTACCTGCTATAGGCATCTGTGTCTTCTCTGCCAGTTCCCACATTGCAGGAATGTCAACAGTAGTGTTAGGAGCACCCATAATGAACGGAGCACCTTCCTCGAGCGCAGCCATGGCGTAGCACATTGACGGTGCGATGTTCTCGCGGTCGTCTGCCTTCATTGCAGCCACGAGGTCGTCGAGCTTGTAGTGTACCTTCTCGCATACGGGCACGTAAATCTCGGTAGATGCAGCCCACAGTACAACGATGCGCGAACAGCCGTTGTCTGCCTTGAACTTGCGGATATCCTCACGAATCTGCTCCTTCATATCCCAGCGGTCCTTGCACTCTTTCACGTTGTCGCCGTCGAGACGCTTTGCATAGTTCTTGTCGAAGGCAGCCTTCAATGGCACAATCTTCAACAGTTCTTCCTTTACAGGCTCAATGTCCTTTTCTTTCAGCACCTCGGCATATATCGCAGCCTGATAGGCATTCTGCGGATAAACGTCCCAAGTTCCGAAAACAATGTCATCGAGCTTTGCCATAGGTACAATCTCGCTATATGGCAGATACTTTTTGTCAGCACCCTTGCCAACACGTATCTTGTCGTATTGTGTCATTGACCCGACTGGTTTTGTGAGTCCGCGGCGCGCCATAAGCACACCGGTCATAAAGGTTGTCGATACAGCACCGCAACCTACGACCATAATTCCTAATTTGCCGTCAGCTGGCTTTACGTTTGTTTGTTTCATTACTTTTTAAGTATGTAAATGTTATATTTTAATTATTTTATTATCTCGTCCAATGTTTCTATTATGGCATCGGCGTGTGCGCCGTCGGGCTCATCGTCGGTCCAGCCTTCGCCCTTTATCCATATTGTCTGGCAGCCGGCTTTCTTTGCCGGCTCAATGTCCTTATCGTAGCTGTCGCCGACAACCACGCATTCGTTTGCCTTCAGTCCGAGCGCCTCTACTCCGAGCGTGAATATGCGAGGGTCGGGCTTGCGTATGCCTACCACCGCGCTCTCTACAATGCTGTCGAACATTCCTGCAAAGCCCATTTCTTCGAGCACCGTAGCCACGTTGCCATAGAAGTTGCTTACCAATACCATTCTTTCGCCTTGCTCCTTCAACTGCTGCAAAACCTTTCGGCTCTCTGTCGTATAATGGCACGTCATTGCATATATGTCATCGAGCACCTTGCCGTGCCATTCGTCAACAGCGAAACCCGTCTGATGCTCCGCTATGTATTCCATTTCAATGCGCAGTTTTGTGTCGAGTGTGCGGCGAAACGTGAAGTCGGGCATTATTATGCGGTTTTTGCCAAGTGTCCGCTCGGCGTGTACATAACCTTCGCGAAACATCTCTTCCGTCACGGGCACTTGCTGTCTTTCGTATGCGTGCCACAGAGCTTTCCCCCAGTGCATGCCTCCCGTGTCGAGCGTGCCGCCGTAGTCGAATATATAGCCTTTTATGTTGTTCAGCATTGTTTCTATACATTATTTATAATATGCCGGCTTATTGCCATCGCAGCCTCTTCCCTGCATCGTGAGAAACTCGGCCAGTCGTTCAGGTCTATCAGCACAGGCTGTCCTTCGCTCGTTATTATGCAGTCGCCACCATATATGCTTATGCCTGCTGCCGTGGCTGCCTTTTCTGCCATTTGTTGCAGTTCCGCCATAGAGAAGTCATAGTGGCAGGGCTTGCCGTTACGCTTTTCATCGTCAAACTTCCATTGCCCGTCGTCGCAGGGATAGTAAGTACGGAAGAATCCTTCGCCCACTACACCGTAGAATTTCACGAGGTCGCCGTCTATATGAGCCTGCACGATTGTTTCTATGCCTTGTTCTCTCATCTGCTCACGCCTGAGCAGCATTTCTTCCTTATCGGCAACATATTGCACGTCGGCACAGCTTTCTGCCACGCCTGTTGCGCGCTTCAGCCAGTAGCCTTTCGTGCCGTCTTTCGGGGGCAGTGGAATACCTATGCTTGCTAATCTTTCGTTCAGCATCTTCCTGTTGCAGCACAAGCTCACGCCGTCAGACTTGTTTATCACCACTTTCCCTTCTCGTTCCTGCCTATGCAGATGTTCGAGCGTCCGCGGCAATCTGCCCATAGAGATGTAAGCCTTTGCTTCGGTCTCCCATGCCTCTTTCTCCTCGCTGACAATGCGCACTTTCAAGCCTTCGTCCGTCAGTAAACGACAAACACTCTCCAACACGGCTGCGTCTTTTTCCACCGAATTGGGAGAGTAGCGTTCGGCTCTGCCTATTGCCAATATATCAAGTTCTGACACCTTATAATATTTTATAGGTTCATCATTGTCAGCGCGGCTTTTAATCAGCCAACTTTCAATTTCGCCTGCAAATTTACAACTTATTTATGAATTAGCGAAAACTTTTTTGATATTTTTATTTTTTTCGCTTTATTTCATTATCTGTCATTTGATAGTTAAGAATGTGTTAGATATGTGTTTGTATGATAAAGTATGTATGTGTATTTATATTTATTTAACAATTAAGGGGGGGGGAAAATAAAGACTTTTTATTACCTTTGTACCGTATTTTTACAAAAAGTATGTATGATAAGCAATAGTGAATAATTAAAAAGTAAGCTAATTATGAAGCATTTATTTCAAAAGAGGCTTGTATCGCTGTTTATGTTGTCATTGACAACTGTTGGTGCTGTGCTTGCAGCACCACGCACAGTGGAGCAGGCAAGGCAAGTTGCCAAGCAGCAAATTAGCAAGCATGCTGTAAAGAAAGTGAATGGGCAAGGTGGTGCGACAATCTCTGCTAATCCCCAGTTGGTGTTCTCAAAAAAGAAGCTGAATGCAACGGCTGATGAAGCCTATTATCATGTATTCTCTGCCGGTAAGAACCTTGGTTATACTATCGTGTCGGGCGACGACCGTTTCCCGGCAATCGTAGGTTATACCGAGCAAGGCGACTATGATGCAAACAACCTGCCTACAAACCTTGCCAGCTTTATGCAGGCGTATCAGGATTTTGTAGACAATGCCACAGAAGCACAGATTGCAGAAATAAATGCGTGGAAGGCACAGGCAGCACATGCTTCTGTTGCACCTTTTATGCCAGAGAAATGGAATCAGGGTGACCCTTATAATAGAATGTGTCCTGAATATAAGTATAATAATTCTTCTAATGGTGGTATTTCCACAGGTAAGGCGGTAACAGGTTGTGTGGCTACAGCCGTTGCACAGATTTTGCACTTTCATAAATGTCCTAATGAGTTAAAAGCAGATATTCCTGAGTATAATTTTACATATACAGTTAATGATTACGAAAACCAATATAGTATGCCAGCAATTTATGCTAATGGGGAAACATACGATTGGGGAAACATGCTAAACGTGTATACAGGAAATGCGACTGAAGTACAAAAAGATGCTGTTGCCAAATTGATGTTCCATATAGGTTGTGCTGTGAAAATGAAGTATGGTCCTTCATCAGGTTCAAGTGCTTCTGCTGAAACATTTACGAAATATTTTGGCATGGATAAAGAACTGGTAAAACAGCTTTATCGTTCTAATTATCAAATTTCAGAATGGGACAAGATTCTTTATGAAGAAATGGCAGCAGGACGTCCTGTTTATTATAATGGACAGTCAACAGGTGGTGGTCATGCTTTTGTTATCCATGGATATAATGACGGACTCTACTATGTGAATTGGGGTTGGGGAGGAATGTGTGATGGATATTTTGACATTACAATTCTTAATCCTGATAACACCACAGGAGCTGGAGCTAGTTCTTCTGACGATGGTTATAGTATGTCTAATGGTATGATTATAGGTATTCAGCCAGATAATGGTGTTGTTGATGAGGTTCTCAGTCCTGTATTTACAGTACGTGATTTAAGTGTATCAGATTTGGCATTAAATGGAAATGTTACAGCTGAAGTACAATTTAAAGTTATTAATTTTAATACTGTTAAAAATAGTAGATATGTAAGTGTAGGTTACAAAGATGAAAACGGGACAATATACAATATAGGCGGAGATGGTAGTTATATAACAATACAACAAGCAACAGATGATGGTAGGGGATATAGTCAAACGCCAAAGATAAACATTTCTTTTATGCCAGAAAATGGTAAGCTTTATGAATTGATAGCAATAGAAAGTCTTGATAAAGAGAAATGGGTTGCTTGTAGAAAAGAAAACAGTTACATTCCAAAGACAATTAAAGTAGAAAATGGAGAAGTTAATGAAGTTACACCTCAATCAACTCTTTCTGCCAAGGCTGAGCTTGATGAAAATAGTGGCGGATATGCCACAATGAGCAATTCAATAAATGTCACTGTAACAAATACAGGAGACAAAGAGTATTATGACAAAGTTTATGTGTTTGTTAGTAATACTGATACAAAACCGAGTGGATATACATTTGCTCTTGGTATAACTGCACCTGTAGATGGAAGTACAACATTTAACTTTGCATATACTCCTAAGACTGCAGGAACCTATAATTTCTGGATTTGGGATGTTGATAAAAATGAGATAGGTAAAAGCAGCATTGAATTTAAAGCGGCAGGTACACCTGTGCTTTCATTCGTTTCCATAACATGTGATAATGCTTCAAATGATAAAGAATACGCAAAATTCCAAACGACAGAAAATGTTGAAATGAATAAAGTGTATGACGTCAAGGCAGATTTCGTTTTTGAAGTAAAGAATGAAGGCGGTTATTATCAAGGTTCATTTATATTTGTGAAATATAATCCTTCTACAGGTGGGTGGTCTTATTCACCAAGTAGTGATGTAAAAACACTTACAGTTCCTGCCGAAACAACAACAAAATTTACTTTCTCTGTTGAAGGTAATGTAGGTGATGTTGTGGGAGTTAGAATGACTGGTAGTAATGGCGTGAGTATATCGCCATTAACGGGAGATATGATAAATCGCCATCAATCCAATAGTGGTACATATAATTTGAATAATAGTGAAATTTGTTATCTCGCAGGCTACAACACTGATAAGACATTGACAGTTACAGGTAGTTTGAGTGAAGATGATATTAAAGCACTTAATAACAAGCTTGAGCATAATGATGTCATAACATCACTTGATTTAACGGAGGCAACAATTAATACAGAAACAGTACTTGAAACAGCCAATGATAATACATTAATATTAATAGAGGCTGGAAGTAAGGTAGGAAACACAAAGAATGTCGTTGTGAAAAGTGGCAATAATTATACCTGCGCTAACTTTGAGTTGACAGATGCAATGCCATTTAATACAGATATTCCATTTACTGCAGAAAATGCTTCATATACTCGTGTTGTTTCTAATGTAGCAACAAGAGCAGCTGGTGAAAATTGGTGTTCTGTATGTCTGCCGTATGTTGCAAATATTCCTGATGATGTTACGGTTGAGGCATTTACATCAGTTGATACTGATGCAAGAACAGTTACCTTTGAACCTGTAACAACAATGGAAGCAAATATGCCTTATATCTATCAGGCTGCAGGTGAAGTTAAGTTTACTGCAAGTAATGTTGAAGTTAATAAAACGCCTGAAGAAATTAAGAAAGAATGTTTCATAGGAACATACGAAGGCATTCCTGCTCCAGGACTTGAAGGATTCTATATTTTGAAATCTGATGGAACAGGCTTTGGTATTGCTACAGCAACAGCTTATGCTGTTCCATTCCGTGCAGTTATTGATACGAAAGGACAGGCAAATACTGCTATGTTGACGGTTATTCACGGTGATGGAGATGGTACAACTGGAATAACAGAGGTAGGTACAGATGCAGATAATGCCGGCGATTATTATAATCTTAATGGTGTTAAAGTAACTACTCCGCAGAAGGGTATTTATATCAAGAATGGTAAGAAATATATTTTTAAATAATTAAAGAAAGGAATAATATTATGAAAGAATATGTAAAGCCACAAATGGAGATTGTGGAAATGGAAATGCAACAAATGTTGGCTACTAGTTTTAGTTATGATGACAGCGCAGATGGTCCTGCTAACGCAAGAAAACGAGATGTTTCTCCTATGTGGGACGATGATGAAGATGACGTAGAATAATATTCTAACAATTATGCAAGGGACGCTGGCACGCATATTAGTGTGCCAGCGTCTTTTTGTATTTGAACATAGGTGAAAATGTTCATGCACTTACGTATGTTTGCTTTTTGACGGGCGTGCGAATATCTTGCAGCGACCGCTGCAAAGTCTTGCGGCGTTCGGTGCAAAGTCTTGCGGCGGCCGCTGCAAGCATGTTTTGGGGAAGATTGCTTGTGAAACAAAAGAAACAGTCTTGAAGCTGTTTCAATTGCAAAGATACAAAATTTAAAGGGGAAATGCAAATATTTTAGTAATTTTTTGTATCTTTGCATCGCAATATTAAAAGAGATGATGCGCAGGAGTTTTTCTTTTATACTGGCAACATTGTTTTTGACTCTGCTTGTGAGTTGCGGTCCTGATTCACACGTGAAGAAGGGCGACAAGTTCTTTGCGCTTGGAGAATACTTTGACGCTGCGGCAGAATATAAGAAGGCATATTCGTCGACACCGGCAAAGGAGAGAGACGCGAGAGGGCAAAGGGCTATGAAAATGGCAGAGTGCTACCGCAAACTGAACTACACCAACCAAGCGATTGCTGCATATAACAATGCCGTGAGATATAAGCAGGACGACAGTCTTACGGCACTTTACTTGGGGCAGCAGTTGATGAAAAACGGCAGATACAGAGAGGCGGAGAAACAGTTTGCGATTGCTGCCGACTCGTTGGGCAAAAGTCATCCGTTGGTGAAGGCAGGTATGCAGTCGGCTCAAATGGCGGCGCAATGGAAAGAGGAAGGCTCATACTATACAGTGAAGAGAGAGAACCTGTTTAACTCGCGCCGTGCCGACTATAGTCCGGTATTGGCGGGTGACAACTACGACCAACTATATTTCACGAGTACGCGCAACCAATCGCGCGGCGACGATATCAGCGGAATAACGGGAACGAAGAACGGTGATATATTTGTCTCCATAAAGGATGAGAAAGGAAAATGGCAGCGTCCGCAGGCAATAGACACCGAGCTGAACAGCAACGACGACGAGGGAGCGTGCTCCATTACCCCAGACGGGCGGACGATGTACCTGACGCAATGCAAGACAGACCCGTCGTATCCGCGATACGCGCAGATAAGCACCTCGCGGCGAAGTGATGCAACGTGGGGCAAGAGCACGTATCTTGAAATAACACGCGACACGCTGTCTAACTATGCCCACCCTGCGATTTCGCCCGACGGACAATGGCTATACTTCACGAGTGATATGCCCGGAGGACAGGGCGGACTCGACATCTGGAGGATAATGATAACCGCAAACGGGCTCGTTGGACTTGAAAACCTCGGTGCGCCTATAAACACTCCCGGCGACGAGGAGTTTCCGACATTCCGACCCAACGGCGACCTTTACTTCTCGAGCAACGGACACCCGGGATTGGGAGGGCTCGACATCTTCATAGCAAAGCCCGACGAGAACGGCAAGGGCTGGAAGATAGAGCACCCGGGATATCCGCTGAACTCGCAGGGCGACGACTTCGGAATGACATTCGAAGGACTACACAACCGTGGCTTCTTCTCAAGCAACCGCGGCGACGGCAAGGGATGGGACCACATATACAGCTTTGAGAAAGAGGAGATTATACAGACAGTGAAAGGATGGGTGTATGAGCGCGACGGCTACGAACTGCCATCTGCACAGGTGTATATGGTGGGAAGCGACGGAACGAACATAATACACAACGTGAAGGGCGACGGCTCGTTTACGGCAGAGCTGACACCGGGTGTCGATTATCTCTTCTTGGGTGTTTGCAAGGGATTCCTCAACCATAAGGAGGAGCTGCAGGTGGTGCGCACAGCGGAATCGGTGGAACACGTGTTGCAGTTCCCGTTGGCATCAATAAGTGCCCCAGTGCTGATAGACAACATCTTCTATGACTTCGACAAAGCCACTCTGCGCCCAGAGTCTGAAAAGGCTCTCGACAGTCTGGTGCTGCTGCTCAACGATAATCCTAACGTTACAATAGAATTGAGCGCGCACACCGACTACCGAGGCTCTGACAAATATAATAAGGTATTGAGCCAAAGGCGTGCAGAGTCGGTGGTAAACTATCTTATAGACCACGGCATTGCGAAAGATCGCCTTACTCCTGTGGGCTATGGCGAGGAGCGACCGAAAAAGATAAGGAAACGCCTCACTGAACGTTATCCGTTCTTGAAGGAGAACGACGAACTGACGGAGGATTTCATAAAACAGCTTACACCCGAGCAACAGGAATTGTGCAACCAGCTAAACCGCAGGACGGAGTTCCGTGTGCTGCGCACCACATACGGCTTGTTCGACGAAACCATAGGCAAATGATTATGGAAACGGAGTTGGAAGGACGGTTGCCGAGTGCCTTTGTGGAGTACACCCGAAGGATGATGGGCGAAGAGTTGTTTGGCAGGTTCATTTGCGGAATGAGTGAGCCTTGCCCCAACAGTCTGCGGGTGAATAAAGCCAAGATGCAAGATTTGTCGCAGCTCGATACCCTGTCATCTATGCGGCAGCAAGTGCCGTGGTGCGACAGCGGATATTATCTTGCGGAGCGTCCTAACTACACTTTCGACCCTTTGCTGCACGCAGGATATTACTACGTGCAGGAAGCATCGTCGATGTTTGTACACAGTGTACTGCGCCAATATATCGACCGTCCTGTTATGATGCTCGATATGTGTGCCGCACCGGGCGGAAAGACAACGGCTGCCATCGGGGCACTGCCCGAAGAGAGCATTGTGGTGAGCAACGAGCCTGTGCGCCAGCGTGCCAACATATTGGCGGAGAACGTGCAGAAGTGGGGTAGTGCCTTGCACATCGTTACCTGCAACTATCCGCGCGACTATGCCAAGTCGGGGCTTATGTTTGATGTCGTTCTATGCGATGTGCCCTGCTCTGGCGAGGGAATGTTCCGCAAGGATGAGGGTGCTATCAGTGAATGGAGTGTTGCAAACGTGGAGAAATGCAGCCGACTGCAACGTGAGATTGTTGCCGATGCTTGGAAGTGCCTGAGGCCGGGAGGGATATTAATATATAGTACCTGTACATATAATATAAAGGAGAACGAAGAGAACGTGCGCTGGATAAGCGAGGAACTCGGCGCAGATGTGCTGCCCGTAGAGATAGGAGAGGGGTGGGGCATAACAGGCTCGCTGCTCGAAGGTTTCGCGTTGCCTGTATTTCGTTTCATTCCCGGTGTGAGTCGTGGCGAAGGTCTGTTTATGGCTGTATTGCGAAAGACTGACGACGATGCAGCTGCCAACAGGCGCATGAAACCGTCAAGGCTGAAAACAGCGAAGTTTGAACACCAATGGCTCATAAATCAAGATGATTATTGCATATACACCCATAAGGACAGGTATATTGCCGTGCCGCGCCAGATGGCAGATATCTATGCCGTTGCCTGTCAGTCGCTCAATGTTGTTTCGGCAGGAGTAACCCTCGGCGAACAAAAGGGTAGGGATATTGTTCCGCATCAGTCGCTTGCGTTGTCGACGGCGCTTCACACCGATGCCTTCCCCTGTGTGGAACTCACATACGAACAGGCAATAAGCTATCTGCGCAAGGAAACTATCGTTCTTGACGATGGTGTTGAGCGTGGTTTTGTGATTGTAAAATATAAGAATGCACCGCTCGGCTTTGTGAAGAACATCGGCAACCGTGCCAACAATCTTTATCCGCAGGAGTGGAGAATAAGGAATTAGGTTTACTTAATCCTTATTTCCCGTACTTTTCTATCAGCGATTGCGCCTGCGTGTCGCCTAATTGCTTGGCTTTTTCAAGGTTTTTTGTTCCTGCTGCCTTGTCGCCTTTCAGGCATTGGGCAAGTCCGAGGAACAGGTAGCCGTCGCTGTTTTCCGATTCAAGGTTTATCAGTTGCTGGGCGGTGTCAATGGCGTCGTCGTAGAGCTTCACCCTTATCTCCAACGATGCTTTCTCGGCATAGTAGAAAGCGTTGCGGTCGTCCTTGCTTATGGCTTGGCGAATGTCGTTGAGAGCCTGCTGGAACAGGCGGCACTTCGATTCAGCCTCGAAACGTATGTAATAGAAACGGTCGTTAACCTGCGGCATCAGTTTCTCATATACGTTGAGGTCTTGCACAGCCTCGCGCATCTTGCCCTGCGCCATTCGTGCCTCGGCACGTGCCCAGAAATATGGTGCGGCATCACGGATGTAAGGCTCACTGAATGTGGCTACGGCACTATCGAGAAGAGCAAGCATTGTAATGCTGTCACCAGTCTGTTCCTTGCAGCGTGCCGCACCATAGTAGTTTTCTGCGGTGGCATTGCCGTTGTCTATCAGTTGCTTGTACACGTCGTATGCCTCGGCATACTGTTTCTGCGAGAACTTTATCTGTGCCTTCACCTCCAAATAGAGCGGCTGTGGATTCTGGGTGTATGCCTTGTTAATAGCATCTTCGGCAAATTCGAGTGTCCACGGGGCATACTGCTTTTCAGGCTGCTCATAGAGTTGGTGGCTGTATATCATACGCGCGTATGTATAATATGTGTCGTCGAGTTCCGTGCCTGTCTTTATCGCCTGCTGCATGTCACGGTCGGCATCGGCATGGCGGCCTGCCCTTGCGAGCGATTGCGCCCTGCTTTTGTAGCCCTCCGCACTGTTGGGGAACTTCTTGATAAAATCCTCTATTGTCGTTGCCAGCGTGAGCGAGTCTGCCATCGTCTGCATTGTCATCAGCGTAACGGTGGCTTCCTTTATGTCGTCGGGCAGGGCTTTCTTCAGCATGGTCTTGCTCAGCGTGGGGTCGTTTATCATCAGCGGCTTTGCAGTAAGGTCGGTTGCCATTCTCACGTCGGTGGCATATCCGTTCTTGTCGCCGTTTGCCGGCTGCTGCATTATTCCCACCACCTCGCCGTTGTCGTTAAGCACGGGACAGCCTCCGGCGGTTTCCGGCACTTGCATCTGCAGCGTATAATAGGAGTATTTGTCGGCAGGCTGCTCAACCCTCGTTACCGTGCCCATCACGGCCTCGGGAGTCTTCTTCACGGCGTATGGCATAAACCATGCTATGTTGTCTTTTTGCAGGGCTGATGCAGCGAGTGTCACGGGCTGTGTCTTGCCGGCGCTTACCTTGAACTTCGCCACGTCGTAGATGTCGTTTGCTCCGATGATGCACTCCACCTGCTGCTCCACGCCGTTTGCGTCTATGACCACGGCACGGCTTGCACCCTTGAACGGGGTGAAGTTTGCCACTGCCTCGCCGTCGGTGCCAACATAAAAGCCGCAGTAACTGCCTATGAGGTTGCCGTTGGTTGAGAATGTTTTCAGCGTGAATGTTGTCTTTGCCACGTTCTTTGCCCATTTGGCTTGCGCGTGGGCGTAGTTTGCAAACAAAGTCATTAGCGCTGCGAGGAGCAACGCAGGTATCGTTGTTTTCATCTATGTGATATTGGTTTTTACAATAGGTACTGGCTGCTTATGCTCTCGTTGTTGATGACACGGCGGATTGTCTCTGCAAACATGTCTGCCACCGACAGCTGCTTCACCTTGGCGCAGCGGTTGGAGTAGGGGATAGAGTCGGTGAACACCAGTTCCTCGAGTGCCGAGTTCTGCACCCTCTCGCTTGCCGGGCCGCTCATGACGCAGTGGCTTGCGCAGGCACGCACCGTTATTGCACCAGCCTCTTTCATTATGTCGGCAGCCTTGGTTATTGTGCCGGCCGTGTCCACCATGTCGTCGATTATTATCACGTTCTTGTCCTTCACGTCGCCGATAATCTGCATTGATGCAACCACGTTGGCGCGAGCCCTCGTCTTGTTGCACAGCACGAGCGGACAGCCGAGGTATTTTGAGTATGAGCTTGCACGCTTTGAGCCGCCCACGTCGGGTGAGGCTATTACAAGGTTGTCGAGGTTGAGGCTCTGTATATAGGGCAGTATCACGCCCGAAGCATAGAGATGGTCGACGGGCACGTTGAAGAAGCCCTGTATCTGGTCGGCGTGCAGATCCATTGTTATGAGCCTGTCAATGCCGGCTACGCCCAGTATGTCTGCTATGAGTTTTGCCCCTATGCTCACGCGCGGCTTGTCCTTGCGGTCCTGTCGTGCCCAGCCGAAGTAGGGTATCACGGCGTTTATCGTTCTTGCCGACGCACGCTTTGCCGCATCAATCATGAGCAGCAGCTCCATAAGGTTGTCGCTGTTGGGGAAGGTGCTCTGCACTAAGAACAGGTCGCGTCCGCGGACACTCTCCTCGTATGACACGGCGAACTCGCCGTCGGAAAACTTCGTGATTACAAGTTGTCCTAACGGGCAATTTAAACTTTGGCATATCTTTTCAGCAAGATATCTTGTGTTTGTGCCGGAAAAGACCAAAAAAGAATTTCTTTCACTCATAGTTTTATTTAATTCATATTTTTTTTCGTAGTTTTTCAAAGTGGGCGAGCAACTGATTGTAGTCAGTGCCGTTGTGGATGTCGAACTTGTTCCATAGGTCGCTGCACACCACCACGCCGCCGAATCCCAATTCTTTTGCCGCATGAATGTTGTCGATGGTTATGCCGCCCATAGCATATACGTGTCGGTCGATAAGTCCATGCTTGTGGGCTGCCTTTAGTTGCTCGTATGTATGCGCAAGTTGCACGTTTTCTATGTTGGTGTTGGAGAAAACCCAGTCTAAAAACACATAGCTTGAGCGGCTTTTCATGCTTTTGAGCATAGACAGGTCACTGCATGTGCGGCTAACGTGTCCGCGGAATCCGATAGGCGGATTCTCGCTTGGGTCGTCGATGTGTATTCCTTGCAGCCTGTATTCCTCTTTGAGATAGTAGTGCTCGTGCACCACCACTTTATTAAGGTAATTGTCTGGCAGGAGTGTCAACAGCCGCTCTGCATACATCGGGGAGGAATCGGGCTTGTACAAGTGGAGCATGTCGAGTCCCGACTCGAAGAGGCGCTCAATAATCTTGTTCTCCTCCACGAAGAATGTGGGCTGTGTCATTACGATAAGTTTCATTGTCTATGCTATGATTCTCGTATTTACGATGCAAAGGTACTACTTTTATTTCTAATAACGAAATTAAGCGTGTTAAAAGTTATACAGGCAAGATAAAAAGATATGATTTGACAAGAAAGACGAAAAAATATACTTGTATGCTAAAAAAGCCTTTAAAATGTTTGGCGGTTTGCAAAAAAGGTAGTACCTTTGCACCGCGTTTGAGAGAAAACGCCTTCACGACTATGCTCAAAAGGCATTGCAGGTGATAGAAATGCGGAAATAGCTCAGTTGGTAGAGCACAACCTTGCCAAGGTTGGGGTCGCGGGTCCGAGTCCCGTTTTCCGCTCGATAAGATTGTGACAAAAGAGAGTATTGAAGGAATGTTTCTTCGAACTAAAAGCCCAGGTGGCGGAATTGGTAGACGCGCACGTTTCAGGTGCGTGTGTCGAGAGGCGTGCAGGTTCGAGTCCTGTTCTGGGCACTCTTTTTTAGTCTTTTCGTAGTCAAGACAATTTGATGGAGAGGTGGCGGAATTGGTAGACGCGCTACTTTGAGGGGGTAGTGTCAATTGTGACGTGGGAGTTCGAGTCTCCTTCTCTTCACTTCAAATATTTGTTTTGCGGAAATAGCTCAGTTGGTAGAGCACAACCTTGCCAAGGTTGGGGTCGCGGGTCCGAGTCCCGTTTTCCGCTCTTTTGTTTATCAAATTAAATTTCAGTTTTTCTTAGGGGAGTCAATATGGAGCAACTTGGTGTTGCTGGTTGTTGCTATATTGAGCTTTATAAAAAATACAAAGATGAATATATATCTTAGATATTTCGACAATGAAATTTTGGTTGCTACTGCTGATGAGGCGGTAGACTTTTTGAGGTCAATCGACGAGATTGAAATGGATGCGGCACTCGAAGAGGATGTGCGCAACTATATCTCGAGCAACGTTTTTTATCCCAAGCGCTACAAGATTCGTCCGCGCGTGTACTTTATTATAATAAAGACAGAGGCTGCCACGATGCAGGACTTCAAGGAAAAGAAGGCTGTGCATGCAGTATCGCCAGATAACATGTCGCTTAGGGATAAGGCGGCTTCGCCTGTTTTGGCTCGCCTCAACGAGCAGAAGGACGGCTGGTACGAGGGTACTATTGACTTCAAGCGCGTGCAGTTGTCTGCCAATGGCAAGTTCCAGTATCAGGACACCCGCTTCGTTGCCGCATGCAAGGCTGTGAGCGGCATCGACTGCTACAACCGTATGTGCGAGTATCTGCGCGGACGTGTTGACAGCCGCAGCCAGTTCCCTTCTCCCAAGGGCAAGAACTTCCATTTCCGCTATCTCGGAATGTGGAAATAAGACAGGCTTTCTTTGCAATGTTTAGTTAAAAACGCCGATGAACAAGATAATGCTTATAGGCAACGTGGGGCGCGACCCCGAAATAAGGTATGTCGATGCCGACAAGCCGGTGGCTCGCGTGTCCTTGGCAACAACGGAGCGAGGCTATACGCTGCCTAACGGAACAGTGGTTCCCGACCGCACCGAGTGGCACAACGTAATTCTTTGGAACCAGTTGGCGAAGATTGTGGAAAGCTATGTCCACAAGGGCGACAAGCTGTATATTGAGGGGCGGATGCGGTACAGAACGTATGACGACCAGCAGGGCAGACAGCAAAAGGTGGCGGAGATATGGGCGGACAACATCGAACTGCTCACGCCGAAATCATCGTCTGCGGCGGTAAACACAGAAAATCAATAGTGATGGATATACAGGAGATTCTTATGCAGGTGCATGTGGTGGCACCATCCACAGGCGCAATCATAGCAGGGCTGATAGCCTTGTTCCTGCTTGTTGTCTCCGGTTTTGCCTCGGGCTCGGAGATAGCGTTCTTCTCGCTGTCGCCTGCCGATTTGAGGGAACTCGAGGAAGGCCGCCACTCCTACGACCACAGGATATTGGAGCTTTACAAGGACTCGGAGCGCACACTGGCAACGATTCTTATCACCAACAACCTTGTAAACGTGACTATAATCATGCTCCTCAACTTTTTCATTGCCAATGTCATTGACTTCGGAGGGGCATATTGGCTGCAGTTCCTTACAATCACCGTGTTCCTTACTTTCCTGCTGCTGCTTTTCGGAGAGATAATGCCGAAGGTATACAGCGGACAGCATCCCTTGATGTTCTGCCGAAAGGTGGTGAACGGCATCGTGCTCATGCGCCGCATCTTCTGGTGGTTCAGCAGCGTGCTCATTCGTTCGGGCATACTCGCATCGAAGGTGTTGCAGCACGAAAACCGCAAGTTGAGCGTCGATGACCTGGAGCAGGCATTGGAACTCACGGACAAGGAGGATATACGCGAGGAGAAGAAAATGCTTGAGGGCATAGTGAAGTTCAGCGACGAGCAGGTGAAGGAGGTTATGACAAGCCGTCAGGACATTGTCGACATAGACTATAACTCTACCTTTTCCGAGGTGCTCAAGTGTATTGTAGACAACAACTATTCGCGCATACCTGTATACCAAAATGGTATAGACAACATAAAGGGAGTGCTTTATGTGAAAGACCTCCTGCCGCATCTCGACAAGGGCGACTCATTCAAGTGGCAGACGCTCATACGCCCTGCCTATTTCGTGCCGGAGACAAAGATGATTGACGACCTTATGCGCGACTTCCAGAAAAACAAGGTACACATGGCGATAGTCGTCGACGAGTTCGGTGGCACGTGCGGACTCATAACGCTTGAAGATATCCTTGAGGAGATAGTAGGTGAGATTAACGACGAGTTCGACGAAGACGAGAAGCAGTACCAGCGCCTAAATGCCAACACCTTTATATTTGAGGGAAAGACGTTGCTTGGCGACTTTGAGAAGATAATAAACATCGACGGTGACGAGCTTGACGGTATGGCTGGTGATGCCGATACCCTTGCAGGACTGCTGCTCGAGATAAAGGGCGAGTTCCCAAGTCTGCACGAGGTTATCGTTACGCCGAAGGTAACGTTTGAGGTGATGGAAATGAACGAGCGCCGCATATCGAAGATAAAGGTGGTGCTGAAGTCGAAATAAGAAAATAAAAAGAAAAATATAATATGTACACAAAAGAAGAACTGACACGTATGGATTTGCAGCAGCTTACCGAATTGGCTGATTCGATGGGCATAAAGGTGAAGAAGTCCGACGAGCATGAGACAATAGTCTATGCCATTCTTGACAAGGCGGCGGAAACGTCGGCTGCCGAGACTCCGAAGCGCAAGCGTACCCGAATAACGAAAAAGGAGACCGACAAGGTATATACCGTTTCGGGCAGCGAGGGCAGCAATCTTGACCTGAAGAACGGCAAGCTGCCACCGGCAAAGCCGGCAGCATTGTTCAGTGATGATGTCATAGAGCCAACAGCAGCACCGGCTGTTGAGCCGGAGATTGCGGTGGAAACTACACCTGTTCCGTCGTCGGTAGAAGAGACAAGTGCTGAGCCTGTTGCCGAGGTACAGCCAGAGACTCCTGCTGCTCCAAAGAAACGAGGCAGAAAGAGCAAGGCTGAACTTGCTGCTATTGCTGCGGCAAAGGCGGCTGAGGAAGCTGCTTTGTCAGAAGAGACGCCTGCAAGTTTGTTTGATACTGTTGATACGACAGAGAATAATACAGATGCTGCTCCACAGGAAGAGCAACCAACGGTGCAAGATGAAGCTGTGCAGGAAAAAGCAGACGATGTGCCAGTACAACAAGACGCAGAACTTGCCCCTGCAGCCGAGGATGGCGAAGTGTGGGCAGGAGACCCCGGCGACGGCACTGATTTCATTCCGATTGTAGATATTCCTATTGAAGACAATGCTGCCGTGCCTAACCTTGACATTTTCGACCGTCCTGTAGCTCCGATAATAAATGAGGTACACACAGTGTCGCAAATGCAGCAAGATACAATGCCTGTGACAAAGGCATACGACTTTTCGGGCATTATCACGGGCAATGGTGTTCTCGAACTGCTTACCGACGGTTTCGGTTTCCTGCGTTCGAGCGATTACAACTATCTTTCGTCACCAGATGATATATATGTATCACCACAGCAGGTGAAGCGCTACGGACTGAAGACAGGCGACGTTATCGACTGCACGGTATGTCCTCCGCACGACGGAGAGAAATACTTTGCGCTCTCAACAATAAACACAATCAACGGACGTGCTCCGCAGGAAGTACGCGACCGTCAGGCGTTCGAGCATCTCACGCCGTTGTTCCCCGACGAGAAGTTCAACCTTTGCGGCGACCATTCAACAACCAACCCTTCGGTACGCATCGTTGACCTCTTCTCGCCAATAGGCAAAGGACAGCGTGCCCTCATCGTGGCGCAGCCAAAGACAGGTAAGACCATCCTGATGAAAGATATTGCCAATGCCATTGCTGCCAACCACCCGGAGGCATATCTCATGATGCTGCTCATCGACGAGCGCCCCGAGGAGGTTACCGATATGGCTCGCACCGTAAACGCCGAGGTTATTGCCTCTACGTTCGACGAGCCTGCCGAGCGCCATGTTAAGATTGCCGGCATAGTGCTTGAGAAGGCAAAGCGCATGGTTGAGTGCGGTCACGATGTTGTAATCTTCCTTGACTCTATTACCCGTCTGGCACGTGCCTACAACACCGTTGCCCCTGCGAGCGGCAAAGTGCTCACCGGTGGTGTAGATGCCAATGCCCTGCAGAAGCCCAAGCGTTTCTTTGGTGCAGCGCGTAACATAGAGGGTGGGGGATCGCTCACTATCATCGCTACCGCCCTCATCGACACAGGTTCAAAGATGGACGAAGTAATCTTCGAGGAGTTCAAGGGTACTGGTAATATGGAGCTGTTACTCGACCGTGCCCTCAGCAACAAACGTATATTCCCAGCCGTCAACCTTGTTCAGTCGTCAACCCGTCGCGACGACCTGTTGCATGACCAGACAACTCTCAACCGCATGTGGATAATGCGCAAGTACATTGCAGAAATGAATCCTATCGAGGCAATGAATACCGTCAGGGACAGGCTCGTGCAGACGCGTAACAATGAAGAGTTCCTGCTGTCAATGAATGGATAGGAGTAATATTCCTGAAACTGCCAATATTATATAAAAATCCCTCCCTTGAAGCAAGTTTCAAGGGAGGGATAATTTTATATTGCCTTAATTCGGATTACTCCAAATTATTTTGTAATGTACTTCTTGCCGTTCTGGATATAAAGTCTGACTGCTTATAGGAGCAACGATGCGATGACTTGCAAGATTTTAGTCCTCACGATTCATTGTAAATGAGATCAAGTCCTTGCTTTCTATAGAATAAGAACTTGTGATCGCTTGATATCAGTGGCAGACGCATAGTAATAGCTTGGGCAATAATAACATGATCTGAAGGATCGTTATGTTCCTCTGCTGTGTTTATTTTCAACTTTGCCATAGTGCGCATTACTTCCATGTCAGTCTGAACAATACGTATACGATAATCTCGTTCTATGGATTCTATCACATCAAGTGGCGACTTGAAGAATTTGGAGATAGCCTTACCTCTTCTATATGCCACGATAAGTTCGCGCACGGATTCCATACCTATTAGGAATTCGTTGTCATAGTTTTCCAATATTGCTGCAACATCTTTTGAAATGCGGTCACTTTCGCCAGTTGCAAGAAACGTGAATATATTTGTGTCAAGCAAATATCGTTCCATTATTCTTACAGCTTAACTTTTGAGTCTGAATCAAATGAGAATCCTGGCACAAGCACAAGCACAGGACCAATTCTTCTTGCCCGTTCGAGGAGACTAATTTTTTCCCCATTTGCCTCTGCCTCTTGTAACTGTCTAACTCTTTCAAGATATGCGGCTCTGTCTTTTGAAATAGTAGCTTCCATATTGTCAATGGTTTTATTTATTTGATGCTTGCAAAGTTAGTTAGTTTAATCGAGAAATCCAAACAAATTGAATAAAACTTGTAAACCCTTGAAAAATAATTGTCTATTTTTAACTTTAGGGAATGCCTATCAAACAAAAAATCCCTCCCTTGAAACTTGCTTCAAGGGAGGGATAATTTTATGTCGCCTTAATTCGGATTACTCCAAATTATTCAGCAATGTACTTCTTGCCGTTCTGGATGTAAATCTGACCGCTAACAGGAGCTGCGATGCGCTGACCTGCGAGGTTGTACATTACGTTGTTCTCAACGGCGTTGTCAGTGATTGCAGAAGAAATGCCGGCAGCATCTTGAGAAAGGTACAAATAAACATTACCGTATGTCAGGTTCTTCTGCCACTTACCCCAGTAGTAAACCTTTACGGTATAAGTTCCTGTGAGGTCATTGAGTTCAGGAAGCGGTTCTGTACTGGTAACATCATAGTTTGGAGCCAATGACCAGCTTTCCAGAATTTCCTGTGACCACCAAGGTTCGGTAACTTCAGTTGTTGTCACATGTACACCATTGGTGTATGCTGTTTTGTTGTAGTTGTTATTCTTGATACCCTTGTCCTGAGTCTTGTAAACCACATTGCCCTCAGCGTCGGTTATCTCAACTTGCCACTGGTAAGCGTTACCTAAGAGAAGAAATACATCAAGTGCGTCGATGTTAACAGTTGTGCCCTCTGGTATTTCCATTGTGAATCCAAAGAACTCGTCTTCCTGACGGGCAGACTGCTCTGCAACGAATGGGAAGATTACCTCATCGGCTGCATACATAGCAGAACCAGCTTGATTAGCTTCGGCTTTATCTTTTACACTGTAGCCAAGATAAAGATCTGAAGCGTCTTTGCTTCTTGGTGTTTCTGCTCCATCTATAGTTTCTTTAGTTTCCTCACGATAAGTAGCGTTCTTACCACGGATAGGAGTAATCTTAACACCGAAATCCTCTTTCACAGTGCAGTCTCCAACTTCAAGATTGGTCATGTCCATTGGACGAAAGATACCTACAGCATTTTCGTCAGTTCCTACTACTTGTGCAAAAGCACCAAGGCTCAAAAGAGCAGCAGCGCAAAAAGTAAATAATTTCTTCATGTTTTTAAAATTTTAAATTAATATTAATAATAATGTTATAGAATAAATCCATTTAATCATAACCACACACGGCAGCATTAAATGCGCCGTGTGCGGTTTCTTTATTATTTCTCACTTCTCACGTATGGGTTATAGCCCGGATTCTGTCCAAACTCTTCTGCGTTCTGCAGCTTTTCGAGGAATGTATTTGGAATAGGCCACAGCGTGTGATACTCCTGCATACAGTCGTCACCAATCATACTTGGGTTACGTCCCAATATTGTAGAAGCATACTTACCTTGTGGACCATAAACGCGTTTAACGTCGAACCAACGCAGATTCTCACCGCAAAGTTCACGGGCGCGCTCTTCCATAATCCACTCAATATTCATGTCGTTTGCAGAAACCTGTGCCTCGGCAAGGCTATGACCAGGCTTTACTACACGTGCATTACGTATTTCCTGGTTGATGATTTGTGCAGCTGCCGATGTATTGCCGAGAGCAATGTAGCACTCTGCTGCAATAAGAGGCATTTCTGCATAGCGCATCACAGGAACATCGGCAAATCCAACCTGACCATTTGCGGCTGCTATCAATATCGTTCCATTAGGATCCCTGTCCCAAATACGATACTTCATAAAGCGCGGGAAAGCAGCTGCAATATTCGGCATTGAGTTTACACCGTCAGGATTGCGCACCTTGCATCCACCAAAACTGTTAACGTTCTCTGTCTCGTATGTGTCATCTATATCCACGATTGCATAGTTAACACTCTTCTTAACATCGTCGCTGACACTCTCCTTGGTAAATTTGAGAACGGTCGCACCTACGGCAACTTCCTTGCCTATAAGATCAGGACGCATATATTTGTTTGCCTCACCTTCTTCCCAGGTGTAAGCCTTGCTGGCATTCTCTGGGAATTCCTCCTGGAATAGTACATCGTAACGTATATCCCAGTCCTGCCAAAGTTTCAGGAAATAGTATGTAGGCATAATCAATCCGCCTTCCGATGGATACTCATAAGTAGTAGCAGTATTCCTGATACCGGCATTGCCTACAAGCTTTGGAGTAAAATAACGGTGCAGGCGATTTGGATTGTTTGCCTGAGGATTCAAACTTGAGATAGAAGAATGGCTTGTAATCCAAAGGTACTCGGTATTCGTCTTGTTGTTCTTTGCCTGCCAAATCTCATCGTATGTGTTATACAGCTTTATGCCGTATGCTGCTTTGTTGTTGACAACATCAAGTGCTGCCTCAAGTGCCTCTTCATAGAACTTACGCTGCTCAGCACTACCTGCTGTCTCATACTGGGCACGGGTAAGAAGAACGCGTGCCAAAAGAGCCTTTGCAGCTTTCTTTGTTGAGCGTCCAACATTTCCATTATATGGATTTACAGGCAGATTCTCTGCCGCAAAACGTGCATCGGGAATGATAACCTCGTCGTAGATAACCTTGCGGTCTGTACGAACGGCAGTAAATTCAGGAGTAGATGTTTCCTGCGTGCGCAACTCAATGTCTCCGAAGAACTCCACGAGCCACCAGTAGCAATATGAGCGCATAAAACGTGCCTCACCCTCAAAATCTTTCTTAGTACTTTCTGAAAGACCTACGACATCGCCGATGCGATTAATCACGGCATTGGCAACGTTGACGTTATCATATACACGGTTCCATGCATTAGCAATCTGACCGCGGTCGCCCTGCAGGTCAACACGACGGGTGAGCTGCTTTCCGTACTCATAGTTGTTTCCTATATTCTGCCAGATGTCGGCGCTTGCCTCCATATACAGCACAGGGTCCTCACGTCCGTAGTATTTCCAGCGGAAGTTGTAGTACATCTGGTTTACGAGATATTCCATACCCTCAGGGGTTACGAACACCTCGTCGGCTGTCTCGCCTGAAGGGTTGTACTCGTCAAGGTCGCAAGAAGAGAATGTCAGTGTCGCCGTTCCTGCGAGCAATGCGCCCAATATATATTTATTTATATTTTTCATATTCTTAATGCTTATAATTAGAAGTTAACATTCAAACCTACAGTCACGCTACGCTGGTTTCCTTCCGGATCGTAGTGCTTCTGCCAGTCGTTCTTCACGAAATAGAGAGGGTCGTTCACCGTTGCATATACGCGCAGATGGCTTATACCCATAGTCTTGAGTGCAGACTTAGGCAGGGTGTAACCTACGGTGATGCGCTTCAGCTTTATGAAAGAGTTGTCGCAGTAGCTGATACTCTGGTAGCCTACATAGTCGAACGGCTGGCGTCCCTTGTAGAGTGCTGGCAGCGAACCGCCCTCGTTTACACCGGCAATCCAGTGATCGAAGTTTGTGGTAGCACCACCTGTAGACGGTCTGAAGCCTGCAACGTGGCTTTCCGCCCACTGTCCCCAACGTGCATACATATAGATGTTGAAGTCCCAGTTCTTGTAGCTGAAGTCGTTGTTGAAACCTGCAAACCAGTCGGGAGACGTAGATCCTACATAGTCGATGTCATCGTTCTGGTCTATCACGAAGTCACCGTTAAGGTCGGCAACCTTGACGTCACCGGGCTGGAACGGAGAGGTCTTGTCTGCATCCTTGAAGTACTTGGCAGCCTCTGCAGCCTCTGCAGTAGTCCAGATGCCGAGATACTTGAACGTGTTGAACGACTTGATTGGGTGTCCAATCATAAGTGTTCCCGTTTCCTTCTCAGATCCAATCTGTATGTTGGTGCCGTCAACGAGGTCAACAATCTTCTCCCTGTTGGCAGAGAATGTAAGTGTAGATGACCAATTGAAGTTTTTGCTTACAATGTTGCGGCTGTTGATTGTAAACTCGAAACCAGTGTTCTTTGTAGAACCGATGTTGGCGTATGTAGCATACGAGCCATCCATACCTGCCGATGTAGGAAGAGAGCGCAACAGGATAAGGTCAGTTGTCTTTGTGTTGTACCAGTCAAATGTTACGCTGAGACGGTTGTTGAAGAACATAGCATCGAAACCGAGGTCAACGGTTGCCGACTTTTCCCACTTGGTGTCCCTGTTTGCAAGCACATAGTATCCGCTGCCGTTGTTGTCGGCGATACCTGGAACATATCTGTTTGCAGCCTCATCTTGGAAACCGAAGCTCCAGTTTGCAAAAGTAATACCCGACTTGGTACCATATATACCGATACCGGCATTACCCGTAACACCGTATGTGGCACGCAGCTTAAGGTCGTCGAGCCACGATTTTGTGCCCTTCATGAAAGCCTCGTCGGAGATACGCCATGCGAGGGCTGCCGATGGGAACCAGTCGTACTTGTGACCGTCTGCCAGCTTTGAAGAACCGTCGCGACGCAAAGATGCGGTGAAGAGGTAGCGGCTCTTCCAGTCGTAGGAGATACGTCCTGCGTATGAGAAGTTCTGTGCCTGTTGATACATACTTGAATGGAATAAGCTTCCGTCCGCGCCGTCATTGCTTGCAAGATTCCACCACAGGTTGCTTGCAAGAGTCTGACCTTTTGAACTTGCCGATAAGTTGTCCTTCATTGTCTTGTTCCATGTAGTGAGCAGTGTAACGCCAAGATGGTGCTCGTTTGGCAGTTTTGTGAAGTTGTAAGTCAGAATGTTGTTCCACTCCACGTATGTGCCCGAAGCCTTTGTCATCGTGGCAGAGCTCTTCTGTCCCGTCTTCTCTATGTTTGTTGCAGCATTCGCATCAAGATAAGAACCGCTTGAAGAGTTTGTAAGGTGTGTGTTCACCTGTGAACGGAATGTCAAACCGTCAATAGGATGTATGTCCAAGTATACGTTTGCCACTACGTTTGTTGAATAAGAACTTGCCTTATAAAGATTTTCGTTTTCTGCGTCGAGCAACGGGTTTACATAGCCGTCGGCTGCGAGCGGACGCTCAACCATCTCGTTGCCAATCAGGTATTTGCCTGAATCGTAGTCGTAATAACCGTATGGTGAACCAAGCTCGAGGGCTGTCGTAGTAGCCTTCTCGTATGGCGAAGAGCTGTTGCGGGTATGTGTTAACTGAAGGTTTACGCCTGCGCTGATCCACTTGTGAATGCTGTGGTCTATATTGGCACGCATGGTGTACTTGTCGGTACCGCTGCTCTGCTTCCATTTGTTACCATCGTTGGCATAGCCGAGCGAGAAACGTGCAGAAGTCTTTTCAGTACCGCCAGAAAGAGTTACAGTGTGTTTTGTGCTCCATGTGGTCTTTTTCTGCAACAAGTCCAGATAGTCCGTCCACGAGCCTGCAAGATAGGCTGCGTATGCCTCGTTGCTGTCAAACAGCGAAGAGTCGTCGGCAGAGCTGTTCCACAAGCCTGCATTCTGGGCTGCTATCTTGCGTGTGTTGTAATAGTCCTCAGGTGAGCGATAGTCAGGACGGTCTGCACGGAAAGCGCCGGTCACGTAACCGTCGTAAGACACCAACATTCTGCCTTTCTCGGCTTTCTTGGTAGTGATGATGATAACACCGTTTGCACCCTGCGAACCGTAGATAGCAGTAGAAGATGCGTCCTTCAATACGTCAACCGACTCGATGTCGTTAGGGTTGAGGTCGTTCATTGAACCGCCCTGCACACCGTCGATGATTACGAGCGGGTCGTTGCTACCGTTAATAGAACGGTTACCACGAATACGCATTTCCCCGCCATTAATGTCAAGACCTGATATGCGTCCCTGCAATGCCGTTGCAACACTTGATGTAGGAGCCTGAACAATCGCGTCTGCCTTTACTGATGCAACAGATCCGGTAACATCGCGTTTCTTAACCGTACCGAAACCGATTACCACAACTTCCTCCATCAACTGTGTGTCGGGATCCATAGTTACGTTCACCGTGCCATTGCCTACAGGCACTGTCTTTACCTTGTAGCCCACGTAGCTAAATTCGAGCTGACCGCCCTTAGCATTGGAGTTCAGTACAAAGTTACCGTCAAGGTCGGTAACGGTGGCAGCAGATGTGCCCTTCAACTTTACGGTGACACCTATCATTGGCTCACCCATCTCGTCAATTACCTGTCCGGTTATCTTCTGTGCCTGCTGAACGGCCTGCACGGAAGCACCAGCTGATGCCATAGCCTCCACAGGGAAACCACAGCACAGAGCGCCAGACAAGGCGATTGCCGATGTTAGAACTTTAGATTTCTTCATGTTCTGTTGTTTTTGGTTTATTGTTTAGTTTTTAATTATTTTGTGTCTGAACTATATCACATTATATATATCTTGTTAGTCGCCTGGGCGACTATCACCTTATAATTATATGTATTTTCTTGCTATATATCAATTCTATGGTAGTTTTATGGGTACAAAAGTACAAAATAATGTTGAAATAAACAAATAAAATTCAATTTTTTTTAGTATTAAAACGTTTTTATCCAAATATCATGCTGTTTAGTATGTAAACGCTTATAGTTTCGATGGTCATCGAAGCCTGCTTCGTTGACCATCGAAACAGGCTTCGTTGACCAATGAAGCCTGTTTCGTTAACCAATGAAGCCTGTTTCGTTAACCAATGAAGCTTTTTGTGTGTAAAACGGCACTTTTTCTTGATAGTCGCCCAGGCGACTAACAAGACATATATAATATAATGTATAATATAGTTCGGACACAAAATAATTAAAAACTAAACAATAAACCAAAAACAACAGAACATGAAGAAAACGAAAGTTCTAACATCAGCAATCGCCTTAGGTGCTCTGTGTTGTGTTTGTCCTACACAAGCCCTTGCAGGTGCTGGTCTTTCTGTGCAGGCTGTTCAGCAGGCACAGAAGATAACCGGTACGGTGATTGACGAGATGGGTGAGCCGATGATAGGCGTCACCGTAAAGCTGAAGGGCACATCTGCTGCCACCGTTACCGACCTTGACGGTAATTTCGTATTGAACTCCCCGACAAAGGGTGGCCAGCTCGAACTGAGCTACGTGGGCTACAAGGTAAAGACAGTGCCTGTAGGTAACGGCGTTGTTAATGTTACTATGGATCCCGACTCTCAGGTAATGGACGAAGTTGTGGTTATCGGATATGGTACCGCTAAGAAGCGCGATCTTACCGGTGCTGTCACCTCAATGAAGAGTGAGGACATCACCATTGCCCCGACAAGCAATGCCATGGAGGCTTTGCAGGGAAAAATTGCAGGTATGGACATCGCGGTTACATCTGGTCAGATTGGACAAGATCCTCAGATTCTGCTCCGCGGTTCACGTTCCATCTACGGAGACAACTCCCCATTGTTCATCATTGACGGCGTGCCCGGAAGCTACAGCCAGGTAAACCCGTCGGACATCGAGAGCATTGACGTGCTGAAGGATGCATCGTCAACGGCTATCTATGGTTCGGCAGGTGCAAACGGTGTGGTAATGATTACCACCAAGCGAGGCAAGGAAGGCAAAGCCACTGTGAACTTCGATGCCTACTATGGCTTCAGCGGTACTCCTAACTACAAGCATGGCATGGTTGGCGACGAGTGGGTGAGATACCAAAAGGAGGCTTACAAGTACAAGTATGGCAACGATCCTGAGAACATGGCTGTGATTTTCAACAACGATGCTTATCTCCAAGCATACGAGGCGGGCAAGTGGATAGACTGGGTTGACGAGGTATCAGGGTCGAAAGCCACAACGCAGAAATATTCCATGTCAGTGAACGGTGGCGGCCAGAAGACGAAAATCTATGCTGCCCTGTCCTACACGAAGGACCAAGGTCTGCTTGAGAACGAGAAGCAGGATATGTATCAGATGCGTCTGAACATAGACCAAGAGATTTTCAGCTGGGCAAAGATGGGGTTCACCTCAAACCTTACATATCGCAACCGCGATGCCGGCGTGAAGAACACGTTTACAAAGGCACTCTCGGCGTTCCCACTCGGTGATGCATATAATGAGGACGGCAGTATCCGCCATGAGTTCATTAACAACCAGTATACCCCACTTGGTGACTTCATAGAGGATCAGTATGCCAACAATACCCGTGCAACATATCTCAACACCACGGGCTACCTTGAGCTTACTCCGCTGAAGGGACTCAGCTTCCGTTCGCAGCTCAGCGCAACGCTCAGCACATCGCGTCAGGGACAGTACTGGGGAGCGCAGTGTAACGCGAACCGTCCTACATACGCACAAACTCCTCATGCTGCAGTGACACACAACGACAACTGGTCGTATTTGTGGGAGAACATCCTCAACTATAAGATAACGGTGGCAAAAGACCATGACTTCGGAGCAACATTCGTTACTTCATGGCAGAAAACGCAGAGCGAGATGACACTTGCCAGCGGTAGCGGTCAGGACATGGACAAGTGGTCGTTCCACAGGCTTATGTCGGCACAATCGCAGCACATAGAGTCTGACTTCACGCAGACACAGAAGATGTCATACGCTATCCGTTTCAACTATTCATACAAAGGTAAGTACTTGCTCAACATCTCTAACCGTTGGGACGGCGTGTCTTGGTTCTCCGACGGAAACAAGTGGGACAGCTTCTTCGCATCGGCTTTGGCATGGCGCATCAGCGACGAAGCGTTTATGGAAGGCACTCGCTCATGGCTCGACAACTTGAAACTGCGCGTAGGCTATGGTATTACGGGTAACTCTGGAGGTGTAGGTGCATACGCAACAACCACGACACCATACGTATACACCGCATCAGGTGTTACCGTAAACGGAAGGATAGCTCCGTTCGCACAGTATACAGGCACGGTGGCAAGTGCTGCATTGGGCTGGGAGAAGTCGTATAACTGGAACTTCGGTCTCGACTTTGCTGTGCTGAACAGCAGAATAGACGGATCTTTCGAGTACTTCACCACGAAGACCAAGGGACTGCTTTACTCCCGCACGGTGCCAATGACATCGGGATTCTCTGGCTGGGGTTCTCCTCTGAAGATGTGGCAAAACCTTGCAAAGACGAGCAACCACGGATTTGAGGCAACGATAAACAGCCACAACATACGCACCAAGGACTTCACTTGGAATACATCGCTCTCAGTGACTTGGAGCAAGGAGCAGATTGACGAACTGCCAGAAGGTGACATCATTGCTGAAAGCCTATTCGAGGGACAGCCTATAAAGACGAAGTACGGATATAAGTATGTAGGCTTGTGGAAGACAACGGACGATGAAGAGCTTATGGGACAGTACGGAGTCAAGCCCGGTTACATAAAGATTGAAACCATTGAAAAAGACGGTGACGGCGGAGTACATAAGTATGGAGAAGACGACCGCCAGATACTCGGTCATCAAAATCCTGACTGGATATTCGGTCTTAACAACCAGTTCACATACAAGGGCTTCGACCTGTCGGTGTTCCTAATGGCACGTCTCGGTCAGACAATACAGAGCGACCTCCTTACATATTACACGGCAAAGGACGACCTCACCACCAATCAGCTGGCAGGTGCCGACTATTGGACGGAGGACCATCAGGACGCATTCTATCCACGTCCTGGTACAGGCAACGAGCAGTCTACGGTATATAATGCATTGCAGTATCATGACGGATCTTTCGTGAAGCTCAAGAACGTAACCCTCGGCTACACCCTTCCGCAGAATATCTCGCGCAAGGCACTTATGGAAAAGCTACGCTTCTACTTCACCGCATACAACCCTGTGATATGGGCTAAGTCGAAGCAACTCAGAGGAACTGACCCCGAAATGAACGGCTCGGACGCATTCCCTACATACCGCCAGTTCGTATTCGGTGTGAACGTGACGTTCTAATTTATAGTGAATGTAATAAACCAATTACAAACAGACAATTATGAAAAAGACTATAACAAACATATTTGTTGCAACTGCCTTGATTGCAGGCGGTCTGCAATCGTGCAGCCTCGAAGAGGAAAACCCCGGAGGATTCTCTCTTGAGGACTTGGCACTGACCGAGAGTGGTTACGAGGAGCTTGTCAACCAGTGCTACTTTGCTATGGAAAGATTGTTCTATTGCGCCACCAACGACTTTATGATGTTCACCGAGGGCGATACCGACCTTTGGACATATAGGGCTAATGACGATAATTCATACCAGCAGTTTTTCTGGTTCTATGCAGGATCATCACCTAATATGACATATACCAACAGCATGTGGAACGGTACGTACGACGGCATCGCCGCATGCAACATAGTGCTTGCAAATGCCGACAAGGCAAAGGCATATCTGTCGGAAGAGGCTCTGAACAACAAGCTGGCGCAGGCACGCTTCATGAGGGCAATCTACTATTTCAATGCCGTTGAGCAGTGGGGCGGTGTCACGGTGATAACCGAAAACGACCCGCTTATTGCCGACTATTCACCAACGCGCACCGAGCCTCTGAAAGTATATCAGGACATTATCATTCCAGACTTGGAGTATGCCGTTACATGGCTTGACAAAGGCAACGATGCGCTCTGTACCACTCCTTCAAAGAAGGCAGCACTTGGTTTCCTTGCAAAGGCTTGTCTCCAGACCTACGAGTATGGCACTACAGAGTTCCTACAAAAGGGTATGAACGCAGCAAAGGAACTTATTTCTGACTGCGAGGGCGGCGGTGCGAAATACGGTGCATATATGTATGCCAACTATGCCGACGTGTTCAAGGAGGCTAACAACTGGGAGAACAAGGAGGCGCTTTGGAAGCATCGTTATTATTCAGGTGCCGACGGTCACGGCTCAAGCAACGGAGCACAGAACTGTAACCGCAACGACCAGTTATTCCTCTGCCAGCTGAATACGTTCGGAGCACGTCAGGACAATGTTGATGCAAAACTGACATGGGAAGGCAGTCAGCAAGGAACTTTCATGCCGACACAGCACCTGCTCAGTCTTTTTGTGCAAGACGACAACACGCTCGACCCCCGTTTCCACGAGTCGTTCACAACGGAATGGAATGCCAACTTGGCATATATATGGAAAGATGTTGATGCCTTGAACACATGGGGTAAAAATGAATCGCTGAGAGGTCAAAGGATAGCCGTTGGAAGTCCAGCCATAAAGATTATCATGCCACAGGATGCCGACTATGCTGCAGAAAAGGCTAACATGGCAAATGTTCCGTATCTGGTTGTTGACTATGCTGCCGTGTACGACGATGCAAACCGCAATGTGATTATGAAGAATGCAAGCGGCAACGAAAACATGTTCCGCTATTTCTATCCCTCGCTCAACAAGCACAACAGCAGCAACTATTATGTGGTAGACAGAGATAAGCAGCGTCTTGGAAATCTCAATGCCTCATTCATGATGCGCATGGCAGAGGTATATCTCATTGCAGCCGAGCTTGACATCTACCTCAACGGCGGCTCAAGCGCAATGGCATATATAAATAAGGTACGTGCACGCGCTGGAGCAAATGCCCTTGCCGGAACAGCAAACGTAAGGACTGTTCTTGATGAGCGCGGACGCGAGTTGTGCGGAGAGTATTGCCGCTTCTATGACTTGAAGCGCACGGGAATGTATAAGGACGCAACCTATTTGCAGGAAACACACCCTGACCTCGCAAAGTATTTCAATCCTGACTATGCACTCCGTCCAATCTCAAGTACGTTTACCGACAACTTGACTAACGGCGCAGAGTATCAGAACCCTGGATATTAAGAAACAGTATTTTCAGTGTGGGGCAGTAATGTTCCACACTGAAACCTGAAAATAAAACTTTATTATTAACAACTTAAAAAATTAAGCAAATGAAAAAGATTTACTCATTGGCTCTCTTCGCATTCATGGGAGCGGCAGTGGCAAATGCTCAGGCATTTAAACTCGACAAAAACTATGTACTTAAGACATGTGTACAGGTTGAGGACGGACAGAAAGTAGATGGCACCCACAAAGGTGATGAGGTGTCTTACTCTTTGTTGGAGAATCTGACTACAGCATTTCTTGATGAAAATTTCACAACTTTCCCTATAAGCTATCAGGAAACTGTAGGTGGTAATTACCATGTAATGGCTAAGGATTACACTGATGCGGAAACAGGATTTACCCTGAAAGCAGGAACCTATGCGACAATAAAGTGTAACGAAATCAATTTTTATGACTCATATAACCCACAAGGACTGTCAAATATCAAGAAGGTTATTGTTTATCTTGCATCACAAGGAAGATGCAAATGTGGCGCAAGGCAGTTGGACGCATTAGGAAGACGCATAAACTTTGAAGATGAATCTACTACAAATCGCGAGATACGTCAATATTATGCTCCTAATTTCTCTACAGAAACATGGACGGAAATGTATTTTGACCAGCCTTTGAAATATGTTATCGACCTCACCAATGCAGAGGGTACAGAAGAAGAGAAGACTGGTAGTGGTATGAAAATGACATCAGGCGATATGGTTGATATCGTTACCATGCTTTACCAGTTCTATACAAGAGAGCCTGATCCAACAGATGAAACTAATGGTGAAGGAATTCCTGGTAAATTAATACCATGGACAGAAGACAACAACTTTACTATACAGCTGAAGCAGGCTGCATATATAATGGGTGTAGCATTTGTTTGCGGTGATGAGAATGCGGCAACTACTACTTTCGACATTACATCTGACAAAGAGTGGAGTGGTACTGAAACTGGCATAAGCAATGTTGTAGCAAACGGCGCAGCCAAGAGCAACGTGATGTACAACCTCGCAGGTCAGCGCATCGCAGCTCCTGTTAGCGGTCAGATTTACATCTTGAACGGCAAGAAGTACATCGCTGAATAATTTGGACTAATCCTAATTAGGGCAATATAAAATTATCCCTCCCTTGAAACTTGCTTCAAGGGAGGGATTTTTGTGTGTTCTAAAGAATAGCATTATAAAGCCAAAAAATACTAAAAATAATACTTTTACTTAAAAAGTTTTGGCTGATAAGTATTCTAAATAATTTGGAGTAATCCGAATTAAGGCAATAGTCTTTCTTAAATAAAATCAACCTTTTTTTAAGTTGTTCAATGAAATATTTGGTGGTGTAAAATATTTGCAGTAACTTTGCACACTCAATAAATAAGCATTGTAGAGGATATGGAATTAGCAAGTAAATACGACCCACAGTCGGTGGAGTCGAAATGGTATCAGTATTGGCTTGACAACAAACTTTTCAGTAGCAAGCCCGACGGAAGAGAACCCTATACTATTGTTATACCGCCACCAAACGTGACGGGTGTGCTGCACATGGGGCACATGCTCAACAACACTATTCAGGATATTCTTGTGCGCCGTGCACGCATGGAAGGAAAGAACGCATGCTGGGTGCCCGGCACCGACCATGCTTCTATTGCTACGGAGGCAAAGGTGGTGAATCGTCTTGCCGAGCAGGGCATAAAGAAAAGCGACCTTACCCGTGAGGAATTCTTGAAGCACGCTTGGGAATGGACCAACGAGCACGGCGGCATAATACTGAAGCAGCTGCGTCGTCTCGGTGCGAGCTGCGACTGGGAACGCACGGGCTTCACTATGGACGAGATACGCAGCAAGAGCGTGATGAGGGTGTTCTGCGACCTTTACAACAAGGGACTGATATACCGCGGCGTGCGTATGGTGAACTGGGATCCCAAGGCTTTGACGGCACTCTCCGACGAGGAGGTGATATACAAGGAGGAGCACACGAAGCTATACTATATGAAGTACTACGTGAGCGACGACTGCACCGTGACTGATGAGGAAACGGCGCAAGAGGGCTGCGTGGTACACAAAGATGAAAAAGGTTATTATGCCGTTGTTGCAACCACGCGCCCAGAGACGATAATGGGCGACGTTGCAATGTGCATCAACCCCAACGACCCGAAGAACACTTGGCTGAAAGGCAAGAAGGTGGTTGTGCCTATGGTAAACCGCGTGATACCTGTTATCGAAGACGATTATGTGGACATTGAGTTTGGTACAGGCTGCTTGAAGGTTACGCCTGCCCACGATGTGAACGACTATATGCTCGGCGAGAAATATAACCTTGAGGCGATAGACATATTCAACGACGATGCTACGCTGTCAGAGGCGGCAGGTCTGTATGTAGGTCAGGATCGTTTCGACGTGCGCAAGCAGATATCCATAGACATGCAGAATGCAGGTCTTATGGAGAAAATCGAGGACTACGACAACAAGATTGGCTGCTCGGAGCGCACAGGCGTGCCGATAGAGCCGAAGCTCTCTATGCAGTGGTTCTTGAAGATGGAACACCTCGCAAACATATCACTCGCTCCCGTTATGGACGATGATATAATGTTCTATCCTGCTAAATACAAGAACACCTACCGCCACTGGCTCGAAAACATAAAGGACTGGTGTATTAGCCGCCAGTTGTGGTGGGGTCACCGCATACCTGCATACTACATGCCGCAGGGCGGATATGTAGTGGCTGAGACGGCAGAGGAGGCTCTTGCACTTGCACGTGAGAAGAGCGGCAACGCCAATTTGCAGATGGAAGACCTTAAGCAAGACGAGGACGCCCTCGATACTTGGTTCTCGTCGTGGCTGTGGCCTATCTCGCTGTTCAACGGCATACTCGACCCTGACAACGAGGAAATAAACTACTATTATCCCACAAGCGACCTTGTGACAGGTCCTGACATCATCTTCTTCTGGGTGGCTCGCATGATTATGGCAGGTTACGAGTACAGGGGAAAGATGCCTTTCAAGCACGTTTATTTCACAGGTATCGTGCGTGACAAACTTGGCAGGAAGATGTCAAAGAGTCTCGGCAACAGCCCCGACCCGTTGCTGCTTATCGACAAGTTCGGTGCAGACGGTGTGCGTATGGGCTTGATGCTCTCAGCACCTGCCGGCAACGACATTCTCTTTGACGAGGCACTTTGCGAGCAAGGACGCAACTTCAATAACAAGATATGGAATGCCTTCCGACTTGTAAAGGGTTGGCAGGTGGCAGACATTGAGCAGCCAGCCGAGTGCAGGATTGCCACGGAGTGGTTTGACGCAAAACTGAAGCAGACGGCAGCCGAGGTTGACGACCTTTTCAAAAAATACCGCTTGTCGGAGGCTTTGATGGCTGTATATAAATTGTTCTGGGACGAGTTCTCAAGTTGGTACTTGGAAATGGTGAAGCCTGCATACGGACAGCCGATAGACAGCGCAACGATGAACGCAACTATTTCGTTCTTCGATGTGCTGCTGAAGATGTTGCATCCTTTCATGCCATTCATTACCGAGGAACTTTGGCAGCACATCTGCGACCGCAAGGACGGTGAGAGCATCATGCTTGAGTGCCTAAAACTTGAAGCACCCACGGAAGCACAGATGCAGCTCATAGCAAACATTGAGAGCGTAAAGCAGATTGTTAGCGGTGTTCGTATGGTGCGCAACCAAAAGAACATTTCGCCGAAGGAGGCATTGGAGCTGCAAGCCGTAGGTGCAAACAAGTATGCCGACTATGACTGCGTGATAACGAAGATGGCAAACATCAGCAGCATTAACGTGGTTACGGAGAAAGACACCACAGCCTCTGCCTTTATGGTTGGAACTGACGAGTTTGCCGTGCCTGTAGGCAGCATGATTGATGTTGCTGCGGAGATAGAGAAAATGGAGGCGCAGCTGAAGCATCTTGAAGGCTTCCTTGCAGGAGTCAGAAAGAAACTGTCTAACGAGCGTTTCGTAGCCAATGCGCCAGAGCAGGTTGTGGCATTGGAGCGCAAGAAGGAATTGGACAGCGAGGAGAAGATAGCTGCGCTGAAAGAGAGCATTAGCGCACTCAAAGGCGGCAAGTAAGCGAGATACACAAATTAATGTTTTAGCCGGCATTTTGCAAGCTGAACTTTGCAAAATGCCGGCTATTTGTGTGCGTACACTCCACAATGCTTAATCTAAATCAATTTTGTTGTGTTTTTGTCATAAATATGTTTTGCAAGGAACAGAAAACTCAATACCTTTGCATTCAGAAAAGAAGATAGATTTTGATTTGTTTTAGTAGATTAGTTTTTAAGTAGTTTGTTTTGAAACCGTTTGTTGTGAGACAAACGGTTTTTTCGTTTCTCTTCCGAATGTAAGTTTAAGGACTAATAAACTATAGTTACGCTGCTGTGTATTCAACCTTGTAAAAGCCATTCCCACGCAGGAATAACATATATTGTACCATAATCAGTGGTGAAGGTTTCTTTTTCCTCCATTGTTATTATATAGCCGACAGACAGGTTGAATGTCTGCATTGCCTCTTTTATTCCATTAATTTCCCTTTCCCGTGTCTTTTGTTCCGCCATAGATAGGGTTACTTGGTAAGCCTCGACAATCTTAGTGCCTTTACGCACAACAAAGTCACATTCTTTCTTGCCGGAATGATAGAATATGTCGCAGCCTCTACGCTTCAACTCTATAAAAACAAGGTTTTCCAAACCAACACCAATATTATCGGTGGCATTGAATCCTATGCGTTGTATTATGGCATTGTCTATAAAATAAACCTTTTTTGGATTCTTCATCTGAACTTTCAGTGACGGGTCGTATTTCAGCAGCTGATAGATGAGATATGTCTGCTGTATATACTCCAAATAGTTTTTTACTGTCTCAGGGTGACGTATGCCTATGGTCTTTCCCAAAGATGTGTATGTTATGCGCTTTGTGGCATTGCTGGCAAGATAGAAAACAAGTTCCTGTATTTCTTTCTCATTTGACAATGCGTTGCGTGCCATAACATCACGATAAACTATGCTTTCATAGAGAGATGACAGGTATCTTGAAGATAAAGACTGCAAATATCTTGGGAAACCACCCTTGGAAAGATAGTCCTTGAAATGTGTAAGCAAGGCGGTGCGTCCTGCTGTGGTATAAAAGTCTTTTTTCTGTGTGGTTATATTTTTGAATTGAAGGTATTCGCTGAAAGAAAATGGGAAAAGTTCCACCGCTATATAACGCCCCGTAAGATGTGTGCCCAGTTCGCGACTGAGCATACGGGCATTTGAGCCGGTAACAATCACTTTGTTGCCCTCGTTGTAAAGACGGCGCACAAAAGTTTCCCAACCTGCAATATTTTGTATCTCATCAAAATAATATGTATGCTGCTCACCGAAGAGTTCAAAGAAACATTCCTGCAATGTCTGAAAGTCTGATACAGAAAAGCAGACAAGACGTTCATCATCAAAATTGAAATAGAAATCCTGTTCTTGTAGTTTTTCACGCATCTGCTGCATCAGTGTAGACTTTCCACAGCGACGAATACCGGATATTATCAGTATCTCAGATGTCTCTAACCATTCACTGTCTATTGCTCTCGGTATAGTACCGGTAACTGCCTTACGGATTGTTTCTTGCTGTTCAAATATTATCTGCTTTAATAAATCTTTCATAATTAGCTGTTTATATGGCTACAAAGGTAATGTTTTTCTTTTGTATACGCAAGAAAATTTGTAAAAATGTTCATTCGGAATGAATAAAAATGAGTAGAAATGTTCATTCTAAATGAACATAACGATGTCTTAGATAAGTACAAAAGCATAGCTAATAATCTTGTAATCGTTGTCATAAGGCATTTACTCCAATAGCCATTTCCAAATAGGCTTTACTTCTATTGTGAGATTACCTCTTTTTATTGTGCTTTCCTCATCACGTGTGATAATTAAGGCTTGTTCAAGCGGCTCAAAAGAGTGCAGTTTTAGCAAGGCGTTGATTTCTCTCTCCGATGTATTTGTATCGCCCATACTATAGCAAGCTTGTATTGCAGTATGCTTTTCGGGCAAATAGAAATCTACCTCTACATTTTTGTTATAGAAATACAACTGCTCATTGCCATAGCGTTGGTATAGGTGTATTGCACACAGGTTCTCTAAAAGTGATGTCTGGTCGTTGTTAAGGAATATATTCAATAATCCGTTGTCAACAAAATAATGCTTTTTTATCGTTTCGCGTTCAGAGAATTTTGAGGTGTAGTTTTTGAGTGAGAACAATATGCAGGCATCACGCAAAAATGTTATAAAGTCCATCACGGTATTGGGTTGGCAGTTTACTCCGGTACTCTTTACCAAATTGCTTATTCGGTTATAAGCCAGTGGCTGCTTAACGCTTTCCGCCAATCTGCGGACAGTAAGACGCAGTGCGGCTTCATTGCGAATCTTGTTTCTCACCACAAGGTCAGAGAAGAAAATCTTGTTATATATATCGTTCAGCCATAGGCGCTTTGCCACTAATGTCCGTACCTCTGGAAATCCACCGAAATGGAAATAGTTGTCAAAGGCACGTTCCACTGTGGCTCTTGTGCGCGAACTGTAAAACCATTGCTTGTCGAGGGCAATACCGAGGCTGCCCAAATACTCATTGAATGTGAAAGGATATACATTGCGAGTCCAGTATCTTCCGCCAAGTGTAGTTGCTATGTCACGCCCGAGCATACGGGCATTGCTGCCAGTTATGAATACTTGATACTTTTGGTTTGCCAATCTTCTTGCAAAATGTTCCCAGCCATCCACGTTTTGTATCTCATCGAAAAAAAGAAATGGTTTTTCATCATTCATTGTGCCATAGGCTTGAAGAATCAAGTCCAATTCATCTGCTTTGATTGCCTGCAAACGCTCGTCGTCAAAGTTCACGTATACCATTTTACGTATATCGTGACCCTCTTCCAATAATTGCTGGATACGTTGATACAACATATACGATTTCCCGCATTGTCTGACTCCCACAAACACATAATTGCCTTGTGCCTCATATTCAGCCTGACGGCGATATAATTGTATCTCGGGTATAAAATCTTGTCCCTCACGTATTATGTTGGCAATAATCTCTTTGTTCATCTCTGTTGATTTTGTTTGCAAATATACATAATTTTCATTAGTAATGCAAAAAAACATATAAAATTTTTCATTAGTAATGCAAATTTGCTTTATTTTGTAGTCGTAAACATAAGGGATTGTAGGAAAAGACATACACAGAAGCAAAAGCATAACCGAGGTTATGTTGTGTATGGCTATACGTTAAATATACTAAATAAGAAATGTGAATATTTTGGCAATACGCAAAAATGTTATATCTTTGCACAGATTTTGCGCCAACTAATGAATGGACAAGACAAACAAATTTTTATATTATAATATAAACTCTAAACTATGTCAGTAGAAAAAGAAAAACTTTTTGGCGAGTTTCAAGCTCCCACCAAGCAGGAATGGCTTGACAAGATTCAAGTGGACCTGAAGGGTGCAGACTTTGAAAAGAAACTCGTTTGGAGGACAAACGAAGGCTTCAACGTGCAGCCTTTCTACCGCAGGGAGGACGTTCTGAAACTTCAGACTCCTGATGCACTGCCGGGAGAGTTCCCGTTTGTTCGCGGAAACAAGAAAGACAACAATTCGTGGTATGTGCGCCAAGACATCGTTGTTGACGATGCAAAGGCGGCAAACGCAAAGGCGTTGGACATCCTGAACAAGGGTGTTGACTCGCTCGGCTTCAAGTTCCCGGGCGACAGCGTAAGCGCTGAGTTCGTAGAGACATTGCTCGACGGCATCTTGTGCGATTGCGTTGAACTGAACTTCAACACCTGCAAGCGCTGCTCACTCGAGTTTGCCAAGATTCTCACAGCCTATTTCGAGAAGAAGGGCTACGACAAGGAGAAGCTTGTAGGCTCGATTGACTGGGACCCGATGGAGAAGATTGTGATGAAGGGCAAGGACGTTACTCCCGTGCTTGCACACGCTGCGGAACTGGTGGAGACGCTGAAGGACTATCCTAACTTCCGTTGCATCACCGTTAATGCTGCATCGCTCAACAATGCAGGCGCATACATCGGTCAGGAACTCGGCTATGCCCTCGCATGGGGTAACGAGTATATGCACCAGTTGACCGAGGCAGGTGTTGATGCAACACTCGCTGCAAGAAAGATAAAGTTCAACATGGGCATTTCAGAGAACTATTTCATGGAGATTGCCAAGTTCCGTGCTGGACGTATGCTGTGGGCAAACATCGTGAAACAGTATGAACCGAAGTGTGACTGCGCTTGCAAGATGTGCGTGAATGCAACGACATCTACATACAACCTTACATTGTTTGACAGTTATGTAAACCTGTTGCGCACGCAGACCGAGACGATGAGTGCTGCCCTTGCAGGCGTTCACAGCATCGTGGTATCTCCGTTCGACGCAGCTTTTGAGCAATCTACCGACTTCTCGGAGCGCATAGCACGCAACCAGCAGTTGCTGTTGAAGGAGGAGAGCCATTTCGACAAGGTTGTAGACTCGTCTGCCGGCTCTTACTTCATAGAGGAACTGACAACATCGCTTGCCGACGTTGCTTGGAAGAAATTCCTTGCCGTTGAGGAGCAGGGCGGATTCCTTGAGGCAATCAAGGCAGGTACTGTTCAGGACGACATCAACGCAACGAACAAGAAGCGTCACGAGGACGCAGGCAAGCGCCGTGAGTTCCTGCTCGGAACAAACCAGTTCCCTAACTTCACAGAGACAAGCGAAGGCAAGCGCAGTATTGCAGGAAAGTGCTGCTGTGCAAGCAAGGATAATGCTCCGTTCAAGAGCATCAACAGTACACGTCTTGCTGCTGAGTTTGAAGACTTGCGCATACAGACCGAGGAAAGTGGAAAAGTGCCTACGGCATTTATGCTCACTATTGGTAGTCTTGCTTGGCGACAGGCACGTGCGCAGTTCAGTTGCAACTTCCTTGCCTGCGGCGGCTACAAGGTTATTGACAACCTTGGTTTTGCAACCGTAGAGGAAGGTGTAGACGCTGCCGTTGCCGCTGGTGCAGACATCGTGGTACTCTGCTCTTCCGACGAGGAGTATGCAGAATATGCAGAGCCTGCGTTCAAGTATCTCGACGGTCGTGCAATGTTCATTGTTGCCGGTGCTCCTGCATGCATGGAGGATTTGAAGGCTAAGGGCATTGAGAACTTTATTCACGTGAAGTGCGACGTACTGCAGACACTGAAAGCATATAACGAGAAATTAGGTATCAAATAAGGGAGGACTGCAACTATGAGAAAGAATTTTAAAGACATTGACATATTTGGCGGCATAAAGGCTGCCAACGGCTCGGAGTGGCAGAAGGCCAACGGCATTGTGCCTAATTGGAAAACTCCCGAACAAATAGAGGTTAAGCCTGTTTACACAAAGGAAGACCTTGAGGGTATGGAACACCTTGACTATACGGCTGGTATTCCACCGTTCCTGCGTGGTCCTTACTCAATGATGTATCCTTTCCGTCCTTGGACTATCCGCCAGTATGCAGGATTCTCAACGGCAGAAGAAAGTAATGCCTTCTATCGCCGCAACCTTGCATCTGGACAGAAGGGTTTGTCTGTGGCATTCGACCTTCCTACGCACCGTGGTTACGACCCCGATAACGAGCGTGTTGTGGGTGATGTGGGCAAGGCTGGTGTGTCTATCTGCAACGAGGAGAACATGAAGGTGCTCTTCGACGGTATTCCGCTCAACAAGATGTCTGTATCAATGACAATGAACGGTGCCGTGCTGCCAATTCTTGCTTTCTATATCGTGGCAGGTCTTGAGCAGGGTGCAAAGTTGGAGGAGATGGCAGGTACAATCCAGAACGACATTCTCAAGGAGTTCATGGTGCGCAACACATACATCTATCCGCCTGCATTCTCAATGAAGATTATCGCCGACATATTCGAGTACACATCGCAGAATATGCCGAAGTTCAACTCAATATCTATTTCGGGTTATCATATGCAGGAGGCAGGTGCTACAGCCGATATCGAGCTGGCATATACTCTTGCCGACGGTATGGACTACATTCGTGCCGGAGTGAACGCAGGTATCGACGTTGATGCATTCGCACCACGCTTGAGCTTCTTCTGGGCTATCGGTGTGAACCACTTCATGGAGATTGCCAAGATGCGTGCCGCCCGTCTGCTTTGGGCAAAGATTGTGAAGAGCTTCGGGGCAAAGAATCCTAAGTCGCTCGCACTCCGCACGCACAGCCAGACATCAGGTTGGTCGCTCACCGAACAAGACCCATTCAACAACGTTGGTCGTACTTGTATCGAGGCTATGGCAGCCGTACTCGGACACACGCAGAGCCTTCACACCAACGCTCTTGACGAGGCTATCGCACTGCCCACCGATTTCTCTGCACGTATTGCGCGCAATACCCAGATATACATTCAGAACGAGACGAAGGTGTGCAAGCACATCGACCCATGGGCTGGCTCATACTATGTTGAGTCGCTCACAAACGAGCTTGTTCACAAGGCTTGGGCGCACATTCAGGAAATTGAGAAGATGGGCGGTATGGCAAAGGCCATTGAGACAGGTCTGCCAAAGATGCGCATCGAGGAGGCTGCCGCACGCACGCAGGCACGTATCGACTCTGGTGTTCAGACAATCGTGGGCATCAACAAGTATCGTCTTGACCATGAAGACCCAATCGACATCCTTGAGGTGGACAACACCGCTGTTCGCAAGCAGCAGGAGGAAAGCCTGAAGCAGATACGCACCACACGCGATGAGGCTGCTTGCAAGAAAGCCCTTGCCGAACTTACAGAGTGTGTCCGCACAGGCAACGGCAACTTGCTTGCACATGCCATAGAGTGTGCAAAGTTGCGTTGTACGTTAGGAGAAATCAGTGATGCCTGCGAGGAAGTCGTAGGTCGTTATAAGGCAGTAATTAGAACTATTTCAGGCGTGTATTCATCAGAAAGCAAGAACGACAGCGAATTTGACTTGGCTTGCAAGCTCACAGAGGAATTCGCACAGCAGGAAGGTCGCCGTCCGCGTATCTTCATTGCAAAGATGGGACAGGACGGTCATGACCGTGGTGCAAAAGTAGTTGCAACAGGCTATGCCGATTGCGGTTTCGACGTAGACATGGGTCCGTTGTTCCAGACACCGGCAGAGGCTGCCCGTGAGGCGGTGGAGAACGATGTTCACATCGTGGGCGTTTCATCGTTGGCAGCAGGTCACAAGACCCTCATTCCACAGCTCATCGAGGAGTTGAAGAAGCTCGGTCGCGAGGATATTATGGTTATTGCCGGCGGTGTGATACCTGCACAGGACTATGAATTCCTCTACAACGTAGGCGTTGCTGCAATCTTCGGTCCTGGTACTCCTGTATCGAAGTCTGCCGTTGCGATGATGAACATTCTGCTCGACAAGGAATAAGTAGCAAATAGATTCCTATATATATAATAAATGTACGCGAGGAAAATCCCTCGCGTACATTTTATTTTTAGCTGCCAAATGTTTATGTAATTAAAAACAGCTATCACATATTATTTTATACAGAAGCCGGAATGTTTTTCATTATTTCAAGTATGTGATCCCATACAACCTGTACGCTTGGAATATGCAGACGCTCAGCAGGAGTATGTACGTCGCGCAGAGTAGGACCGAAGGAAACCATGTCCATATTGGGATAGCGCTCCGAGAAAAGACCGCATTCCAAGCCGGCATGTATTCCGAGCACTTCGGGCTTCTTGCCGAAAAGGCGCTCGTATGTGCTGCTCACAAGTTCGGTGAGTTTGCTCGATGCGTTCATCTTCCATGCTGGGTAGCCGTCGTTGTGCTCCACCTCTGCACCTGCAAGTTCGAATGTTGCCCTTACGGTGCTGCACATATTGTCGAGGGCAGACATAACATTTGAACGCTGCGAGGTGATGACACTAACCTTGTCGGCAGCAGTCTCTACCACGGCAAGGTTGCTCGATGTCTCCACCATCCACTCCAATGCCTCGTCCTGGCACATGTTCAACACACCGTTGTCAACAGCTTGCAGTGCTGTGATTATGCGCTTGCTGTCATCGCGAGTCATAACCTCTGTGTTGTTGGTGCTCTGCATATTGAACTCCATAGTACTGTCGGTAACGTGATACTCGTCCTGTACCTCTGCGGCAAAGATGTTCCAGTGGGCGCGCACGTTCTCCTTCTCGCTGCTTGGAACAGCAAACACCATTCTGCCGTCGCGAGGAATAGCATTGTGGGCACTACCCGAATCAAGGCTAACAAGGCGAAGGTCCATCTGCTGCATCTCCTTGTAGGCAAAGCGGGTGAGAATCTTTATTGCGTTGGCACGTTTCTTGTCGATGTCCGCCCCAGAGTGTCCTCCGTTGAGTCCCTTTATGTTTGTTTCCAAAAAGAAATAACCTTCGGGGGCTTGTTCACGAGTGATGTTGAATGTGGCAAAGGTTGTCTTGCCGCCGGCGCAGGAAACAAAAATCTGTCCTTCGTCCTCGCTGTCAAGGTTGATGAGCCAGTCGCCCGTCATAAATCCTGCTTCCATGCCGCTTGCACCGGTGAGCTGCGTCTCTTCGTCGCGTGTGAACACACATTCCAACGGACCGTGTTCAATGTCATCGGCATCAAGAATGGCAAGTTCTATTGCACAGCCAATACCGTCGTCGGCACCAAGTGTAGTGCCGTCGGCACGCAGCCATTCGCCGTCAACAACCGTCTGTATTGCGTCGGTAGCAAAGTCAAATTCCTTTTCGGGCAGCTTCTGGCACACCATGTCCATGTGGCTCTGCAAGATGAGTGTCTTGCGGTTTTCGTAGCCGGGAGTGGCTGGCTTCGATATTATCACATTGCCCGTGGCATCCACCTTTGTGGGCAATCCATGGCTCTCGCCCCAGTTCTTGAGATATTCTATCATTTTCTCCTCGTGTTTCGACTGACGGGGAATCTCGTTGATTTTCGCAAACTGCTGGAATACGCCAGCAGGTTTTAGTTCAATTTTAGCCATTTTATAATCTTTTTTTGTTAAGTTTGTCGTTATTTCAAAAAAATATACTACCTTTGCACGCAAACCTGCAGAGGATAGATGTCAAGGAGGCATTTACTGTGCAAAGATAATAAATAATGGTTAAACTTCTGCTCATCTCAACGTTAATAATTGCTATATGCATAATTTTTTTATGTATCAAGCTGTTTTTCAGGCGTGACGGTGAATTTTCCTCGCAACACATTGGCGACAGCAAGGCTATGAAGGAACGGGGAATAAAATGCGTGATAGAGCAGGACAGAGAGGCAAGAAAAACAATAAACAAAAATAAAGAAAGATGAAAAGAAACAAAATTTTTAGTACGATGCTTGTTGCAGTGGCAGCAATGGCAATGACAGCGTGCAACAACTCACAACCTAAAATGGACGAAAAGCCTGTTACAGAGCAGACTGAAGGTGGTGTGAAGATTGCATACGTGGATGT
>JAFLSE010000007.1:74074-92594 GCA_022511075.1 Prevotella sp.
CTCGCTTATGTCGCAGTATAAGTTTGCGAAGGACTACACTATGATATTGCAGAAGAAGGGCAACAATGCGCGCAACACACTTAACCAGAAGGGACAGCAGTTGCAAACAGCGGCAGCCAATTTCCAGCAGAAGTTGCAGAACAACGGTTTTACGAGCCGTGAACAGGCAGAGAGCCAGCAGGCTGCCATACAGCGCCAGCAACAGAGCTTGCAGGAGTTGCAGGAGCGTTTGGCACAGGAGCTCGATTCAGAGACAGCAAAATATAACGAGGCTTTGCGTGACTCGCTCAATCATTTCTTGGCAGAGTATAACAAGATAAAGAAGTACGATATCATTCTCTCAAAAGCTGGCGACAATATTCTCTATGCTTCCAAGACGTATGACATTACGCAGGAGGTTGTAAACGGACTGAACAAGCGCTATAAGCCGGCAAAGGCAACTGAAGAAAGTAAGAAATAATTTGATATAAAAATTAAGCATGAAAATCTCTTTCTACCACAAGAAAGAGATTTCTTTTAGTTTATTGCTTAAAATCAGTGCTTTATACAAACAATATAACCGTAGAAATGTAACATATTAAAAAATATTTGAAATTTTTAATGAAAATATTTTGCCATTTAATTTATTATAATTATCTTTGCAACAGAATTTAAATCTTTATTAATGAAGATTGAATGTTATTAGAAACATTTTTTGATTTTTTTTGATTGTAAAATATAACACGATGAAAGTTAGGAAAAGGCTTTTTTTATTGGTTTTTCTGCTTGGAACTCTCGTTAGTGCGAGAGGGCAGAATGTTGCCTTGAAGACAAACCTGCTCTATGATGCAACCCTCACGGTTAATGCTGGACTTGAGGTTGGTCTTGCCCCACGTTGGTCGTTCGACCTCTCGGGTAACTATAACAATTGGACAGTCAATGAACACAAATGGAAGCATTGGCTCGTACAGCCAGAGGCACGCTATTGGTTCTGCGACCGCTTTGCTGGGCATTTTCTTGGTTTCCACCTTTTGGGCGGTGAGTACAATTTTGGCAACATCAAGAACAGCATCAAGTTCCTTGGCACAGATTTCTCAGACCTTACAGACCATCGCCATCAAGGATGGTATGTAGGAGCAGGCGTGGCATACGGCTATTCCTTTATCCTCAACCGCCACTGGAATCTTGAGCTTGAGGCTGGTTTCGGCTATGTCTATACCCGCTACGACGTGTTCGAGTGTGCAGGATGTGGCAAGAAGATTGAAGAGGATAAACCACACCACTATGTGGGACCTACGAAGGCTGCTATAAACCTTGTATATGAATTCTAACAAATAGCGAACGCAAGTTATGAGAAACCTATATATATATAAATATGTGTTGGCAACAGTGCTTAGCATTGCTGCCATGATGCCTGCCACTGCGCAGACAGTTTCCCAAAGTGTCGCTACCGACGGCACCGCCTGTGGCATAGGCATTTCCGATATTGCTATGAAGCGCAATGCAGAGCTTATGACCATTGGTATGAACTTCGACCTCGGTAAGTTCGACCTCGACGGCAACCATGTAGCTGTGTTTTCACCTATGATTGTAAAAGGTGCAGACACGCTCGTGCTCCAGCCCGTAGGTCTTTACAGCCGTACACGCTGGTATCAGTATCTTCGTGCAGGAGAAAAACCGCTTGGAGGCGAGGGAGAAACGACAATACGATGGTCAGAGCGTCCAGAGACAATGGACTATTCGCAGACAGTGCCATACGCTGAATGGATGAACGGTTCGCAGCTCTATCTGCGTCGCAGCGAGTATGGATGCTGCCGCAAGCTGCTGCTTGAATGGGCAGAGCCCCTCGCTAATTACAGGGAGCTTAAATACTCACCTATGTTCCGCTATGTACGCCCAGTTGCCGATGCCACCAAGACTCGCGAACTCTCTGGCAGGGCTTTTGTTGACTTCGTTGTCAACCGCACGGAAATAAATCCAAGCTACCGCAACAATGTTTATGAGCTTAACAAGATTATCTCTACAATAGACTCCGTGCGTAGCGACAAGGATATCACTGTAAAACGCATTACTATCAAGGGTTTTGCGTCTCCCGAGGGTTCATACGCCAACAACATAAGGCTTGCAAAGGGACGTACCGAGTCGCTCAAGCAATATGTGCGCAAACTCTATCACTTCTCCAACGATTTTATCTCAACGGACTACGAGCCAGAGGACTGGGCTGGTCTGCGTGACTATGTGGTGAAATCCAACATTGCCAACCGCGATGGTATACTTGCCATTATTGACAGCAATCTCGAGCCAGACCCTAAGAACTCTAAGATACAGAGTACCTATCCAGTGCAGTATGCGTTCCTGTTGAAAGAGGTATATCCGGCACTGCGCCACTCTGACTATACCATAGAATATACCATACGCACATATAACGACATCAATGAGATACGTCAGATAATGGCTACTGCTCCGCAGAAGCTGTCGCTCAACGAAATGTTCCTGCTTGCACAGAGCTACGAGCCAGGCAGCGATGAATATAATAACGTGTTCGATACAGCCGTGCGTATGTATCCTAACGATGAAACAGCAAACGTCAATGCTGCCAATTCGGCAATGAGCCGTGGCGACATTGTTACTGCAACGAGGTATTTGTCAAAGGCAGGCAACGGCAACGAAGCCATTTATGCACGTGGTGTGCTTGCAGCATTGCAGGGCGACAACGCAACTGCCGTACAGATGTTCTCGCAGGTAGAGGGCAAGTTGCCTGAGGCAAGCGAAGCTCTCAAGACGGTGAAAGAAATTCTGGAATATTCAGGGAAATAAAAAAAACAAAGATAATATTAACAAAACAAAAATTTAAAAAGTTATGAGAAACAAAGTAACAGGAATGACGCTTGCTGTGCTGGCTTTAGGATTGCTCGGCTGTTCTGACAAACTGACTGACGATGCTATTTCAGACAAGCTTCAAGGCGATGAAAGCTATGTTTATATGAACATAGCAGTGTCACTCCCATCTGGGACAACTACACGTAGTACAACGGATGATGGAGGACAAAACGGTGAAGACCAAGATACAAACTCAGACGAAAATCCAGACTATGAGTATGGTTATGCTTATGAGAACGATGTGCGTTCTATGCTTCTTGTCCTTGCTGATGCTGAAAACGACAACTATATCACCCATTCAGTTGTATCTGGTATAACGCAGTGGCCTAATAATGACCCATTGAATGAAAGATTTAATTTTACTGTAAGTCAAAAGTTTTCGCGTGAAGAAATTAATAATGCTTACGAAAATGCGAACTTGCTTAAGAACAATCAAAAAGTAAATGTTTATGCATTCTGTAACTATACTGCAGATTTGTTTGACCAATTTGAGGCGTATGCGAAAGCAGGAACTCATGGTAATGATTGGCTCGACTGGAACGGAGAAGTGGTAGAAGGAGGTTCCGCACCCGGAACAAGTCCTATAATACAAAACTCAATATGGTCAAGTCGTTCTTTCCTGATGAGCAATTCACGAATTCGTTATGTCAATTTCCCTTCAACACCAGACGGTTGGAATGATTATACCACTGAGGAAAAACCTTTCGATTTGTCACAAGAAGGTCCTGTTTATGTGGAGCGCACGGCTGCTCGTATTGACTATAAGGATGGTAGTGAATATACAGACGGTTCTTACAGATACGATCTAAAAGTTAAAACAGGTCAATCGGGAACAAAAGATGAAATCAATCTCATAAGTGTGCAATTGACTCGTATGGGTCTTGTTAATATGAGTAAGAAATACTATTATTTGCGTCGTGTATCTGCAAACGGTGAAGGAGATGCTATTAAAGATAATGCTAAGAATGATGCTGTTACTGTTGGTGGTGCAGAGTTGCAGACACAACCCTATAATACAAATTTTGTTATAGATACCGATTGGGCTGATAAGGGCAAACATTATGGCATTAATACATATAATGCTGGGGATCATTTCAATTTCCCATTGTTTGAGACTTCTAAAACTGAAGATGATGCAAAGAATGACAGCCTTAAGAAACAATATAATTTCTCTAATTGGTATGCAGACAATATCAAAGATGTTTTGGGTGAGGATAAATTAAATGATACATGGAATCTTGATGAAGACAACCCAAAAGGCTCTTATAAAATCTGGCGCTATGTAACAGAGAATACAATTCCTGCTCCTGTAGAAAATCAGAAGACTGTTCAGAGTATAGGTGTTGTATTCAGGGCTGCCATTATTCCAGGTACTGATATAAATGATAAGATGACATTTGCAAATGGTGTGGAATATCCATATATATCTGATAGTGTAAAAGAAGCTCTTGATAAAGCTGCAGCTCATACTCCATTGAAAGGCAGTGACGAGGATAAGGATGGAAATGGTTATGATTATCCTATACTTTATTTCTACAATAGTATTCTTTACGCAGGTGTTAAAGACCTTGTTGCGAGTGCTGTTGCCGAAGGTGTATCTGGACAGGTTTATGGTGTATTGAACGAAATTTTCGGTAATTGGGTACTGAACGGTAAAACATTTGAGTACAAAGAAAATGTTACTGAAAATGACACTAAATTGACCGTAGAAATCTGGGATGAGATTTACGGTAGAGGACTGCTATATGATGATATTGAAACAGACTATAGAACAGGCTATACTGTTGACTTGGATGAGTCGAGCGATGAGTTCAAGAAGCTGGTTATTGGCAAGAAGATTACCATCTATGAGGTAAGCAACGAGAATATGGGTGAAGAAGGCTCTGGATGGGGCTACTACTGCTATTACTTCTACTGGAATCGCCACAACAGCAATAACAATAATAGTATAATGGCACCAATGGAGTTTGCTACTGTTCGCAACAATGTTTACAAACTTTCTGTAACAAAGATTGGCGAACTTGGTCATCCAAATATCCCAGAAAACGACCCAGATCCAGTAGATCCTGAGGATCCAGACGAGGAGGATAAGGTTTATATGCAGGTTCAGGTAGAGGTACTGCCTTGGGTTGTTCGTGTAAATGACATAGAATTCTAAAAGAAACAGAAACTTAATACGCTAAAATGAAAATGAACTTGAAAAGCGTCTATTTTAACAATATGCTGAGGGAGGGAGCCAAGCGGCTCTCCTTCCTCGGGATGTTGTGCCTTGCCTTAGGGTTTTCTTCTTGTGACTCTATATTCGACGATGAGCAGGACTGTCTGCATGGTGTGGCACTGCGTTTCGTCTACGATTACCACATGGAGCCGGGTGCTAATGCCTTTGCCGCCAATGTAGACTGCATCAATGTGTTCGTATTTGACAGCAACGGCAACTATGTGACGCAGTTCAAGGAAACTTCAGATGCACTTCGCAACGACAGTTACAGGATGAATATCCCGCTCGACAACGGTAAGTATTTGCTTATGGTCTATGGTGGCACGGCATGCGAACACTCTCGCTTCAACCTGACACCCGACTGGACATCAACACCAAGTGCGAAGAAAGATGATATCCTTGTAACTTTGCCACGCAATGCGCAGGCCGAAAGCGATGTGCGGCTCCACAATATCGAAGATCGCACTGGCGGTCTCTTCTATGGAACATTGGAGGTAGAACTTACAGATAAAGACTACAACACTACATACAGAGAAGAAACAGTGTACCTGATGAACGACGTGAATAATATTCAGGTTATTCTGCAGGAACTCGAATACCCATACCAAGTAAACTATGCCGACTATGATTTTAAAATTATAGACGACAACTTTGTGCTTGACTCCAACAACGATGTTGTGGAAATAGCAACAGCAGACTACAAACCAATATATAAACCATACGCGGCTGAAAACCGCATCACGGGTAGTGTGTCGAACCTGTACGGTGGTAATGGTATACGACTTGAAGAAGACAACGAGCGCCCGGTACAGGTGGCATGTGCAGAGTTCTCTACATCAAGGCTCCTTGTTGAGCATCTGGCCACCGCACGACTGGTGATAACTTCGCGTACGGAAAAAGACAAGTACGGCAATCCTAACACCATTATAGACATTCCGCTGATAGAATATCTTATGCTCATCAGAGGATTTGGTGACAGTTGGATTAAGAACGATCAAGAGTTCCTTGACCGCCAGAGCCGTTGGAATATGATGTTCTTCCTGCAGCACGGAAGCTGGATGAACGTATGCATATCCGTAAATGCATGGATTGTACGCGTCAATTACGTTGAGTTTTAATATAATAATATAAGGTAGATATTTGCTTCATGATACTACGCAGACATTACATAGCAGCTTTTTTTCTTGCACTTCTCGCCTTCACATCGTGCGTAGATGACAAGTTTGATGATTCAGCCAATATTGGTAACTCCTCTAATGGTAACAGTGCATGTTATCTATCCTTAAAGATTGAGTCTATTAATAACTCGTCGCAAACCCGCGCTGTCTACACAGGCAATGAGGACAATACAAATGCTGAAAACGGAGACTTTGTGCATGGAGGTGAAGGTGAGCACGAAATTGGAGAAAATGGTAACTTTGTGATTTTCTTTGATGGAGATGAAAAACTTTTCTCTATAGATACTCTTAAATTTGATCCAGGTCATAAGGATAATCCAGGTCATAACGGTGATTATAATCCAGATGATTATATTGAAACGCTATACACTACAAAGTTTTATCCTAAAGAAGGTGTCGATGAGGAAAACAAGTGGCCTAAATCGTGCCTCGTGATATTGAATGGTACAAGCATCTATGAACAATTGAAGCAAAACACCGAGGTTGGTAAAACAAAGTTGGAAGAAGTTTTAACAGGAATATGGAGTAGTGGCGACCCCAAAAATGTTGGGCGTGACGGCGGACGAATTACAATGACAAACTCCGTCTATAGTAGCGACAACATGGTGCATACTGCGGTTGAGATATTGCCGGAACATTATACTACAGACCCTGACAAGAAGAAGGAACTGCATGTACACGTAGAGCGTATGCTGTCTAAGTTCTCGTTTACCACCGAAAAAGATACTTATGACCCGACTATACCTGAAAGTGAGGGCGGATTTGGTGCTGACCCTTTGCTGTTCTTCGATGGTATAAGCGAGGGTTCACCCGACACTATACAATATGTTGTGGCAAAGTATTGGAGAATTAAGGTGAATGGATGGAGTGTTAATGCATTGGAGTCGCAAAGCTATCCATTTAAGCAAATAAGCGAAAACGATGACTGGAGCGACCCTCGCTATTTCCGCTCGTATTGGAGCGAAGACCCACATTATAATGACGTCAATTATGATAAGTATCCATGGCAATATCGCAGCGCAATAGAGAAAAACAATTTGGACTATTATGCGCAGGGACAATCTCCACTCACAAACTACTCATACAACGATATTGTGGACGAAACAAGTGAAGGTGGCTTTAACAGGGTTGTATATACTACAGAAAACACTTATGGAAACAATGTGATTAATCAAGACCTTGACTCTCGTACTAATTTGCTTGCAGGAACACACTTGCTTGTTTGTGCGCAGCTGGAGATTAAAAACGAAAAAACGGGAGAGTACGAATCAGACGGACATCATTGGTATCGCGACCGCAACGGTCTGTACTACAAGTCGGAAAAAGACTTCTTCGTGTCGTTCGTTCATTCACTAAACCATACGTTGTCGTCGCAACGAACAATGGACTATGTTCTTTACGACTGGGCTGGGGGCGGTAAAGAACCAGCAAAGACAAATCTTACAGCCAAGCCCGAAAATTCTAACGCGGCAGACGGCACGACTGTCAAGTATGAGTTGTGCTACACTGATGCTACAGGTAATATTATAGAGAGGTTTAATAGTGAAAGACTTCTTGAAATACAGAATATGACAGAGGAACAGTTCAAGGAAAAATATGACTCATTAGTGAAAGCCACGGTTCTGCATGGCGATGGAATGCGCTTGCCTTGGTTCGAAGACGAAAACGGAAAACTGTTGTTAACAATCCGCTCTACCAAGGGAGAAAAGCTGAAGATATATACAAGGGACATTATACAGGAGAAAAAAGGTGAGGGCGCAGCTGGATACGAAATAATTGAAGGTGATCCTGTGGGTGATGCCACTGACGACGACATTAGGTCGCTCTTGTATGAGTGGGTAGGTGCCGTAGACCATTTCTACGATGGTAAAATGTATTATGCTGCACCAGTGTTACACAACGGAGCGAAAAATCCGGAAAAAGCAGAGCAGACGAAATTGGCTGACTATGGCGTAGTGCGTAATAACTGGTACATGTTCAATCTTAAGGATATTAAGAACATAGGAACTTCCATAGACGATCCCGCCCAACCGATAGTTCCCGACCGTATTGATATCAACGATGTCATAAACGTAACAATCAATATCCTTGACTGGCATCCGATAACTACTGGAGTGCCTATACTTTAAATGTGAAAATAAAAAACAGCTAAACTGATATAACGATATGAAATTTAAGATTCTGTCAATTCTGTTTGCTTTGGTCGCCGTGGCATCGTGTGTCGACGATGATCTGGTCCCATGTGTGAGCGAGACTCCCGTGGACAGCGATATCCCGGAAGGAATAAGGAGTGGATATTCGCTGAATATGACGGTGACGCTCGACAAGATGGGAGGAACAAGGGCTGCACACAATAGTACGATAGACTTGCTCTTGGAAGAGAAGGAAAACTATATCGACCCAGAGAAGTTCCGCGTGTTGTTCTTCAACAGCAAAGACACCTTCCTGTTTGAGTCGAAAAGTCGTTGGGTAAAGAAACTGAATCCTAATAGCGACCATTCAGAGTGGCTGGTATCAGTGCCGGTGTTTACGTATGGTAATGATACATACATCAATGAGGAAACGGGCGAACCAATGGAATATGACTGGAAAACCATACGCAAAACATTGGAGTCTGAACCGTTTAAGGTTGCCATACTCGTTAACCGTCCGGAGCTTGACTGGTATCCTGGATTTAAAGATTTGGACACAATAAAAGTGCCAAAGCAATGGTATGACAACAGAGGACCTTATTGGGATCCCAATCATACTGGCAAAAAAGATATCTTCGACCTGCACCATTGCCAATGGGACCCTATGTATCATGGAAAGAGTATGTATCACGGTTTCTACGATTTTATTATGGATAACTGGGGTGACAATTGGGAAGATAAGTATGCGGATATTAAACCAACCTTAAGTGCCACTTCCAGTTGGGTTGATTGGAATAAAGAAGGGAAAGATAAGCATGGATGGAAAATAAATTTATTTATACACCCCAGTCATGAACATCCTATTCCGATGTATGGAGTTCAGGAATTCGATAAGATTGAGAAATGGACAAAAGGTACGCCTTTCAACCTTTCCAAGATTACGCATGAACAAGATGATGAAAATTATAATCATAAGCAGGTTTCTTTGTTGCGTTCAGTGGTAAGACTGGAGCTATTAATACCAAAGTCTGCTTACAAAATAAACAAAGGACCTAAATTTGTTTTTATGTCTTATCCTAACATTTATGCTCGATGTGAGCCGATGGATGTATGGACGCCTACTAACGAACTGTGGGAAGGTGATCCTGTGAACCCTAATCATGATGCCCGTTGCGAGTTGGATGCTATAATGAACTATGGAACAATATCCAAGGCGACATTGGCAAATTCTGAAAATGACAGTGACTCCCTAACGACTTCTGTAGAACTTTATCAGGAAAGGCTGAGTTGGTTTTATGGAGCGTGGAAAGAAAAGAACTGGCCTTTTAAGGGTAAGGTCTTTGATATGAATAAATTTGCCATGGAAACCCCAACTACTCCTTATCCGCGTATATTCAATCCTTGCATACAGCGTAATGCTCGAGTATCTTGCGAAGGGGAGGTTGATATGTCTGACGATGATCCCGACTATTATCATTATGTGGTTTATACAGGTGAACGTAATCTTAATGACCCTTCAAAATTGTATAATATAAAAAGGACATCTAACGGCGAAGGTACTGTTATATCTTGGGTCTTTGATATAGATGGCAAAGTGTATAGTCTCCCCATTACCAATTATGAAAATAAGAACAACCCTGCGTTGTTCCTTCAGAATGTTGTGGCTGATAGTTATTCATATGCTACAGGTGAAAGTAAATATCCCACAATGCAGACCTCTGACCAAGCTCCGAATGGTATGAATGCTTATGAGAATATAATCCAGGGTTACAGAGTTGCGAACAATACTATGCCGGCTCCTTCTCCTGAGACCCTTCCATGGCCATTGATAAGAAATCATGTTTATCAGCTTATCCTTTCAAATACATCGGAAGCTCCTCTTCAAACACTTGATTTAGATTTGACAAACTTTGATCCAGGCACAATTAAGGCTATTGAAAGTGATTCTTGGTGGAAGGTGATGCGCACAGAAAAACGACCGAGTGGTGGTACGTTTGACCATTGGTATAATAGTGCTATTGATAATGATAATAAGTGGTCTAAGAATGATGATTATAAAGAACTGATGGCAGGTAAGAATCACGATATGGTTATACCAGAGACAAAAGGTTTGTTCTTCAGTTATACAGGTACAGGTTCAGGGGGGGAGAAAACCATTAATATAGAAAACACTCCAGGGGAAAATAGTTACTATCTTCGTTTGAATACTGGTGTGTCAATCACTTTCCCAAGATTGAAGAAGGGGCAGATAATAACTATCAAAGGTTTAACGCCATTAAGTGCCGGTGCTAATAATGGTAATTTAATAACGGGGCGTTATATCAAACCTGCAACAGGTTCATCGAGTCTGGTGGAATTCCTCCCACAAGGAGATTACGTGTTGGAGTCTGGTCACGTATATGGTACTTCATCAGGCGAAATCAAAGGTTATGGTCAGGTGGCAAGAAATGATATTTATGTCTTCAGGTGGAAGGTAAAGTCTGATGCTGCTAATGTAACGTTCACTGTCTCTGGCAGCGGTCTTGCCTTTACAGGCTTCAAGGTTGAACAGGGTGATGCCGTAGCAACAAGAGCCGCAGATAATGGTTCTGGTTTCAAGGTGAAATCGAAAGACCTATATTCGAAGAGCATAAAGTTTGATTAATATCAAAAGAAGGAAACAGAAAAGGAAACAATAATAGTTGTTCCAAAAACAAACAAAAAATGTGCAGATAAAGAGTCTGCACATTTTTGTTTATCAACTGTATTTTTCCGGTACGGCTTTCTCTTACTTAAACGCACATAGTCTCGATTGTCATCGCTTGCCCTTTCGATTGCCATCGAAGCCTGCTTCATTGGCTTATGAAGCCTGCTTCGTTGACCGATGAAGCCTTATGCTCTACTTGTAGACATTACAATGCAGCTATTTCTTCAATAGAAAGTCCTGTAGCCTTGGATATATCAGAATCGGACATGCCCATTTGTTTCAGTGAACGGGCTATGGATTTAGCTTTTTCAAACTCGCCTTCTGCACGACCTTCTGCACGACCTTTCGCCTTACCTTCCAGCCAACCTTCATTCTTTGCCGTCTCAATGTTGTCACGAAGGATAACGACATTGTCGAGATGACGATAGTACGAATCAAGCTCTGCCTTTGTCATACGGGCAAGGCGAAGTTTCTCGCGTGCCTCACTGAGTCCAGGGGCATCGGCATCATCGGGAATATCGCCAGTGCTAAGGACATATATCCACTGCTCCAACGGCATACGAGACCAGCGGTTGAAGTCGTTAGCCTTCAGGATATAGTATTCAGGATAGAGGTCGCTCACCACGTCGGCATCGAACTTTTGTTTCTGGAAAGGTGACAACTGCAGGATATCACCGTCGTGCATGCCACGGAACTCAGTCTTGCCGTGATACACTATGTCTTTGCCCTGACCGAGATTGAAGTAGACGATGTTGATGCTGTATACCTTGCGGATGTTCTCGTAGCCCTGTCCGCGGTTGATGTACTCCGTAACCAACTTGGATGCACCGAACAGCATGCGCTGGAAATAGGCAAACTCCGTCTCGTTCTGAACCTCTATAAGATAGAGTGCTCCAGACTCGTCCTCGGCAAGCAGGTCAACACGGTTCTGCTTGTCATCATCACTGTCTTGATTGCTCTCGCTTTCAAGAAGTTTCTTTATTGTTATCTTCTTGCCAAGCAGCGTTGTGATAAGACCTTCGAGCACAACATAGTTAGCCTTGTCGCGAAGCAGGCGCTTCATTGCCCAGTCAAAACGTACAAACTGTTCCTTATCTCCCATAACATATTAGTTTACATTTATGTTGCAAAGGTAGTGATATTTCCTGAAACAGCAAAACTTATGCAGGATATTTTTATTTTATATTTCAGTACCTAATAATTCCATAGGAACTATGAATCACTCACTACCATTGTATGCTATAAGAACGCAATGGTGAGACCAGCCATTACGATGCTGACCATCGACATGAGCTTGATAAGGATATTGAGCGACGGACCGCTGGTGTCCTTGAACGGGTCGCCCACGGTATCGCCCACGATTGTTGCCTTGTGGCTTGGTGAGCCTTTGCCGCCGAAGTTGCCTTCTTCAACCATTTTCTTTGCGTTGTCCCAAGCACCGCCGGCGTTTGCCATGAATACAGCAAGTGTAAAGCCTGCCGTCAATCCGCCTACCAACAGTCCCATGACACCTGCAACACCGAGCAGACAGCCTACTACTATTGGAATGGCAATAGCGAGGAGCGACGGGAATATCATTTCTTTCTGTGCCGAACGGGTGGATATTTCCACACAACGACCATAGTCGGGAGTTGCCTTGCCTTCCAATATTCCCTTTATCTCGCGGAACTGGCGGCGCACTTCCTCAACCATCGACTGGGCTGCACGACCTACTGCACCCATTGTCAAACCGCAGAACAAGAATGCTGCCATACCGCCGATGAAAGCACCTACGAGCACTTTCGGATTCATAAGGTTTACTTGGAAGAACTCCATAAACTGCACCATGTCTGCCGTCTCGGGATTGAACACGTTGCCTGTTGCATCAATGAACTCACGTCCGTTCTCTACGGCACGAGCCATGGCAATCTTTATTTCCTCAACATACGAAGCCAGCAGAGCCAATGCCGTGAGGGCGGCAGAGCCAATGGCAAAGCCCTTACCCGTGGCTGCCGTAGTGTTTCCAAGTGCATCGAGTGCATCAGTACGCTGGCGCACCTCGGGAGCAAGTTCGCTCATCTCGGCATTTCCTCCTGCGTTGTCGGCTATAGGACCGTATGCATCGGTTGCCAGGGTGATGCCCAATGTTGACAGCATACCAACGGCTGCGATACCGATACCATAGAGACCGCGGCTCATAGAGGCTGCTGTCATAGAAAGGTCGAACCCGTTGGCGCAGAGATATGAGAGCATAATGGCTACGGATATTGTAACCACGGGAATCATCGTTGAAATCATTCCAGTGCCGATACCCTTAATAATCACAGTGGCAGAACCTGTCTGCGACGACTCTGCAATCTGCTGCGTTGGTTTATATGAGTGCGAAGTATAGTACTCCGTGCCTTGTCCGATGATGACACCGGCAATGAGACCAGTGATTATCGAGAAACTTATGCCTACCCAGTTTTCAAGTTGGAAAAGATACAATATAATGAAAGTGGCTATTGCTATTAGCACGGCAGAAACATTTGTGCCAAGCGACAGCGACTTGAGCAGGTCTTTCATCGTTGCCCCTTCCTTTGTACGAACGAGGAATATGCCAATGAGCGAAAGGAATATGCCCACCGAAGCGATAATCATCGGGGCAATTACAGCCTTCAGCTGCATCTCGCCGTTCAGGGCAAACGCCGTAGCACCGAGGGCTGCCGTTGAAAGGATAGAGCCGCAATAGCTTTCATAGAGGTCTGCACCCATACCTGCCACATCGCCCACGTTGTCGCCCACGTTGTCTGCAATGGTTGCCGGGTTGCGTGGGTCGTCTTCGGGAATATCCTGTTCTACCTTACCAACAAGGTCAGCACCCACATCGGCTGCTTTTGTATAGATACCGCCACCCACGCGTGCGAACAATGCCTGTGTAGAAGCACCCATACCGAAGGTGAGCATGGTGGTGGTAATGGTAATCAAGGCTATGCCAGTGCCCTGATAGAAATAACTCAGCACAAGAAACCAGATGGCTATGTCGAGCAAGCCCAAGCCCACTACTACAAGTCCCATCACTGCACCTGAACGGAATGCCACGCGAAGTCCCTGATTCAGTCCTTTACGGGCGGCATTGGCGGTACGGCCGCTGGCGTATGTTGCCGTCTTCATGCCGAAGAAGCCTGCCAGACCAGAGAAAAGACCACCAGTGAGGAAAGCAAAGGGAACCCACGGATTCTGTACTTTCAGCATGTATGCCATAAACGAAAAGATGAGTGCCAGCACAACGAAAACAATTGTTACGACACGATACTGCTGCTTGAGATAGGCCATGGCACCACGGCGCACATGACCTGCAATCTCACACATGCGAGGCGTACCCTCGTCTTCTTGCATCATCTGACGGAAAAAATACCACGCCATACTGAGCGCTACAACCGAAGCTACTGGAACGAGCCAAAATGCTTGAGGAATGTTCATAAGTATAATCTTTAAATTAAATTACTAAATTTTTCAGCAAAGGTAAGCATTTTATCTGAAAAAAACAACAATCGTATTTTGTTTTTTTCTTATACCCTAAAAACAACACATACATAAATTGCAAAAAAAACAAAAAAGAGGTATTTACATAGAAAAAATATGCACGTTTCTTGTATTTTGAGCAATAAAATTACTAACTTTGCAGCGCAAAAATAGTAGATTATGGAATGGCTTTTGAATTTATTTACAAATTCTGAATCTGTGGCGCATATCGCAATGCTCTATGCCATTGTGATTGCGCTGGGTGTACTGCTGGGAAAGATAAAGTTCGGAGGAATCTCGCTCGGTGTTACTTTCGTGCTGTTTGCAGGCATCTTGGCAGGACATCTTGGTATGACCGCACCGACGGATATCCTTACCTTCGTGCAGGATTTCGGTCTTATCCTGTTCGTGTTCATGATAGGTCTGCAGGTAGGACCGGGCTTCTTCGAGAGTTTCGGCGAGGGCGGCATACAGCTTAACTTGCTGGCAATGGGGGCGATACTGCTCAACGTTGCAGTGATGTTTGCATGCTATTTCATATTCTTCGATACGAGCAGCCCCGTGAATCTGCCTATGATGATAGGTACTATGTACGGAGCGGTGACTAACACTCCCGGTCTTGGTGCTGCCAACGAAGCATTGAGCACGGTGTTCGGCAGCAATGCTCCCATGATTGCATCGGGATATGCCTGTGCCTATCCGCTCGGTGTTATGGGCATAATCGGCGCAACGATACTGATACGCTATATATGCAAGGTTAAACTCGACAATGAGGAAAAGGCTCTTGAGGAGGCAAGCAAGACTAATGCTGCTGTAAAGCCTCACATGATGAGCATTCAGGTTGAAAACCAGTATCTTGCAGGGCGCACACTGCTCGAAGTTCATGACTTTCTGAAGCGCGACTTCGTATGTTCGAGAATACTGCACGACGGACACGTGAGCATACCAAACCGTGACACTGTTTTTGAACTTGGCGACAAGTTGTTTATTGTATGTCCGGAGGCTGATGCAGAGGCGATTGTGGCGTTTATCGGGCATGAAGTAGAGGTGGACTGGCAGGAGCAGGATATGCCGTTGGTTTCGAAGCGAATACTCGTTACACGTTCTTCCGTTAACGGTAAGACGCTCGGAGCAATGCATTTCTCATCGGTATATGGTGTGAACGTAACACGTGTGACACGTCAGGGAATGGAACTCTTCGCAAGTCCGAGCCTTGCATTGCAGGTGGGCGACAGGGTGATGGTGGTCGGTCCAGAGGATTTGGTAAATCGTGTTGCTGACAAGTTAGGCAACTCAGTGCGCCGTCTTGACGCTCCGAACATCGCCACAATATTTATCGGTATAATAGTGGGTATCATCTTCGGCTCGCTGCCAGTGGCTGTTCCTGGAATCCCAGTGCCCGTGAAACTTGGTATTGCCGGTGGTCCTCTCATCATCGCAATACTTATAGGACGCTATGGCTACAAGATACACCTTGTTACGTATACGACAACTTCGGCAAACCTGATGCTTAGGGAAATAGGACTTGTGCTGTTCCTTGCGTCGGTGGGAATAAAAGCCGGTGCAACGTTCTGGGACACGGTGGTGGCTGGCGACGGAGTTAAGTATGTATATACAGGTTTCTTGATAACCATAATACCTATATTGATAATAGGTGTCGTGGCAAGGCTTAAATTCAAGTTCAACTATTTCACTATAATGGGTATGATAGCCGGCACTTACACCGACCCGCCGGCACTGGCATACGCCAACTCGGTATGCTCGAAGGAAGCACCTGCCGTAGGCTACTCCACAGTGTACCCGTTGAGCATGTTCCTCAGAATACTTACGGCGCAACTTGTTGTACTGTTTGCCTGCGGATAGTATGGAATGAGAGAAGAAACACAATATTATAAAAAATATAACCAACACAAAACAATGAATAAAATCGGACTACTGCTTTGCAGTATGTTGGCTGCGGCTGCGCCTGTGAGTGCCCAGATGCACGAGAGCATCAGGCTCAACGAGGTGATGACAAACAACACCGCCAGCCTTCAAGACGAATATGGACATTGTGGGGCGTGGATAGAGATTGCCAATATCTCGCACACCACTTACAATATCCGTGGAATGTACATAACGACCGACCGCTCAGTGCTCGACAAGGATATGAGCGTGCCGGAGCGTATCAAGCGAATGAGCGTGATACCGAGCGGCGACGAGCGCACCAACCTGACAGCCCGTCAGCATTTGGTGTTCTACCTCAACAGCAATCCTGCACGGGGCGTGCTGCACCTCAATGCACCTGTGGATTCGCTCAGTGCCGTATGGTTTGCACTTTACGACGGCAACGGTGTCGACCTCGTCGACTCTGTAACAGTGCCCGTGATGGCTGCCAACCATTCCTTTGCCCGTCAGACTGATGGAGTGGGAGAGTGGGAGGAAAAGCCAGAGGATGCGGTTACTCCTAACATATCCAACTACATAACGATTAGGGAATCGAAGATTGCGAAACTGAAGCGCGAAGACCCTCACGGATATGGCATCACCGTGCTTGCCATGGGCATAGTGTTCTTCTGCCTTGCATTGCTCTTTGTGTTCTTCTACCTGTTCGGTCTGTTTATGCGTAAGCGTCATGCCATGGCTAAAATACAGCCGTTGAAGATGGGCGTCAAGACTGTGGAAAAGACAGTGGAGATTGGACATAAGACGGGCGTGGTGCTGCAAGACGGCTTGAAGTCGAAGGGTATCGACAAGGAGATATACATAGCCGTGATAGCAATGGCATTGAAGCAATATCAAGACGACGTTCACGATGTGGAGAGCGGCGTGATAACCATCAAGCACCACCAGACGGAGTGGAACAGCGAGTACAACCAGATTAAGCAGTTCCACGACTAATAAAAGCGACATTTACACATTATTATATAATATAAACAAGACAACGACAATGAACAAGTATCAATATACAGTACAAGGCGTAGACTACGATGTTGAAATAGTAGAGGTAGAAGGCAACGTAGCAAAGGTAAACGTTAACGGAATATCATTTGAGGTTGAGATGAAGCAGCCGATAAATCCTGCAAAGGTGATGGCAAAGCCAAAGATTGAGCAGCCACGTCCTGTTGCTGCGCCTGTTGTGGGCGAGGCACCTGCTGCACCAGCCCCTGTACAGGCAGGAAGCGGCACACCTATAAAGTCGCCTCTGCCAGGCACTATCACCGCAGTGAACGTTAAGGTGGGTGACGCAGTGAAGACAGGCGATGTGGTTGTTACGCTTGAGGCAATGAAGATGCAGAATAACATCGAGGCTGAGTGCGATGGCACAATCACGTCTGTAGCCGTGAAGCAGGGCGATTCAGTAATGGAAGGCAGCGTGCTCGTTACTATCGGATAAAAGACTTATAACCTTACAACACAAGACAAGACTATGGGTTTTACTGATTTCTTGGTGGAAAACTTCAATGAATTTCTCACCTATACGGGTTTTGCCAACGCCACGCTTGGCAACATCATAATGATTGTGGTAGGCGCGGTGCTGATATATCTTGCCATAAAGAAAGACTTTGAGCCGCTGCTGCTTATTCCTATCGGACTTGGCATCATTCTCGGAAACATTCCTTTCCGCACCGATGCAGGCTTGGAGATTGGTCTTTACGAGGACAACTCCGTGCTCAACATCTTCTATCAGGGTGTGCGTCAAGGGTGGTATCCGCCTTTGGTGTTCCTCGGCATCGGTGCTATGACCGACTTCACTGCGCTCATTGCCAATCCAAAGTTGGTGCTCATCGGAGCGTCGGCGCAGTTCGGTATATTCGGTGCATATATGGTGGCTCTTGCCCTCGGCTTCGAGCCTAACCAGGCTGCCGGTATTGCCATCATTGGCGGTGCTGACGGTCCTACTGCCATATTCCTTTCTTCAAAACTGTGTCCTAATCTTATGGGAGCAATAGCCGTGTGTGCATATTCATATATGGCGCTCGTG
>JAFLSE010000070.1 GCA_022511075.1 Prevotella sp.
CACCACACGCAAAAGAGCTCGACCGCATGCAAGGCAACAGCACCGACAGCTACGAGCGGTTGCAGAAGGCACGCGACCTTGCACATCGCATACAGGGATACATAATACTGAAAGGGCACTACTCGGCACTGTGCATGCCCGACGGCGACGTGCTTTTCTGCCCAACGGGCAATGCCGGCATGGCAACAGCAGGAAGCGGCGACGTGCTTACGGGAGTGATAACGGCACTGCTGGCACGGGGCTACAAACCTGCCGACGCGGCAATGGTGGGAATGTATCTACACGGACTTGCCGGCGACATTGCAGCCGAGCACAAAGGCATGGAAAGCCTCATGGCAAGCGACATCATAGACTGTCTGCCGGCTGCATTTATGAGGCTTTACAAACAGAAAACACAGAAATAACATAACAAAAACATATTACACAAAACAGAAAAGACAATGAGAAAGATTGCAATAGCAGGACTCATGCTGGCAAGCACAATGTCGTTTGCACAGACACAGATAGAAAAATACGAGGCTGGAGGACATCCGCAGGGCAGTTTCTACTATCTGCCCAAAACGGCACTGCACATAACGATATTAGTTGAGAAAACCACCTATACACCAGGCGACCTATGCCTGTATGCCGACAAATATCTGCGACTGAAGAACGTGGAACAAACGGCAAGCACAACATACACCGTCAAGAACATAAGCATTACCCCCTACGGAGTGCCCGACACCACGAAGTGCTACACAGTGAAGTACAGCGGCAAGAGTGTAGGCACGAACATGCAACTGAGCGAGGACGGATGCCTGCTGACAATAAACACCAACGCCATAGCAACACTGCCCACGAAGCAGTTGATACCAATGCCGAAACCAAAGCAGCAAGACCCTCGTAACTATCTGAGCGAGGAAATCCTCTCGGCTGGCTCAACTGCAAAGATGGCACAACTCGTAGCACAGGAGATATACGAGATAAGGGAAAGCAAAAACCAACTTACGCGAGGACAAGCCGACTATATGCCCAAAGACGGTGAGCAGCTGAAGCTGATGCTTGCAGAACTCGACCAGCAGGACAAGGCTCTCACGAGCATGTTTGCAGGAACTACCCAAACCGACAACGTAGAGTACACAATAAACTACTGCCCTGAAGCGGACACAAAGAAAGAAGTGCTGTTCCGCCTTTCAAAGCAACTCGGACTTGTAGAGAAAGACGACCTCGCCGGCGCACCATATTATATACGTGTAGACAACCTGCACACATTGCAGATGCCGCAGGACAACGGAAAGAAGAAGAAATCTAAAGAGGAAGGCATATACGTTAACGTGCCGGAGAAAATAAAAGTCACCATATCAAGCGGCAGCAAGGATGTATTGACCGAAGAACTCTACGCAGCTCAGTTCGGATATACGGAACTGATTAGCGGCGACCTGTTCAAGCGCAACACCACAAAGTTAACCCTCTTTCCCACCACGGGAGGCATACAAAAATTAGAAGCAGAACAACCGAAATAGTGTTTAGTCTTCAATGATTACCACTGCAAATTTACGCACAAAAAAACACCGGCAGGCATAAAAACCTGTCGGTGTAAAGTTTTCGGGAGTTTTTGCTATTTCAGCAAATTGCTGTTCATTCATAGTGTCACTTGTTTATGTTATTTCTTATTCAATGTTTTCAAAGTTTGCCTTTTTATTTCTTTTTCTACGTTTGACATTGGCTTCGTCATATGTTGTTTGATAGTCCATAATTTATGACCTCCCAATGACCACCCTTATCTGCTCCCACGCGTTTAATGATTCCTTGTTCCTGGAGTTTTTTGAGATGATATTTCACTCCATCTTCTGTAATATCATTTATATTCGCTGCAATTTCTTTACGACTGGCGCTTGGATGTTCTTTTATATATTCAACAATCGCTATTTGTATCTCAGATAGTGTCTGGGTAGTTTTCTGGGTAGTTTTCTGGGTAGTTTTCTGGGTAGTACCATCTTCATTTGAATAAATATCAACGCAGAATACAGTCAGTTTTGACACATCAAACTCAGCCTCCTTATTGCAATTCTCACGAAGCATATCCTGCACCCGTTTTATTCCCTGATTAAACATATTGACATACTTCAACTCCTTCATTGCCTCTGCCACAATCGGATTGCGATAGTCATTCACCATAGGAAAATTCTCA
>JAFLSE010000071.1 GCA_022511075.1 Prevotella sp.
TATAACTTGCCTTGTAAGCCTCGGCATCAGGAACAAGACCAAGTTCAACTAACTTAGGGTCAGCAAGATAGTACAGAGCGAACAGGTCAGCACGAGCTTCTTCAATGGTGCTTCCGTATGCCTTGAGAGCATCGCCATCTACATTCTCCAGCAACTTTCCGCTGCCGTGTCCCAAACACTCATGCAAGTCGGTGTGCAGGTCGTCTGTCAAATCTCCATATTTCTCCACAAGGTCTATCTCCTCCTGTCCGTAAGCGAACTCCTGCAACATACCGCTGCCTTTTGCCGCCTTATTGTATGCGTCTGTCAAGTTGCCGATAGTCACCGACTTAGACCCATGCTCTGCACGAACCCAGTCACTGTTTGGCAGGTTGATACCGATTGCCGTAGAAGGGTAGAGGTCACCGCCAAGAATAGCCGCCTTGATTACCTTTGCTGTGATGCCTTTCACCTTCTCTTTCTTAAACTCAGGAGCAACAGGGCTGTGGTCTTCAAACCACTGCGCATTCTTGCTCAACATTTCCGTGCGTTTTGTTGCCTCCAAATCCTTGAAATTCACGATGCTTTCCCACGAACACTTCAATCCCAACGGGTCGCCATAGCACTCCGTAAATCCGTTTACAAAATCCACCAAAGGCTCAGTGTTTTCCACCCATGCGATAGAGTATTTGTCGAATGTCTCCAAATCTCCTGTTTCATAGTAAGATACAAGCAAGTCAATCACCTCTTTCTGCTTCTCGTCCTCTGCGTATTGGCGTGCCTTTTTTAGACTTTCCACAATTTTTGTCAATGCCTCGCCGTACAGTCCGCTTGTAGTCCATTTCTTCTCCACCAACTTTCCGTCAGCAGTCTTTACGAGACGAGAATTCATGCCGAACATCACAGGATGCAACGTGTCGCTCTCCGCCTTCATCTTATTATAGAAAGCCTCTGCTTCCGCCTGTGTCACACCCTCATAATAATTGCTTGCGCTCGTCTTAACAAGGTCTTGACCCTCAGCAAGATTTACTCGTTTCTGCAAAATGTCAGGGTTGAATATAACCTCCGCAATCTCATCCGTGCAGTTCGTCTGTTTCAACAGCCACTCTCTGCTGAAGCCGGGTACAAACTTCTCGCATCCATAGTGATGGTGTATGCCATTGCTGAACCACACCCTCTTCAGATACACTTCAAATGCCTTAAACTCAGCATTATTTCTGTCTCCCTGATAATTCTGATACACGTCCTCTAGCATCTTGCGAATACGAAGATTGTATTTTCCGTTCTGGTCAAACAGAATGTCACGTCCCCACATCGCAGCCTCCTGCAAATAGTAGATGAACGTCTTCTGCTTCAGCGTAAGGTTCTCAAAACCTTCCACCTTATACCGCAGCATCTGCAAGTCGGCAAACCGCTCGTTATTATACTCAAATGTGTCGTCACCATCCGCAACCTCCGTCGGAAGCGTTGAATTAGCACCTGCATGCATCATTCCCGTAGCCAAAAATGCCGAAGCCATCATCATCTTAATTTTTGTCTTCATTATCTAATAAATTTTTATATTCCCTTGTATATTATAATGTGTAAAATCTCTCCGCTCAATCATCGCCCCATCCTTCGATATTTCTCCGGTGTCATACCCGCAACTTTCTTAAACGCCCAGAAAAACGACTGTCTATTGCCGAACCCAACCATTGCCCCAATGTCATAAACCGAGTATGTCTCAAACCGCTTGTCTCTCAAATATATCATCGCATCCTTTATCCTATACTCATGCACTATCTCCGCATACCTCTTCCCGTATTCCTTCTTCACAATTCTCGACAAATTCCATACCGACACCCCACGCATCTCCGCCAGATTGCCTGCAGAAAACTC
>JAFLSE010000072.1 GCA_022511075.1 Prevotella sp.
CAGCAAGTCGCTCTATCAGGAAATGGGATGGCACTACCGCCGCCACGTCGTGCCGCGCATATTGGACAAGTGCAGGAAGATAATCACCGTCTCAAAGTTTGAGTGCAACAGGATAAAAAACTCGCTTCACCTCAAGGACGACGTGATAACATCAATATACAACGGCTACAACAACCACTTCTGCCAGGGCGATGCCGACAGGAACGTAATAAGGAAATACATTGATGCCGACAACTACCTGTTTTTCCTCGGCAACACCGACCCCAAGAAAAACGCCCCTCGCGTGCTGAAGGCATACAAGCAATATCTCGACAAGTCGTCGAGGAAACTGCCGCTGCTCATCGCCGACATGAAGGAGGAATATCTCGACACGCTGCTCGAAGCCGAAGGCATAAAGGACATAAAGCAGTATCTTCGCTATCCGGGATATATTGCCAACACCGACTTGGCAGACCTCTACCGTGGGGCAAGTGCATTCCTCTACCCTTCTCTGCGTGAAAGTTTCGGAATACCTATGCTCGAAGCAATGGCGTGCGGAACACCCGTAATAGCCGGCAACACATCGGCAATGCCCGAAATCGTAGGCGATTGTGCATTGCTTGCAGACCCGTTCAACGAAAGCGACATAGCTACGCAACTGCTTAATTTGGAAACACAGGAAGGGCTGAAAGAGAAAATGACGGAAAAAGGTCTGGAACGTGTAAAACTGTTCAGTTGGAGGCACACCGCGGAAGAACTTCTAAAGATTTACGAAAGCATATAAAAACGGCATTGCAAATGAACAAAGACGAAATAAGAAACAGCCTGAAAAACAGCCCTATGCTGAAACGCTGGCTCGACCTCATAATAATGAATCAGCGCGACGCACGGCCACGGTGGTATATAAGAATGCTTGCACCGCTGTATCAGAAACGCGGACGGGGCAGCAAGATATACGGCAGTGTGAGAATGGACACCCCACCCTACAGGCGTTTCACTATTGGCAGGGAAAGCGTCATAGAGTCGTTCTCCTGCATCAACAATGCTGTTGGCGACGTGGTCATCGGCGACAAGACGCGCATAGGACTGCACTGCACTATAATCGGTCCTGTGACCATTGGCAACAACGTGAACTTGGCGCAGGGAATAGTCGTAACAGCACTAAACCATAACTTCACCGACTGCACTAAACGCATTGATGAACAAGGTATTTCGACAAAGGAAGTAACTATTGGCAACGATGTATGGATAGGTGCAAACGCCACCATTCTTCCCGGTGTAACCATTGGGCGGCACTGTGTCGTTGCGGCAGGCTCGGTGGTGACAAAAGATGTTCCCGACTACACCGTTGTAGGCGGTGTGCCTGCAAGGGTAATGAAAAAGCTGAAAGACTGACTAATCCCTGATAACCAAACTTGTCCCGATAGACATCGCTTGCCGTTTCGATGCTCATCGAAGCAGGCTTCGATGCCCATCGCACATAGGTTCGTTGGCAGATGAAGCTGGCTTCGATTGTTGACGGAGCGGCAAGCGGCGGTTAGGCATTAAACATCGCTTAATGTGAAAATGCAACATTGCAACATTGTAACATTGTAACATTAAGCATTTTCGACTATGCAGAAGTAGGGCGCATCCTAATAAGTTATTATAA
>JAFLSE010000073.1:0-440 GCA_022511075.1 Prevotella sp.
ATCCAAATCGTTCTGCACGCATCGCGTTGGTCTTCTATGCTGACGGTGAAAAACGTTACATTGTTGCTCCTAACGGTTTGCAGGTAGGTGCTACTATCATGTCGGGTCCAGACGCAACTCCAGACCTCGGCAACACTCTTCCTCTCGAGAACATCCCAGTCGGTACTGTCATCCACAATATCGAACTGCGTCCGGGACAGGGTGCAAAGATGGTTCGTTCTGCCGGCAACTTCGCTCAGTTAACTTCGCGTGAAGGTCGCTACTGCGTAATCAAGCTTCCTTCTGGTGAAATTCGTAAGGTGCTTTCTGTTTGTCGTGCTACTATTGGTAGCGTGAGCAACTCAGACCACGCACTTGAATCTTCAGGTAAGGCAGGTCGCAGCCGCTGGCTCGGTCGCCGCCCACACAACCGTGGTGTTGTAATGAACCCAATCGATCAC
>JAFLSE010000073.1:450-1060 GCA_022511075.1 Prevotella sp.
TGAAGGTCGTCACACTGGTGGACACCCACGTTCACGCAACGGTCTCTACGCTAAGGGCCTGAAGACTCGTAAGCCAAAGAAGCAGTCAAACAAGTACATTATCGAAAGACGTAACAAGTAATAAAGTTAACTGAATATGAGTCGTTCATTAAAAAAAGGTCCATACATTAACGTAAAGCTCGAAAAGAAAGTTCTCGCTATGAATGAGAGCGGTAAGAAGAGTGTTATCAAGTCATGGGCTCGCGCTTCAATGATATCTCCAGACTTTGTCGGTCATACTATTGCGGTGCATAATGGTAATAAATTTATCCCTGTTTACATTACTGAAAATATGGTAGGTCACAAGCTTGGTGAGTTTGCGCTTACTCGTACTTTCCGCGGTCATGCAGGTAATAAGAAGAAGTAATTGTAAATTAGGCTTCAACTAAGAAAAAAGACTTTTAATAATGGGAGCAAGAAAAAGATTAATGGCCGAAAAGATTAAGGAGGCCAAAAAGACTACTTACTTCGCTAGCCTGCGTAACATCCCTTCTTCACCACGCAAGATGCGTTATGTCGCAGACCTTGTTCGTGGTATGGAAGTAAGCAAAGCTCTTGCAACTCTCAAGTT
>JAFLSE010000074.1 GCA_022511075.1 Prevotella sp.
AACGCTTTTTTGATGTTTTCTCTGAAAAAATACAAACTAATTTTGAAATGTTGTGTGACAATGGAAAATACCATGCGACAAACAATCCAGCCTTGTGGATGCGTCAATTAGGGTTGCCTCCCGACTCAAACTCGGTAGTGACAAGGATTGCATGGAGTGCCATGTTATGGAATGATAAAAGGCTGATGATTGCACAAACTCTTGCAGATACCATCAATCAAGTCATATTGGAAAAAACAAATGTTGAGATTCCTGTCGTGCTGAAACAAAAGGAAATTGGCTACACTGGCTATTATATAGGATAACGTGCGCGAATGGTGTAGATGTCAAACTGCAAAAAAAAATTAAAAAATGCTTTCAAATGGTGCAATTTATTGCATGGAAAAGAAAAAAAACGTAACTTTGTAGCGTGTTTTTCATGGTATTAGATTATTAAGGTTAATTATGATGATTGTATGTCGTGAGACAAACGATCTTCACCCCAAGAACTTGTCATATTTTGGCAAGTGCAAAAGAGAAGCCTGTGAAGGTTTCTCTTTCTTCTTTTTTATTGCTGATTGACATGACAGGTTGTGCGGGAATCAAACTTTATTTCTTGGCTTTCCTCTTTTTCTTGGTTGGGCGTACCAGGTCGCCAAGGCCATTGAAATCACGCTTCATGATGAGACCTACGCCTTGTGTGTTGAGTGAAGAACGTGTGAAATAGCGATCGTTAGTTTGATTGTAGACCTTCAGGGCAAGGTTGCCGTTGGGTTGGAGCAGGTAGCGGATGTCGAAGTCGCCAATGAACGATGGATTGGCCTGGGTGGCATTGTTGCGATAGCCGAACTGGCCGTTGATGAGCAGGCGGTTGTTGAGCAGCTGGCCGGAGAGTATGCCTTCTACCTCCATGTCGTTCCAGCCCTCCTCGCCGGTGCTAGATCGGAAGAGCA
>JAFLSE010000075.1 GCA_022511075.1 Prevotella sp.
GACAATGAATCGGTCGGGATATCGCGCCGCCACCTCGGCCAGATAGTCGTTTTGCAGTCCGTCGATGAACTCCTGCACCACGACCGCCGCCGAAACCTGCGCATAGTCCATGTTCGACAGGAAAACCTCGGCCGTGTTGCGGCCGTCGATCATAAAGGGCGGCAGCATCTGGCGCTCCTCGCCGAAGAATATCGAACGGCCGTTCGTCGTGGTGCGAATCGGCTGTCCGTCGATCTCGGTATCCTGACGCAGCCAGAGGTGCGAATGGGCATCTATAATCTTGAAATCCATATCGTTGCGCATTACGAGTTGGCCCAGCTCACACGCATCTGGTCGCCGATAATCTCGCGCACCTCCGCCACCAACTGCATGTCGGCCGGCTCCTCGGCGAAAGCGATGTTTTTCAGCACGTTGTCGGGATTGGCCGAGCTGAACAGCGTCGTGGCGATTCGTGGATTGCTCACCGAGTACTGAATGGCCAATTTTTCAATCGGATAGTTCTTCGACAGGCAGTGCTGCACGGCCTTCTTGCACACCTCCACCAACGGTTTGGGCGCCGGATGCCAGTCGGGCACTCCGCGCTGCGACAGCAGACCCATCGACAGCGGCGAAGCGTTGATGATGCCGATACCGCGCTCCTCGAAATAATCGAGGTAGTCGGCCAACTTGTCGTCGTTCAGGCAGTAGTGGCAGAAGTTCAGCACCGTCTCGACCGTGCCGGGCTCGGAATGTTCGATTACCCAGTGCAGGTTTTCAAGTTGCAGGTCGGTGATGCCGACGTGCCGCACCAAACCCGTCTTTTTCAGTTCGACCAGCGCAGGCAGCGTCTCGCCCACCACCTGATTCATATCCGAAAACTCGACGTCGTGGA
>JAFLSE010000076.1 GCA_022511075.1 Prevotella sp.
TGTATTCTGATATCAAATCTTCTGTCATAGTGGCACAATTACATTCTTTAACGTGATAATTTTTGCGTGTGCCTTCAGAGGAAAAGAAAATATCAATTAAATCAATTACAGAACTAAGAAGGGTTGACTGACTCAAGTCTCCAATTCTTGAATTTTTCACCCAAAAACAATAATTAGCGAAAACATACCTGTCTGCTTGGTTCAAATATGTTTCTATGGCAAATGTGTCCTTTTTCCCAAATAACATATATATCTTTTAGTTATATTTATTTCATTCGGTCTTTGATGATGTCGTAAGGCAAAGTTACAACATTTTCCTTTAAATTCTTTGGTAAATCCACCAGAAATCGGGTGTCAAGAGCCAAAGTCTTAAACTATTTAAAGAAATGAGGGGGATTTTCTCGTTGGAAAATCATTTTTGGGAAAAACAAAGAAAAAGATGCGCTTGCAGATAAACTTACGGCAGAATACGGAACAGGATATGAATAGCGTAATTTTGCTTATTACCAAAGTTTTATTTGGAATTGATGAACACCAATACACAATTGAGAAAATTAGGCTCGTTCAACCCAATTCTCCAACTTGATTCCTTTAATGTTCCTAAAATGCCTGACATTCTCCGTAACAAGGGGCATCTTTCTTGCAACTGCGGTACAACCTATCAGCAAGTCAAAATCATCATCGGCAGGAGTCCCAGCCAAACGAAGGCGAATCTTTTCCTTTGCACATAAATCCAATGCATCTGTAATTGGAACTATGGAGAATGCCGATAAGAAAGAATTGAGTTGGGCAGACCTGTCAATACCGTCTTTCTGCCTTGACAACTCAACACCATATTT
>JAFLSE010000077.1 GCA_022511075.1 Prevotella sp.
GAATTAATGAGATATGATGATACCAAGATATTTGTGCAAGCGGCACTTGCACACTATCTTGTCCGCTTTCTGCTAATTCTGCAAGTGAGGCTTGCAGAATTGGCATCCTTTGAAATTCTGCAAGTGACACTTGCAGAATTGGATATTTAGGATAAACCTTTGCAAATCTTTTCATGTTCCACAAGTTCCTTGCCGAATACCCTCTATCGTCAGGAAACCGAATGCTGAGGTCTTTTGACAGTTGTTCAACGACTTGAGTACCCCATCCTTGCTCTTCTTGTTTCTTGATAATATCCGAACCTATCTTCCAGTACAAAGCCAACATTTCAGCATTCACGCTCAATGCTGCATGAAACTTGGAGTGTTCAATCAAAGAGATAATTTCTTTGCGCCAATCCACATATCCTTCTGGAAGCATACGTTCCTCAATTTGGGTTATTTCTTTCTTCACTTCACTTTCCTTTTCCATATCTCCTTTGCAAAGTTAGTCTTTTTATTTCTTTTGCTGCGTTGTTATTATCGTTATCTTTTGTGCTTCCACTAATTTTTCCATTGCTTCGTTATATGTTGTCTGATAGTCCATAATCATGACACTATTCCCTCATTCTCTAAATCGGGTTGTTTCATATATTTTATTTTTTTCCAAATAAGAAAGATAAAAGTTTTGACCGAACTTTATCTGTTATGTAATTAGAACAAGCACAATTTATTGCATTATTGCAAACTTTTATTCCCTCTATACAAGCATTTTCGAGTAACAGGTCTTCTTGGGTGTAATATCTTTTAGTCAGA
>JAFLSE010000078.1 GCA_022511075.1 Prevotella sp.
GACTAAATTTGGTAAAAATACTGTTAATAATGGGAGCAACATTCAACAAGAGCAAGTTGATACCACCATAATCCAAATGCGATCTAATAATATATAACGAGAATGATGTGTGATCCCAGATGCATTGAATATGATAAATGCAATCACAGAGACAGACTTGGAAACTGCCACTTTAATGTTGGTGTTTTCGACGATGACAATAAAGAAACTAATTATTTAAAATAATATATAAAAAGACAATGAAGAAGTTTGTTTTTGGTCTTATGGCATTGTTTGCTGTAGTATCTTGTACGAACCACGGTGAATGGATGACCTATGAGGAATTTCAAGCTGCTAAGTATAATGCAGCATTTGAGCAGAGGTATGGTACAATAGACCCAAACCATGATTGGGGATTCGGAAGTACACGTGCTGTGACACGTGCTGCTGCAACTTGGGATGGAAACCACAGTTGTGCTGCCGATTGGACTAAACTTAACTTTACTAAACCAGAGGGAGCTATAGATTTGACACGTTCTGACTTATTCCCTGATGGTAATAATCTCGGTAGTCAATTTGCAAATGTTACAGATTGGTATATTCCAGCAGATTTCAATGGTTCATTGAGTTTGCACGGCATGAACCTTAAAGGAAATGTGTATGTATTGGGTAAACTTACAGATTTGCAAAGTGTGAACTACAATGGTACAGTTACATTCTACGTTGCTAAAGATGCAAAACTGAAATATACTGTTTCGTCAGGAAATCGCCATAATATAATAAACGCTGGTGAGCTTGAAGTTGCTAAAT
>JAFLSE010000079.1 GCA_022511075.1 Prevotella sp.
TGGTACAATACTTTCTTTCTATGATCAGAGAAGAAAAGCAAGCGCAGAGATTTATGATAGATTAACTCAAGGAATCTTTGATAACGTAGGCGAAAATATTGTATTAAGGTTTGGAAGAACTGAAATGGATATGACCACAAGTAATGTAGATTTCTATTTCAGAAAATTAAGATTATTAAGCCCCAAACGCTTTGTATTGGAAGGCTGTGCGAATATGTCCCGAAGCCCAACATCAAGGAAAATGCAGATAGACTATAGGTTTGACCAACAACAATTCTACGAAGCAGTATATTGTGCAAATGGAACCGTAAGGGATATGAAGCCACTTAAATTGGATTATGCGGGTAGCCTTGGTGAGCAAAACATAGAAACGGTTAAAAACATCATCCAGTTCTTGACAATGTGTTTGTATTCTATTGAAGATGGCAAAACCGATATTAATAGCAAGCCTTCTATGAACGAAAAACCGCTCATTCCTTTTAAATAATGGGAACAATCTACTTGTTTACACTAAATGAATGACACGCATCCTATTCGGGTGCGTTTTTAACGATGTAGAATTGAATAAAATGGAGGCCTAGAAAAATGATTTTTTATGTATTAATAGCCAATAATATAAGGTATCTCCAACCAGACTTTATCATTAAAATTAGGGATATACTACAAACGAAGAGTTCTATAGCAACGAAGTAAGCGCAATGAATAGATTAGAACAGTTAAAATACCAACCCGAAGTAGTGGC
>JAFLSE010000008.1 GCA_022511075.1 Prevotella sp.
CAACGAGTACTTGGAGAGCATAAAGAACGACAAGGAAAAGATGCGCGAACTTATCCGCAACGAACGTCGTCTTGAGCTTTGCTTCGAGAACCATCGTTTCTGGGACTTGCGCCGCTGGCAGGCTAACCTCAACGAGACAGCCAAGGGTGTGAACATCACTACTAATGCGAGCACAGGCAACCTTAACTACGGCAACCTTGACGTGGAGAAGCGCGACTATAAGGATTACATGTATTACGGTCCTATTCCTTATTCTGAGGTGCTGAAATGGAGCAACTTGCAGCAGAATGATGGCTGGAAATAATATAAACATATAAATCTCTAAAACAAAAAGATATGAAAAACAACATATTAAAGTTCATTTGCGGTTGCATTGCAGGCTGCGGAATGGCAGGGGTGCTTACTTCATGCGAGAACGGAGACGCTAAGTTCGACGATTTCGAGGGCGGCACAACTGTTTACTTCCCATACCAGTATCCTGTGCGTACAATAGTTTTGGGTGACGACGAATATGACACGACACTCGATAAGGAGCACAAGTGTATGATTATGGCAACCTTCGGTGGCTCATACAACGGAAGCAACGGAACAGTGCAGGTGGCTGTGGACGACAATCTTACAAACAACCTGACATTTGCCGACGGTACTCCCGTAAAGGCTATGCCACAGAACTACTATAGTTTGTCAACCACAAGTCTTGCATTCAATGGTACATTCAACGGTGCTACGACAGTGCAACTCACGGATGCGTTCTTCAACGACCCAGATGCCGTTAAGAATACCTACGTGATACCTCTCGTAATGACAAACCAGACTGGTTTTGGCAAGATATTGACAGGTGAATTGAAGGAGGGTGCATCAGGTGCACGTACTGACGAGTCTGTATGGGAAGTAAAGCCTATGGACTATGTTCTGTATTGCGTTAAGTTCCAGAACAAGTATTCTGGCTGGTGGCTTACCCACGGAACAACAAGCACCGACAATATTGAGAAGGCTAACGCGGTAGAGATTACTACACGCTCGCTGAACAGCTCAGTATACAATGTTGAGTTCCAAGACGGCAGCAATGTTTACAATGTTGACTTGCTTTTGACTTTCGACGGCAGCGACAACTGCACGATAACGTCTTTGACCGATGGCGCAACAGCTACAGGTACAGGCTCTTGGGGTGACAATACCGAGAAGAAGGCTTGGGGTAACAAGGACCGTGACGGCATGGAACTGAACTATACCGTAACAATTGACGGCAAGCAATTCCCAAAGCACGAGAAACTTGTTTGGCAGCGTAGTGGCGTGACTCTTGAAGAATTTGCCCCTGTTTATAATAAATAACGGCTAAAAATTGAAAACAATGAATAAGCAATTAATAATATCAGCACTCGGAGCCATGTTATTGGCTTCGTGTGCCGACGAGTTCGACCGCAGCTATGAGGTGGGTCGTCCCGACAATGTTGCCGAGTATGGTTACCTTAGCGACTACAAGCCTCTGAAAGAGTATGTGGATCGCTCGAAATATCCTAACTTCAAGTTGGGCGTAGGTACGACGGTAAACGACTATCTGAAAAAGGAACTTGTATATGGATTGACAAATTCCAACTTCGATGAGACCGTTGCCGGCAACGCAATGAAGATGGCTTCTTGCGTGAACGACAATGGTGATATGGATTTCTCTACCGTAAGCGAATATGTCAATACGGCTACTGATGCAGGTCTTTCTGTATATGGTCACACATTGGCATGGCATGCACAGCAGCCGGTGAAGTGGCTGACAGGACTGATTAAAGATAGACCTATTGAGGTTGATCCCAACGAGAAGATAGAGACACTTGTTACTACAATGACCTATACCGATGGTCCTTTCCCATTCTATCCTATGGGTTGCGAACCTCCTGTTATCAATGGTGCCCTGCACTTTGAACCGACAGGTGAATGGTCACAGTTCTTTATTTGTCCTGGTGGCAATAATGTGCTTACCGAAGGCGACCATCGTGTTTATCTTGAAATCACTTCTTCTGCTGCGGCAGATGGTGTACAATTGACTTTGCAGAATGGTTGGGGTGGCGATGCTCAAAACATTACGTTGCCTGTGCCTATTGTTGAAGGACATGAGATTTATGAACTCAATTTTCCTGGCATCGTAGGTGGTAGCTATGATTGTATCTTGAAACCTCAGACAGCTATGGCTACACTTGATGTTCACTCTATCAAGGTGACCAAACTTGAAGCTCCTGCTATGGAGATTTTCGTTGATCAAGTTGATAATAGTGCAATGGAAGAAGGCAAGCCTATGAATAATTTCATTGTACGTGAGAAAGGAAAGGGCGATGTGCCAGGACCAATTCTTGTAGGACAAGGACCTGACGGTATGAACTGTACCGCAATAACTTCTGTTGCAAATCCTGAAAACTCATGGGATACTCAGTTCTTCATCGTTGCCAATAAGGCATGGGAAGGTGGAGCAAAATACAAGATTTCATTCTGGTATCGTGCTACGGCTGAGGCAGGCAGCGAAACCCAATGTCATGGAGACCCAGGAGGCTATATGCACTGGGCTATGCTTCCACAAAACCCGAATTTCACTACCGAATGGCAGTATTACGAGGCTACTTCTACCATTCCTGCCGAAGGAAATGGCATGAAGACTATAGCTTTTAACCTCAATGTAAATCCAAATGTCGTTACATATTATTTTGCCGACATCAAGTGGCAGTCGGTAGAGACAGGCAACACCATTCCTTTGACTCCAGAAGAGAAGAAAGACACTCTCACTTGGGCAATGGATAAGTGGATTGGCGGTATGATGGCTGCTTGCGACGGCAATGTAAAGGCATGGGACGTTGTTAACGAGGCTATCTCTGGCGGTGATGCAGACGGTGAAGGTGTTTATGCACTGCAACACGGAGCAGAAGGCAATACCACCGATTTCTTCTGGCAGGATTATCTGGGTGACATCGACTATGTTCGTACAGCAGTTCGCTTTGCTCGTCAGTATGGACCACAAGACGTGAAACTCTTCGTGAACGACTACAACCTTGAGAGCGACTGGGATAACAACGGCAAGCTCAAGAGTCTTATCAAGTGGATTGAGCGTTGGGAGGCTGACGGTGTTACCAAGATTGACGGTATCGGCACACAGATGCACATCTCATGCTATATGAATCCTCAGACACAGGAAAGCAAGAAGAAGGCTATTGTTGAGTCGTTCAAGCTGATGGCTGCAACAGGAAAACTTGTTCGTATCTCAGAGCTTGACATGGGTCTTGTAGATGCAAACGGCAATGACGTGATTACTTCTGAGGTTACTGAAGAGCAGCACAAGGCAATGGCTGAACTCTACAAGTATATCATACAGCAGTATCTTACCATCATTCCTGTAAACCAGCAATGGGGTATCTGCCAGTGGGCTCCAACTGACAGTCCTGCAGGCAGCGGTTGGCGTGCTAACAGCCCAATTGGTCTTTGGGATCTCAACTACAACCGCAAGCATACCTACGCAGGTTTTGCTGACGGATTGAAGGGTGAATAAAGATTATATAGTAATCATCTAATCTAATATATGAAATGGTGTATCACGGTATTTCGTGATACACCATTTATTTTATGCTGTTGTACACAACGGCTTTGAACTGGCGTGTAGATATAAGAAAGAAGACTGACTGGCTTTTTTCTATATGAAAGTAACAAATGATAATGTCTTTGTTGCATTTTATATTGTATTATTTATAGGTATTTACTATCTTTGCAGTGGTTTTTATTAAGAAACAGCACTTGATGTAAAACTTTGGAATAAAACTAAAAAGACAATATGGGAAAATCTTTTCTATTGAGACTTGTAGTGCTTTGTGCCATTGCCTTTATGGGAGGCATTTTTGGCTTCAAGGCTATGGCATGGAAAGGTATGACAATGCCACAGCTTCACATTGAAGGGCGTTATCTTGTGGATGAACAGGGAAACAAGATATTGTTGCACGGCTTTGGACAGACATACAGTCCTTGGTTCAATGAGCAGGGCAGCAAATGGAACAATTACGACGTGAATGCCTGCCTGACATATAATAAGGCGAAAATCGACGGACTGCTCAATGCAGGGTGGAAGGTAAACTGGATTCGTTTGCACATGGACCCATATTGGAGCAACACCCCAGGAGTACAGACAAAGGGTGAAAACGATATCTCTGCATTCTCGATGGATAGGTTCAAGACCTATTTCGAGTCGGTGTTTATGGTTATGGCAGAATATGCCGAGTCGAAGGGACTGTATGTTGTTATGCGCCCTCCCGGCGTGTGTCCTGAAAATATAACCGTAGGTGACGACTATCAAAAATATCTTATAAAGGTATGGACGCACGTTGCCAACCAAGTGGTAGCAAAGGGCAAGAAGAATATTATGTTTGAACTTGCCAACGAACCGATAAACGTTTATGGTACAGGAGGGATAACAAAATATTTCCAAGACATTGTAGATGCAATACGAGCCACTGGCTGCAACAATATTCTATGGGTGCCCGGCTCTGGATATCAATCTGACTATCGTGCATACGTAGATAATCCGATACAAGGCGAGAACATAGGCTATGCCGTACACGCATATCCGGGATGGTATGGCAGCGATGCAGAGGTGGAGAGTGCCGAGAACACGGGCGACGTGGCTGGCGGTGGCTACCGTGGATTCCTTAACGGCTGGTGCGAAAGGGTAAAGCCCATTGCCGATATAGCCCCCGTGATAGTGACGGAAATGGACTGGGCGCCGAAGAAATACAATGCGTCGTGGGGCAAGTCTACCACAGGAGTGAGGGGTGGAAGCGGTTTTGGTGCAAACTTCAAATATATGTGCGACCTTACGGGCAATGTCAGTTGGATGCTTTTCACAGGAGCAGAATGGTTGGAAAAGTACAACGACAATGCTGCCAACGGCAATACGTTCCTCACCGACCCAGAGGCTTGCGTGCGTCCTATATTCCGTTGGTTTGCCGACTATGCAAAGGAATGGCAATATGAAAGTACTGACGACTCAAAGCGTATGACTGCATTCACGCTCGACGGTGGAAACGTGTATGAGATGTCGATGGGAGGCATTGCGGCAATGCCTGTATATGCAATCTTTGCCGACGGACATACCGAATGTATGACGGCAAGGGCGCAATACTTGTTTGCAGACAATACCGTGGCTGTTTTCCACAATGGCATAGTGAAGAAGACTGGCGCAGGCGAGACATCGCTCACAATAAGCCACACCGATGCTTTCGGCACGACAATGAGTGTAGACGTGGAGATAAAAGAGTCAGCACTGTTCCCACTTACAAACGATGGCTTCAATCCAAGCATTTGGGAACATGGTACGTTCGACGAGACAACGGGCACGCTCATTACAGGGCAATACGGCTTCGGAGGCTGGCAATACCCCAACGGCGTAGACCTTTCGGCATACAACTATCTTGTGGTAAGGCTTAAAAAGCAACAGCATTGCGGTGCATCGTTCCGCCTTTTTGATGAGAACAACTATTGGAGCAATCCGGCAATGGTGGAGTTTGGCAACAACACCGAACTTGTGATAGATTTGCATAACCTTACAAAGAACGAAACGTCTACAAAATTGAATCCTGCACATATATATATAATAGGTGTATGGACTTATGGCGGAGGCGACGGAGTGCAGTTCGACGAGATATTCCTGAGCAATGACGGCAAGACACCAGCCACTTCAGTGGGCAGCATAATACAGATGCCGAAAGCAAACGGCAAAGTGTATAACCTACGCGGACAACTTGTAGGCACAGCCGACTGTCTCGGTAACCTGCCACACGGCATATATGTGATAAACGGCAAAAAGGTTGTGAAATAAAAATAGATTATTAACAAAAACAAATAGTTACCAAGTATGAAACGAATTTGTATGATATTTGCGGCAGTGATGCTCGCCGCCGTCGCCGTTAAGGCAGACAACAAGATAGCAAGTCCCGACGGCAAGTTGGTGGTTGACGTTGCCGTAGAAGGCGGACGACCTGTATACAGTGTGCAATATGACGGCGTTACGTTTTTGGAAAAGTCGCCGCTCGGACTGAATACCAACATAGGAGACTTTACAAAGGGTATGGAACTTGCTGGAGACGTGCAGTTGCGTGAGATAAACAACACCTATACGCTTGCCACGATAAAGAAAAGCCATATTGACTACCACGCCACTGAGGGTACATATACTTTCGTGCAGGACAAGAAAACAATATATGACATTGTTTTCCGAGTAAGCAACAATGATGTTGCTTTCCGCTACAAGATGTATCCGCAGGGGCAGACTCTCTGTTGCGTTATAAAGTCAGAGGCAACGGGTTTCGTGCTTCCCACAGGCAGCACCACGTTCCTGTGCCCACAGTCGCTGCCAATGACTGGCTTTGCAAGGACTGCACCGAGCTACGAAACAACATACACCGCCGACGATGCCATGGGGCGCAACGGATGGGGTGCAGGCTATACCTTCCCCTGCCTGTTCCGCAACAACGACAAGGGCTGGGTGCTCATATCCGAAACGGGCGTAAGCTCGCTGTATTGCGCATCGCGCATGATTGGACACGACAACGGACTTTATACCATCGGCTTTCCGCAACAGGGCGAATACAACGGCAACGGAACAGCAGAGCCAGGAATATCGCTGCCGGGCGAAACACCGTGGCGCACTATAACCGTGGGTAAAACACTTGCTCCGATAGCCGAGACGACCGTGCCCTACGATGTTGTAGAGCAATTGTATGAGCCAACGAAAAAGTTCACATACGGACGTGGCACGTGGAGTTGGATTATCGGTATGGACCAAAGTATGAACTACGACGAGCAGAAACGCTACATCGACTTCTCAGCAGCTCTGGGCTACGAGTCGCTGCTGGTAGATGCACTTTGGGACACTCAAGTGGGGCGCGACAAGGTGGAGGAACTTGCAGCATACGCCAAGCAGAAGAATGTGGGACTTTTCCTGTGGTACAACTCCAACGGCTATTGGAACGATGCTCCGCAGACACCGCGCAACATAATGAACAACACCATTGCCCGCCGTCGTGAGATGAAATGGATGCAGTCGATAGGTATCAGGGGAATAAAGGTCGATTTCTTTGGCAGCGACAAACAGCAGACAATACAACTCTATGAGGATATCTTGGCTGATGCCAACGACTACGGGATTTTGGTAATCTTCCACGGCTGTACACTGCCTCGTGGCTGGGAGCGTATGTATCCCAACTTCGTGGCAAGCGAGGCTGTGCTCGCCAGCGAAAACCTGCATTTCTCTCAGGGCAGTTGCGATGCCGAGGCATTCAATGCCACTCTGCACCCTTTCATTCGCAATGCCGTGGCAGCAATGGATTTCGGAGGCAGCGCCCTCAACAAATACTACAATGCAAAGAACGAGCCAAGGGGCAGTCGCCGCGTCACTTCCGATGTGTTTGCCCTTGCCGTTGCCGTGCTTTTCCAGAGTTCGGTGCAACATTTCGCCCTTGCTCCCAACAACCTCACCGATGCACCAGAGTGGGCTATTGACTTTATGAAGAAAGTACCTACAACTTGGGACGACATTAAGTTCATTGACGGCTATCCCGGTCGCTATATTGTTATGGCTCGTCGCCACGGCGACAAGTGGTACATAGCAGGTGTTAATGCAGGAAAGGAAACGTTGAAGCTGAAACTTCCTCTCTCCATGCTTCCTGCCGGCAGTGAAGTAAAGGTGTATTCCGACAATGCCGCATTGGAAGGTAGTGTAAAGATGCAGAAACTGGGTAAGAAACAGGATTTGACAGTAAGCATTCCTTGCAATGGCGGTGTGATGATTGTTAACTAATATAAAACAAACAATATGAAAAAGATATTTCTATTATTAACTTTGGTTTGTAGCTTTTGCATAGGTTGCAGTAATGACAGCGATAAGATTTCTGTCATATCGGAATATGAAATACCACGCGATTGCAAAGCAGATGTGGAAGATGGAAAAGTTATCATTATCAACAATAAAAAGGACTTTAAGAAAGCATTTGCCGACAGTTATGATTCTAAACAACTGAAGGATATGAATTTCAATAATGCCAACTTGTTGGTGGTGAGTGGTGTGTCGCCCAATCAAATTTCAAAAATGTCAAAACAGTTCTTGTCTGTAGACGGTGAGTATAAATTAGCAATAACAATAGAAGAAACAATGGCGACTGCTTTGGAGCCGTGGACAGTGGGCTATCTCGTTCCAAAGGATATGAAAAGCAGTGATGTGAAACTAACAATAAAATATATTCAATATTAATTATAATCGGGCGTATGAGAAAGATATTTCTATTGGTTTCATTGCTTCTTATGCCAGCCTCCTTGTTTTATTATAATGAGGCAAAGGCGCAGGACAAGCTCTATCCCAACACATTCAGGTTGGGGGAGGTGAAGCTGCTCGATGGCAGCCCGTTCAAGCATGCCTGCGAATTGAACCTGAAAACTTTGAAAGAATATGACACCGACCGCCTGCTTGCACCATACCTGAAAGAGGCAGGACTGCCGAAGAAAGCGGAGTTGTTTACAAACTGGGACGGCTTGGACGGACACGTGGGCGGACACTACTTGTCGGCACTTGCCATTCATTATGCGGCTACAGGCGACGAGGAGTGCCGCAGACGCATGGAGTATATGCTTGACGAGCTGGAGCGTTGTCAAAAGGCAAATGGCAACGGTTATGTGGGTGGCGTACCCAACGGTGCCAAATGCTGGGAGGAGATAAGTCGTGGCAATGTTGGTATAGTATGGAAATACTGGGTGCCGTGGTACAACGTGCACAAGACATACGCAGGACTACGCGACGCATGGTGCTATGGCGGCAGTGAGAAGGCTCGCAAGATGTTTCTCGACCTTTGCGACTGGGGGCTGACGGTAATAGCACCCCTCGACGACAAGCAGATGGAGCAGATGCTTGACAACGAGTTTGGAGGAATGGACGAGGTGTATGCCGATGCATACGAGATGACGGGCGACACGAAATATCTTGATGCAGCCAAACGTTTCTCGCACCACTGGCTGCTCGACAGTATGGCTGCCGGCATAGACAACTTGGACAACAAGCATGCCAACACACAAGTGCCAAAGGTTGTGGGCTATCAGCGTATTGCCGAACTTAGCGAGAAGGCAGGGCGACATGAAGATGCAAAGTTATACCGTCGTGCTGCTGAATATTTCTGGCACACGGTGGTTGACACACGTTCATTGGCATTGGGAGGCAACAGCCGCAGGGAGCACTTTGCTGCTGCCGACGATTGTCTGAGCTATGTTGACGACCGTGAAGGACCGGAGTCGTGCAACACCAACAATATGCTGAAACTAACGGAAGGACTATTCCGTATGGAACAGAATGCATACCTTGCCGACTTCTACGAGCGTGCGATGCTGAACCATATTCTTTCAACGCAGCACCCAAGTCATGGCGGATATGTCTACTTCACACCGGCACGACCAGCCCACTACCGTGTATACTCTGCACCCAACAGCGCAATGTGGTGCTGTGTGGGTACGGGAATGGAAAACCACGGCAAATATGGCGAGTTCATATATACACACGACAACAACTCGCTTTATGTAAATCTCTTTACGGCATCGCAACTGGACTGGCGCGAGCGTGGTATTCGCGTAGTGCAGGAGACGCGCTTCCCCGACGAAGAACACGTGCGACTGACAATCCATGTGAAAAAGCCCACGAAACTGAAACTGATGATACGCCACCCGTGGTGGAGCGAGAAGGGCAAGATGAAAGTGGTGTGCAAAGGCAAGGATTATGCCGCAGACTCAAAGCCGTCGTCGTACATAGAATTAGAACGTAAATGGAAGGACGGCGACGTAGTAGAGATTGACCTGCCTATGCATGTGACGGTGGAAGAACTTCCAAACGTGCCTGAATATATTGCAATAATGCGCGGTCCGGTGCTGCTCGGTGCGCGTATGGGCGCTGAGGGATTGACGGGACTTGTTGCCGATGACAGCCGCTGGGGACACATTGCCCACGGACCGTTAGTGTCGCTTTTCGACACGCCGATATTGGTGGGTGAGCGCAGTGATATTATCACTAAACTGCAAAACATGCAACCTGTGGCTGGCAAGCCGATGTGCTATAAAGTGCCAGGGCTTTTCGAAGATAAGTATGCCAACCTGCAGCTTGAGCCTTTCTTCCGACTGCACGATTGCCGATATATGATGTATTGGCTGTCGATGACCGAAAACGAGTACAAAGCCCACCGTGCAGCCATGCAGGAAAAGGAACAGGCAAGGTTGAGGCTCGACCAGCGCACCGTAGATGCCGTTACTCCAGGTGAGCAGCAGCCCGAAGCCGACCACCGCATGAAACAGGAGTATTCAACCACAGGATTCCTTGACGGTGCGGCATGGCGTGAATCACGCGATGAAGGCAGGTTTGAATACACTATGTCTACCGGAGGCAATACAAACCTAACGCTTATGGTGCGCTATTGGGGCTATGAGACGGGCGACACTCCCCGTAAGTTCGACATTCTCATTGACGGCGAGGCTATTGCCGAGGAGAATCTTGTGAACAAATGGAACAAGAAAAAGTTCATTAATGTTGAATACACCATTCCGTCATCAATGCTCGAAGGCAAGGAGAATGTATGTGTGAGCTTCCGCAGCCGAAAGGGAACGGTAGCAGGTAGGGTGTTCAACGTAAGGTTACTGAAACCTGAAAACTAATAAAAAAACAAAGATATTATGAAAGTAAAGACATTATTGTTATCAACAATCTCGTTGTTAGCTGCAGGCGCAGCACATGCCGACGGAGCAGCCAAGTTTGGCTATTTCAGTTACACTGGCAACGACGCACGTTTTGCCAAGCAATATGATGCCGGCAAACAGTTTCTAAACCCGGTAATGGCAGGTTTCTATCCAGACCCGTCAATATGCCGTAAGGGCGATACCTACTATCTCGTTAACTCTTCGTTCTCGTTCTTCCCAGGTGTGCCAATATTCAAGAGCAACGACCTTGTGAACTGGCAGCAGATAGGACACGTACTCGACCGCGAGAGCCAGCTGCCACTGAAAAACCAAAGGGTGAGCGGCGGCATTTTTGCTCCTGCAATATCATATAACGAGAAGAACAAGACGTTCTATATGATTACTACCAACGTGGGGGCAGGCAATTTCTACGTTAAGAGCCAAGACCCCGAAAAGGGCTGGAGCGAACCAATCTATCTGCCAAAGGTGCAGGGTATCGACCCGTCGTTCTTCTTCGACAAGGACGGGCGTGGATATATCGTTAACAACGACGAGCCTGTGGGCGGTCACGACTATGAGGGACAACGCTCAATAATGCTGCACTACTTCGACGTGAAGGGTGACAGCGTGGTGGGCGACCAGATAGAGATACTGCGTGGCGGTACGAGCGTGGAGAAGCACCCTATTTGGATTGAAGGTCCTCACATGTTCCGTGTAGGAAAGTACTATTATCTTATGTGCGCCGAGGGTGGTACAGGCGAGTGGCACAGCGAGGTTATACTGCGTGCCAAGAAGCCCGAAGGTCCGTGGGAGGAGTTCAGCGGCAATCCTATACTGACGCAACGCACAGGACTTGATGAGAGTCGCGACGACTATGTGTCGAGTGCAGGACACGCCGATATCGTGCAAGGTCCTAAGGGCGACTGGTGGGCTGTATTCCTTGGTTGCCGTCCATACGACAAGAAGAAATACTACAACACAGGACGCGACACTTACCTGCTGCCTGTTACATGGAAAGACGGCTGGCCTGTGATATTGGAGAAAGGCAAGGTTGTGCCAACTGTAGTAGACAAACCGGGACTGCAACCCATAGAAGGACTTAACAACACGGGCAATTTCAGCTACACCGACAAGTTTGAAGGCAACAAGCTGCATCAGCGTTGGATGTTCCTGCGCAACCCAAGCAATTTCTATACTATTAACAATGCGCTCACAATCAATCCGCTGCCTGTGAACATTTCGCAACGCGAATCACTGTCTGCCGTATTCTGTCGTCAGCAGCACACAAAGTTCATGGCAGAGACGAGCCTTGAGTTTACTCCTTCGTCAGACAATGACTTTGCAGGTTTTGCCCTGTTGCAGAACGAGGCGTTCAACTTTACTTTTGGCAAGACTATCGTAGACGGCAAGCCAACCATAGTGGTTACTCGCAGCGAAAGATTCTCAATGCCAATAGGTTCACTGCCGCTTACACAGGACGAGGCAAAGCAACCCATACGCCTGAAGATTGAAGGCGACGGCGGTCTTTACGATTTCTATGCCGCCATAGGCAACGGCGACTGGAAACTAATAGTGAGAGGTGCTGATGCCTCTAACCTCACCACCAACAAGAGTGGGGGTTTTATAGGAGCCTGCATCGGTCTTTATGCCACATCGGCAGCAAAGGAAACACCGAAATTCCCACATCCATAAATAATTTTCCCAACGCATTGTTTGCTTATATAAACAGTGCGTTGGGATTTCTAAAACAATGCGTTTATCATTGCAAAACAGTAATTTTCACTTCTTAGTGTAGTGATGTGTCTTGTCCGTAAGCCAAGTTAAGCATTTTTAACGGCAATAAATTGTTTGTGTTTCCATAATTGAATAATTTTGCATGCAGAAAAACAAGATGCGCAAAATATCTTTATGGGAAATACAATAGAGATAAGGAAGGTAACGGATAAACGAGGATTACGGACGTTTATTGATTTTTACTATGACTTATACCATGGCAGTCCGTATGCCGTGCCATATCTTTATTCTGACGAGTTAGCCACACTGAGGCACGACAAGAACCCGTCGTTTGAATGCTGTGATGCTGTCTACTATATCGCTTATAAGGATAATAAGATTGCAGGGCGCATTGCAGGAATAATAAACCACCGTGCCAATGAACGGTGGAATAACAAGACCGTGAGATTTGGATGGTTTGATTTCATAGACGACACGGAAGTGTCGGCAGCACTACTTGCTGCCGTTGAAGAATGGGGACGGCAACAGGGAATGACGCAGATGTGCGGTCCTATGGGTTTTACTGATATGGATCGTGAGGGTATGCTAATTGAAGGTTTCGACGAACTTTCCACCCACTATGTTAACTACAACTATGCATATTACCCTCGGCATATTGAAGCAACGGGAGACTGGCAAAAGGACAACGACTATGTGGAATACAAGGTGAAAGTGCCAGACGAAGTGCCAGAGAAGTTTGCAAAGATAGCAAAGATGATAGAGAGCCGATATAATCTGCATGTGAAGAAGTTTACTCGTAAGGAACTGATTGACGAAGGCGTGGGGCACAAGTTGTTCGATATGGTGAATGCCACATACGACAATCTCTATGGCTACTCGCAACTGAGCGAAAGGCAGATTAACTATCTCATTGATTCGTACATAAAGAAAGCCGACCTAAACCTCGTGACAGGAGTGGTAGACGCTAACGACAATGACAAGTTAGTGGGCTTTGGAATAACTTTTCCATCATTTTCCCGTGCAATGCAGAAGACGCGCAGAGGCAGGCTGCTGCCATTTGGTTGGTGGCACGTTATGAGGGCGTTGTGCTTCCACAAGACAGATACGGTAGACTTGTTGCTCATTGGTGTGCTGCCCGAATATAGGGCAAAAGGTGCAAATGCATTAATATTTAACGACTTGATAAAGGCGTTCCAACGCTATGGCTTCAAGTGGGCAGACGCAATGCCGCAGATGGAGAGCAACGAAGGAGTACGCTCGCAATGGCAATACCTTGATGCACGCATTCACAGGCGACATCGCTGCTATAAAAAGGAACTGAAATAAAAATATACACTAAAATGACTATAAACGAAATACAAGACGAGGTAATAGAGGAGTTTTCCGACTTTACCGACTGGATGGACAAGTATCAGTATCTTATTGACTTGGGCAACGAACAAGCACCGCTCGACGAAAAATACAAGAACGAGAGCAACCTTATTGACGGTTGCCAGAGTCGTGTGTGGCTGCAGGCCGACTATGACAAAGATACGAGACTAATAACCTTTAGTGCCGAGAGCGACGCGCTGATAGTAAAGGGCATCGTGGCACTGCTGATACGCATACTCAGCGGACACACTCCCGAGGAGATTCTTGAGTCAGAACTATATTTCATAGAGCAGATAGGACTGAAAGAACACCTCTCGCCAACGCGCAGCAACGGACTGCTCGCCATGGTGAAGCAGATGCGAATGTATGCATTGGCATTCAAGATGAAATCGTAAAACAAACTAAAAATACTAAAGACTATGCAAAAACAAAACATGCGTAAATGGATTGCCGATACCATTGCAAGAAAGCAGGTGGCGGCAGTACCTATTATGACCCACCCGGGTATTGAGATAATTGGCAAGACGGTGCGCAGTGCCGTGAGTGACGGACAAGTACACTACGAGGCTATAAAGGCTCTTGCCGACAAGTATCCCACGGCAGCCTCTACAGTTATTATGGACCTTACGGTGGAGGCAGAGTGCTTCGGTGCAGACATTGCCTTCGAGGACAATGCCGTACCAGCCGTGATAGGTCACATGCTAAACGATGCCGAGGATATACGCCGCTTGCAGGTGCCATCGCTCAACAGCGGTCGCATAAAGGCATACCTGAAAGCCAACGTGCTTGCTGCACGCAATATTACTGACCGTCCTGTGTTCGGAGGTTGCATTGGTCCTTTCTCGCTTGCAGGTCGTCTCTACGATATGTCGGAGATTATGGTGCTCATTTATCAAGACCCAGAGGCTGCGCACATACTTCTCGACAAGTGTACGGAGTTCATACTGAAATACTGCAAGGCATTGAAAGAAACTGGTGTTGCAGGCGTGGTATTGGCAGAGCCTGCCGCCGGCTTGATGAGCGATGCCGACTGCGAACGCTTCTCATCGGTTTATGTTAAGAGGATTGTGGATGCAGTGCAGGACGAATATTTCAGCATAGTGCTCCACAACTGCGGAAACACTGGACACTGTACTTCTGCAATGGTGGCTACGGGCGCAGCAATGTTCCACTTTGGCAACAAGATTGATATGGTGGAGGCTGTGAAAGGCGTGCCAGCCGATGCACTTGCCATAGGAAACCTCGACCCTGTGATGAAGTTCAAGTCTGCCACTCCTGAAGAGATGTATCAATATACCACGGAACTGCTCAACGCAACTAAGGACTATCCGAACTTCGTGCTGTCAAGTGGTTGCGACACTCCGCCGGCAACTCCTTTTGCAAACATCGATGCGTTCTTCAAGGCGCTCGACGATTACAACAAGACAATATAAGTCTTTACGCCTTTCATCTGCTGATGGTAGAGACAACACTCACATACGACGCACTCGGCATCACCCCGTCGATGATTTACGAGCAGATGGGCTATGGCTCGTCACAGCCCGATGCCGATGTATGCAATGAGACAGATACCCTATTGCAGCAGATAAGACAGATACTCCGTCCGCGTTATGCCTTCTTCATTGCCGACGGCACACTGAACGAGGACAATAACACACTTACAATTTCGCGCACACTCGAAGCCACGAATGTAACTTCACGCTTCGAGGTGCGCGAGACGTTTAATATAGGGCGCATCATTACCCGTCAGTTGCGAGGTGCTTGTCAGTATGGTGTCTTTGTTTGCACCGCTGGCATGTCATACCAGCTTTTGCAGGACCGTCTTATGCAAGAGGGCGATATGGTGCGTGTGTTTGTTGCCGATGCCGTGGGTAGTGTCATAGCCGAGCGTGTTGCCGACCGCATGCAGGAATCAATGGCTGCATACGTTGCCGACCGTGGCTATCGCCACACCAACCGCTTCAGTCCCGGATATTGCGGTTGGCACGTCAGCGAACAGCAGAGGCTTTTCTCGCTTTTCCCACAACCAGCCCCTTGTAGCGTAACCCTTACCGATTCAAGCCTTATGCTTCCCATAAAGTCAGTAAGCGGTGTTATCGGCATAGGCAGCAATGTGCGCTATCTCGATTACACCTGCGGTCTTTGCGACCATGCAAGTTGCTATAAAAGGAAGAAACGTTCTACTGTTATTAAATAATATTGGCTAAAATACTACCTCGGATTTCAGATATATAGTTTAGGTATTTTAAGAATCTTATAAAATAAATAGAGTTTTCTTTGGCATATTGAAAACATTACTTATCTTTGTAGCGAAAAACGAGAAAACACAATTGTGATATATCAAAAAGAGAAGGATTTATGAGAATAGCGATTATCGGGGCAGGCGCAATGGGTGGCGCAATAGCCAAAGGACTGCTGAAAAGTAAGGTGGCAAAGGCAAAGGATATTGTTGTGACAGCAAAAACCGACAAGACACTTGAAGAGTTTGCGGCACTTGGCATGTGTGTTACTAAAGACAACAGGGCGGCGGCAGCAGAGGCAGACATAGTGTGTCTTGCCGTAAAGCCGTGGCTGATGGAGGAGGTGACTATTAGCATCAATGATGTGATTGACAGCAATAAGCAGATTGTTATAAGTGTTGCTGCAGGTATTTCTGCTGAACAGATACAGACATGGCTGAAATATAATGACAAGATTCCGCCGCTATTTCTCGTTATTCCCAATATTGCCATTGCCGAATTAGCATCAATGACATTTATTGTACCGTATGGCGCAACGGAGGGGCAGACGAAGAATGTAGACAGTATTTTCAGAAAAATGGGAGAGACACTTATAACCGACGAACAACATCTCGGTGCAGGAATGATGTTAGCATCGTGCGGAATTGCGTTTGCAATGCGCTATGTTCGTGCATCGTCGGAGGGCGGCGTTGAACTTGGCTTCAAGGCAGATGTGGCAAAGGACATAGTGTTGCAGACACTTAAAGGTACGGTGAGCCTGCTGCAAGCTAACGGTAACCACCCCGAAGCGGAAATAGATAAGGTTACTACTCCTGGCGGCATTACAATAAAGGGTCTTAACGAAATGGAGCATGCTGGATTTACGAGTGCAGTAATTCGCGGACTGAAAGCCGGGCTTGCAAAATAACAAGTACGTTATTGTGGAATGGTGAGGTTTATGCCGTAGTCGTGTTTTATCTCGTCCATCACGAAGGTGCTCTCCAATGAAGCCACACTCTCTATCCTGCCTAATTTGTCGAGCAGGAAATGCTGGTAGTGTTTCATATTGTAAGAGTGTATCTTCAACAGATAGTCGAAGTGTCCGGAAATGTTGTAGCATTCTGTCACTTCGTCAAAGTCGCGTATGCGCTCCGTAAAGTCATTGGCAATGTCCGTGCCTAACCGCCGCAGTTTCACTTGGCAGAACACGATGAATCCTTGGTTCATTTTGTCTGCATCGAGTATAGTTACATAGCGTTTTATGTAGCCTTCACGTTCCAGTCGCTTCCACCTTTCAAATACAGGTGTGGGCGAAAGGTGCACCAATGATGCGAGTTCCTTGTTTGTCAGTCTTGCGTTACGTTGCAATGCCTGCAATATCAGTAAATCGGTCTTGTCTAAATGTTCGTTCATTTTTGCTTATATTTATGATAGAATATCATTCTGCAAGTTGTCTGTTTTGATGCCTGTATCAGAATATTCTTCTTTGTTGCGGTGCAAAGGTAGTGAATTTATCCATTATTTCAAAGTTTCTTGGAATCTTTCTTTCGATTTTGTAACTTTGCATCGACAAACATAAATACAAACACATAAAGATTAAATGAAGAAACTTGGGATTGGTATTTTAGGATTAGGTGAAGGTCGTAGCACTATGTCGGCTGCATTGCAGAGCGACTATTACGAACTCATCGCTATTTGCGACCGTAACGAAGAGTTATGCAAGCAAAGGGCAGAAGAATTCAATTTCCATCACTATACGACTGAATATCAGAATTTGCTGGACGACCCGCGCATTGATGTAATAGGTGTGTATACTCCTGACCATCTCCATGCCCTGCATGTTAAACAGGCACTCTTGGCTGGTAAGCATGCTATTTGTGCCAAACCGTTCTTGGATTCGTTGACAGAAGCCCGTAGCTTGCTTGACATAAGCAAGGAGGCCAACCGTCGTGTGCTCGTGGGACAAAGTTCACGCTTCTTTGAACCAATGAAACAGCAGCGCAAGGATTTCGAGGCAGGTGAGATAGGAGAACTAATTACCCTTGAGGGTTTCTACAATGCTGACCAACGTTGGTTCTTGGCAAAGCCTTGGTCATTGCAGAAAGAATTCAAATGGTTATATGGCGGACTGAGTCACCCTGTTGACTTTGTTAGGTGGTATCTGCCTGACATTGAAGAGGTGATGGGTTATGGCATGCTCAGTTCCAATGGTCAGAAAGGCGGTTTGAAGAACGAGGACACCATGCACTTTATCTTCAAGACACGTGATGGTCGTATCGCCCGTGTCAGCGGCTGTTACACAGGACCAATACAGCCTGTTACACGCGAAAGTGAGATGAGTTGTATTCTTCGTGGTACAGAAGGTTGCAGTCAGGCTGACTATATGGATCTCCGTTATGCCATCACTGACCGTAACGGAGAAGAGCGCATGCTGACATGGGAACGCAAGCTCAGGCACTTTTTCCGTTTTGAGGGCAAGAGCCACCATGCCGGAGAGTATCAAAACTATTTGGACTATTTTGCACAGGCTATCGCCAACAACACACCGGCATATCCAGACCTAAAGGAAGGCATAGGCACAGTGGCTGTCCTACTGGCTATGGACGAATCCTTGCGTACAGGACTTCCTGTAAAGATTGAAGACGTTTTGACGCGCAACAACCTTACGAGGGAGGAACTTCTATAGAAATTCGTTAATAGAGATACAGATAAATAAAGAAATAACAAATAAGAAATTAAGATTATGAGCAACAAGAAATTACATTTCGAGACATTACAGTTACATGTAGGACAAGAACAAGCAGACCCGGCAACCGACAGCCGCGCAGTACCAATATATCAGACCACCTCATACGTGTTCCACAACTCACAGCATGCGGCAGACCGTTTTGCGCTACGTGACGCAGGCAACATCTATGGTCGCCTTACCAACTCCACACAGGGAGTGCTTGAGGAGCGTGTGGCTGCACTTGAAGGAGGAGTAGCAGCTTTGGCTGTGGCAAGTGGTGCTGCTGCCATAACATATGCCTTGCAAAACATTGCACAGAACGGCGACCATATTATTGCTGCCAATAATCTTTATGGCGGAACATACAACTTAGTGGAGCATACGCTGACCACACAAGGCGTGGAGACAACAATAGTAAATCCTGACGATTTTGCTGAGGTAGAGGCTGCATTCAAGGATAACACCAAGGCAGTGATAATAGAGACATTCGGAAACCCTAATGCCGATGTTACCAACATTGACCGCATTGCCGAGATTGCACACAAACATAATACCATAGTGATTGTAGACAACACCTTCGGTACTCCTTTCCTCATCCGTCCGATTGAGCACGGTGCAGACGTGGTAGTACATTCTGCAACCAAGTTCATAGGCGGTCACGGAAGTTCGCTTGGCGGTATTATCGTGGACGCCGGTAACTTTGACTGGAAAGCCAATGCCGACAAATATCCAACATTGGCAAAGGCCGATCCAAGCTATCACGGAGCAGTGTTTGCCGACGTTGCAGGTGCTGCGGCATACGTTACCCGTATTCGTGCCGTATTGCTTCGCGACACTGGAGCAGCCATCTCTCCGTTCAATGCATGGATTCTGCTGCAAGGTCTTGAGACATTGAGCCTTAGGGTAGAGCGCCACGTTTACAATACACTCAAGGTTGTTGAGTTCCTTGCCAACCACCCGAAGGTTAAGCACGTAAACCACCCGTCAATATCGTCGCACCCCAGCCATAAGCTCTACAACGAGTATTTCCCCAATGGCGGCGGCAGCATCTTCACTTTCGAGATTGCAGGCGGAGAGCAAGAGGCATGGAAGTTCATTGACAAGTTGGAGATATTCTCCCTGCTTGCAAACGTTGCCGATGTTAAGAGCCTTGTCATTCACCCTGCAACAACCACCCACTCACAGCTGAGCCCAAAGGAGCTTGAGGAGCAGCGTATATATCCTTCTACAATTCGCCTCAGCATCGGTACGGAGCATATAGATGATATCATTGCCGACCTCTCGCAGGCATTGGATGTGATTTAAGCTATGTAGAGTTTTACTGTCACAGTCTTGTATTTGTCGCTCGTTATTTTCAGTGTTACGTCAGATGCTTTCTTGCCTGAGCGCAGTATTACGAGTGCCGAGCCTAACCACAATTTGCGTGAGTCGCCTGTGCAACTTTCGTCAGATGCTATGTCGCCGTTAGATACAGCCACAATCTCCGCATCACCCTCAACACCGAGCGTCAGTTTTTCGTTTGCACCGAACACCCTGCGACCCTTTTTATCAACAGCCGTGATGCTCACGTGTTGCAAGTCCATTCCGTCGGCTTTCCAGTTATTGTTGTCGGCAATGGCTGTCAGTTTCACCGCATCACCCGTTGTCTCTATCTTGTGGCGTGCAACAACCTTGCCGTTGGTGCGTGCTACCGCCTCCAATGTTCCTGGTTCGTATGCTATATCATTCCATTCTATTTGGTTACGTTGCTTAGGGTTTGCCTTGTCGTTCTTCTTTGTTCCTAAACTATGTCCGTTGAGCAGAAGTTCCACTTCGTCGGCATTGGTGTATGTTAACAGTGTGCATTTCGTGCCTTGCGTCCTGTTCCAGTTTTCGCTCATTTGGGTATTGCTTGTGTTTATACCGTTCCACAGGCTGTTGTCGCCGCCTTTTTCTATAATTCCAATATGAACCACAGGGTCTTCGCAGAACATACTCTTCATAAGATATGCTTTGGGCTTCGGGTCGAGTGATATGTAGAATACACCTTGTGCCCAGCCCTTTTCGGGCCATCCTTGTGATTCTCCGAGATAGTCGATAGCACCCCAATAAGCGAGTCCGATAACCTTGTCGAGTTCCATCTCAAAATAGTTTGGTCCCATGCCCGACGTGTTTGCCTCGCTTTGATAGAAAATCATATTCGGATAGCGTTCTCCGTCAGTGGGGAAATACATATAGCGGTAGTTGTATGAGGCAATGTCGGCAACCCTTGCAAGTGGTGCAGGCAGGTCTGGATTGTCATAGTCGCGATAGCGTGGGTGCATTGCCACGGTCACAGGGCGGCTTGTATCGTATCGGTGGAGCAGCTCTCGTTGAAGCTTGTATATAGTCACTCCCCAGTCATGATATGGCAAGTCCCAAATCTGCTGCAGTTCATTGCCCAGACTCCACATTACCACTGACGGATGGTTGCGGTCGCGCTTCACAAATTCGGGAATGTCTTTCTGCCAAAGATCTTTCCAATCTATGCGTCCGCCGGCATATTGCTGTGTCCACTTGTCGTAAAGTTCGTCGACAACAAGTATTCCGTACTTGTCGCATAGGTCGAGAAACGATGTGCTATAGGGGTTATGCGCCGTACGTATATGGTTTACGCCAAACTCTTTAAGCAGTTGCAGCCGTTTTTCTATGGCACGTGGATATGTCGCAGCACCGAGTGCCCCGAGCGTGTGATGGTTGGCAATGCCTTTGAGCAACACCTTCCTGCCGTTGAGTTTCATTCCGAACTTTGGTGAATATTCCACCGTGCGCACGCCGAAGTTCTGACATACTTGGTCTGCCACACTGCCGTCGCGGCGCAATATACTTACCTCTGCCTTATATAAATAAGGTGTCTCGCAACTCCATAGTTGCGGATTATCGAGCGTGATATCATTGAGTTTGTGCTCCTTCAGCCTCTGCGAACTGATGAACGCCACGGGGGTGATGCTCTGTGCAACCTCATTGCCTTGTGCGTCAATTATGCGTGTAACCACGTTCAGCGTGTCGCGTCCGCGTGCCTGATATGCTATCTCCGCCTCTATGCCCACGGTCTTGTTGTCTTGTGTTGTTATCTTCAGTGGATGGCGCGAGAAATAGTATTGTGCATCGGTGGCAATGAGGTGTACGTCACGGAACAATCCTCCGCCAGTATACCAGCGTGAATTGAGCGGCTTCATTGTACTGCATATAACCGTCAGTTCGTTGGCTTCTCCCCATTTCACTTTCTTTGTTATGTCCACTTCAAAGCCCACATATCCGTAGTCGGTACCGCCAATGTGTTCACCGTTCAGATATACGTCGCCCACAAGCATCATTCCCTCAAAGTCTATCAGCAGGCGTTTGCCTCTTAATGAATCGGGTAGCAGCAGACTCTTGCGATATGTGCCTGTGCCCATTTCTTTGAATCCTCTTGCGCTGAGTCGCGATTTCACGTTGCTTGCAACGTCGCTGTTGTCGGGGCGCTCGCTTGCGTCGGGCTCTACCCACGGCTGACTTATCTGGAAGTCGTGCGGCAGGTTCACTTTCTGCCATTCGCCCGTGTCATTGAGCCTGAATGTCCAGTCGGAGTTTATGTTGATGGTTACCCTTTTTGCGTGTGTGGTAATGGCAGTGGCAAATGCCGCCATTATGAGTATTAATTTCCCGATTCTCATTTTCAGTTATCGTTGTTTTTATTAGGAATAGTTTTGGCTTTGCTCCACAAAGTTAAAGGAAATAATCGAGAAATGTGCCTAATAGATGTCTTACTCTCCCTTTTTAACATATTTTATTTTGTGGCATTGCCGTTTTTCATTACCTTTGTGCTGCAAGTTAAGGAAGACAATGGCAGACAACACACATATAACATCACCTATCTTAGAATTGCAGCGGCAGAGAATGCTGCTGGAAATGGAGCGTGATGCCGATAGGGAGACTTTCAGGAAGCAGACACAGGAGTCAGGATTGCAGCGACTCGTGAAGCGCGGCGATGCTTGGCTGCCAATAAGGGTTGGCAAGAGTTATTACAATTCGCTCAACCAGTTGGCTGTGGAGGTGCATCGTACAGCAGACGAAGAGATAGAGCATAACTTCGAATTTGGTCGTCCCGTGTTGTTTTTCATTGGGGCGGAGTGTCGCTATCTTCCGTTTATGGGCACTGTTAGTTATGTTGACGGCGACAGGATGGTGATAACGCTGCCCGACGGCGCAAGCGTTATGGACTTGCACGTAGACGCGCAGGTTGGTGTGCAGTTGGCTTTCGACGAAACGAGTTACCGCCTTATGTTCGAGGCTCTCAACCGCACCATTGCCGGCAAGGGAAGGCTCGGCTATCTTCGCGACCTTTTCTATTCGCACCAAAAGGCTGAGAAATATGTGTTCCAGCCTATGCACTTTGCATATCTCAATGCCGTGCAGGAACGTGCAGTGAATGAGGTTCTTTGGGCAAAAGATGTTGCCGTGGTACACGGACCTCCGGGAACGGGCAAGACCACAACACTTGTCGAGGCAATATACGAGACGTTGAGGCGTGAGAGCCAGGTGCTTGTTTGTGCGCAGAGCAATATGGCTGTCGACTGGATTTCCGAGAAACTTGTCGACCGTGGCGTTAATGTCCTACGCATCGGCAATCCTACGCGTGTAAACGACAAGATGCTGTCGTTCACCTATGAGCGGCGTTTCGAGGCTCACCCCGACTATCCGCATCTTTGGAGCATACGCAAGGCAATAAGAGAGGTACGTGCCAATCGTCGCAGGGGCGATGAACGCTATCATCAGAAACTTGAGAGTCTGAAATCGCGTGCGGCAGAGATAGAGATAAGAATAAACAATGAGTTGTTTGGTGAAGCACGTGTGATTGCGTGTACCTTGATGGGCAGTGCCAATCGTCTGCTCGACGGTATGAAGTTTGGTACGTTGTTCATCGACGAGGCTGCGCAGGCACTCGAAGCCGCCTGTTGGATAGCCATACGGCGTGCCGGCAGGGTGATATTGGCTGGCGACCATTGTCAGTTGCCTCCCACCGTGAAATGCTACGAGGCTATGAAAGGTGGACTTGGCAAGACGCTTATGGAGCGCATAGTGGAGAACAAGCCCGAAACAGTTACTCTGTTGCAGACACAATATCGCATGAACGAGGATATTATGCGTTTCTCAAGCGACTATTTCTATAATAATATGGTGAGGTCTGCCCCTGAAGTGCAGTTCCGTTCCATTCTCGACTACGATGTACCAATGGAATGGGTAGACACGGGGCAGTTTGATTGTCGTGAGGAATTCGTGGGTGAGAGTTTCGGTCGCTTGAATAAAGTGGAAGCAGAACTAACCTTGCTTATGCTACGCATATATTTTGAAAAGATTGGCAAGCAGCGCATTCTCGACGAACGTATAGATGTAGGCATAATATCGCCCTACCGTGCGCAGGTGCAATATCTTCGCCGCCTCATCATGAAACGTGAGTTCTTCAAGCCTTTCCGTCGCCTAATCAGCGTCAATACCGTTGACGGCTTTCAGGGACAGGAACGCGATATCATCATCATATCCCTCGTGCGTGCCAACGACGAAGGACAGATAGGTTTCCTTCGCGACCTTCGCCGCATGAACGTTGCCATGACAAGAGCGCGTGCCAAACTAATAATCCTCGGCGATATGCCTACTATGACACGCCATCCGTTCTACAAAAAACTGTGGGAGTATGTAAAAGCATTGAATGCCTGAGAACAAAACTGTCAGCAGCATCTCAGGAATAAAAATAAATAAAGTTAATTTATTTTGTAATACATTTGATTTCCCGATTAATTCTAATTATAATATTATAACAAATCGTTCAATGTATAAAACAAATGTTACATTGAACGATTTTTTGTATCAAAAGTAACATTTAAGACACGTGCAGCCCTTTATTGGCGGTACTTTTGCGCAAAAATAACTAAAAGAAACAAAAGTACTAACAAAAAAGTAAAACCTAATGAAAGAACTGAAAAGATTCCTGTTGAGCTTCGTGCTCACTCTAGCGAGTACTATAATGTACGCGCAGACGGAAATCACGGGTACTGTCATAGATGAAACCGGCGAGGGTGTAATCGGTGCTACCGTGATGGAGAAAGGTACCTCGAATGGTACGGTTACTGACTTTGACGGAAACTTCAAGTTGAAGGTCGAGGCTGGCAAGACCCTCGTCATAACCTACATAGGCTATGACGCAATGGAGGTTGCCGCTACGCCAGGCATGAAAGTTAAGTTGAAAGAAAATGCAAAGGAACTTGCAGAGGTTGTGGTAACAGGTTATACCACACAGCGCAAGGCAGACCTTACCGGCTCGGTATCGGTTGTACAGACAAAAGACCTTAAGAGTTCTGCCGATACTGACCCTATGCGCGCATTGCAGGGTAAGGTTGCAGGTATGACCGTGACAACCGACGGAAGCCCTGCTGGTACGGGTACGGTGCGCATTCGTGGTTTTGGCTCATTCAATGCATCGCAAGACCCATTGTTCGTAATCGACGGAGTACCAACCACCGCTACGCTCAATTCGCTCAATATGAACGACATCGAGAGTATGCAGGTGCTGAAAGATGCTGCTTCTGCCTCTATCTACGGTAGCCGTGCCGCAAACGGTGTAATCATTATTACTACGCGCAAGGGTAAGAAGGGCGACAAGGTGAAGATTGACTTCTCTGCCAACCTCACAGCACAATTCTACACATCACAGTCTACGATGAAGCTCTCGAACACTGCCGAATATGCCACAGCAATGGCACAGGCTGCGCTTAACGACGGGCTCGACCCCGTGGCATACGCATCAAACTACGGTCTTGACCTCAATGCTGCAAGCGGTGTTTCGATAAAGGCATACGACCCAAGCACGGGACAGTATAACTCATACACCGTAAACGGTCTTTACGACGGATTCATCAACTCTCGCAAGACAATGCGTTTCAGCGATACCGACTGGCTCGGCGAGATTTCACGCACAGGTATATCGCAGAGCTACGACCTCTCGCTGTCAAATGCGACCGACAAGTATTCGGCACTCTTCTCTCTCGGCTACAAGAAGAACGAAGGTATATTGAAATACACCGACTTCGAGAACTTCTCTGGTCGTGTAAACACCAGCTTCAATGTGAACAAGTATGTTACCATTGGCGAGAATGTTACGATAACACACACCAATCAGGTTAATCTCTCGCCTATGGAGAATGCCTTGAAGATGTCGCCTACCGTTCCTGTATATGAGGAAGACGGCACTACATTTGCTGGTCCTGTGGGCGGTATGAGCGACCGTCAGAATCCTTTGCGCGAGCTTTACATGAATCGTGACAATGCACTGAAGATTTGGCGTGTATTCGGTAACGCATTCATCGACATCAAGCCGATAGACGGACTTTTGCTCCGTTCAAACTTTGGTATCGACTACGACCAGGCATTCATTCACTCGGTATCTTATTCATTCCACTCCGACATCGTGAACAACGACACTCCTACAACCACTCTCAGCGAGGCTAACGATATGAAGTGGACTTGGAGTAACACTGCCAACTATAATTTCACTGTGGCTGCCAATCACAACTTTGGCGTGCTGCTCGGTATAGAGCTGCATCACCAAAACCGTGACGACTTTAGCAGTTACGCAGAGCAATTTGCCATTGAGAACTATAAATATATGTGGCCCAACGCAGCAACAGGCACACAGCGTGCATCGGGTATTGCCGAAGGCTACAACCTTGTATCGTTCTTCGGTAAGGTTGACTACAACTGGAAAGACCTCTTGCTTGCATCGTTTACCATACGTCGCGACGGTAGTTCGCGCTTCGGTTCAAACAACCGTTATGGTACATTCCCGGCAGCAACACTCGGTTATCGCCTCTCGCAGAACTTGAAACAAGACTGGCTCGACGACCTGAAGGTGCGCCTCTCTTGGGGTGAGACCGGTAACCAGGCAATTGGAAACAATGCACGCTACGGACTCTACTATGCCGGCTACAACGCAGACCACATTCTGAACACAGCCTACGACCTCTTCCTGCAAGGCTCTGGCAACCTGCCATCAGGCTTCTATGCAGGTCAGACGGAGAATCCCGATCTGAAGTGGGAGACAACAATTCAGTATAACGTAGGTGCTGACTTCACGATGTTCCGCAACAGCCTATATGGTTCTGCCGACTTCTATATAAAGAAGGTAAAGGATATGCTCATCAATCCTGCCTATCTCGGTAGTATGGGTGAGGGTGGTGCTTCTTGGCTCAACGGTCCTTCATTGCAAAACTGGGGTATGGAGTTCACTCTCGGCTATCGCCACACCACAAGTTACGGACTTGGCTACAACATCAACGGCAACCTCGACTTCTTCCGCAACAAGGTGACATATCTGCCAGAAACGACAACAGGCTCATACGTACATACTCCAACCGAAAACCTCGTGGAGTCAAAGAGACCTTACGGCTCGATTGTAGGTTATGTTGTAGACGGTATCTTCCAAAATAGAGAGGAAGTATTGGCAAGCGGACAGCCTAATGCCCGTGTGGGTGGCTTGAAGTATGCCGACCTCGACGGTAACGGTATTATCAACAGCGACGACCAAACTTGGATATTCAATCCAGTGCCAAACTTCTCTTGGGGTCTCAACGTTGCACTGAACTACAAGAACTTCGACCTCTCGATGTTCTTCCAGGGTGTGTGTGGTGTTGACAAGTATAACGACCAGAAGTTCCAGACCGACTTCTACAGCCTCACCGATGCCGGCAGCAACAAGGGTAACCGTATGCTCAATGCATGGACTGCCGACAACACAAGTTCAACCATTCCTGCACTCACCACAAACAATACCGGTGACGAAGGACGCACATCAACATATTTCGTTGAGCACGGCTCTTGGCTGAAACTGCGCACGTTGCAGGTTGGCTATAACCTCGAAGACAAACTGTTGAAGAAACTTAATATGACAAGTGCCCGTTTCTATCTTTCCGGACAAAACCTCTTCACAATGAAGAGCAGCAGCTTCACAATGAGCGACCCCGAAAATCCTAACTGGGCATATCCTCACGCAACATCCGTTTCTTTCGGACTTCAATTGGGTTTCTAATTCTATTAACATTAAAGAACATAGCAGATTATGAAAGCAATATATAAGTCAATATTTGCAGTCGGTGTTTTGTGTGGCTCGGTGGCACTGACCTCTTGTGATGATTTCATCGATGTTGAGCCGCAGGGTGTTGTAAGCGAGCAGCTTGCCATGGAAAACCCTGATAAAATGACCATTGCAGCATACGCAAGTCTTGGTGACTGTTGGTATGACTGTCCGTTGAATCTTTGGCCCTATGGCGACGTGGCTTCCGACGATGCCCTGAAAGGTGGTTCGGGAACAACCGACACAGGCTATCACCCTATGGAGGTGTGGTCGAGCCTTACGTCTACTCCTGGTGAGTTCGATGCTTTGTGGTATAGGTTGTATTGTGCCATCAGCCGTTGCAACCGCGCCTTGGTGTCACTCGACGAGTATGGCGAGGCAAAGTTGGGTGCTGAAGTTGCACGCCAGCGTGTTGGAGAAGTAAAGTTCCTGCGCGGACACTTCTACTTCAAGCTCATTACGATGTTCCGTCAGATTCCGTGGATTGATGAGGAGGTATATAAGACAACCGCCCACGAGCAGACACGCAACGATGAGTTTACATACGAAGAGTTGTTCCAGAAGATTATCGCCGACTTTGAAGAGGCATACAATGTGTTGCCTGCACAGCAGGAAGACGGCGGTCGTACAAACAAGATTGCAGCAGCCGCATACTTGGCAAAGTGCTATCTCACATTGGCGTGGGGCGACGGCTACGAGGCTACCACGGGCGTGAGCCACATCAACCTGCAGTATATGCAGAAAGTTGTGGAGTACACTAATGTAGTGAAAAACTCGCAATTTGGATATCTTGAGGATTTCGGCGACATATTCCTGTCTGAATACAGAAACTCTAAAGAGAGCATTTTCTCAGTTCAGACTTCTACCTACGAGGAAGACAATACCGCAGAAGGACGCGCCAACTGGAGCAATGTGCTTAATGGCTGCTGGGGCATCTGGTCGTGCGGATGGGATTTCCATAAGCCATCGCAGAATCTCGTAAATGCATTCAAGACAAAGGACGGACTGCCAATGTTCAACGACTTCAACAACGAGATTGCATATCCCGTGAACGGACAGCCGACGGCACAGAAGTGGGATCCACGTTTGTTCCACACAGTGGGCATGCCGACATTCCCTTACAAGTATGAAAAGGAGTACACTCTGACAAAGGACAATTCGCGCACGCCTAACACATACGGCTACTACACCTCAATGAAGGAAGTGCCGCAGCGTTCAGAAGGCGAAACCTACAAAGGCTCTTGGCAACATTTTGCAATGAATGACATAATCTTCCGCTACACCGACGTAATGCTTATGCGTGCCGAGGCTCTCATTGAGACTGGCAATCTTTCGGAGGCACAGCAGATTATCAACAACATTCGTCAGCGTGCAAAGAATTCAATGAAGCATATAGAGTATGCTGCCGACCAGTGCGACATCGCGCTCTATCCCGACAACTATTTCCAAGACAAGGAGACAGCACGCCAGTGTCTGCGCTGGGAGCGTCGTCTGGAAATGGCAATGGAGGGCAGCCGTTTCTTCGACCTGAAGCGCTGGGGTATGGCTTCGCAGACACTCAATGCTTTCTTTGAGTCAGAGCAGAACGCAGTCTACGACGGACAGACATACGCACAGTATTACAAAGATGCGCACTTTACGGCAGGAAAGAACGAGTTCTATCCCGTTCCTTACAACCAGCTTTACTATGTGCCGGGACTTTATGTACAAAACAAAGGCTATTAATCAACAAATAAAATTGCAACAATGAAGAAGATTTCAATAATGATAATGGCGATGTTGGCGTTTGTCCTTTCCGCTTGTCAGGACAACGACATCGAGCGCAGGGATATGATACTCAGCGGCATCAGTGCCGACCAGATAACAGGTGCGTTGCAGGGCGACGACTATGTGCTGACGTGGGGTTCACTGCCAAGCGGACAGAGCATGCAGATAGCTATCTACCGCAACGGAACACTCAACGCAAGTGAGGTTGTAAGCGGTACGAGCTATACTCACAAGATGGTTGCCACCAACGTGCCTTTCGAGTATGTTTTCAAGGTTACCGACGGCGAGAACTTCTCTCGTGGCGTTATCAAGACATATCTCCGCGAAGGTGCTACGAGCATCAGCGGCTTGCAGATGTCGCAAGTAGAAAAGGTTGGCGGCTATGACGCCAAGATAGAATGGAACAAGGCAGACGATGCAACCAACATCTTGCTTGTTGCCACTACAGGCACTCGCACTGTCAACGAGACTCTTTCCGGCAGTGCAACAGAGTATGTAATCAGCAACGTGGTTGACGGCGAAGAGTGGAACGTTACCGTTACCGCACAAAACGATAAAGGTAAGTCGCTGCCCACAACCGCCTCTCTCCGCATTGGTAAGACTGCAATCGGTTTCCTGAGCGAGTATGCAACTCCTGACGAGCTGATAGCAAACGGCGATGACGACGAGGCTTCTGCTTGGCTATGGCTGCACGAGGAATATCCTACAGCGCAGTATCTCTACTTTGGCAACATTAAGTCTGGTGCCGACCTTGAGCAATTCCGTGTATTGTTCTGGATGCGCGACCTTGAGGGTGTTGGCGAAGATGCTGTTTGGAACATGTCTGAAACAGTGATGGCTGCAACTCCAAGCATTCAGTCTTGGTATAAGGATGGCGGCAGCCTGCTGCTTTGGAGCCACGCTACACCTTACATTGGCACTCTCGGCAGACTCGACACCAATATGCTGAAAGCCAACGACCACGCATTCGGCACGGGCGAGGGCGGCTTCAACGGCGACACTTGGAAAATGGCAGTACAGTTGAATCCAGGCGGTGCTTTCTCACGCGACTTCTCTACTCACCCGATATATAAGGGCATAGAAACGGAGTCTATCGACCGCACAAAACTCATTCCTATGAAGGGTGCTGGCTGGACAGAAGACCACAACTGCCTCTACTTCAACATTCCTGCTGCCCTCACAGGCTTTGGTCCTCAAGATGAGGCTTGCTATAATGCCCTCACAAGCATCTTTGGCATCTATCCTCTCGGCACATGGGACAGCCAGATTGATTGGGTTTCACAGCTCAACATCTGGGAAGCACAGCAAGGTAACACCGAATTCAAGGGAACAATCCTCTGTATCGGTAATGGTGGTTGCGAGTTCTCACTGAAGAACGCCGACGGCACACCCGACAAGAGTGCTCACCCAAAGAACAATGCCTACCAAGACAATGTTTTGAAACTTGCCAAGAACAGTTTGGAATATCTCAAGACAAGATAACATCCTGTTTCCTTAATAATCAAAATAGCCTGTTTCCTATGTGGAAGCAGGCTTTTTTAACTATTACTATTTCGCCAACTACTAAAATAAAAACGCGCCAATTACTAAAACGAAAATACGCCAACTACTAAAATTGGCCTGAAATATTTTTGATAACCTTTGCAGGAACGCCGCCTACCAGCGTGAATGGCGGTATGTCTTTCGTTACGATACTGCCTGCCGCGATTACAGCTCCCCTACCAATCCTTACTCCGGGGCATACCTGTACACCTGCACCAATCCAGACATCATCTTCGATTGTTATTGGCTTAGCATATTCGATGCCTTGATTTCTTGTTGTGTGGTCAAGAGGATGCCCTGCGGTATGCAGCCCTACATTTGGTGCTATGAAAACATTGTTGCCAATGGTTACTTTTGCGCCATCAAGCACAATGAAATTATAGTTTGCGAAGAAATTGTCACCAACCTCAATGTTATATCCGTAGTCGCAGAAGAAAGGTGAGCGTATACAGCAGTTCTTCCCACGTTTACCTAAAATCTTCGTCAGCATCTCATCTTTTGCCTTGGTATCCGAAGGTATAATGCTGTTGTATTCAAAGCACAAATCTGCTGCCTTCAACATTTCTTCCTGAAGTTCTTGGTCATAGTTGGGATTGTAGGGCAATCCGTTGCGACACTTTTCTTTTTCCGTCATATTGTGAATGTTTTTGCAAATTTAATCATTTTTGTACAAACACAAGCAATATTGAGCAAATAATGTATATATGTAGATACAAATCTTGTAATAAATGTTACAATGAACGATTTGTTGCATACTTTGAAACATAAGTGATAAATATATATATGATATTTTTAGTAATTTTGCAACACGAAAGTTTGATAGTGGTTTATTGTTTGTTATTTGTGTTGGGGTATTAGGATTGTTTTCAGGATAACCTAAAAGGAAAATAGTAGAAGGCTGAACGCCGGAATTGAGATTAGGAAAATAATAATAACTAAAAACTGATATAGAATGAGAACAAAGAGATTACTGACAATGATGGTGGCGACGCTTGTGGCAATTGCAACACAGGCACAGGCTCCACAGGTGTTGGGCAAGAGCCACGCAATGCAGCGCGTGGAGGTGAAAAACCATTATCTGCTGCTGCCCGTGCAGGAGAGAGAGGAAAATGCGACGATACGTGTGGTGGCTGCCGGCAGTGAGGTGCAGACACTGAACGTGCGACTGGCTGTTGACAAGGTTGACTACTATGTGCCGCTGGACATCGAACGTTTCGGTGCTAAAGGTTTGTTGCTTGACATCGTGTTCCATGGCGACCGTCGCTTCACGGGAGCAATGAAGGACTTCCTTTGCTGGAAGGAAATGAAACAGTCCGACGAGTTTGATACTGCCAACCGTGAGCGTTTTCGTCTCGTATATCACCATACACCGCTTTACGGATGGATGAACGACCCTAACGGAATGTTCTACAAGGACGGTGTGTACCACCTATATTATCAGTATAACCCCTACGGCTCGCAGTGGGAGAACATGACGTGGGGACACTCTACATCGAAGGACCTTATACACTGGGAAGCACAGCCGTTGGCAATAGAGCCTGATGCACTGGGAACGATATTCAGCGGCTCATGCGTTGTTGACAAGGCAAACAATCAGGTTGTGGCAATGTACACATCGGCAGGAAGAAACCAGGTGCAGTCGGTGGCATTCTCGAAAGACAATGGCATGACATTCGAGAAATATGATGGCAACCCTGTATTGGTGAGCAAGGAAGAGGATTTCCGCGACCCGAAGGTGTTCTGGAACGACGAAATAAACAAATGGAACTTGATTTTGGCTGTGGGGCAGGAGATGCACATCTATACAAGTATTGACCTGAAAGACTGGCACTATGAGAGTTCGTTCGGCAAGGAGCTTGGTTGCCACGATGGTGTATGGGAGTGCCCTGACCTGATGAAGCTGCCAGTGCGCGGCACAGGTAAGCACAAATGGCTGCTTATTTGCAACATCAATCCTGGCGGTCCGTTCGGAGGCAGTGCCACACAGTATTTCGTAGGCGAGTTTGACGGTCATAAGTTCACTTGCGAACACAAGGACACACGTTGGATGGACTATGGCAAGGACCACTATGCCACGGTTACTTTCGACAACGCTCCCGACGGTCGCAAGATAGCATTGGCGTGGATGTCTAACTGGCAGTATGCCAACCAAGTGCCCACAAAACAGTTCCGCTCTGCCAACTCCGTGCCTCGCGACCTTGACCTTTTCGAGCACAACGGACAGACCTACTGCGGCGTTACTCCTTCAAAGGAATTGCTCGCCTTGCGCGGCAAAGCCACAAACAAGCTGTCGCAAGCCTGTGAGATTGTGGTTGACGTGAAAGGCTCTACGGAGATAGTACTGTCTAACCCATTGGGTGAGCAGGTGGTGATGAAATACGATGCTTCCAGCAGAACGTTCTTTATGGACCGCACACGCACATACGCCAGCTTCAGCGAGGCTTTCCCCTGCGTAACCACGGCTCCCGTATATGGCGACATTCACCAGCTGCGCCTGTTCATCGACCGTTGCAGCATTGAGGCATTCGATGCCGACGGACGAATGGCAATGACAAACCTCGTATTCCCTTCAGAACCTTATAACAATATAAAGGTGAAAGACGGCAAGGCTGTAATCTATACGATAGAATAAATAACAGAAAACCTAAAAATACTGAAATATTATGAATAAAGTAAACAAACTCGCCCTTATCCCAGTGATGCTTTGCTTCTTCTCTATGGGATTTGTGGATTTAGTTGGCATCGCGTCCAACTATGTGAAAGCCGACCTCGGGCTTACCGACGCTACGGCAAACATCTTCCCTTCGCTGGTGTTCTTCTGGTTCCTTATCTTCTCCGTTCCCACGGGAATGCTGATGAACAAGATAGGACGCAAGAACACGGTGCTGCTATCATTGGGTGTCACGGTGCTGTCGCTGTTCATACCTCTTTTCGGCAATTCGTTTGAGATAATGCTCGTTGCGTTCTCGCTCCTCGGCATAGGCAATGCCCTGATGCAGACATCACTCAATCCGTTGGTACAGACGGTTATTGGCGGCGACAACCTTGCTTCGATGCTCACCTTCGGTCAGTTTGTAAAGGCAATAGCATCGTTCCTCGCACCTTATCTTGCAATGTGGGGTGCTGTGGGATTGCTGCCAAGTTTCGGTCTCGACTGGCGTGTGCTCTTTGCAATCTACTTTGTTGTGGGCATTCTTGCCACGGTGCTGCTCGGCGTTACTCCTATTGACGAGGCTCGTGTCGAGGGCAAGGCGTCTACCTTTGCAGAGTGTTTCAAGTTGCTGGGCAAGCCTATTGTGCTGTTGTCGTTCCTCGGCATAATGTGCCACGTGGGCATTGACGTTGGCACTAACACCACAGCCCCGAAAATTCTCATGGAGCGTTTGGGAATGACTCTCAACGAGGCTGCCTTTGCCACTTCCCTCTATTTCATCTTCCGCACGATAGGCAGTCTCACGGGTACGTTCTTCCTGCGTGTAATGCAGCAAAGGACATTCTTTGTGATAAGTGTCGTTATGATGGCGCTCTCGATGATTGGCATGTTCGTGGGCACATCCAAATTGGTGCTCTACGTGGCAATAGCCCTCGTGGGCTACGGCAATTCCAACATCTTCCCAATCGTATTCTCCGAGGCACTGCTGTCAGTGCCTGACAAACAGAACGAGGTTAGCGGACTGATGATTATGGGCTTGTTTGGCGGAACGGTGTTCCCATTGCTCATGGGCTTTGCCGGCGATGCCTTCGGACAGGCAGGTGCTGTGCTTGTAATGGCGGTGGGAGTGGTCTACCTCTTCACATACATATCCAAAGTTAAACACTAAACAACAATATACTAAAAACCATATAAGTTATGCAAAACAAACGTTATATCGTCGGACTCGGCGAAGCTCTCTGGGATGTTCTCCCTGAAGGAAAGAAACTCGGTGGCGCACCTGCCAATTTTGCCTATCACGCAGGACAGTTTGTAGGACAGGACAACGCCCTTGCCGTTAGTGCCCTTGGCGAAGACAAACTGGCAGAAGAAACAATAGAATCGTTGAAGGAGCACGGACTGAGCTACCTTATGCCGCGCGTGCCATATCCTACGGGCACGGTGCAGGTGACTCTCGACGATGAGGGAATCCCCACCTACGACATAAAGGAAAACGTGGCTTGGGACAATGTTCCCTTCGACAGCGACATACAGGCAGTGGCACGCAACTGCCGTGCCGTATGCTTCGGCTCGTTGGCACAGCGCAACGTGGTTTCGCGCGAGACAATTCATAAGTTCCTCGACCTTACGCCTAAAGACTGCGTAAAGATATTCGACATAAACCTGCGTCAGAACTTCTATAGCAAGGAGGTTATTCAGGAGTCTTTGCGCCGCTGCAATATCCTGAAGATAAACGACGAGGAGTTGGTGCTCATCGGCAGAATGTTCGGCTATCCCGGACTTGACATAGAAAACAAGTGCTGGCTCATTCTCGGCAAGTACAACCTCGACATGCTTGTGCTTACCTGCGGCACTAACGGCTCTTACGTGTTCACTCCCGGTCAGATGTCGTTCCAAGAAACACCAAAGGTGGATGTTGCCGACACCGTAGGCGCAGGCGACTCGTTCACAGGCTCTTTCTGCGCTGCCATTCTCAACGGCAAGCCCGTAGCAGAGGCTCACAAGTTAGCAGTAGAGGTAAGTGCATACGTATGCACCCAAAACGGTGCAATGCCAAAGCTCACTCCTGAGTTGTTGGCAAAGTCGAAATAGATGCATATAGGTGTGAAGTCCAACGCACCTATATGCGTTGGCTGTCGAAGCCTTATGCGATGTCCGTCGAAGCTGTAAGTGGAGGCTGAAAGATAAGTCCCCCTCATGACACTGTAAATAAATGCTTTTACGAGAAACAAGGCAAAATATTATGTTCATTATTTGTGGTATTTGAGTTTTTTTAGTAATTTTGTAGCCAAACCAGTGAATGTAATTTGTCAGGTAGTGAAATAAGTAAAAGAGCGAGGCTTCTCGTTGGTGTTATGTTGGTGTGGTTGACTGCTTTTAGTCAGCCACTTACGCATATTAGTTACTACGACGAAGACGACGGAATGCCGCACGACCATATGACGCAGTTGTTGCAAGACGAACTTGGTTTTATGTGGTTTGCCACTTGGAACGGCTTGTGTCGCTATGACGGTTACGAGTTCTGCACATTCAAATCGCAGGCAGGCGATGGTTGCCATATGCCTACAGATCGTTTCCGCGACATTGCCCTGCGTCCTGACGGACGAATAATCTGCAAGGTTGACGATGATTTTTACCTGTTTGACACGCACACCTGCCGTTTCACTGACCTTACAGACGAACAGGCACGGAAGGCTGCCGATGACATTATGCGCTATCGAATGAGTAAGGCGCAGAAAGAAAACGGCAAATTGGTGTCTTTTACCTACACCGACCAGCAAGGTAACTTCTGGGCAACGTGCAAGCAAGGTGTCAGCAAGCAGACAGCAGGAAAACAGCGCACAAAACGGCTGGATATAGAACCAAGGTGCGAGGTAAAATGCTTGTTTACGGACAGTTATGGGCGTTGCTGGGTGACGACGAGAGACGATGCTGCCATTAGACTCTACTCAGGTGACAATGACAAGTTATTAGGTTACTTGGGGCGTGACGGTAAGTTGCATCAGCAATATGTGTCCTTTGGATCTTCTATTTATTGCATGTACCAGTCTGCCGACGGCACACTATGGTTAGGATCCAAGCCCGACGGGTTGTTTCGTCTGCATGAGACCGCTGGCAATAAGTTTAAGATAGACCATATCACGAATATTCCAGGCAAGAGTGTATATAATCTGTTGGAGGATAACCTCGGTCGTTTGTGGGTGGCAACATTGGACAACGGTCTCTGTCTTACCACGGAGCCACAGGCAGAGAATCCCAGATTCGTTATTCCCAAGAACTATCCTAAGAACGTTGGGCAGAAACTGCGCTATCTGCATCTGACAAAACAAGGTGGTATGTTGGTAATTGCCGCTACCGACGGACTTATAATGTCGCATTTGGAAAAAGACGCTGATAGAATGACATTCAGCCATTACCAGCGTGACCCAGACAGTGCGGAAAGCCTGAGCAGCAGTGCTATCATGGACATTGTTGAGAATGATTATGGCAACCTTTTTGTAAGTACCGAAAGCCGGGGCGTTAATCGTATCTTGTTTACCGGTATTGTGGATGGTCGCCCTCAGCTTTCTTATCATAAATTATCCGACGACGGTGTTATGTCGCTTACAAGTTTCGACAAAGACCGTTTGCTGATTGTCGGCGGTCATACCATCAGCATTGCCGACACGGCAGGAGTGAAGCGCACACTTGATGCACACTATCTTAACAGCGACTATCGTTTCAGTGATGCGCGGCCCCAACGGCTCGACGGCAACCGATGGATATTCGGACTGAAAGACGGTGCTTTTATCATAAACACTTCGCAAATGTTTCAGCAGGCCTATCAGCCTAAGGTGGTGCTGACAGGCATTTCCATACAAGGGGGCATCAATAATATGGCAGTGGCATATACAGATACTTTAGTGCTGCAGCCAAACGAGCGTAACGTTACCATACACTTTGCAGCCATCGACTATACGTCGTCCAACCGCATAAGCTATGCTTTCCGACTATTGCCCAATGAGCAATGGAACGATATAGGGCACGACCGGTCTGCCATATTGCTCGACCTGAAACCAGACACATATTGTCTTGAAATACGTTCAACCGATGCTGACGGCATGTGGACAGACAATGTGCGGCGGCTGACAATTATCGTAAAGCCTAAATTCTGGGAGTCAACACTTGGCCAGTTGCTCATTTTTATACTCATTGCCGGCACATTTGCCGTGATTGTTTACACCATATTATATATAAGGCGTATCAAGAGACAGCAGCACGAAACATTGGAAGCCTATCTGGCGTTGCTTGACGAGAACAACATAAAACCGCAGGCAAGTCCCGAACCGAAAGTGAAAGCCGACGACCCAACGTTAGAGCGCGTGATGGTTTTCATAGAACAGAACATCGGCAACAGCGACGTTAACATTGGCGATATGGCTGCCGCGGCTGCCACAAGCCGCTCTGGTCTGCAACGCAAACTGAAGCAGACAATGGGCATCACACCGCAGGAATTGATGCACGAGGCGCGCATAAAGCACGCCTGCCAACTGCTGACCAATACAGACAAGACTATTGCCGAAGTGGCATACGCCTGTGGATTTACCGACCCGAAATATTTCAGCCGTTGCTTTAAGAAGAGTATCGGGCAGTCACCAACAGAGTATAAAAATGCATCATTAGGGTAGAAAAGAGCCTGTTTGCAGCATTTATCCACCTGTTTGATGTGTTTTTATCACCATTTCATCGATATTTTGCCGTATCTTTGCGGCAGAATTTTATAATAACTTACTAAAACAAATCAATCGATGAAAGTAAAACTATTACAAATCTTGACTGCCGCATTGGTGCTTTGCAGCATTGGAATGCAGGCAAAGAAGGTGCATACGCTCGGCGATTCGACGATGGCACCTTACGATGAGTCAGCCACCGTGACACGTGGTTGGGGAATGTATTTCGGGAACTTCCTAACTAACGGATGGACATCCATCAACTACGCAAAGGGCGGACGCGACTCGCGTGGCGGATATGAAGAACTGTGGCAGACAGCCAAGAAACAGGTTGAGGCTGGCGACTACGTGATTATTACCTTCGGACACAACGACGAGAAAAACAACGGTATGGATGGCTATGCCCTGAAAGCCTATTACGAAAGCATTGGTGATGCTGCAGCAGCGGCTGCGGTCGACTTGCGTGGTACAGTACCTTCCACCACATACAAAGAGTGGTTGGGCAAGATTGTAGATGAGGCAAAGGCTTTGGGTGCAACACCTATTATATGTTCGCCTGTATGCCGCTCTTATTTTACTGGTGCTACTATTCGTCGCAATGGTCGTCACGACCTGGGCGATAAGTTTTCGGTGCTGACAGCCGATGGAATCAAAGAAAACCAAAGTGTACCTGCCGACGACCACACAATGGACTACGCCTACCATTCAGAGCAACTGGCTAATGAAAAGGGCGTTGCCTTCATAGACCTTACGCAGGCAACCAAGGAACTCTATGAGAGTTATGGCAGTCAAGACAAGTGCGAGGCTCAACTCTTCGACGGAGAGGGCTCTACCCACTTCAATACAACAGGTGCGTTGCTCGTGGCACGCGAGTGTGCACGCTTAATGAAAGCGCAAGGCATTTTGGCTGACGACATCGTACTACCAACAGATATGTCTGTATCATCGGCAACGGGCGATTTTGGCTCAGCCTACAAAGGTCAGACACTTACAAAGGAGTTTACTCTGAGTGGTTTTGGCCTATCTCCAGAGGAGGGTACCGTCAGCATTACGGCTACTGATGGCATCGAACTATCGCTCAATAAAACCGACTGGCAGCCGACGCTTTCGATTAACTATACTTCTTCTACACTTATCAAGACATTCTATGCACAGATTGCATTGATGGCAGACGGCGATTTTAGCGGAACAATCAACGTGACTCAGGGCGATAAGACGATTGAGATTCCTGTAACAGCCACGGCTGTAGTATTGGATGGCGGTGTGGAAGTGAAAGCCTACTGGCGCTTGGAGAAAGATGACAGCTATGAACTGACAGGTCCTGCTATCGTCATTCCAGAGTCATGGGAAGGAATGTATGTACAGCGTTATGCCAATCCCAATACAAATACAACGTGGCCTGACTGGACGGGCTTTGATGCCTCGCGCAAGACGCAGCGCAATCTGTTGACAGGTGACAACTGGCCTGCCGATGAGATTGACGACAATCCAAACCGCTACATACAGTGGGGAATAAAGCCTGCCGCAGGCACTGAACTGAAAATAGATGAGATAAGTCTCTTTGTATGTGGTTGCGGCGGCAATGGTATGTGCTCGCACATCTACTACTCTACTGATAATTTTGAGACACGCACAACAATCTTCGAGATGAAAAGTATGCCAGCCAACAATATGCAGTATGTTGAGGCTAAGCCTGTCATTTCGCTGGAAGAAGGAGAAGAACTCTTGATACGTGTATATCCTTGGTATAATGGTGCAGCATCGGGTAAGACCATATGTCTGTCGGACCTGACTATCCACGGCATGGCGGTTGATGCCTCATCTTCAGGCATTAAGGAAATTGGCAAGACAAATATGCCAACAACTGTTTATGATTTGTCCGGGCGAAAAATCGACAACAAGAAAACCGTAAACGGTAAGTCTGTTCGCATTGTCCGCATGGGTGACGGAACTGTAAAGAAAGTTATTTACTAAAATTAAAAACCAAATAATTATGCAAAAAACATCTTATCTAACAAGACTGCTTGTTGCGCTCTTTGCATTGCTACCGTTGACGGCGGCGGCTGACAGCGTGAAACTGGCAGAATGGAATTTTGAGACGAGCGACGACATCGCTGTAACATGGTTCACAGCTGGAGCACCTGAAATAGCTCCTGATGAGGCTGTTGGCGACAATGCTAACTATAACCTGACAGCCTGGAGTGAGGCTCGCTATTGGCAACTTTGCACTGGCTACAACAACAAGGTGCTTCGTATTGAAAATACTACGGCAAATGACATTACTGACTATACTGATGCAACACAGCATAATGTATATTATGAAGTGCAATTTTCAACCGTAGGGTATAAAGATATCACTGTTGATTTCGCTTGTGCATATGGTGCCAATGCAGAGGCAACTTTAGAAGCTGTCGTTTCTACTGACGGCGGACAGACATGGTTTGATGCAGGTGCATACACTACGATGCCTAACTGGTGGCTCTATAAAGACAACACCATCACTTTGTCGGCTGCCAATAAAGAAAAGGTTATCGTACGTCTGATTGCAGGCAACGGATTTGTTTCCAACTGGAATCTTGACTATGTGAGAGTCAATGGAACAGAGGATGAAGGTTCTGTTTCGCAGACTATCGACGAAAAAGATTTCACTGCTACATGGCAATTGAAAGATACTAACATTCAAACCACAGCCACGACATCAAAGGATGGTTTGTTCTCGGTTGCAGGATTGTCGTGGGGCGACAAGATTGAGCCTGCAGGTCTGCGTACCGATGGAGGTGTGACTCGTCAGCAATTCCAGCCAATTGAAAAAGTTGCCGGACAAGATGAAGGTGCAGCCATTGTTTTCACGTTGAAGCCTAAGAAGGCACTGACCTTTACTCCGAAAAATCTCTCGTTCAATGCTTGTAAAGTAGGCACCAATGGCGGTGCATTTGATGTAGTAGTCATCAGTGGCGACCAGTCAACTACCGTTGGAACTAAGATAACGCCACAATTAGCAAAGGATGCTCCCTATGTTTCGGAATATACGTTTGACTTGAGCAATATACCTGCAACAGACGATATTCTCTATGTGAAGATTTACGTTTACAATTTGGACACTAACAAACAATACGCTTTCAGCGATGTTGTGATTACTGGCGATGTTGCAGGTACACTTGAGCCTACTCCAAGCTATACACTTAACGTGAAATTGGGTACTGAAGGTGCAGGTAAGGTGTCAACCACTCCCGTGGGCAATGAGTTTGATGAAGGTACGTATATCACTGTTTCTGCCACCGAGAACTTCGGTTATCACTTTGCCGCTTGGACAGATGAAGAAGGCAACGAGGTGTCTACCGACAACCCATATAGTTTTGAGATTGTTGAAAACACAACACTCATTGCCACTTATACCAAGAACAATGTCTATGCCCTGAACGTGAAACGTGAAGGTGGTGCCAATGAAAATCTGGTACAGTTCTCGCCAGTAGGCAACTATGTGGACGGTATACACTATTATGAAGAGGGCACTGATGTGAAACTGACTGCCATTAACAATCGCATTCTGACTTTCACGGGTTGGGAAGATAACTCTACTGATACAGAGCGTACTGTTAAAGTGAATGAGGATATGAATTTGACTGCCAGCTTCTCTGCCGCCGACTATATCGTAGGTTGGGATCTCTATTACGACCAGCCTTCTAAAGACCGTGCCGCAGATTACAAGGCAGACTCTGAAAATGCAGGTATGCTCTCACTACGCAAGGCTGATGGCACTACCAATAGTTGGCTGACACGTGGTATCGGCAACGGACAAGAAAACGGAAAGTATGCTGCCCGTATCTGGAAATATCTCTCTGAAGAATGGTATTTTGAGATTTCTTTCTCGTCAAAGGGGTATGAGAATCTTGTTATTTCAAGCTGCATAGGCGACGACTACAATACTTATAGTGTCAACAATGTAGAGTATAGTATTGATGGCGGACAAACATTCACTAAGATTGGCGAGTTTAATCCTCCTGCACGCGGTTGGGACGGTCCTAAAGAATTTGCCTTGCCTGCTGATGCTAATGACCAGGATCGTGTCTATATTCGTTGGATGCCAGACCGTACCAGTCCAAAAGTTGGTGTAGAGAGTGACTACGACGGAACGTCTATTGCTGAAATATTCGTACTGGCTGATGCCACGGGTATGGCTGACGAGGAGGCTAAACTGGTAGCTTCTAATCCAGAGAATGGTGCAACAGATGTTTCTTGCAATGGCTCCATCATTCTAAACTTCGATAATAAAGTCAAGGCAGGACAGGGTTGTACTATATTGGATGGTGAGGAGATTGCTCCTATCATCAGTGGTAAGTCAGCCATTTTCAAGTACACTGGTCTGAAATATAACACACAATACACATTCTCTATGCCTGAAGGCGTGCTCGTCAGTCGTGGCGGAAATGCTGTAGCAAAGGCAGAAATCACCTTTACTACGATGGATCGCAAGCAGCCAGAGCCTAAACTCTATGACGCTGTGGTTGCCCAAGACGGCAGCGGTGACTATACTACCGTGCAGGCTGCCATTGATGCTGCTCCAGAGCAACGTGGAACGCCGTGGCTTATCTTTGTCAAGAATGGTCAGTACAATGAACACGTTGACATTCCTGCCAAGAAACCTTATCTGCACATTATTGGTCAGGATCGCGACAAGACCGTAATCCTTGACGATAAACTTTGCGGTGGTGATAATGCTTTGCACGTAAGCGTAGGTGCAACTGTTGTAGTCAACGCAAACAATACATTCTTTGAAAACATCACCTTGGAAAACTCCTACGGACACGTACAGCAGGCTGGACCTCAGGCTCTGGCACTGAACACGATAGGCGACCGTATTGCATTGAACAACGTGGCACTGCTTTCTTATCAGGACACATGGATTACAACATCTACCTCAAACAACCGCCACTACATCAAGAACTCACTCATTGAGGGTGCTGTAGACTTCATTTATAATAGCGGCAATGTTTATCTCGATGGCGACACTTTGGAAATAAACCGTCCTTCAGGTGGCTATATTGTAGCACCGAGTCACGCAGCTGACGTTAAATGGGGATATGTATTCCAGAACAACGTCATTCGTGCGCATCCAGGTGTCAACGTAACCGACGTATGGCTTGGTCGTCCTTGGCATAACAGTCCAAAGACTGTGTTTATCAATACGCAAACCTTCGTTAATATTCCTGCAAAGGGTTGGTATAATACTATGGGAGGTATACCCGTACTTTGGGCAGACTACAACACAGTGGATGCAGACGGTAATCCTGTAGACCTTTCACAGCGCGAAGACACCTACTTCTATACAGACTCAAACGGAAACCGTGTTGAGGGCAAGGCAAAGAACTACCTGACCGACGAGGAAGCAGCCGAATATACTATCAAGAACGTAATGAGCGGTGACGACAACTGGCAGCCCAACCTGCTGTGTGAGCCTTGCGATGCTCCTGTGGTAACTCTCAACGACAATAAACTTCAATGGACAGCAGTTCCTTATGCTATTTGCTATGTCGTTACCTACAATGGTGAGGTGATTGGTTTTACCACGGAAACTTCTTTCGATGCTAATGCAGGTAGCGATGCACAATACACTGTGCAGGCAGTAAATGAATTTGGTGGACTGAGTGCTAAGGCACGTCCAGGTGAAGCCACGGCGATAGGCGCTCCGTCAGCATCAATCGGTACACAGTCATCAGTTTATCACGACTTGCAAGGTCGTCGTGTAATCAATCCTTCAAAGGGCGTTTATATTGTTAATGGTAAGAAGGTCGTGATTAAATAAAAAAGTTTGGTTTATTTATAAGAAAGTTTAGCATTCAACGCCTTCCGTAATGGGAGGGCGTTGTTTGTTTTTTCTGTGTATTCGTTGAGTTTCAATGTACATGTACCTTTGATATCATAGTCTTGTGGAAAGTCGGCTGTTGATGGGTGGTCGGTAGTTGCTTGCCAATCCAGTCGGTCATAATAATATCCCAATTATCCGTTATGTACGTTCAAGTGGCGGTTTCAAAAAGAACAAAGGAGAAAAAGGAAAAGCAAATAGGTATAAAGATACGGACTTATAGGTATCTTTGATTTTTGGCGCACGTGCGAACATCTTGCAGCGTGCGGTGCAAAGTCTTGCGGCGTTCGGTGAAAAACCTTGCAGCGGCCGCTGCAAGCTTGTTTTCTTAAAAGTTACCTTTCAATGGTAGGTAACGTTTATTTAATGCAAAGGTACAAAATAAATAGGCAAAATGCAAGAGTTCCGAAAATTTTTTGTGAAAGAGAAGGTATAAATGTATTGCGGACCCGATGCTACGTCGCAAACAGCAACCCTATCATTCCTACACTTTCTGCTGCCTGCACGTTTACGAGGCTGTCGTCTACAAATAAGGTTTCAGAGGGAATGATGCCGGCATCATCGAGCAAATGGTGATAGATGCGAAGGTCGGGCTTTAGCAATCCTATTTCGTAGGAAGCATAAATCTTGTGGCAGAAATGGTCGAGAGGGAGTCCTTCAGGAGTAAAGGCAGTGCTGCGCGCCCAAGACATCATAAAGGGATTTGTGTTGGTGAGGATATAGACATTAAAACGCTCCTTTGCCATTCGCAACATATCAAGGCGTTCACGTGGCACATCGACAACATAGCCTGTCCAACCTTTCACAACATCGTCGAAGGTGATGTTACGACCACAGTGAGAGCCGAGCCACTGGCAAAACTCGTCTGCCGAGACCTTGCCACTCTCCACATCGGCAAACATTCCCTGTTGGTGATGAGCGGAAAGGAGCGTATCAGCATCACGCACACCAATGCTTTCAAATGCCTTTACGGCACGTTCCCTGCTGCTGACGGTGACAACACCGCCGAAGTCGAATACAATGTTCCTAATCATGGAAAACCGTTAAATAAAGAAAAAGTCCGCACCGTCTTGCGGACAAGACGGACGGACTTATATAAAAACATCTTGGGAAAAGTGTCATTAGAGCTGTGGACCAGCAGCAACGAGAGCCTTACCAGCCTCGTTGGTGGTGTACTTGCCGAAGTTCTTGATGAAACGTGCAGCAAGGTCCTTTGCCTTCTCTTCCCACTGACTTGGGTCAGCGTATGTGTCGCGTGGGTCGAGGATATTTGTATCAACGCCTGGCAGTTCTGTTGGAACAGTGAAGTTGAACATCGGAATCTGCTTTGTAGGAGCCTTGTCGATGTCGCCACCGAGGATAGCGTCAATGATACCGCGTGTGTCGCGGATAGAGATACGCTTGCCTGTTCCGTTCCAACCTGTGTTCACGAGATATGCCTTTGCATTGTTCTTCTCCATCTTCTTAACGAGTTCCTCTGCATACTTTGTTGGGTGCAACTCGAGGAATGCCTGACCGAAGCAAGCAGAGAATGTAGGAGTAGGCTCTGTGATGCCACGCTCTGTACCTGCCAACTTAGCCGTAAAGCCAGAGAGGAAGTAGTACTTTGTCTGCTCAGGAGTGAGGATAGACACTGGAGGCAGTACTCCGAATGCGTCGGCAGAGAGGAAGATAACCTGCTTTGCTGCCGGTGCAGATGAACCTGGCTGAATGTTGTTGATATGGTTGATTGGGTAAGACACGCGGGTGTTCTCCGTTGTGCTCTTGTCAGCGAAGTCAATCTTGCCATCCTCTGAAACAGTAACGTTCTCGAGAAGTGCATCGCGCTTGATGGCGTTGTAGATATCAGGCTCGCTCTCCTTGTCGAGGTTGATAACCTTTGCATAGCAACCACCCTCGAAGTTGAACACGCCATTGTCGTCCCATCCATGCTCGTCGTCACCAATGAGACGGCGCTTTGGATCGGTAGACAATGTAGTCTTACCTGTACCAGAAAGACCGAAGAAGATTGCTGTGTTTTCGCCGTTCATATCGCAGTTTGCAGAGCAGTGCATAGAAGCAATGCCCTTCAATGGGAGGTAGTAGTTCATCATTGAGAACATACCCTTCTTCATCTCACCACCGTACCATGTGTTGATGATAACCTGCTCCTTGCTTGTTACGTTGAACACAACGGCTGTCTCTGAATTGAGACCAAGTTCCTTGTAGTTCTCAACCTTTGCCTTTGAAGCGTTGTAAACGATGAAGTCGGGCTCCTGCTCCAAGTCTGCCTCGTCCTGTGGACGAATGAACATGTTTGTAACGAAGTGAGCCTGCCAAGCAACCTCCATTATGAAGCGCACTTTCATGCGTGTGTCCTTGTTTGCACCGCAGAAACCGTCAACAACATAGAGTTTCTTGCCTGAAAGTTCCTTCTTTGCAATATCCTTTACGGCAGCCCAGCACTCCTCTGTAGCGCGGTGGTTGTCGTTCTTGTACTCGTCTGATGTCCACCAAACTGTATCGTGTGAGTTTGCATCGTCAACGATGAACTTGTCCTTTGGCGAACGACCGGTGTAGATACCAGTCATAACGTTTACTGCGCCAAGTTCTGTCTCCTGACCCTTGTCGAAACCTGTGAGACCTTCCTTTGTCTCCTCTGCAAACAACACTTCATAAGACGGATTGTAAATCACCTCTGTAACGCCGGTGATTCCGTACTTCTCTAAAACTGACTTGTCAAACTTTGCCATTTCTATAAGATTTATTTGTTAATGTTTTGTTTTTACCTTAATGGAATATTATCCTAATTCGCGTGCAAAGTTACGTTTTTTTATGCATATTGCAAAGACATTCATATACAAAATAGACGGGCATCAATTCTTTTTTGGTTAAAGAAACAAAAAAACAGCATAGCCTCAATACTTTTGCTATTCAGACTTGGCAAATATTGCCGATTATTTTTTACCTTTGCACGAAAAAACATACGACAGTGAAAAAAGTAATAAACCTTAGCGACACATGTTCCATACTGGGACAATACATGGCGGAGATACGCAGCGTGGAATACCAGCAGAATCCGCTCCTCTTTCGCAACAACATAGAGAGGATAGGCATGATTGAGGCGTTTGAGATTAGCAAGGCTCTCGACTATGAGGCAACTTTCGTGGAAACGCCCCTCGGAGTGGCAAACGTGAACGTGCATACCGACAAGGTTGTGCTTGCAACACTGTTTCGTGCAGGTCTGCCCTTGCACCAAGGTTTCCTAAAGATGTTCGACCACGCAGAGAACGCTTTTGTATCGGCATACCGCAAGTATAAAGACGACAGCCATACCGATGTGGACATCTGCGTGGAATATCTCGCAACTCCTTCGTTAGAGGGAAAGACGCTGATTATAGCCGACCCGATGCTTGCCACAGGCGGAAGCATAAAACTGGCATACGAGGCACTGATAACCAAAGGAATGCCAAAGAGGATTCACGTGGCTTGTGTGGTTGCCACGCAGGAGGGAATAGACACCGTGAGGGAAGGTCTGCCAGAAGACATCACCACGATATGGTGTGCCGCTATTGACGAGGAACTTAACGCCAACAAATATATTGTTCCCGGTCTTGGCGATGCTGGCGACTTGTGCTTTGGGGAGAAACTTTAGGCATAACCACGGCTATGGTCTTAAGTTTAAAGTAGTCTATACTCATATACATCAGTCCGTCGTAGGGATTATCCTTGCCCCACGAGTTTTTCATTATCAAGTATTGCTTGCCGCTGTCGTCGTGTGCCAAGCCCACTATTGCCATACAGTGGTCGTCAGTGGTTTTATGCTTGTTGAACTCTTTTTGCCTTTGTTCCTGAACATTGCTTGGTTCAGCCTCGTCAGTAACAACGGCAAAGCCTTGACCGAAAGAAAAGCCCGGCTCTGAAATATCGCCTTCCCAACACACGCCATAGCCTTGTATCACGGCATTGCAAACCATATCCGTAAGTTCGTCTATAGGAATGTTGTAATACTCGCTGCCATCAATATTGTCTGGCACTTCGAGGGCAAACGACTCATAAAACGGATGGTGCAGGAAACTCGTATATCCCACATATTCGTCGGGGGCGCACACGCTGCGTGCAAACTCATGCGGAGTGTATTCCATACCAAACATAAACACATGATGCGAGGGATATCCCAAGGCATCGTCAATCCCGTCAGAAATCTTACGGCTATAGGCGTCAAAGTCTTTTGAAAGAGGCTGTGAATGCTTCGCCAAAAGGCTCGTCTTGTCGGTAAGCACGTTTATGTTCACTTTCTCCCCACGATGATAGGAGTCGTAGGGCATTGCGCCGTATTGCTGCAACAGGCGTATGGCAGTAAGTGCCGTGGAACGTGAGGTAAACGAGGCTTCGTCCTTGTCGCTCCAGTATTGCCGTGCCTGCTCCCAAAGATAATTGCGCAGTGGAAAGTATGGCGACAAATGAACGGAGTCGCCTAACGACAGGTGGGTGGTCTCTATGGCTGACAAGGTTGCGTAAATCCAGCAAATCTGATTCCGCCCTTGGTCTTTTACGGGAGTGTATTTGTTGAGGTGGTCAATGGTAAACTGCCCATCAAAAGCCACCTTGTCACTGCACGACAATACCGATGGCAGGAGCAGGACGACTCCCATAAACAATACAATACACGCACCGCAAAGGGCAAGCCAACGCCTACGAATCATCTTCTTACCGAAAATCACTTAATCTTTGAAGTCATCTTGCTGCGCACACCCTTGTAGCCTTTCAGGAAAGCCTTTGCCGAGCCGAAACTGAGGAACATATCAAGGCGCACGGGTATGTGGTTTTGGTCGTCGGTGATATAGAAACGTATCAGTTCACTCTCCTTGCCGTCTTCTATCTCCGAGAACGACATGACGAGGCAGCGGAACTTCTCGTTACTGCCCTCCATAGTGAACGTTTCCTTGCCAAGATATTTCAGGTTGGAATTCTTCAGGTTGTTTGCATCGCTTATGGGTAGTGGTATCTTCTCGCCTACCTTCATTTTCGATGCATCGAAATTGCGTGCACGCAGGAATATTGACATCATATCATATACGCAGTTCTTGTATTCCTTGTTCTGCCACTTATGTTTGCCATCCTTGTTGATATAGTGCATCTTAAGGTTGCAGTTGCCGTTGGGATATGTATACCACAGTTCGTCAACATAGTAGCGCTTGCCTTCAAGCGCACCTTTGCGAAAATATAGCGGAGAGAGGTTCTTGTCGCAATACGACAGCAGTGTGTCGCGCATCACAAACACGTTATCGAGTTTGTCGTTACCCCTCGTTATGAGACTTGCCCTGTAAGCAGGCTTGCCATTGTATCTCGATTCTACCGTAGACATTGATGCCGTGCCAACCTTTACCCATACGAATTTCCAGTTGAAATAGAGGTCGTAGGCAAGAAACTCGCCTCCCTTGAAGGCGGTATTCTCTATGCCGCACTGTGCCGAAGCGCACAATGGCGCAAACGACAGGCACAATACAACTAATAATAGCTTAAGTTTGTTTCCCATATCACACACGTTTTTGTTATTTATTATTGTTTCGGACGATATGTCTTTCCTAATTTCTCTGCACGTTCCGCATTGCGGTTACGCAGCTTCTGCTCCTTGTCGGGCTTTTGTTTTGTTATTGCTCCGGGTTTCTGACGGGCGGCATTCAAGGCTGTGAGGTCCCATGAAAGCGACAAATCCCACTTTGCCTTACATTCCACCTTCTTGTTGTAGTAGAACACCTCTTCGGGCTGAAGGTCTTGATAGAAGTCGCCCGTGTCCCACTTGCCGTTGCCGTTGCTGTCTATAAAGGCACGCACATAGTAGTCACCGGGATTGATATAGAAGAAATCGGCAGTGCCGTCGGCAACCTTTGCCTCCTTTACCACTGCGTCGCTGCTGTTCAGCAACTGCACAACAATGGCGCTATCCGACCGTCCGCTAATCTTCATTTGCAATGTACTGAAGTTATCGTCCTCCTTCACTTTCAGTCCTTTCTTGACGGCATCGCTCGCCTTGCCGTATATGTCAACAAAGGCTGCGCTGTCTATTTCCAATGAGTATTCTGAGCCTTGCCGCCACTCTGCCATTATGGTATATTCGCGTATGGAGTGCTCCACGGGCACTATCTTCATCTTTGCGTTATACCAGAGGGTATCTATCTTTGTATAAAGGTGTATCGCCGAGGTGTCCATCTTCTCCAATGGGGTAGGCGATATGATAGTTATATTCTGGTCGGGTGCCATATCGCCGGAGGCTTTTACATCTACAGCCAAAGGTGGCTCATGCCATACGGAATCGTATGCATCGCCTTTCTTTTTCTGTTTTTCCTGCTGCTTCTGCCATTTCTCCAACTCCTTCTGCTTTTCCTTCATTCGCTTTTCATACGACACCTTTGCCAGCAACTCTAACGTGTCGGTCTGACTCACAAGCACGCCTGCGGAGTCGGTCATCATATATGTTGCCTCTATTGTCAGCGTATCGCGGTTTATGAGCGTAGTGTCGCGCAGCCAATAATGTATCGTATCACGTTTTTCATTCGTTTCCACCACAAAAGCATTGTCGCTGTCAAAGTCGAGTCCACGCAATGTAGGTGGCACGCTGTCACCATAACTGAAGAAGAACGAGAACTTTTCAGGGTCTTTTCTTTCCGTCTTCAGCAGGTAGCGATCGGTCTGCGTGCACGTGAATGCCCTTAACACAATGTCATCGGGATAATAGTGTATGTACGGCACTCGCTTTATGGAGTCTATGTGTAGCGAGTCGCGCCAAATGGTATCTTGTCGGATATCGGGCTTGCTTGTGGGCTCAAACACATCATGGCTGAATGCTATCATCTCGCTCTTCTGCGAATATATGAAATTGCCGTCAGCATCCTGCAATGCGCAGGCACGATATTTTCCGGGGGCTATTCCCTTTATGACGAAATGTCCTCTGCTGTCGGTGCGTGATATTCGGAGCATAGGCGTGGTGGTGAATACCGAGTCGGGGTCTTCCGCCCTGTATAGTCCCACCATTATTCCTTTTATCGGCTCTAAGTTGCTTGCATCTATCACTGTACCAGACACTTCGCAGGTGTCTATGGTCTCGCCCGTGGAAAAACTGTATGTGAAGTTTCCCATTGGGTTGCCCTCGTTGTTGTCGCTTATCGCGTCGCCGAAGTCTATCGTATATGTGGTGTTCTCTTTCAGCGAGTCCTTCAGTTGCACGGTTATCTTCTTTCCCTGCGCCTTTATCTCTGGCATCTCAATCTGCGGAGGCGACACTATGACCTTGTTTGTTGCGTCTTCCAACTTTATGAACTCGTCAAAGTATATCGTCACTTTCTTGGAGGTTACTCCTGCCTGTCGGTCGGCAGGGTCGCAGGCAATCACCTTCGGAGGGTCGTCGTCGTACCAGCCTCCGTCAGGCTGTCCCATGCGTGCGCAGCCCGTAAGCGAGAGGCAGCAGGCAATGACCGCCCAAAGAAGTAGTACCTTATTATATATATAGTCTTTTGAAAACATTTCCTGTCCTGTTATCATTCCACATTCATAGCCAGCAGTTCATCTATGTGCTGTCGTGAGTTGCTCAGGCGCGGCACTTTGTGCTGACCACCCAACTTGCCCTTCGACTTGAGCCATTGCTCAAACAGTCCTGCATGAGCCACCACAATCTCGAGGTGCTGCAAGGTTATGTCCTTGTATCTCTTTGCCTCGTAATCGCTGTTTATCTCCTGCAAATGTGTGTCGAGCAGATGCGCAAACTCGTTCAAGTCTTGTGGAGGCTTGCTGAATTGTATGAGCCACTGGTGACGGCATTTAGCCTTTTCGTCCATGAATATCGGTGCTGCGGTGTATTCCTCCACCTGTGCGCCTGTCATCTTACAGGCATATTCCAGTCCTTTCTCGGCATTGTCCACGATGAGTTCCTCGCCAAAGGCGTTTATGAAGTGCTTTGTGCGCCCCGTTATCACAAACTTGTAGGGATTGGTGCTTGTGAACTTTACCGTGTCGCCAATCACATACCGCCACAGTCCGCATGCAGTACTTATCAGCATGGCATAGTTTCTGCCTTTCTCCACTCCCCACAATGGCACTACCGTCGGCTTTTCACTGCCGAACTCCTCCATAGGAATGAACTCATAGAACACACCGTAGTCGAGCATCAACAGCAATGACTTGTCGGCAGGGTCGTCTTGCAGTCCGAAGAATCCCTCGCTGGCGTTGTATGTCTCCATATAGTGCATGTTCGGCGAGGTTATCAGCTGCCGGTATTGCTTCCAGTATGGTGTCATAGCCACGCCTCCGTGGAAGAACATCTCTATATTGGGCCACACCTCCTCAAGATGTTTCTTGCCCGAAATCTCCATTATGCGAGTAAGCACCGACAGCATCCACGACGGCACGCCGCTGATGTTGGTCACGTTCTTGTTCATCGTCTCACGGGCTATCATCTCGCGCTTCTTCTCAAAGTCGCCGATGAGTGCGGTCTGCTTGCAAGGCACACGCACGAGGTTTGCCAACGGGTTGATGTTCTCTATCAGTATCGCGCTGAGGTCGCCCACCAATGAATGTTTCAGATTGTAGTTTGCAGCATGGCTTCCGCCGAGTATCAGGCTCCTGCCATCGAAAATCCTGCTTTTGGGGTTGTTGCGCATATACATAGCCACGGCATCTTTTCCGCCTTGATAGTGTACGGTCTGCAATCCTTCCTTGCTTACAGGAATAAACTTGCTCTTGTCGTTTGTAGTTCCGCTCGACTTGGCGTACCACCTTACCTTGCCACGCCACAGCACATCGCTCTCGCCGTGTCTCATACGGTCGATGTCGCCTTTCAGTTCCTCGTATGTGTTTATCGGGGTGTAGCGAACAAAGTCATCATATCCCTTTGCATCCGCAAAATGGTGATTACGCCCATATTCAGTGTCACGGGCAGCAAACAAAAGCCTTTCCAGTACCTTGCGCTGCAAAACCTCCCCTTCATTCAAATGCCTCTCCAATTCCTTTTGGCGAGGCACGAATATGTTGCGTACTAACCCTGTTAAACTCATCAAAAACCGATTTTAATTGCAAAAGTACAATAAATCGGGTGTAGTACAAAATATAAAAAGTAAATTTAATATTTTTTATGCTGATTATAAAATATGTTCATATTTTGGTTTATGCGTAATGAGGATAAAAAGGGAACCTCTTTTTAGATTCCCTTTCATGTATGTTTTCATGGATTTTGGAAGTTATTTGGAACTATCGTCTTCTACCAAATGAGTTTATGGGTGTTTTGTACCATAGGACGATTATTGCCAATGGAATGGTTGTTGGTATTCTTGTTTGCAGTAATACGGGTGTTGCTTCCATTTATGTTTCGCCAGTGTGTTCCGTTTACATTGTTCTGCTGCAGCTTCCTGTTTGCGTAATAATTAGTTTTCTTGTTGTTGCCACCTTTATAACTCGTGTACACATTTGGATGTGCCTTGTAAAAACTATTACGGTTGGTATAGCGACTGTATATGTTGAAAGTCCAATTGCCGGAGTTCCAGGAGAGAGGCTTGTAGAAATACGACATACCGATGTATCTGTTATATTGAGATGGTGTCAGGATATATCTCAAGTCTGCATTCCTTCTGTCCCACCACACACCGAAAACGTCGTTCTTGCTATTAACGCTCATTATGTAGTCGAGGTTTATCTCATACACAGCATTGTATTGTGCATCGGTGAGGTTGAGTTCGTATGCCATCTTGTCACTGAGGAAGAGTGCCTCGTTCCTTGCCTGTGTAAAACTGATTGCGTTTGCAGAAATTACTGAAATAATCATTACTGCCAAGATCATCATCTTCTTCATAATCATATCTCCTATTCGTTAATGAGTTAGACTTTTGTTCTTAATCACAGTGCAAAGGTCGGCATTTTTATGCGATTTTTAAAAGGAAAAAGCCTAAACCCTGTATCTGAAATCCCTAAAGTGAGTAGGGAAATCCGTAACGACAAAAAAAATAGCCCACTCACATTTTCTGCGAGTGGGCTAAATATATTATTTAAATTCCAAATAACGGAAAGTCTTTTTATTTGTACAACGGTCCGTAAGTCTGGCAAGCACGGTAGTCTTGTCCTTCCTTGTCCATGCCGAAGGCGTTCCATGCTGCGGGACGGAAGATGTCGGCATCGTTCACGTTGTGCATACATACTGGTATGCGGAGCATTGAGGCAAGAGTGATGAGGTCAGCACCAATGTGACCGTAGGATATTGCACCGTGGTTTGCACCCCAGTTGTTCATAACGCTGTATACGTCCTTGAATGCGTCCTTCGTCGGGTCGAGACGAGGCACGAACCAAGTGGTAGGCCATGTCGGGTCGGTGCGCATATTGATGTGATTGAATATTTCTGGGTCAACATCAGCTGTCCAACCCTCTGCAATCTGCAATACAGGACCGAGACCTTTCACGAGGTTGAGGCGAGCCATTGTCATTGGCATGCCGCCCTTTGTGAGGAACTGGCTTGAGAAGCCGCCGCCGCGGAAATAGTCACGGTCGGCAGGACACCACTGGGTAGCCTTGAGACAAGCCTCGATATCTTCCTGCGTCATATTATAGGACTCCTTCATTATCGGTTTGCCGTCGGCATCGGTGCATGCACCTGTTGCGTCGAGACATGTTGCTCCAGAGTTGATGAGGTGAATCATACCGTTCTCGGCAATGCCTGTAAGAGCCTTGCCCGTGGTACGCTTAACAGCCTCCGGACTCCAGTATGTACGCACGTCGGAGAACATCTGCGCCTTGTTGGTGAGCAGATGCATGAGCATCATGGTAACGCCGTTGAGAGCATCGTCTTCGGTGGCAAGCACACCAGCCTCGCGTGCCCCGTTCCAGTCGAATGACGAGCACATAAGAGCCTCGGCAAAGTCGCCGTTTGGCTTCCAATCGGTCCACTGGCGCTGTCCCTGGAATCCGCCTGCTATGGCGTTGTGTCCGAGAGCCTCCTCCTTGAAACCAAGTTCGCGAAGTTTCGGGTTGCCATACATAAGGTCCTTGATGATAATCATCATCTTCACAACAAACTCCCAGTCGGCATCTTTCTCTTCACGAGTCTTTTGACGCTCGGCACGATTCTTGTCGAAGCCTTCGTTTGGCATACAATATTTCTTTGTCCATGCCATCGCCTTCTCATACTCCTCTGGGTCGTAGATACCGAGGTCCATGCGACGAAGCAACTCTACTTCGTCAACATACTCGTTGCGCATTCCGAGATATTCTTGGAAGAAGTCGGGGTCGATGATAGAGCCAGCGATACCCATGCAGGTAGTACCAATGGCAAGATAACTCTTGCCGCGCATAACTGCGGTAGCCTGGGCAGCACGGGCGAAACGCAAAAGTTTCTCTGCAACATCTTCAGGTATAGTGTTGTCTGGCAAATCCTGAACATCATGTCCGTAGATACCGAATGCAGGCAAACCCTTCTGTGCGTGTGCGGCAAGAACTGCTGCAAGATAAACAGCACCCGGACGCTCCGTTCCGTTGAAGCCCCATACTGCCTTTGGCCAGTTAGGATGCATGTCCATTGTCTCCGAGCCGTAGCACCAGCAAGGTGTAACACTAATGGTAGAGCCAACACCTGCAAGTTCGAACTTCGTTGCGCAGTCGGCTGCCTCTGCCACGCGACCGATAGTGCCATCGTACACAACACACTCAACGGGACTGCCGTCGCCGTTCTTCAAGTTATCGCTGATGAGTTTTGCCACTGCGTGTGCCAAACCCATTGTCTTTTCCTCGAGGCTCTCGCGGATACCTCCCTGTCGTCCGTCAATGATAGGACGAATACCAATCTTTGGATATTTGCTCATATTCTTTTATATTTTATATGTTGTTTGTTTAAATGCAATCCGTCATACAGAACATACGTTCCATAAGTTTCCATTTCTCGGCAGAAGCAGCACCCGGCTCTGCAAGTTGGAACTGTGCCATATAGTCTTCCCACTCCTGCTGACGCTCAAGTGTGGCAAGTTTTCCGAAAGCCTTGTCCCAGTCAAAATCGAGCGGAGTGTCTACAATCATAAACAGCGTGCGCCCATGTATGTAAATCTCCATTTGCAGTATGCCTACTTCCACCATTCCGCGTGGAATCTCCTTCCATACGTTTCCCGGCATGTGCCTGCGGCGATACTCGGTTATAAGGTCGGCATCGTCGCGCAGAAGCATCGTCTGGCAATATCTTTTCGTAGGCTTATCCCAATGTTGCTGGGCATATCCTGCTTTTATGTCTTGTGCCATTGCGTTAGTATTTTTGTGTTTTTAATTCTTTTTGATAACCTTGAACACACGGAATCCGTATATCGCTATCACCACGAAACAAATAAACGGCAGGAGGAACGACACGTTTACGTAAGGAAGTCCCATAAACAAGCCGCCGTCGCGTCCGAGGTCGATGATGCTGCCTTGTATCGGCGTGAGCACCGAGCCGCCGAGTATCGACATTATCAAACCGGCTGCACCAAACTTTGCATCGTCGCCCATACCTTCGAGGGCAATGCCATAGATAGTGGGGAACATAAGCGACATGCAAGCCGAAACGGCAATGAGGAAGTACATTCCCTTTATGTCAGTAGAAGTGATTACGCCGATTACTGCACAACCAGCCACAATAGCAAGAATCATCAGCAACTTGCCGGCTGAGATATAACGCAGGAAGAACGTGCAGACGAAACGGCTCGTGCAGAAAAGCGCCATTGCTATGATGTTCACCATCTGCGATATGGTGGCAGCATTCTGCTCCGACAGCAGACCACCGGCAGCAATTTCGCGAGTTATGCTCTCTGCCGTGGCAGGGTGGAGCACTCCGAGAATGTTGCGTGCAAGAGTCATCAGTCCGTCGTTTATGGCTGTGGCATCGTGTGTGAAGAGATACTTTCCGTATTGTATGATGAAAGTCCAGCACATAATCTGTGCACCAACGTAGAAGAACTGGGCAACGACACCCTCACGATAGCGCGGCAACGAAAAGATGCGCTTCAGCGTGGGTATGAAGTCTATGCTTGTGTTTGCATCGCCGTTCTTCGGCATCTTTGAGAAGAATATCACGGCAAACATAATGGCTATCACTATTCCTATTGTAAGATATGGCGCGATGAGTGTTGAGAGGTCTGCTTCGCGTATTGCCTGCAAAGCCTCGCCCGTAGCCGTTTCATATTCCTTTGTGTCGTGAAGGTTTGCCTGTATAAACACCATTGCCGTGAACATTCCGCAAAGCGAGCCCATGGGGTTAAAGCTCTGCGCCATGTTGAGGCGGCGCGTTGCTGTCTCCTCCGTACCCATTGAAAGGATATACGGATTACAACTTGTCTCGAGGAACGAGAGTCCGCAGGTGAGAATAAAGTATGCTAAAAGGAATACGGGGAACACGCCTATTGCCTTTGCAGGGAAGAAAAGGAATGCTCCTACGGCATACAAGCCAAGTCCCATAAGCACTCCGCTCTTGTAGGAATACTTGCGTATGAACATTGCGGCAGGGAACGCCATGGCGAAATATCCGCCATAGAAAGCGAGCTGCACGAGTGAGCCTTCTGCCGTGCTCATCTGGAAAATGCGTGAGAACGCCTCTACCATGGGGTTTGTTATGTCGTTGGCAAAGCCCCACAGGGCGAAACAAAACGTTACGAGGGCAAAGGGTAGTGCGTAACTAACGCCGTCTTTGCTGAAAAGTGACTGCTTCATTGTTAGTGTTTAGTTTTTAGTATTCAGTTATTGGTTATTGTTTTTAGTGTTATTCGCTCATATTCTTTATATATGGCAGGTCTACAAGTTCACCGAAGCCATAGAAGCGCTTGGCATTCTCGCCGAGGAACAGCGATTTCTCTCTGTCGGTGAGTTCGGTGCTCTTGGTTACGAAGTCATACGACATCTTGTAGGTTATGGCGCAGATAGTGCGTGGATAGTCGCTTCCCCACATCAGTTTCTCCACTCCCACAGTGTCTATAGCGTGGCGTATGGAGCGAATGGCGGTGGGGAAGGGGTAGAACTCACTGTTGAACAGCCACGTTATGCCGCCGCTCTCTATCATCACGTTCTCGTTGCGTGCCAGCAGCAGGTTTTGCTCGAAGTTCTCCATCGTCACGTTGGCAAAGTGCGATATGGCAATCTTCATCTTTGGGCATTCTTGTATCACCTCCTTCATCTCGTCGGTCTGCGACGGGTCTGCATCGAGGTCTATACACAGCATTATGCCGCTTTTCTCCATTTCGCGGAACATCTGCATCATTTCATCGCCCGTTAGCGATACTCGTCCGTTGGGTGTCATGAGCCTGTGTCCGGGAATCTTTATTGCCTTCCAACCGTCGGCTATCAACTTGCGCGCATCGTCAAGGAAACCTGGCTTACGAAACTCGCACATGCCTGTAACGAAAAACCTATTGGGATATTTCGATATTACCTCGCGCAAGTATTCGTTTTGGTTGCCGTCAATAAACTCCTGCACTATCACTGCCGCTGACACCTGCGCATAGTCCATATTGGCAAGGAACACTTCGGCACTGTTGCGCCCGTCTATCATAAACGGCGGAAGCATCTGCACCTCCTCGTCAAAGAATATGGAGCGTCCGCGGTCGGTGGTGCGTATCACCTTGCCGTCAATCACGGTGTCCTGTCTGAGCCACAAGTGGGCGTGTGCGTCTATTATCTTCATCTTCTACAAAAATAGATGTGGTTAATATTGTCAGAACTTCACAAGAATCCTGAACACCTTGCCTGGATTCTTATCCCAGTATTCCATTGTCTCCTGTGTCTCTTCGGGAGTAACCACCTTTGTTATAAGTTCATCTACCGGACAAGTGCCTCCCTGCATGTAGCGAATCACGGCACGGAAATCGTTTGGCATAGCATTGCGTGAGCCTCGTATGTCGAGTTCCTTCTGCACAAAGAAACGTGTCGTGAACGAAACATCGCTCTTGGCATAGCCTATGCACACCACGCGACCAGTGAAGCAAACCGTATCAATTGCCGCAACGTATGTAACGGGAGCACCCACGGCCTCAATAACCACATCGGCACCGCTACCGTTGTTGAGTTTCTTCACAGCCTCTGCCACGTTTTCCTTGCTGCTGTTCACGGTGTATTTTGCTCCGAGCCTCTTTGCCAAGTCGAGTTTCTCGTCGTCAATGTCTACGGCAATCACCGTTGCACCACGAAGTGCAGACCTCACTATTGCACCGCATCCAATCATTCCGCAACCGAACACCACAACTACGTCGATGTCGGTAACCTGTGCACGGTCTACGGCGTGGAAGCCCACCGACATAGGCTCTATAAGTGCCGAGTCGCGCGTGGATATTCCCTCTGCCGGAATCACCTTCTGCCACGGCACCTTGATGTATTCCATCATTGCGCCGTCGCGTTGCACACCCATTGTCTCGTTGTGCTCACAGGCATTCACTCTGCCGTTGCGGCACGATGAGCAATTGTTGCAGTTTGTATATGGATTTAGTGTAACAACCATGTCTTTCTTCAGATTTGCAGGCACATCTTCGCCACACTCCACTATCGTTGCACCAATCTCATGCCCCGGTATCACACCGCCGTCTTTTGCCAGCACGTTGCCGCCGCGGAACGTATTGAGGTCGCTGCCGCAGAATCCCACATAGTTGAGTTTCAGCAGCACTTCGCCTGCCTTCACCTTCTCGGGTGCATCCATTTCAACAGTCTTGATGCAACCCTTCTCCGTTATCTTTAATGCTTTCATTTTTCTGTAACCTTAATGTTTTTTATAATTCCTTCTTTAAGAATTTGCCCAACTTACGCGCATCTGGTCGCCGATAATCTCGCGCACCTTGCTTACCAACTCTGCTGGTGCTTCGCCTTCTTCCACCCAACCTACGTTTTTCTTCACGTTGTCGGGGTTTGCGCTGCTGAACAATGTCGTCGTAACCCTCGGATTGCCTACGCTGTATTGCATTGCAAGTTTCTCTATCGGATAGCCTGCCTCGTTGCAGTATTCGGCTGCACGCTTGCATACCTCTACCAATGGCTTTGGTGCAGGGTGCCAATCGGGCACTCCGCGCTGTGAGAGCAATCCCATACTCAGCGGCGATGCGTTGATAATACCAATGCCCCTCTCCTCGAAATAGTCGAGATAGTCGGCAATGGCATCGTCGTTGAGGCAGTAGTGGCAGAAGCAGAGAACACTCTCCACCGTGCCGGGAGCAACCTTGTCTATCACATATTTTATGTTTGGCAGTTGCAGGTCGGTGATGCCCACATGGCTCACTACGCCTTTTTTCTTCAACTCCACGAGAGCAGGAAGCGTTTCCTCCACAATCATGTCGAGCGAATAGAAACGGTCTGCAAACTCAATGTCGTGTACGTTTATCAGGTCGATGTGCTCGATGTTCAGGCGCTCCAGACTCTCATAAACGCTGTCGGTAACTCGCTTTGCCGAGTAGTCCCATGTGTTCACGCCGTCCTTGCCGTAGCGACCCACCTTCGTTGACAGGTAGTATTTCGAGCGGTCGATGTTCTTCAACGCCTTGCCCAACACCGTCTCAGCCTTGTAGTGACCGTAGTATGGCGAAACATCTATGAAGTTCATTCCGCAGTCTATTGCGGTATATACTGCGTCGATGGCACGACTCTCGTTGATATCGTGGAACACTCCGCCCAGCGACGATGCGCCGAAACTCAGAGCCGACACCTTCATTCCTGTCTTTCCTATTTCCCTGTATTGCATTTCTGTTTATGTTTTAGTAGTTGTGTTTATGTTTCAATACAAATTACCGTGCAAAAATAACAATAAAAAATGACAATCCCAAAGAATTGTCATTTTTTAGCAGTTTATAAACAAAAAATAGTAATTGCGTTCTTATTTCTTGTCTTCCTCTATATACCATTTTGCATATTCCACATAGTGCTTGCCGTTGGTTGCTGACATGCCGGGAGTAGCCATCTTTATGAACTTGGCTGGCACGCCGCCCCAAAGTTCTCCTGCACCCACTTTCGTGTTCTGCAGCACCAAAGCCCCGGCAGCCACTATCGCGCCTTCGCCTATCTCGCAGTTGTCGAGCAGGGTTGCGCCCATACCTATCAGAGCATTGTCGTGTATGGTGCATGCATGCACCGTTACGTTATGCCCTATGGTAACGTTGTTGCCTATATGAACAGGCCCAGTGTCGTGAGTAACGTGAATGCACGAGCCGTCCTGCACGTTTGTGCCGTTGCCTATGGTTATGGGTGCTACATCTCCGCGCACCACCGCATTAAACCATACGGAGCACTCGTCGCCCATCGTCACCTCGCCTACGATAGTGGCGTTCTCGCTGAAATAGCAGTCCTTACCCCATTTCGGGGTAAGTCCTTTTATTGATTTTATAAGAGCCATTAGAGGTTAGGGTTGATGTTGCCCCATTCTGCCACAGGAGGAACGATGTTAAGCGTAACGAGTTCGTCGCGCATCTTGCAAAGGTGTGCATAGCTTGCGTCGAGTGCTGCCATTTCCTCTGCCGTGCCTTGTGGCATCTTGTATGTACATCCGTTCTCGTCGAGCGTGGTATCCATAGCCATCATGATGCTCTGATACTTCTCGTTCTTCACGAATGTACCTGCAGGCCAACGGAACTTCTCGCCGCCCATTACCGAGCGAATCATCTCCACTGAGCAGTATGCAGGGCTCTGCCATGACGAGCGACCGCGGAGCTCTATAATCTTTGCGCCGCCCTTTGTAACGTCCTGCTGCAACTGCTTCCAGTCTGCTTCAGAGAACTCTGGAGTGCCGATGAGCTCAGAGAGAGGCTTGCCTGCCACCTTCACTGCGCTGCCGAATACTGCCATCTGCTCGCCGTGACCGCCGTATGTAGCACAACCTGTAACCTCATACTGCTTTACGCCGAATTTCTTTGCCAATGCGCTCTGAAGGCGTGTAGAGTCGAGGGCTGCAAGTGTAGTAACCTGCGATGGCTTCAAACCAGAATAAAGCAGGGTTACAAGACCAGTAAGGTCAGCAGGGTTGAAGATAACCACCACGTGCTTTACATCAGGGCAGTATGCCTTGATATTCTTGCCAAGTTCCTCTGCAATCTTGCAGTTACCGGCGAGAAGGTCCTCGCGTGTCATTCCTGCCTTGCGTGGAGCACCACCAGAAGAAATGATATACTTAGCGTCCTTGAAAGCCTCAGCCACATCGGTTGTTGCCGTGAGGTTCACGCCGTCGTATCCGCAGTGGAACATTTCCTCCATAACGCCCTCCATACCTGGAGCGTAAACGTCGTAGAGACATACGTTAGGAGTGAGTTTCATCGTCAATGCAGTCTGTACCATTGTTGAGCCGATAGCACCGCCGGCACCAACAATAACGAGTTTGTCGTTAGTCAAAAATCCCATAGTTATTAATATTTAATTGATGTTGTCCTAAAAACTTTGGGCAAAGTTACAAAAAAACTATATAACGGCAAAACATTTTTATGTTTTTAAGATATTTTGTAACTATTGCAATGTTTGTTGAGAATGGACAGGTACGCATCTACTTTTGAAATATCAAAGAGTTTCCATGATTTCATCTAATCTGATGATTTCTACTTTTGGAAAATCAAGGTCTTGCAGTACATTATAGTGATTGTCTTCAGTGACGATGAACTTTGCGTTTGCTGCAACTGCGCAATCAACAAATTTGTCATCGTCAGGGTCAGCAACAATCAGCTTAAAATGATAATAGGGTGTGACAAACAGTGTATAAGGATTATTTTCTATTACATTGAGTGCTAATTCCGAAAACCTTTGATTTGTTTTCCTTTCAAGAATCTCTGCGTACTCTTCAAGGATTTCGGTAGTGACGCAAAGCATATTGCGTCCGTCAAGCAGCGAAAGCCATAAGTCATGGTATCGGCTGCGCCGGGCGATGCACTGAATCAGGCTGTTTGTATCAAGCACCAATCTTGCCATATCTCAACAAGGCGTTATTTTGCGTGCAAGTCCGTTCGCCGTATTTCGTCCAGCTTCTCTTGATTCAGAATGCCCTCTTCCCACAGTCGGTCTGCCTCTTGGTCAAGTTTGCTTTGAAAGTGTCGGGTTAGCACCGATTGGATTTCGCGGGCATAGTCCTCGCTATTGTTGAAGGCGAAAAGCTTCAACAAGTGCATTTGTGTAGGGGTTAATGCTGTTGCTTCCATCTTCTTGTTATATGTAATGTTTCTGCCGACAAAGTTACATATTATTTCGGAAAACACAAAATAATTTTGGGTAATAATTTCAATATCACGCTTATCTCATTGAGAAAAGTTAGAGTTGTTTTTAAGTTTTTTTTACTAATGTTTAGCACTAAAAATGCAACAATACCACTTTTGCAGTATTGTCATCCATATTATGCAATTTTCTAGAATATGTTCGAAAAGCCTATTGCTGCCATAGAAAAATGGCATTTCATTAATGGGTAAAATATTATACGAGTTTACAAAATACTATTTATCAAAAATATACATTCAATAGTAACTTACTTTATTGAAACAGTATGAAGAAGAAACAATGAGAGACGTTTGTACGAAATGTGTTGAATGCCAACTAACAGCATTCAACACATATAACACCTCTTTCTTGAAAGTAAGTTGCAATGTTTACCATAGTATTATGAATTTGATAGACATTAATACCATTTCCAAGATGTTTGATTGAAAATATTTCTAATATCCACAGCATAATTTAAGTTTGCACCTGAATCGTCTCTACCGCCAGATGTAATACCGATAACCTCTCCATAACTATTTATTAATGCGCCACCACTACTACCATAGTCAATAGGTACACTTATTTGAATGTATTTGCCGCGGTTTTGTGACACTATGCCGTTCGAAAAAGTATTCTCAAGTTCACGTGGACTACCAATAGCATAAACGGTTTCACCAATAGAATAACCTTTTTTGGTTACAGGTATATAATTGAAATTATTTCCGTCAACCTTGAAAACAAAATAATCATATTCTTCACTATATGCTAAAACCTCTTTTATTTTATAGGTGGTTCCTGTGGAAAGTTTTATAGTCTCTTTTCCTCTAAGAGTACCTTTAAAAACATGGTAATTACTTATGGCTATGCCATCTTTACTAACAAAAAAGCCAGAACCTTGAGAAATGCTTCTTTCATTACTTGTATAAATCATAAAAACAGCAGACTTGTATTTTTGATAAATATTTTGAGCCTTTAGCTCTATGTTGGAATAGCTAATTTCAATTCTTGATAGAGTAGAAGAACTTGCTGCCATTTCTTTTGGTGCTGAAGGTGTGACAATAGAAGGTTTAGGTGTTTCTGCTTTTTTTACAGGAGCAGGATTAAGATTTGCATAATAATATAATCCGTCGTATTTATCCCAATATGGTAAATCCACCAAAACCCCTATAAATCCAGTAAAAAGTAAATTCCACCATATAGAACCTCTCATTTTTGTATCGGCATTAATTGTAGTAGATTGATATCCCTCTTTCTTGAAAGTAAAATCTTTTGTTTTTTTGCTTTTATAACTGCATGGTGTTGTGCCGACGTACTTATTTCCTGCATATACGTGCGCTCCTTGAGGATATGAATTTAGTGAAACTTCTTGTTTTTTGCCTAAAAGTGTTACACAACTACTAAGTGTAAATATGTATCCTATACTTATGAGAATTGTTAAGTATCTTAATGAGTTTTTTATTTTTACGAACATATAGTTTTGTTTTTCTTTGTTATCAATATTTATGATTGTCCTTTTATGAACAATGTTCATGTACGTGCATAAAAAAGCGCGGACAAAACTCTGCATATTGATTCTTGAGGTCTTCGACTACCTTTTCCATCCAATATATGAGTATAGCCCACGCACACAGCGTGAGCGTCTTTGCTCTACCCATGGATGGAAATTTGAAAGTGTCGAAGTTTCAAGAATCCAGAATATCAGCGTAACGCTTTTCCTATATGTTCAAGATGCACGCACTAAATGCGTTTCTTTATTATTTCATAAGCAAAATATTTATGTTTAACGATGCAAAGATAGTCATTTTATCTTATATAACGTACATTTTCTTTAAAAAGATTTTTGTGTCCGAGATTTTATTTCCTATCTTTTGGCATTTTGGCAAAAAATAAGTATATTTGCACAAAAATAGGGAATGATAGAAAAGGATTCACTACTTAATTTTGAAGAATATCTTCGTGCCAGTGAGCCGCATAAACAAGTACGGGCATATAATTGGCGGACAGCCATAGGCTTACAGGCCGTGGACGGTCTGCATGTGTCTGATTACCTGAAGCAGACGGCGAAACGGAACATTGAAGGCGAGATTACTATTGATGAGGCGCAGGAACTTATTAAAAGCTACTATCAGTCGAAAACGAATCGAGAGCCTGATGATGATGAGAAGCAAGAAGCGGATAAAGTGTCTGCAAACATTTCGCGAATCCTTTCAAGACAAACACTTGATTTTACGGCAAATGGTTTTGTAGCTTTGCATCGCCGGATATTTGACGGGGTGTTTAAGCATGCAGGGCAGGTAAGAAAATATGATATTACCAAAAAGGAGTGGGTGCTGCGGGGAGATACCGTAAACTATTTGAATTATGAGGACCTTTGGCGGGCACTCGACTATGACATCAACCAAGAAAAAAACTTTAGCTATAAAGGACTGTCGGGCGATGAGGTGATAGCGCATATAGTGAAATTCGTGTCGGGCTTGTGGCAGATTCATCCTTTCGGAGAGGGCAACACAAGAACGACTGCCGTATTTGTGATTCAGTATTTGAGGTCTATCGGCTTTGATGTGAACAACGACTTGTTTGCAGAAAACTCATGGTATTTCCGCAATGCGCTTGTACGTGCCAATTATAAAAATGCAGTAAAAGGCATTGAATATACCCCAGTGTATTTGGAACGTTTTTTCAGAAACTTATTATTGGGAGAACAACATGAGTTACGAAACAGATACTTGCTCATAAATTTGTCACCAGAAGAAATAGCAACCCCGACAAGCACCCGACAAGCACCCGACAAGTACCCGACAAGCACCCGACAAGTACCATACAATCCTAATATAGCAAAGCTTGTTTCCATTCTTGGAAACAATCAACTATCCGTAAAAGAATTGCTGCAGGCATTTGGGCTGAAAGACAGAGAGAATTTCCTTCGTTTATTCTTGAATCCTGCAATAGAAGAGGGGTTTGTTAAGCTTCTATATCCCGACAAGCCTCGCCATCCACGCCAAAAGTATTTGCTGACAGTGAAAGGACTGACACTATATAATGAGTTTGGCAAAAATTAAGTACATTTGCACAAAAATCTAAAACTGTTATAATATGAGCATAAACGAGAGACTGTATGCATTGCGAGAGGTGATGAGGCGCGAAAAGATAGATGCCTTCATATTTCCGAGTACCGACCCGCATAATGGTGAGTATGTGCCCGACCACTGGAAGGGGCGCGAGTGGATTTCGGGCTTCAACGGCTCGGCAGGCACGGCGGTGGTGACGATGGAGGCTGCCGCCCTTTGGACCGATTCGCGCTATTTCCTCGCTGCCGAAGAGCAGCTGGCTGGCACGGAGTTTCAACTTATGAAGATGAAAATGTCCGGAACACCGTCAATAACTCAATGGCTTGCGCAGAAACTTGCTGTAGAGGGAGGCACGGCGGTGGGCGTAGACGGTATGGTGAACGCGGCAGCCGAGGTAGAATCACTCATCGACGAACTGCGCAGGAACGGAGGCATAACCGTGCGTACAAACTTCGACCCGTTACGTGAACTTTGGCACGACCGCCCCAGTATTCCAGACAATAGGGTGGAGGTTTATCCGCTTGAATTTGCAGGGGAAAGTGCGCAGAATAAGTTGCAGCGAATACGCGAGGCATTGAAGGCGCATCACGCACAGGGTATGCTCGTTACGGCTCTCGACGACATTGCGTGGACACTAAACCTGCGCGGCAGCGATGTCCATTGTAACCCCGTTGCTGTGTGCTACCTGCTGATATGCGAAAAGAGTGCGACGCTATATATAAACAATGTAAAACTCGATGATAACACAAAAAACTATCTCCGCAATATCGGCGTAGACACCGATGACTACGAAAACGTAGCAAACGGCATTTCACGATACGACGGCTACAGCCTCCTCATGGACGACAACGAAGTGAACTACACTCTCTTCAAGTCTGCCCGTTGTCAGCAGATTATAAGGGCGGCATCGCCCATTCCTTATATGAAGGCGCAGAAGAACGCCACGGAGATTGCCGGCTTCAAGGCTGCCATGCTTCGCGACGGAGTAGCTATGGTGAAGTTCCTTAAATGGCTGAAGCCTGCGGTGGAGGCAGGAGGGCAGACGGAGATGTCGCTCGACGAGAAACTAACATCCCTGCGTGCGGAACAGCCCCTGTTTCGCGGCATATCGTTCGACAGTATCTTCGGCTACGCCCACCACGGGGCAATCGTCCACTACGAGGCGACACCAGAGACAGACATTGCCGTAGAGCCTCGCGGACTGCTGCTTATGGACACCGGCGCGCAATACCTCGACGGCACTACCGACATAACACGCACCGTGGCACTCGGCGATACCACGCCCGAGCAACGTCACGCCTACACGCTCGTCCTCAAAGGGCACATTGCACTCGCCATGGCAAAGTTTCCCGAAAGGGCATCAGGCACGCAGCTCGACATACTTGCACGACAGGCTATGTGGCGCGAGGGAATGAACTATATGCACGGCACGGGGCACGGCGTGGGCTCATATCTCAACGTTCACGAAGGCCCTCACCAGATACGCATGGAATGGAAGCCTGCGCCGCTTGTGGCAGGCATGACTGTCACCAACGAGCCGGGGCTCTACCTCGCCGGCAAGTTCGGTGTGCGCACCGAGAACACCATGCTCATCACCCCCTACATGGAAACCGACTTCGGGCGATTCCTGCAGTTAGATCCTCTAACCCTCTGCCCCATAGACACCGCCCCTATAGAAATGGAAATGATGACGGCCGAAGAAATACAATGGCTCAACAACTATCATCAAATGGTGTTTGACAGCTTTTATCCACACCTTGACGACGAGGAACGCGAATGGCTGCGCGAGGCGTGCAAGGCAATTTTATCACAATGCACAATGCCGTTTGAATGAAAATGCTACTTTGCTACAATGCTACATTAAGATAGGATATTAGGATGCGCTTCCTTGTCCGTAATGTGAATCTCCTTAATACAGCAAAATAGCAATGTTGCAGAACACTGTTTTTGTCGTGTCCTGGCTTTTCTTGCACTTAACTTCATTGGCTCACGAAGCAAAATACAACACCCAACGCACTTAAGTGCGTTGGGTATCGAGACGGTAAGCGTTGGGTGTCTTCCTATATGTGTATAGTGGAATCAATTGACTCCGCTATATTTTCGCCATTTGTTTATGAGTGCCGCAAAGTCTTCGGGCCACTCACTGTCGAAATCCATTTGCTCGTGGGTTTTGGGGTGCACGAAACCTATTGTCTTGGCATGCAGTGCCTGACGCGGGCATAGTTTGAAGCAGTTTTGTACAAACTGACGATATGAACCTGTGCGCTCACCGCGAAGTATCTCCATTCCGCCATAACGCTCGTCGCTGAACAGAGGATGCCCTATGTGTTTCATATGCGCCCTTATCTGGTGGGTGCGCCCCGTCTCAAGGATGCATTCCACGAGGGTGACATAGCCATAACGTTCCAAAACGCGGTAGTGGGTTACGGCCGGCTTACCCTCTTCGCTGCCTGGGGGAAGAACGGTCATGCGAAGCCTGTCTTTGGGGTCGCGGGCAATGTTGCCTTCTATGCGCCCCTTGTCTTCAACGATGTTTCCCCACACGAGTGCATTGTATGAGCGATGGGTGGTCTTGTTGAAGAATTGCGCGCCGAGTTCCGTCTTTGCCTCTGGTGTCTTTGCCACGATGAGCAGTCCGCTGGTGTCTTTGTCTATGCGGTGTACAAGCCCCACTTCGGGGTCGTTGGGGTCATAGGTTTCAAGGTCGCGCAGGTGGTATGCAATGGCATTTACGAGTGTGCCGGTAAAGTTTCCACAGCCTGGGTGTACCACCATTCCTGCCACCTTATTAATTATTATAAGGCAGTCGTCTTCGTAAACAACATCGAGCGGAATATCCTCTGCTACTATCGAGGTATCATGATGCGGCCGGTCGAGCATGAGCGTTATCACGTCGCCCGGTCTCACTTTGTAGTTGCTCTTCACGGGCTTGCCGTTGGCGTGTATAAAGCCGGCATCGGCGGCTGTCTGTATGCGGTTGCGACTTGAGTGGGGCATTCTTTCTGCCATCCACTTGTCTATCCTCACCGCCACCTGTCCAGCATCGGCTACGAACCTGTAGTGCTCGTAAAGTTCTATTTCCTCAATATCCTGCGTCATAATCGTGGGAGGGTTTTCCCCTTTTTTAGATTTGCGGCTCTGTTACTTCTTCAAAGTCGTCCACACCACTATTGCCTTGTATGTATTTTTTGTAGTCGTTGTTGTCTTTGGGGATTTCGTTATCCAGGTCGGTTCCACCCTTCATATACTTTCTGAAATCTTCTTCGTCTTCAGGATAGGCATTCTCATAGTCGTCGCTATTGTCGTAGGCACCATTACCGAGTATCAGCATCAATGGATATTCCGTTGATATGCGGTCGCCAGTTGAAATATCCCTTCCCCTGCTCACGAGCCCCATCACCCAGTCTTTTTCGCCAGCCACGTATTTTGGCTCAAGCATCCTGAAACCGAGTGCTGTCAACTTTGCTTCTGCTTCGCGTCGGCTGCAGTTGTCTATCACGTCGGGGATACTCACGGTGGGCGACGACGGGGCATTGACCGTTACATAGATTATGCGCCCTCGCTTTACCTTTGTGCCATGCATTGGTGTCTGCGACAGAATGCAATGCGCCGGCAGACGTTTGTTGTAGCCCGAGTCGCTGACCTCTATTCTCAGTTCGTCCATTTCGAGCAGTGTGCGAGCCTTGTTGAAATCCATCGTTGTGAGGTTGGGCACCGGAATACTCTCGTCGTGCCGTGTGTAGGCATTCAGCCCGTACTTCACACCAAAGAACAAAGCGCACACCACAACAGCCATTGCCAATAGGTTGCCCCACAGGTAAAGGCTCATCAATTTGCGGAAGAAGTCTTTAGATTTCATTGTTGGTATAGGTCTTAAAATGCATCAAGGGACATAAGCGCAGTGCCTATGCCCCCGAATAAGTCTGTAACGGCGTCTGCCAAAGACGGATTATTTTCCGTGGTGCTCGTCAGACACTGTTAACTTCTTGCGGCCCTTAGCACGACGTGAAGCCAATACCCTGCGGCCATTCTTTGTTGCCATTCTCTCGCGGAAACCGTGCTTGTTCACCCTTCTCCTGTTGTGTGGCTGAAATGTTCTTTTCATTTTCTATTGATGTTTATTGTTATTATTTTTCCGATTTAGGCTGCAAAATTACTTATATTTTTCGAAATAACCAAGAAATTGGCGAATTTTAGTAAAATATTTATGATTTTTACGGAAAAAAGCGTACCTTTGCAGGCGAAAAGAGAAAAATCTTAAGGTAAACATAACAATTTTATTATCTATTATGATCAATTCACAAGACATCAAGAACGGAACTTGCATCCGCATGGATGGCAAATTGTATTTCGTTGTAGAATTCCTGCACGTAAAGCCAGGAAAAGGCAACACATTCATGCGCACAAAGTTGAAGAACGTTGTTAACGGACTCGTGGTTGAAAAGCGTTTCAACATCGGCGAGAAATTGGAAGACGTGCGCGTTGAGCGTCGCCCATACCAGTATAGCTACAAAGACGGCGACGACTTCATTTTCATGAATCAGGAGACATTCGACCAAATTCCTATCGCAAAGGAACTCGTAAACGGTATTGAATATATGAAGGAAGGCGACGAGGTTACGGTGGTAAGCGATGCTTCTACCGATACCGTGCTCTTCGCTGAAATGCCTGTCAAGACTGTGCTCCGCATTACATACTGCGAGCCAGGTCTCAAGGGCGATACGGCAACAAATGCAACAAAGCCTGCTACCGTAGAGACAGCTATAGGCGAGGTTACAGTGCGCGTGCCTTTGTTTATCAACGAGGGCGAACTCATTGAAGTTGACACACGCGACGGATCATACGTAAACCGCATAAAGGAATAATGTATTCCATAATAGTGCCGGTATACAACCGCCCTGATGAGGTGGACGAACTGCTTGAAAGTCTGACATTGCAGACTTTCAAGCAGTTTGAGGTTATTATCGTGGAGGACGGCTCGCAGACACCTTGCCGCGAGGTGGCGGAGAAAAATAAGGACAGGCTCAATATACATTATTATTATAAGGACAATTCGGGACCGGGGCAGAGCCGCAACTATGGTGCAGAGCGTGCTACGGGCGAATGGCTCATTGTGCTCGACAGCGACGTGGTGCTGCCCGAAGGCTATCTGCAAGCAGTGGACGACGAGTTGAAGGCAAACGCCTGCGATGCCTTCGGAGGTCCTGACAGCGCGCACCCTTCGTTTACCGACGTGCAGAAGGCAATAAGTTACTCTATGACGAGTTTCTTTACTACGGGCGGCATTCGCGGTGGAAAGAAGAAACTCGACAAGTTCTATCCTCGCTCATTCAATATGGGCGTGCGCAGCGATGTATATCGCAAGTTGGGCGGATTCTCAAAGATGCGCTTCGGTGAGGACATTGATTTCAGCATACGTATATTCGAGGCAGGATGCACTTGCAGGCTGTTTCCTTCGGCATGGGTGTGGCACAAGCGGCGCACCGACCTGAAAAAGTTTTTCCGTCAGGTATACAATAGTGGTATTGCGCGCATCAACCTGCACAAGCGACATCCCGGCACGATGAAACTTGTCCACCTGCTGCCGATGATTTTTACGGTGGGTGTGATTGCGCTCGTGCTTGTTTCTGCCGTGGGGCGTGCTCTTATGCACTATGACGATGTCCACCGTTGGTATTGGCTATGCGCAGCTCCGTGGTTGCCAATAATAGCCTATTCGCTGATTATATTTGCCGACAGCAGTTGGCAGAACAAGAGCGTGAAGATAGGCGCGTTGAGTGTCTGCGCAGCATTCGTGCAGCTTATGGGCTACGGTTTTGGCTTCATTGAGGCATGGTGGAAACGCTGCGTGCTCGGCAAGGACGAATTTCAGGCATTCGAAAAAACATTCTACAAATAGATGAAAAAGCTGAGTATCAACCAGTGGGCAGAAGAGGACCGGCCTCGCGAGAAACTCATGCGTCTCGGTGCACGTGAACTGAGCAATGCCGAACTTCTTGCAATAATCATAGGCAGCGGCTCTGCCGACGAGAGTGCCGTGGAACTTATGCAACGCCTACTTGCCGACTGCGGAAACAACCTGAACACGCTCGGCAAGATGTCGATACGTCAGCTTACCGACGCGCGCTACAAAGGACTTGGAACGGCAAAGGCTGTTGCCCTGCTTGCCGTATGCGAACTGGGAAAGCGTCGTGCCGCAATGCAGCCCGAAGAGCGCCCTACCCTGAATACCGCCCGTGCCATTTACGACCTTATGCACCCAAAGCTGCAAGACCTCGATAATGAGGAGGCCTGGCTGGTGCTGATGAATCATGCATATAAGCTAATAAAGGTCGTTCCCATAAGTCGTGGAGGCATCACCGAGACTGCCGTCGACGTGCGTATCATCTTGCGCGAAGCCCTTATTAGCAATGCCACCGTACTGGCGCTTGTACACAATCACCCAAGCGGCAGTCCTTCTCCCAGCAGCCACGACGACCGCCTCACTCAACACGTAAAGAAAGCCTGCGACACCATGCGCCTGCACTTTGCCGACCATGTGATAATCACCGACGGCGATTATTTCTCCTATAACGAAAACGGCAAGATTTGATTCGTCTTTTTTCGGCAAAAAGAAAGGAAAACTGCATATTTTTTCAAAGAACACAGATTTTTTACGATTTCTTTTGTCGATTTGTTTTATTTTCATTACCTTTGCAATCGGAATCTCTATTCCTTATATGATAGGGCGGAGATGATTTTGATATATATGTAAATGGAAGAACAGAAGAACAGAAGAAGTCTTTGGAGTGCATTCTTGATGTTTTTTGCACTTATAATAGCAATAGTAGGAATCGTTGCCTGCATTGCCCTCTTTGTTCTTCCCCAAAACATAAAATCGGAAAATTCAGCAGATAACGAACTTACAGAAGAAGTTTTCTCCAAAGTAACACAAGAGCAACTTGACAGTCCTGACGTAACTATTGAGGAGGTGGTGTTCTTTGAAAAATCATATAACGAGACCCACAGCGCAGAAAGCCGCGACCAAAAGATTTTAGACAGGATATTTGCCTTGAAGCATATCTTATTGGGGGCGCTTATGTCAGAAACACATAACAGAGAAGGATTCATAAATATCTGCACCATACACGCTGGAGAATTCTCTCCGCAACAGCAGGAAATCATCGACTGGTATTTGGGACTCAACGAAGCCCAACAGGAGCAATGGGAAAAGTGCCAAAGGGTAACCAACCTATCTGAATTTAAGGACGCAGTAAAGAAACAAAACAATATAAAATAGCAATTTTATGAAACACTCATTTCAATTCTTGGCAATAGGTGCCGTTTTTCTCACAATGTTTTCATGTGGCAATGAAAGTAGCAAGACTGTAGAAAGTGAAAGAGACTCATTAAAGACTATTACAGCCCAACAACAAACAATACTTGACGACATGACTTCGGCTATGGCAAGCATCTCAAAGAGTCTTGATTCCATCGCTTTGCAGGAGAAAATGATTATCAACGGTGTGGATGAAGCTGGAGTGCCTCTGAGCAAAAAGAACCTTAAGTCAAGACTTGAAACCTTGTCGGAGATAGTAAAAGGACAGCGTTCAAAGCTCGGGGCAATGGAAAAATCGTTGGGACATGACAATCCTGCCGTAAAGGAACTTCAATCTATCATTTCATATATAAACACATCGCTCGAACAAAAAGAAGATGAGATAGAGAAGATTAAGGCGGAAGTGGACTCAAAAGATTTCAGCATAGCAAGCCTGAATTCACGTGTTTCTTCACTCAACAAAACCGTTGCCTCTGTACAGCAAGAAAACGAAGCGCAACGTGAGCAGATGAAGCAGCAAAATGCCCAATACCAAGCATCTATCAACGAGGTGTTCTATGTTATAGGCACAAAAGACCAGTTGGTAGAGAGTGGTGTTCTGTCTTCATCGGGAGCGCTTTTCTCGAAGGCAACTATCAACTTTGCCTCGATAAACAAATCGGCTCTTACAAAAGCTGACAAGAGGACATTGAAGACCATCAAGATTAATGGCAAGTCGCCAAAGATCTTGAGCGAAGAGCCCAAAGGGTCTTATACTCTCGACAAAGATAAAAATGTGCTCACAATAACTGACGCCGAAAAGTTCTGGAGCACTAACAACAAGATTCTGGTAATACAGATTAAATAGGTTTCGGCTCTTTTATTGTAAAAAGCAATCTTTTATTTCCATAAACTCATCATTTCCAAACGATGGGTTTATGGAAATATTATTAGGGATAATATATTCTGTCAATTTAATTTGTTTGTTATATGACACGTTTTAAAAAGAACGTGATACATTTTCTTTTCATATTGTAAAAAACATTTTGTAAATTTGCAGACGTAAAAATAGATAAATAATTTTTGAGACGTATGAATAGGAAGTTGACATTGGTTGTGATGTTGTTATGTGTGGCTATGACGACGGTGGCACAAAGTGTAATGCAGGTAGAAGCTGGACAATTGCAAGTGAAAGTGGAGTTTTACACGCCAGACATAGTGCATATAGTGAAAGCACCGGCAAACCATAAGTATGTTAAAGAGGGATTGGTGGTGATTGCAAAGCCACAGGTAGTAGAGGTAAGACGTAAAGGAAACACTATATCAAGCGACTTGCTGACTGTTAATGTAGATACGAAGCATGGAAACATAACCTTTTCAGACAGCAAAGGACGAGTGTTGCTTTGTGAGAAGGGTGTCAACTTTGAACCTGTGAAAGCAAACGCAGAGGCTGGGGCATATAAGGTAACCCAGGCATTTGCACTTGACAAGGAAGAGGGTATATATGGATTGGGCACGATACAAGATGGCAGGCTGAACCGCCGTGGTACACACATATTAATGGAGCAGTCGAACTTGCAGGATTTTCAGAATGTGATACAATCGATAAAAGGATGGGGACTTTTCTGGGATAATTATTCACCTACACAGTTTGACGATGATGCTCAAGGAATGAGATTTGTCTCGCAGGTGGCTGATTGTGTGGACTACTACTTTATGTTGGGTGGAACTGCTGACGGGGTGGTGGCTAAAATGCGCCATTTGTCGGGCGATGTGCCGATGTTTCCGTTGTGGACTTATGGCTATTGGCAGTCTAAAGAGCGATACAAGACGGCAAAGGAGACGCTTGGTATTGTGGAGGAATATCGGCGCAGGCATGTGCCGTTGGACGGAATAATACAGGACTGGCAGTATTGGGGAAACAACTACCTATGGAATGCCATGGATTTTTTGAGCGAAGACTTTACTGAAGGTAAACGGATGATAGACAAGGTACACGAAATGAATGCCCATTTTATGATTTCCATTTGGGCAAGTTTCGGACCAATGACCAAGGCATACAAACAACTTGACGAAAAAGGATTGCTTTTTGATTTTGAGACATGGCCGCAAAGCGGACTGTCTCACATCTGGCCGCCTCGAAAGGATTATCCGTCAGGAGTGCGCGTCTATGATGCTTTCAGTCAGGAGGCACGCGATATTTATTGGCAGAATCTGAAAAATCTACATAGTTATGGGGTGGACGCATGGTGGATGGATTCCACAGACCCCGATTGTTTCTATCCAACAGAAGAAGACTATAATCATAAAGCAGGCATAAACGGTACTTGGCGCTCGTTGCGTAACGCCTTTCCGCTGGAAACGGTAAAGGGAGTCTATTCAGCCCAACGCAAGGAAACGGATAATAAACGAGTATTCATAATGACACGCTCTGCCTTTGCCGGGCAGCAGCACTATGGCTCTAATATGTGGAGTGGTGATATTGCGTCGTCCTGGGATATGCTACGCAAACAAGTGCCTGCGGGACTTAATTTCTCGCTTACGGGCAATCCTAATTTCAATACAGATATAGGAGGTTTCTTCTGTAATGCTTACAACACTAAAGGTGCTGGCTCTGCTCCAAAGAATCCGCAGTATCAGGAATTGTATGTGAGATGGTTGCAGTATGGATTGTTCTGTCCTGTGTTTCGAAGCCACGGGGCGGATGCGCCTCGTGAAATATGGCAGTTTGGCGAGAAAGGAGAGCCTGTATACGATGCAATAGAACAGATGATACGACTTCGTTATCGTCTCATTCCTTATTTGTACAGCACAGCCTGGCAAGTAACAAGCAACAATGATAGTTATCTGCGTGCGTTGTTCTGCGATTTTGCCAAGGACAAGCAAGTATGGGATATGACCGACGAATTTATGTTTGGTCGTGAAATACTTGCAACTCCGATAGTAGAAGCGCAATATACAGAAGAGGAAATAACAAAAGAAGACATAGAAGTTGACTTTACGACAGAAAAGACTGCAACAAAATATTTGCCCAAGGGTGCAGACTGGTATGACTTTTGGAATAACAAGAAGTATCGTGGCGGACAAAAGGTGACGTTGCAGACTTCACTAAATCGGGTTCCAATGTTTGTACGTGCCGGCAGCATTCTGCCATTAGGAGAAGAAATGGAGTATGTGGGACAGAAAGTTTCGAATAACCTTGAAATACGCATATATCCCGGAGCAGACGGTTCGTTTACTCTTTACGAAGACGAGGGTGACAACTATAACTATGAGCGTGGTGTATATGCTGTTATTCCGTTTAATTGGGATGATGCCCGACGCGTGCTGACCATCGGCGAAAGGAAAGGCACATATCCTGGTATGCTGATGGCAAGAACATTTATAATAGTATTGCCTGATGGCAGCACAAAAGCAGTTGAGTATTCCGGGAGCGAGTTAAAGGTAAAACTATAAACATTGATATGACAATCACAATGCAATGAAGAAAATAATAATAGCATGTCTTGCCTGGCTGGCGATGACGGCAACGGCACAGGAACACAAACTATGGTATGGCAGTCCTGCAACACATTGGTTAGAGGCATTGCCTGTGGGCAATTCTCATATTGGAGCAATGGTATATGGCGGTACAGCCGTTGAGGAAATACAGTTGAACGAAGAGACTTTCTGGTCGGGTTCTCCTTACAATAACAACAGTCTGGAGGCAAGGGAGCGTTTGGACGAAGTGCGCAATCTCATTTTTGAGGATAAGGAAAAAGAGGCGCATGCATTGCTTGACAAGCATTTTGTGAAAGGTCCACACGGTATGCGCTACCTGCCATTAGGGAGTTTGAAACTATCATTTGATAATGTATCTTCCGTTTCCGACTATCGTCGTGAATTGAATCTCGGTAATGCTTTGGCTGTCACACGGTATACGGCTAATGGTGTAACCTATGAACGTACGGTCTTTGCCTCGCAGGCCGATAATGCTGTAATAGTCCGTATCACGGCAAGCAAGAAAGGCGCACTTAATTTCAACATTGCCTATGACTGCCCTTTGAAATCAGAGCAGAGAGTGAGCGGTAGGCAGTTGATAGCTACTGTACACAATGTTGAGCAGGAGGGTATTCCTGGAGCATTGACAGCAGAATGCCGTGTGCAGGTGTCAGCCGACGGTAAAGTTATCGAAAATGCAAATGGCATCAATGTTGCCAAAGCCACCACAGCTACGCTCTATATTGTTGCTGCAACAAACTATGTCAATTATCACGATGTAAGCGGCAATCCAACAAGCAGTAATATCAAATCACTTGTTGCTATGCAAGGCAAGTCGTACGGACAGTTGCTTGATGCACATATTAAGAAATATCGTGAACAATACGACCGTGTGACGCTCTCGCTACCGAAGACGGCAGCTTCCGAATTAGAGACCGATAAACGTTTGGCAGCATTTGCAGACGGAAAGGATATGGATATGGTGTCGCTGATGATGCAGTATGGGCGCTACTTGCTGATTTCATCATCGCAGCCAGGCGGACAACCAGCCAACCTGCAGGGTGTGTGGAACGATAAGATGAACGCACCATGGGACTCAAAATACACCATAAACATAAATGCCGAAATGAACTATTGGCCTGCCCTTGTGGGTAATCTCACAGAGACGCAGCAACCTTTGTTCTGCATGATTCGCGACTTGAGCGAGACAGGTGCTGTTACAGCACGGCAGATGTATGGCTGCGATGGTTGGGTGGCTCACCACAATACTGACCTTTGGCGCATTGCAGGACCTGTGGACGGCACAACTTGGGGAATGTTTCCAACTGGTGGTGCGTGGCTTACTACGCATATATGGCAGCACTATCTCTTTACAGGTGACAAGAAGTTCCTTTCCGACAACTATGATGTAATGAAAGGAGCGGCAGACTTCTTGCTTACCTATATGCAAGAGCATCCCCGATATGGCTGGCTTATGACTGTGCCCACGGTGTCGCCTGAGCACGGACCGCAGGGCAAGGGAACCACTGTAACAGCAGGCTCCACAATGGATAACCAGATTGTTTTTGACGTATTAAGTAATGTGTTGCAGGCGGCACATACGCTTAGCAAGGACGATGCCTCGCTTGCCGCATTCCGTACAGCCCTTGCCAAGTTGCCTCCTATGCAGATAGGTAGATACGGACAGTTGCAGGAATGGCTGATAGATGCTGATGACCCGAAAGATGAGCATCGTCACATCTCTCATCTATATGGACTTTATCCTTCGAACCAGATTTCTCCCTATTGCCACCCGGAACTGTTCACGGCAGCAGCAAATACACTGCGTCAGCGCGGCGATATGGCTACGGGGTGGAGTCTTGGATGGAAAATAAACTTTTGGGCGCGTATGCTCGACGGTAACCACGCTTTCCAAATAATTTGCAATATGCTTCACTTGCTGCCTGATGACGGCAAAGTAAAAGACTATCCCAACGGTCGTACTTACCCCAACCTTTTCGATGCACATCCTCCTTTCCAGATTGACGGTAATTTCGGCTGTGCTGCCGGTGTATGCGAAATGCTTTTGCAGAGCCATGACGGAGCTGTGCACTTGTTGCCTGCCCTGCCTGATGTTTGGGCAGAGGGTGAGGTAAAGGGATTGTTAGCGCGTGGAGGCTTTACGGTGGATATGGCTTGGAGTGGCGGCATATTGAGGCAAACAACAATCAAGTCATCCGTTGGCGGAACGCTCCGCTTGCGCTCCTATGTGCCACTGAAAGGTGATGGACTGAAGTTAGCCGAAGGCGAATGCCCCAATCTCTTGCTGGCTTCTGCCAACATAAAACAACCATTGAAGTCTGCGGAACTTGATACCTTCGACCTTTTACCTGTTCGCAAAGTATATGAATATGATATAGAAACTAAGGCTGGACAGACTTATATTTTCACATCGTATTAATAAAAAACGTTTTATTATTTTACAAAAAGACAATTTCTCTGGCGGTTGTTACATAAGCAAATATTTCTGTAACAACCGCCTGTTGTAATTATGAAAGATTATTTTTAACTTTGCATTCGTAAAACAAACCGAACTTTAAATTTTGATGAAAAGATTTGCGTTCCTTGCCTCATTTCTGTTTGTGAGTATGCTTGCAGCATTAGCACAGACGAAAGACGATGCACGTTTTGTGGATAATCCAATGCTTTGGGCAGATGTACCCGACCCTGATGTAATAAGGGTTGGCAACTATTTCTATATGGTGTCCACAACGATGCACCTCATGCCGGGAACGCCGATAATGAAGTCGAAGGACTTGGCGAATTGGGAAGTGGTTGGCTATGTATATGACAGGCTGACAGACTCGCCGAAATATGATATGAAAGATGGCACAGTTTACGGACGAGGTCAGTGGGCTACATCGCTGAAATATCATAATGGGAAATTCTATGTGCTTTTTGCGCCAAACGAGGCAGGAAAAATGGGTGATACATATATATATAGTACGGAAGACCCTGCAAAAGAGTGGACATTGGTGTCAAGGCTCAGGCATTTTCACGACGCATCCTTGTTTTTCGACGATGACGGAAGAGTGTACGTAATATACGGCACAGGACAAATGGCGGAACTTAAGCCCGACTTATCTGGTGTTATAGATGGCTCGGACACAATGCTCTTTAAGCGCGAAAAAGACGAGACGGGACTGTTGGAAGGCAGCAGAATGATAAAACACAATGGCAGATACTACCTATTGATGATATCTCATGTGTGGGCTCCCGGTCGTCATCGCCGTGAGGTGTGCTATCGTGCCGACAATATACACGGACCTTATGAGAAGCAAGTAATATTACAAGCTGACTTTGGCGGATTTCCATACGTTGGGCAAGGCACTATTGTAGACTCGAAAGACGGCGACTGGTATGGAATAATATTCCAAGACCGTGGTGGAGTGGGGCGTATACTCACTGTAATGCCATGCCGCTGGATTGACGGATGGCCTATGCTGGGCGATGAGGAAGGAAAAATTCCTCCAAGAATGCGCCGTGTTGTGAGCGGAGAGAAGGACATTCCATTCGTCGTAAGCGACGACTTTGACAATAAAAAACTTGATATCCACTGGCAATGGAATCATAATCCTATAAACGATGCATGGTCACTTACAGAACGTCCGGGATTTTTGCGACTAAAGACAAACCGAGTAGTGCCGACAATATATGAAGCACCGAATACACTGACGCAGCGTATGGAAGGACCGCAATGCTCGGCATGGGTGTTACTCGACGTTTCGCATCTAAAAGATGGTGACTGCGCAGGATTTGCAGCATTCAATGGCGACTCTGGTGTGCTGACGATAAAGAAAGAGGGTAAAAAACTTGTGCTGTCAATGTCAGAACAATCGGTGAGCCTTACAGAAGAAGATAAGCGCGTGAATGGTGTTGAGACAAAGGTTATAGAGAGTGTGCCGCTGAAACAAAACAAGGTGTGGCTGCGCATAGACGGCGATTTCCGTGCCTTGAACGCACAAGGTGGAGGCATTGCGGCAGGACGTGATACTGCCACGTTCCACTACAGCCTTGACGGTGAACAATGGATAAAGATAGGCTCTGACTATAAGATGATTTTCGACTACCGCCGTTTCTTTATGGGTACAAAGTTTGCAATATTCTGTTATGCTACGAAAAAGACAGGCGGATATGTTGACGTTGACGAATTTAGATATTATAAAATGAGAATGCCATGAAATTTTGTTTTTAGTATTAGTGCATATATTTGGTAGTTTGTTTGTAGTCGCCGTTGCCCAAGAGACGTTTTGGAAGCAACGGCGACTTTGATTGTCTTTTAAAAAAGTCGGTTGTTTTCAAACGGAATAGGGATATTGCCGTAGATGTGAGTTGTAATAGCGACGGTCGCCTGTCACTTCCTTTCCTATAAAGGCTGGCTTTTCAAATGCTTCGTCTTCACTTTGCAACTCTACTTCCGCCATTACAAGACCTTCGTTGTCGCCATAGAATTCGTCTACCTCGAATGTGTGTGTGCCTGACTTTACGAGATAGCGCGTCTTGTCTATTATGCCCGGTTCGCAGAGCAGAAAAAGATGCTCCGCCTCGTCAAGCGTTATCTCTTTCTCAAACTCATAGCGGCTGAGGCCTGCGGCATTGGAAGGTCCTTTAATGGTAAGATATGCCTTGCTGCCACGAGTGCGCACACGAATGGTCTTACCTCCCGTGCTGCAAAGGTAGCCCTGCTTAATCCTGTCACACGAAAATGCTTGGCTCTTGTAATCGGAGCCAAGCACAAGGAATTTGCGTTCTATCTCAAGTCCGCTCATGACATCATCATGAAAGTCCAGCACATGAAAATGACACCTAATGCCACCAACACGCCAATAATCCATTTCACGACGTTTCTTCCCTCCTGTTCCTGCTTTGCAGCGTATGCCGCACGCTTGGGATTGTTGTTCTTTTTCTTGCTCATAGTCTTTATGTTTTATTTAGTTTTGGTTTATTTAATCTTCATCAACCACGGGGAATTCCATAAGATATGCCTTTATGAAGTCGTCAATCTTGCCGTTCATCACACCGTCAACATCTGTGGTCTGATAGTTGGTGCGATGGTCTTTCACACGGCGGTCGTCGAACACATACGAACGTATCTGACTACCCCACTCTATCTTTTTCTTTCCTGCCTCAATCTTTGCCTGTGCCTCAAGGCGCTTTTTCATTGCCCTGTCATAAAGTTGCGACTTGAGCAGGCGCATGGCATTGTTGCGGTTTTCAAGTTGCTTGCGGCTCTCGGTATTTTCTATCAGTATTTCTTCTTCCTCACCTGTGTCGGGATCTACATACTGATAGCGCAGGCGTACACCCGTCTCCACCTTATTAACGTTCTGACCACCGGCACCACCAGAGCGGAACAAATCCCAACTAACCTTCGATGGGTCTACGAACACCTCTATGGTATCGTCCACAAGCGGCGACACGAACACCGAAGCGAAACTTGTCATACGTTTTCCCTGAGCATTGAATGGCGACACGCGCACAAGGCGATGTACACCGTTCTCGCTCTTCAGATAGCCGTAGGCATATTCGCCACCTTCTATCTGCATAGTGACGCTTTTTATTCCAGCCTCGTCGCCTTCCTGAATATTGCTTATCGTTACCTTATGCCCCTTTGCTTCTGCCCAGCGCATATAAAGGCGCATGAGCATTGAAGCCCAGTCTTGGCTCTCCGTTCCGCCGGCACCGCTGTTTATCTTCAGCACGCAGTCCATAGGGTCTTCCTTTTGGCGTAGCATGTTTTGGAGTTCCAAGTTCTCTATTGCCTCCACTGCCTTGCGATAATCTTCGTCTACTTCCTCTTCCGTTACCATCTCTTCCTTGTAGAAATCGAAAGCCAACTGTAGCTCATCAGCAGCGGTGCGTACTTCGTTATATCCGTCAATCCAGCGCTTTATTGCCTTTACCTTCTTCATCTGCTCCTCGGCACGTTTCGGGTCGTCCCAGAAGTCGGGAGCTTGCGTGCGAAGGTCTTCTTCCTCAAATTCTATTTTCTTCTTGTCTATCTCCAAATACTTGTAGAGTGCATCGGCACGCTCCAAAATATCCTTTAGTTGGTCTGATGTAATCATCTTTTACTCTTCGTACATTTTATCTATTATTGCCTTGTATCGTTCGTTCACTATGCGGCGGCGGAGTTTCAGGGTGTTCGTCAGTTCTCCGCTTTCCATAGTGAAGGCATTGGGCAGTATGGTGAAACGTTTTATCCGTTCATAGTTTGCCAACTGCTGCTGCAGGGTGTCTATGCGCTCGGCAAGCATCTTGTTTATTTTCGGGTTGGCGCACAATTCCTCACGGTTCTCAAAAGGAATGCCATACTCCCGTGCAAACTCCTCAAGCAGTACGTATGTGGGTACTATCAGTGCAGATACAAACTTGCGCTCGTCGGCAATGAGGCACACTTGGTCTATATATTTGTCAACAAGCAGTTTAGACTCTATCATCTGCGGTGCTATATACTTGCCGTTACTTGTCTTAAAGAGGTCTTTTATGCGCTCCGTGAGATAAAGTTCTCCATCCTTGAAATAACCGCTGTCGCCAGTATGGAAAAAGCCATCGGCATCAAATGCCTGCTTGTTAAGGTCGGGGCGGTTGTAATATCCGGGAGTTATAGTCTCGCCACGCAGCAGCACTTCTCCCTCTTCGCTAATCTTCACTTCGATGTTGAACATCGGGCGACCCACCGAGCCTATCGTGGTAACGTCATACAAATGGTCATTGCTCACGGTGGCAAGGCTCTCGGTCAAGCCATAACCCACCATCATGTTAAGTCCTATAGAATGAACAAACTCCTCTACGTGAGGCGACACCGTTGCACCTGCCGTGGGGAAGAAATTAGGATTCTCCAATCCGAGTTCCTTGCGTATGAGGCTGAACACCGTCTTGTTCAGAAACTCATATTCGAGATGCAGCGCCATAGGCGGCCGCTTGCCTCGCATCACATAGTCAACATTGTGGCGCTTGCCTACTTCCAAAGCATGTATGAAGAACTTGCGCTTGAAACTGTTGGCTTTTTCCATCTTGTCCTGCACGGCAATGTAAACCTTTTCCCAGAAACGAGGCACCGAGCACATACACGTGGGGTGTGTCTCGCGCATCGACTGCTGCACCCTGCGAGGGTCGGTGTTTATAATAAGTGTGCTACCCTCTGATATGCAGAGCATAGTCCATCCCTTTTCAAATATATGGGCGTATGGCAGGAAGTTCAACACACGGTCCTTGTCGCTTATCCAGCGTATGCCCTTGTGGTTGCCTTCCATTGCAGCACGGTACTGCGAGTGGAGCAGCATCACTCCCTTGCTGTCGCCCGTAGTACCACTGGTGTACAGAATGCTTGCCATCTCATCGTAGCGTGCCTCCCTGCTTAGCGCCTCTACCTCACTCTGACGTGGGAAGCCGTTGCCGAGCGCAAGGAAGTCGTCGAAATACATGGCATGGGATGCACAACGCGACAACTGTACGTTGCGGTCGAACACCACAATCTTCTCCAGCGTAGGGCAGAGCGAAAGCACACGGCACGCCTTGTCATACTGGTCCTGTTCGCCAACAAACACAATGCGCACCTTGGCATCGTTTATCATAAACTGTATCTGCTGTTCACTGCTTGTAGCATAGAATGGAATGGGCACAGCCCTCACGCCCCATGCACCAAACTCACAAAACAAGTATTGTGCACAGTTTTGAGAGAACACAGCCACATTCTCTTGTGGTTTCACGCAGAGATTGAGCAAAGCATTGCTTACCAACTTCACGTTGTGAGAAAACTTGTTCCACGACATTGACTTCCATGTTTCACTGCCAAAATCCTGATAGACAAGTGCCTCACGTTCGCCGTATTTCTTTGCCTGCTCGTGTACTAAAATAGAAAAATGACATTCTGTCTGCATATTGACCAATTAAAATATTTTATGCAAAAATACATCTTTTTTTTGAATGCACAAAGAAAAAAAGAAAAAAATTGCTATCTTAGCGGACAAAACGAACACACCGACAAAATGTCGACAACTACAACAAATGTATTTTGTTAATAAAACGTAAGTTCAATTAATAAATTTGCATAGTTGTATAAAAATATGTACATTTGCAACAAAAACAAACTACATATAAATATTTATATCATGTTACGTTATATTTTCATATTGTCAGTAAGTCTTTTCATAACTACAGTTGCACCTGCAAAAGAATTGTCGGACAGTGCCATTATTAACCGATATAATCGCCTGTTTAATACTCCAGACAGCGCAACCGCATTTTACGACCTTTCCGCGCTAAGACAGGAAATAGCCAAGCGAGACGGGGATATGGACAGATATTATTCCATTTTAGCAAATGAGGTTATCTTCGAGGCAAGCCGCAGTCAGTTTGCCAACTCCGTTGAGAAAGCCAACGCCCTGATTGAAGAAATAAAGGAAAATAACAGCAAGGAGGAATACTATAATTATGTTTACAAAGCATTGGGAAGTATTTTCGAACAACGAGGCAACAGCCAGATGGCAAAACATTACTACGAGGAAGCACTCTGTCATCTTACCTCCGACAATAAAGGTGGAATACCCGAAAACTTTCAGTCCCTGCTATGTAACCTTTATGCAAGTTTAGCACGTGTATCCCTCACTCTGGAGCCTGACACCGCATGGAAATGGAACGAGCATCTGAAAGGTTATTTAAAAGATAATCCACGGTATATAAAACCATATCTCTCGCATAAGGCGCAGATATATTTCTACAAAGGTGAGTGGGATAAATTCCTGAAAACAGAACAAGAATACAATAAATTTATAAAGAGCCCGAAAGCACCTCATTTCATATATGGAGAAGACAAGTTAGCACTGATGATGAATGTCGTAACTGGCAACCATGAGGTGGCACTGCGACAACTTGACTCACTGACTCTTCACAATGTTACGAAATTAGATGTTGCCATGCGAATCCATGAAATCATGGGACGGCAAGACCTTATGCGAGAAGACGCGTACAAGCGAATACACATACAGGACTCGCTCAACAACGAAGTGATTCACGAAAACCTGAATGCACTAAACGTGACGATGGGCATGAACAAGCTGCAAGTTGAGACTGCCCGTAAGCAAGAATTATGGATGGCAGTCATTATTGGACTGATGGTAATAGCCTTCGCTCTGCTTGTCTGGCGTTACATAACCCGTCATAACTACCTGAAGCGCATTAAGAAACAAAACGAGCAATTAGAACTTGCACTCGACAGGGCACAGGAGTCGGACCGCATGAAGACTACTTTTATAAAGCATATCAGCCATGAAATGCGAACTCCGATGAACATCATCTCGGGCTTCGTGCAGATTGTCATAAACCCCGACTATGAGATGTCGGAGGAGGAGCGACAAAGGGCATTGAAGGCTATTGACGAGAACATCGTGGCACTTGCCAACATCGTCAACAACCTGTTAGAGGTTTCTTTAGGCAACAGTAAGGAAAGATACACGAAAGACGACAATATTGATGTCAACAAATTCTGCCAATATATCATGGATGTGGCGTATGAGAAGAACCACGATCGTCTGCAACTCAACTTCGAGAGCAGCCTGCCCGAAGGCTTTACTATACAAAGCAACAAAAGCGGCATTGAACATATCATCAGGCAGGTGTACGGAAATTCATTGAAATTCACCGACAAAGGTTATATAACGTTTTCCGTAGAGCGTGATGCCGAAGGCAAAAATGTAAGTTTTATCATAAAAGATTCTGGTATCGGTATTCCGAAAGAGTTTCAGGACAAGGTGTTCGAGCAGTTCTTTAAGGTTGACAACTTTAAGCAGGGTCTTGGCATAGGTCTGCCAATGAGTCGCAAGATTGCCACACTTTTGGGAGGATCCCTTATCCTCGACAAAAACTACCACGATGGTACACGTATGGTTTTTACTATTCCTGTGAAATAGGCAAAGGAAAGATTGGGTGTTTATAATGGCGTGGCACTGCCGAGAAACATTAGAACATCGCCGCCACTCGCTTTACGCCGGCGACAAAGACATCTATTTCTTCCTTGGTGTTGTATAGGGCGAAGGAGGCACGCACCAAACCCTGCACACCGAGACGGTCCATGAGAGGCTGGGTACAATGATGTCCTGTACGCACGGCAATGCCGAGACGGTCGAGCAAGGTGCCCATGTCAAGATGATGTATGTCGCCCACAAGGAAACTTACTACGGCATCTTTTTCGGTTGCAGTGCCGAAAAGGCGCATGCCGTCGATGGTATTCAACTGCTCCATGCAATAGCGCGTGAGACTGCGCTCATGGGCAGAGATGTTGTCGATGCCGAGAGAGAGCATATAGTTCATGGCGGTGGCAAGTCCGTGAGTGGCAACATAGTCGGGAGTGCCAGCCTCGAACTTGAACGGTAACTGCTCGAAGGTTGTTTTCTCGAAAGTTACCGTACTTATCATTTCGCCGCCACCCTGATAGGGAGGAAGTTTTTCGAGCCACTTCTCGCGCCCGTAGAGCACTCCGATACCCGTTGGGGCATACATCTTGTGACCGCTGAACACATAGAAGTCGCAACCTATGTCCTGCACGTCTACGGCAAAATGGGGCGCTCCCTGCGCACCGTCAATCAATATGGGCACGTTGTGTTCGTGGGCAATGGCGCAAAGTTGCTTCACGGGATTTATCGTGCCGAGCACGTTACTTACGTGGGCTATGCTCACCAAGCGCGTCCTGTCGGTGAAAAGTGTCTTGTATGCCTCAATGTCGAGTTCTCCGCTGTCGGTCATGGGAACGACCTTAAGCACGATGCCCTTTCTTGTCGCCTGCAACTGCCAGGGCACTATGTTGGAGTGGTGCTCCATTACGCTCACGATAACCTCGTCGCCCTCGCGCATGAATGCCTCGCAGAACGATGATGCCACAAGGTTGATGCTCTCCGTAGTGCCACGGGTGAAAATAATCTCCTCGGTCTTTGCCGCGTTTATAAATCGGCGCACGGTGTCGCGTGCAGCCTCGTGCAAGTCGGTTGCCTGCTGCGAAAGATAGTGCACGCCGCGGTGCACATTGGCATTAACGTTGAGATACTCATCGCGCATGGCATCGAGCACGCACAACGGCTTTTGCGTAGTTGCCGCATTGTCGAGGTAAACCAACGGCTTGCCGTAGACCTCTCTTGAGAGAATGGGAAAATCTTCCCTAACCTTGCTTATATCGTACATTGAGAAAAATAACTAAATCACTGACCACTAATCAATAAACACTATTTACAAAGTTTGCAGCCCTCGCACTTGCTCAACTCTCCACGGAAGCGTTTTTCCACAAGATAGTGCAGACGGTCGCGCAACGGCTCAAGTGCAATATGGTCAATCACCTCGTTTACGAAAGCCGACTGCAACAGTAGACGTGCCTCGTCGAGCGATATGCCTCGCTGCCGCATGTAGAAAAGGGCGGCATCGTTGAGTTGCCCCACGGTGGAGCCATGTGCGCATTTCACGTCGTCGGCATATATCTCAAGCATCGGCTGGGTGTACATTCGAGCCTGCTTGGTGCTGCAAAGGTTCTGGTTTGTCATCTGCGAGACAGTCTGCTGCGCTCCCTTAGCCACATACACCTTGCCTGCAAACGCACCAGTGGCACTGCCGTTGAGCACGTATTTGTAGAGTTCGTTGCTCTGGCAGTGAGCTGCGGCATGGGTTATGAGGGTGTTGTTGTCCACATGCTGCTCCTTGTCGGCTATCACGCAGCCGTAGAGATTGCATTCCGCGCCCTCGTCGGAAAGGAGCACGTCGGTGCGGTTTCGGGTAACTCCGTTGTGCAGCGTTATCATATTGTGGTTTACGCGGCTGTCTCTGCCCTGCTTTATGTAGAGATTGCTCAGGCGCACGTTCTTTGCATGGGTCTCCTCCATGCAGTACATTTCGAGGCTTGCATTGTTGCCCACGAATGCCTCCACCACCTGCGTGGCAAGGAAATTGCGGTCGTCGGCGGCATGGTCGCAGAAAAGAAGTTGCACCTCGGCGTTGTCCTCCACCACGATGAGCACGCGGCGGTTTAGCATAAGGTCAACATCGGAGCGTATTATGTTTATCACCTGCACGGCACGACCTGCTTTCACGCCTCGCGGCACATACACGAAAAGTCCGTCTTGCGCAAGCATGGTGTTAAGGGCAGTGAGGGCATCGTCGGCAGTGGCTGCCATTTTTGCATAGTACTTGCCTACAAGTTCGGGGCTCTTCTCCGCCATTTCGCGCAGCGAGCCTACAATCATGCCGTCGGGCAGGGGAGTCTTGGGCATCACCTTTGAGTGGAAGGCATCGTTAACGACGAAGTAGAGCGATGTGCTCAAATTTGGTACGTCGCAACGAAACGCATCGTATGGATTCACGGGAATATCGAGACGGTTGAGGTTGAGCCCATAGTCGGGTGTCATCAACTTGTCTATGTCCGTGTATTTGTAGCGCTCCACCGCGCGTGTAGGAAAGCTCAGGCGCCTGAAGTCCTCGAATGCCGCATCGCGCACGGCGTTCATCACGTCGGCGCTATGGCTGCATATCATGTTGCGACACTCGGCATAGAGGTCAATGTATTGTCGTTCGCTGCTCATTCTTCCAAATCCGCCTTTATCCAGTCGTAACCACGTTGCTCTATCTCCTTTGCCAGTTCCGGACCAGCCGTTTTTACAATCCTTCCCTTGTACAATACGTGCACCACGCTCGGCTTTATCATGTCGAGCAAGCGCTCGTAGTGGGTGATGACGATTGTGGAGGTCTGCGGCGTATGCATGCGGTTTACGCCGTCTGCCACTATGCGCATTGCATCAACGTCGAGACCCGAATCCGTCTCGTCGAGTATCGACAACTTCGGCTCAAGCATAGCCATCTGGAATATCTCATTGCGCTTCTTCTCGCCGCCGCTGAAGCCTTCGTTCACGGAGCGGTTGGCAAGTTTGGAGTCGAGTTCCACAATCTTCCTCTTCTCGCGCATCAGTTTGAGAAAATCGCCGGCAGACAACGGCTCCAAGCCCTCATACTTGCGCTTCTCGTTGATTGCAGCACGCATGAAGTTGGTCATCGATACACCGGGAATCTCCACGGGGTACTGGAACGAGAGGAACAAGCCTTCGTGGGCGCGGTCCTCAGGTTTCATTGCCAGCAGGTCCTTGCCGTTGAAAACCACCTCGCCGCCTGTCACTTCATAGAGCGGATTGCCCACAAGCACCGCGCTCAACGTGGATTTGCCAGAGCCGTTGGGCCCCATTATCGCATGCACCTCGCCGTCGGCTATCGTGAGGTTTACTCCATTCAATATCTCCCTGTCGCCAATCTTGGCATGCAGGTCTCTTACTTCTAACATTATATATCGTTGCTTTATTCTCTTGTTAAACAAATCTTATCCCACAGTGCC
>JAFLSE010000080.1 GCA_022511075.1 Prevotella sp.
TCACTTTCGCCAGCATCGTTTTTGTCACTGTCGCTACACGTTTCCATCGTGGGAAATACAAGGTCTCGCCCGTTTGCGGGTTGCGACCTTTGCGCTTAATCAGAGTTATCATTCGTCATCATTTTATAGGGTTATACTTGTCGTTTATTTCATCTACACGTGTAGATTGCTCGATTTACACGTGTCGTTTGCTTAATCTATACGTGTAGTTTTATTCATTTACACGTGTAGTTTATTTCATTGATGCGCAACATCGGATGCAAAGATAGTTTATTTCTGTCGGAATATCGGTTTAGATGGGATGATTTTTTCGCAAAGATTTGTTAAAAAACGATGCACTGACATTGAGAAATTTCCGCTCATTCGTTATATAGACAGAAGGCAAGCGCAAGCCAATGGTAAAACTATTAACAACAAAAATTCAATTTAAGACAATGAAAAAGATACTTTTTGTGGCTCTCACCATGATGATGGCAATCGGTGGCAAGGCTGAGAGCGAGAAACGCAACGTAGGAGAGTTCAGTGGTGTAACGCTGATTGGCAGTTATACGGTCATCTGCACGCAGGGCAAGGATTGTAGCGTGGTGGTGGAGGCACCCAAAGAGATTGCCGAGCAGTTGCAGACGGAGGTAAAGAAGGGAACACTCACCATCAGCAAAAAGAAGATTGCGGGCGTGAACGTGATTTCCAGCGATAAGGAGAACAGCAAGACTACGGTGTATGTC
>JAFLSE010000081.1:0-305 GCA_022511075.1 Prevotella sp.
TACGTTCAGCGCCGCGCAGAACTCAAGCGGCTGGTTGGTGAAGGTGTCATTGTGCTTTTCGGCAACAATGAAGCACCCTGCAACTATCCTGCCAACGGCTATGCTCCGTTTCGTCAGGACTCTTCGTTCATCTATTATTTCGGGCAGCACCGCGACGGGCTGGTGGGTGTCATTGATGTAGACAACGACGAAGAATGGCTCATAGGCGACGACATCGATATTGAGGATATCGTCTGGATGGGATTCGTCCCCAGCGTCGGCGACCTCGCTGCCGAGGTGGGCATTACCAAGACTGCCCCCATGAA
>JAFLSE010000081.1:338-719 GCA_022511075.1 Prevotella sp.
TTCACCCTGCACAGCAGAAGGAAGCAGCCTCGCTGAAGCTCATCAACGCCGTCGTGAAGATGCGTTCTACGAAAAGTGCCGAGGAGATTGCCTATATTGAAGCGGCCTGCGATGTGGGCTATGCCATGCACACCACGGCCCAACTGCTGATAAAGCCCGGCATCACCGAGCGTTTTGTGGCTGGACAAGTGGACGGCATTGCCCGCTCACTGGCTGGCGGCAACAGCTTTGCAACCATTTTCTCGCAACACGGCGAGATTATGCACGGCTCACCGTCGGATGTTCCTCTGGAGGACGGACGATTGGTGCTCTGCGACGCTGGCTGCGAACTGGACGACTATTGCTCTGACCACACTCGCACCATGCCTGTCAACGGTCGTT
>JAFLSE010000082.1:0-271 GCA_022511075.1 Prevotella sp.
CCTCCAGCATTCTGTTCGGAAAAGCTACGAAAGAAGGATTGGAGAAATTAGACGAGCAGACCTTCCTCGATGTATTCGACGGTGTGCCTCAGTTTGAGATTTCCAAAGACCAGTTAGGACAGCCAGCTATCGAGCTCTTTACAACCGCAGCTCCTGTATTCCCTTCCAAGGGTGAGATGCGCAAGATGGTACAAGGCGGTGGCGTTTCGCTGAACAAAGAGAAGCTGACTGATCAAAATCGTCCTGTTACAACAGACGACCTGATAGATGG
>JAFLSE010000082.1:281-713 GCA_022511075.1 Prevotella sp.
GATGGAAAATATCTGTTAGCGCAGAAAGGAAAGAAGAATTATTACCTCTTAATAGTGAAATAATTCACGAAAAATTTGGTAGTGGCACGAAAAACCACTACCTTTGCACCCGCTAACAAGCTTTTGGGTGTCCAATGGTGTAATGGTAGCACAACAGGTTTTGGTTCTGTTTGTGGTGGTTCGAATCCGCCTTGGACAACTTTCTAAGAATCATCCGCATGCTACATGTGGATGATTTCACGTTATAAATAGGTATATCGAAATGAAGATTGAATCGCAAATCATCAGTGCTGCCATCGAGGCAGTGAAAGCCTTGTACGGACAAGATGTGCCAGAGAAAATGGTACAGTTGCAAAAGACACGTAGTGAGTTTGAGGGCAACCTGACACTGGTTGTTTTCCCTTTCCTGAAAATATCCAAGAAAAGTCCTGA
>JAFLSE010000083.1 GCA_022511075.1 Prevotella sp.
GTCGTCTACTGTTGCCATCGTATATAGTCAAATGATTAATATTCTTTCGGCTACAAAAATACAAAATAAAAATGAAACCTCAGTATTAACAAAGAAAAATCTGTCATTTCCGACTGCACTTTTCCACCTTGGAGTCAAGATATATATAATTTCCTCGTTATTTATACTGGCTTTTTCTGAAAGAAGCCAATGAAATTATCAAAATCATTGATAATACGTTCCAATTCGGGATTATTCTTCTGCACAATAACTGCCGCATAGTTCGATACTTGTTCCGCCACGATTTCAGCCACCTTTATATAGTATTGGTCGCTATGTTCGTATTTACAGAACCAACGAAGAAAAAGACGTTCGCGCATTGCCTGACGATTGTCGCCTGTTTCGCACTGATACAACAAAATTTCTGGGTTCATTGCGAAGAATTCTTCTATGACACAGAATATTGTCTCACGCAATTGTGTGTCACTTGGTGAAGACTTATGATTTTCATTCAATATACAGAATTCGTAGGCTCCATCTTCCCAGATCGTAGCATCTGGAGTAAATACAATACGATAAAGTACGCCGAAATCAGTCTTAAAGCCATAGGTACCCTCACCCACTTGCCATACTGAGTAAGGAGTACGCATATTAAGTCTATTCAAATTGAGTGGCTTCATCAATCTGCTTGTAATGTTGAATGTTGTCTGAGCAATGCAAACTCCTGTTC
>JAFLSE010000084.1 GCA_022511075.1 Prevotella sp.
GTCAAAGAGCTTAAGAACGTGCGCCGTGGCCGCATAAGCGAGTACACGAAGCAGTATCCTAACGCAAAGTACGTGGCCAACGAGAAGCCATGGTCGGTGAAGGTGGACTGCGCCTTCCCGTGCGCCACACAGAACGAGCTTGACGGGGCGGCGGCGGAGACTCTGCTCAAAAACGGCTGCATTCTGGTCGCGGAGGGCGCGAACATGCCTTCCACAGTGGACGCGGTGAACGCATTCGTGAAGGCAAAGATTCTTTATGCGCCGGGCAAGGCCTCCAACGCAGGCGGTGTCGCCACAAGCGGTCTGGAGATGAGCCAGAACTCAGAGCGTCTTTCATGGAGCCGCGAGGAGGTGGACGAAAAGCTCAAGGGCATAATGAAGAACATCCACGACAGCGCATACAAGGCCGCAAAGGACTTTGGTCTTGAGGGCAATTATGTCGCTGGCGCGAACATTGCAGGCTTCCTGAAAGTTGCCAACGCAATGATTGCGCAGGGCCTGGTCTAAGGCAAAAAGAGCGGAACATTGTTCCGCTCTTTTGAATATAAGAGCATCAGCAATAATCAATAAATAACATGAGACAATTCAAATATGCGGCTGCCGCCCTAATCCTGCTCAGTTTTATTGCTGCGACTGCAATAACGCTCGCGTTCACTGCGCGCACAGACAATACAAAAGAAGAGCTAAACCGCACAATCGCGCAG
>JAFLSE010000085.1:0-386 GCA_022511075.1 Prevotella sp.
GGGCGACGCTCGCAGGCCTCCATGCCGTCGATGCGGACCGTGCCTTGATTGGGACGGAGCAATCCCGAAAGCAGATAAAGCAATGTAGACTTGCCCGTGCCGTTCTTGCCGAGCAGTCCGTAGATGCGGTTTTCCTCCAACTGAATAGAAAAACCGTCGAAGACAAGCGACTCCTGTCCCCTGTACTTGTAACTGATGTTTTCAACGTTAATCATACGCTCTTTCTTTATTACTATTTTTAATGTTTTGATGAACTGTCTTAGTGTACTACCTTAATAGTACACTGCAAAAGTATGACTAATTTCGGAACTGACCAAAACTTTTCGCCACTTTTTTAGCAAGAAAATGAAATTTAACACTTACACCTTATTATATATTCAGCACCC
>JAFLSE010000085.1:396-689 GCA_022511075.1 Prevotella sp.
TACACTTCAGAAAAAGTCGGTCGAGTTTTTCAGAAAGTCGACCGAGTTTTCAAAAAAGTCGACCGACTTTTTTAAAGAACTCGACCGACAATTATACAACTATTCAGTAACAACAAAAAAATTGTTCGCGAACAAACTGAAATCGGTCGCGAACAATTTTCAGAGGGTCAGCCACGCTGGTCAGCACCCCACATCATCTTTTCTCGTAAGGTATGGAAATACTTTTGTCCGGCTCGCTTGACAACCTTCACCTGATAGGGAGCCTTGCGCAGCGTGATGCGTGTCTCCTCGCT
>JAFLSE010000086.1 GCA_022511075.1 Prevotella sp.
TCGCTGCCGCCACCGCCTTCCTTCTTGCCTTTCTGCAACGATTCGAGTAGCGTCTCCGCCGTCTCGCTGGCTGCTGCAAGGTTGTTGATGTACTTCGACTGAATGGGATTCACACGGCGTGAATACTCTACATCGACGAAGTTGATGATATTGAACTTGCAGCCCTTGGGCAGCAGCCCCAGTTTCTTGTTCTTCTTGTAGTGGTAGTAGAGTTTAGTCGCTAGCGTCGGGAATTTGTAGTCATAGACCACCATAGCAAATCCCTTGGCACTGTGCTGACGGATAAACGGCTCGATAATCGAAAAGGTCTTACCCGAACCGGGCGTTCCGACGACCCATGTACCTCGAAACGGATTGACCACATTGACCCAGCCCTTGCGGAACTTGCCTTTGTAGTAGTACCGCATAGGGATATTGACGCTGTATTTGTTCGTCTGCTCCTCCTGGCACTGCTCGAAGCTCTCATTCTCAAAGTTGAAACGGTCTTTGAGCAGACCATCTTTGAGAAACTTGGAGATGTTGTCGAGGGCGATATGCACCAGCACGACGCCTGCGATGGTCGTGAGCATATAGAAGATGATGTTCAGAGGCATAGAGTAGAATCGCACCTGCATCGGGTGGTTGAAGAGCCACACCGAGAGAATAAGCAGCATCAGGCCACCCACCAACGGATACAGCACCTGACGGC
>JAFLSE010000087.1 GCA_022511075.1 Prevotella sp.
GTCGGTGCGATTGTGGAGAACAGTTGCACAGAGCGCTCAGAATGATAGAAAAAGAAGGCAGAGGCGCAGTGATTTATCTCAGCCAGGAAGGACGCGGTATCGGTCTGATGGACAAAATCCGGGCTTATAAACTCCAAGAGGAGGGTCTCGACACGGTAGACGCAAACTTGCATCTTGGGCATCGCGCCGACGAACGGAATTACGGTGTGGGCGCACAGATTCTAAACCTTCTGGGCATTCGACGCATGAAACTCCTAACTAACAATCCTGTGAAGAGAGTCGGGCTGGAGGGTTACGGACTTGAGATTGTGGAGAACGTTCCAATCGAAATTACTCCCAACGAATTCAATCGCTTCTATATGCACACCAAGAAAGAAAGAATGGGTCATGACCTGCACGAAGCATAAAAGTTGAAAGCATGGATAAAATTGTAAATCTGAAAAACATAGCCGGCATAGAATCCTTCTCTTCTCGCTTCGCGCGTTTGGGCGACCTTTACATCCTTTCCCACATTGACGTTCAAGAACGTATTAAAGAAAGCCAGGGGAAGCTATCCGCAAGCGATGTCATCCCGGGCATGAATCTTCCTTTAAGACTGAACGGCATGTTGTTCGTGCTTATTCAACGAGGGGAAATTGAACTTAATGTCAACACTGTGGAATATAAGATATCAGTCGACGACATTTT
>JAFLSE010000088.1 GCA_022511075.1 Prevotella sp.
ATTTTCAATAACTTATGGAGCCTCGTAACTGAATCGAACAGTTGTCTCAAGATTACAAATCATGTATAATAACCACTATACTAACGAGGCAAGTGGGGGTTATTTGGTTTTGTTTGGGCCTCTCGTCCCTCATTAGTAATCACCTAAACTCAATCGAGACATCTCTAACCTCCCTTAAGATGTGTGGGCTGACGTTCCCATCCCTATTGGACAAAGCAATAGGCCCTTCGTTCCTGCGACGTATGCATCCGCAGCAGACTCTCACATAAATTGCGGACTTGGGGAATTACGATATCCCGACCTATTGATTAACAGTCAATTGCTCTGCCTCTGAGCTACAAGTCCGAATTGTACCGCATAGGAGAGTCGAACTCCTCTTTAGAGAATGAAAATCTCTCGTCCTAACCGATAGACGAATGCGGCAAGAAAAAACAGTTTTTTGGGCGGACAACTGTAAGATCCATCACTGTCGGCGTGCTTATGGAAGAATTTCTTTGAACCCATAAGTCAAAATGTGATTATCACCAAAATTGTGTAACTACAGGGATTGATTACTAAAAGTGATAGCCCATTCAAAACATAAATAATTTGTACCGTAGGTAGGACTCGAACCTACACGCCTCGCGACACATACCCCTTAAATATGCGTGTCTACCATTCCACCACTACGGCATTTTT
>JAFLSE010000089.1 GCA_022511075.1 Prevotella sp.
GCCAAGCCAGATGATTTTGCTTGGGATGAAGTAGTGATTGAATGTTACTGTAACATCTGTAAAATAGAAATCAATGAAAACATTTAGAATAGGTGGTGTTCATCCTGCAGAGAATAAACTTTCTGCGGCTGAACCTATAAAAGTTGCAGAGCTTCCGAAGGTGGCTGTATTCCCTATGGGGCAGCACATCGGCGCACCTGCTGTGCCTGTCGTTCAGAAGGGCGACAAGGTGAAGGTGGGAACGCTGATTGCTAAGCCTATGGAGAAGGCGCTTTCTACCTCTATCTTCTCATCTGTCAGCGGTACGGTGCTGAAGGTGGATACGGTGGTGGATGCCAGCGGTTACAAGAAGCCTGCCGTTTATATCACAGTGGAAGGCGACGAATGGGAAGAGGGCATCGACCGCAGCGACAAGCTGGTTACGCTGAAGGACAGACCTGACCTCACGCCAGAAGCGATTATCGAGAAAGTGAAGGATGCGGGCATTGTCGGCATGGGTGGTGCGTGTTTCCCAACTCATGTGAAGCTGGTGCCTCCTCCGCAGTTCAAGCCGCAGTGGGTGATTATCAACGCTGTGGAGTGTGAGCCATATTTGACTGCTGACCACCGTCTGATGCTTGAAAAGGCTGATGAAGTGCTGGTGGGTGTGGAGCTGCTGATGAAGGCTGCGAAAGTGA
>JAFLSE010000009.1 GCA_022511075.1 Prevotella sp.
CGAACAGAGAAGTTAAGCCCGACTGCGCCGATGGTACTGCAATGCAATGTGGGAGAGTAGGAGGCCGCCTTCTTTTTTTTACGATACCCAGGGAGTATGGGTTTTGATTTTTTGGTGGAGTTTTCGGACGGGATAAGCAACGACGGAAACTGCACCAAAATTGTTGTATATAATAGATCTAATAAGTTGTATAAAGCTAAACCCTAAAAGATTATGAAACGTGAAGCTTTTAAAATGTTCTTGAAACCAGGTTTTGAGAAAGAGTATGAAAAAAGACATGCTGAAATATGGCCGGAGCTGAAGAAGATGTTGTCGGATGGCGGAGTATATGACTATTCTATCTATTGGGATAAAGATACAAACATTCTCTTTGCTTGTCAAAAAACAAAAAAAGGAGAGTCATCTCAGGATATGGGTGCAAATCCTATTGTGCAAAAATGGTGGGACTATATGGCTGACATCATGGAGGTAAATGCAGACAATTCGCCTGTCACAATACCATTGCCAGAAGTATTCCATATGGATTGATTTTTAAGATAAACAAAAATAAAAGCGGTGTTTGTCCATTAAACAAACACCGCTTTTATTGATATTTGAATTTATTTATTCTGCTTCAGGTATCCAACTGTCGTTGATGTTAAATACGTTTTGTATTGTGATGCTTGCAGCTTCCTTTTTTGTGAGTTGCTTGCTCCAAGCCACGCGGTTGGTGTTTTTGGTGCCTTCACCGCGATTGTTGTATTCCATATAGCGTGCGGTGTTCTCGCGCTCTTTTTGCCAGCAGTGCCAGCCTTCGGGGCATATATGCTTTCCGAGGTCGCAATTCATAAACAATGTATAACCATAGTCGCGCCACGGACGGCCAAGATATACATTGTCAACATCGTCGGCTGCGGTCAGTCGGCAGTTGTTGAAAATATATCCGAATGGTTGGTTTTGTGGTGTTGATGCTGCCGTGATATATGAATTGGTACGGCTGTAAATCTCGCAGTCCTCAAACCAGGCTATTGACGGTCCAAATATGAAGTCGGTAGTGCCTTCGATGAGACATCCTTTGAAAAACAAGCGTGTAGCAGCCCTGCCCGTGTATATTGTATCTTGATTTCCCAATATCCGGCAGTTTATAAACATCAGTTTGTCGCCTTCGGTATGCAGAGCAACCGCCTGTCCGAGTCTTGCTGCATTGTTCTCAATGGTTATGTTCTTGAATGTAATCAGGTTACCTTCTACCTTTACGGTGTATGAGCGGAATGTACCCAAGTTATGGTCTGTGCCTTTCATATTTATGTTGGCGTGGTCGTCCCATGTTATTATGGTATTCTCCTTGCTCTCACCACATATCTCAATATTCTGCAACCATGAGGGAATGATAAGTTTCTCCTTGTATACTCCGTTCTTTACATAGATTACCTTGTGATATTCCATAAAGGCACGGCAAACCTCGATAGCCTCGTCTATGGTGCGGAACTGTCCTGTACCGTCTCGTGAAACAACGATGGTATCAGGATTATCAAAATTGGCTGCAGCCGAATTTAAGACCGCCATTATGACGAGAGCCATACATGTGATAAGTTTTTTCATATTGTAGTTTAGTTTTATTAATATAAATATGTTAAATATGTGTGTTAGTTCAATTGTATTACGCTTTCAATGCCTTGAACCTTTTTCAGGTTTTTCAAAATAGTCTGCAATCCGTTGCGGTCGTGTATGCGTAGCGACAATGATGCCTCGAAAATGCCGTCCTTGCTATCAATATGCAGGCTTGTGATATCAACGTTCAATTCGTTGCTCAATACCTCCATTACATCGTGTAGCAGTCCCATGCGGTCGAGACCTTGCATCTGTATTGTACCTTCGAAGAATATACTACCGTGCATATCCCATTTTGCGTCAAGTATGCGATTGCCGTAACTTGTCTTCAGTTTCGATGCAACAGTACACGAACGTTTGTGAATCTCTATTCGGTTAGTGCTGTCGATAAAGCCGAGAATGTCGTCGCCAGGTATTGGGTGGCAGCAATGCATGAAACGGTATTGCCTTATATTGTCGTCGGTAATGATAATAGGCTTTTTCTTGTTGAAATCCTTTGTTACAACGAAAAGTTCCTCTTCTTTTTGCTCTTCCTGCTTTAGTGTCTTTTTGTTCTTTTTTAGGAAAGGCACATATTTTCTCCAGCCTTTTTTCCCGATGCCTTCGTTTTTGCCGTTGTTGAACAGTTTTTCAATGTCCTCTTCGCCAAGGATAATGGTTTTCTCTCCGAGTTGCCTGAAGAAATCATCACGGTTTTTTATGTCGTGCAATGCCGCGAGCCTGTCAACAATAATGCTGCTGTATTCTATTTCGTTGTTTTTGAGGAAGGTATTGAGTGTTTTCTCGCCAATCTTTTGTATCTCCCTTATGTCGTGGCGCAGTATGGCTTGTATTTTAGCCTTTGCCTTTGCCGTATAGACGAAATTAATCCACGAGGGCTGCACGTGCTGTGCCTTTGCCGTGAGAATCTCCACTTGGTCGCCGCTTTGCAACTTGTGACTCAATGGTACAAGTTTATGGTTTACCTTTGCGCCAATGCAATGACTGCCGAGGAAAGTATGAATAGAGAAAGCAAAGTCGAGAGCCGTGCAGTTGGCAGGCATAATCTTTATTTCTCCCTTCGGTGTGAAAACGAAAATCTCGTTGGCAAACAAGTTAAGTTTTATTGCGTCGAGGAAATCCATCGCATCAGGCTGTGGGTCATCAAGAATTTCCTTAATAGTGTTGAGCCAGTCATTCAGTTCGTTTTCGTCCTCGGTAAACTCAACGTCTTCTCCGTCCTTGTATTTCCAGTGTGCGGCAAATCCCTGTTCCGCCACCTCGTCCATTCGGTCGCTTCTGATTTGTACCTCTATCCATCGTCCTTGCTTCGACATCAGCGTTACCTGCAGGGCTTGATATCCGTTTGCCTTTGGGTGATTGAGCCAGTCGCGCAATCGGTCGGGGTGACTTTGGTAAAGTTTTGTAAGTGCCACATAGATGTTGAAACACTCGTTTATTTCGTTCTCGCGATTTTGCGGAGTGAAGATTATGCGCACTGCGAGTATGTCGTATATCTCCTCGAAACTTACGTGCTTGTTCTGCATCTTGTTCCAAATGGAGTAGGGGGTCTTTACCCTTTCCTTTATGGTGTATTGCAATCCCATCTTATTGAGCGACTGCTCTATGGGGCGTGTGAACGAGTCGAAAAGTTCGTGGCGCTTCTCCTCTGTGTCAGCAAGTTTCTTTACTATGCTGTTGTATGTCTCTGGATGTTCGTACTTGAAACTCAGGTTCTCCAGTTCGCTCTTAATCTTGTTCAGTCCGAGACGATTGGCAAGCGGAGCATAGATATACAAGGTCTCTCCTGCAATCTTATACTGCTTGTTGGGAGCCTGCGAAGCCAAAGTTCGCATATTGTGCAGACGGTCGCAAATCTTGATGAGTATCACCCTTATATCGTCGCTCATCGTCAGCAGCAGTTTCTTGAAGTTCTCTGCCTGTGCCGATGCCTTCTCGCCGAATATGCCACCGCTGATTTTTGTCAGTCCGTCTACAATCAGCGCGACCTTCTCGCCAAACATATTGCTGATGTCGTCAACGGTGTAGTCGGTGTCTTCCACCACATCGTGAAGCAATGCTGCGCAGATGCTCGTACTGCCCAGCCCCACTTCTTCAGCGGCTATCTGCGCCACTGCTATTGGGTGCATGATATATGGCTCGCCCGACAACCTGCGGACACCCTTGTGTGCCTGCCGTGCAAAATTGAACGCCTTTGTTATGATATCCGTTTTCTTGCGGTGACGTGTTGCCAGATAAGTGTCCAAAAGATGCTGGAAGGCATCGTTCACCATTTTCTCGTCTGCGGCGTTGCGCATCATTTCGTCGTCAGCCATAATCGTTGGATTTATTATTTAACTTTCAGTTTCTTGCCGGCTTGGATATTGTTTCCCTTTATACCGTTCAACTTTTTCAGTTTGGCAACGGTAGTGCCGTGCTTGCGTGCTATCTCGGAAAGGGTCTGTCCCTGCTTTATTGTCACACTTTGTCCTCTGCTGCTGGTGCGGCTGCGCTTATTGCGTGCATTTTTGCTGTTGCGCACAGAAGTGCGTGTGTTGCGGCTGTATGAAGGAGTTTCTTCATTCACGGCGACAATGGCACGTTTCGTAAGTAGCTCGTCTGCACGATGCGAATAAATGGAGTCCTCCATATCTATGAACTTACCAACCTCGGTTATAGGCAACCTTATGCCCAACTCTTCGCTCTCGCCGGGTATTATGTCGTGGCGATATTCCGGATTCAGCGCACGCAACTGCTCAATGTCAATATTACATATTTCTGCAACCTGCTGCAAGTGTACGTTTTTCTTCACTATCACTGTGTCAGTCTGCGATGGCAGACGTGTTGTCATTGGGCAGATATTGTGCTCGCCGTAATATGTCATCACGTAGTTTGCGGCGATAAACGCAGGCACATATCCACGTGTTTCTTTCGGCAGATAGGGGTATATTTTCCAGTAGTCCTTTTCACCGTTGGCACGATGTATTGCCTTGTTTATGGTGTTTGGACCGCAGTTGTATGCTGCGATGACCAAATTCCAGTCGCCAAACACCTTATATAAATCACTCAGATAGTGGGCTGCGGCATACGATGCTTTGAGAGGGTCGCGTCGCTCGTCAACCAATGTGTTCACTTTCAAATCATAGCGCTTTCCAGTTGCAAGCATAAACTGCCATAGTCCAGTTGCACCTACGCGCGACACCGCCGACGGGTTTAGTGCCGACTCTATTATTGGTAGATATTTCAGTTCCAATGGAATGCCATACGCTTCAAGAGCCTCCTCGAATATCGGCATATAGAAATTTGACGCTCCAAGCATATAACTTACTGAATGGCGCAAGCGTCCTGTATACCTGTCTATGAATTTCTGCACCACCTCGTTGTATGGCATTTCCATTACGGTGGGCATTCGCCTCAAACGCTCTATGTAAACCTCCTTGTCGAATGTTGGGTTCATATCTATCATTTGGCAGTCGTTGTCTTCATATAGATATGTTTTCGACATATAGAGTGCCATAAGGCTGTCAAGGTCGTATGTCATCGCTTCGGGAAAATCTATTATCTCGTCGTTTCCTTCCTCGTCCTCTATCACGAATTCGTCTTCCTCCGGCACCTCGGCGGTGGCGTTGGTTGTTATCTCCGTTTGCGCCTGCACAATGCTGCTGCCGGCAAAAAATAATCCTATCGTAAATAATAAAAATCTTCTATACACCATAATTGTTGTTTAATGTTTAATTTTAGAAATTCAGGCTGCATTGCAGTCCCACTGACGAGTTCTCCAAAGGATTGAAAGAACCGAGTGCATTTTGGTTTGGCATTATCGTGGGGCGCACCTTCATGCTCAAATCCTTTGAAATGTCAAATTCCGACAATTCCGCATCTACGTATGCATCAACCACAGACAGGGCATAAACACCAATGAGGCAGAAAAAACTCATATCCCTCCAACGGCGGTATTTGTCCTTACGCTTTTTGAAAATCGTCTTGTATCGCTCTATGTTGGAGTCGTTTATCGTGTTGCCCAGGTGGAGGAACTTGTTGTAGCTCTGCGTGTTGGGGTCGCTGTCCATTATGTCAAGATATGCCTGCGAATAGTCCTTATACATCGTGTTGTTCCACGCCATGGCATATAGACATCCCATAAATCCTCCGTATATCAACGGCAGTTTCCAGTATTTACGGTTATAAATCTGTCCGCCTCCCGGTATCACGAGCGCCATCCACAATGCCTTTTGCGGTTTTGGAGTCCAAACAGCCCAGTCGCGTGGCACTTTTACCACTATTACCGAGTCGTTGCCTGTCGCGTTTACGCTGTTTGCAACATTTACTGCCGTCTTTTCGCTGTCGGTTATTTTCGCTATCGTGTCTTGCGGCACATCGTCTTCAAGCAATACGGGCTCTTGTGCCCTTGCCATCGATTGTCCCATTAAAAACACGGCAAAGACAACCGTCAACCGCAATATGTAGACAGTTATCTTCATTCTTATTTGTTTCCTGCGTCGAGCGCATTCATTATCTTCTCTAACTGCTCCTCGTTGTCAAAGGAAATGCTAATCTTGCCCTTGCCTTTCGGAGAGCAGGTCATCTGCACTTTCGTTCCGAAGAAATTCGTCAGACGGTCTTTAAGCAGGTTATACTCTTCAGGCAGTTTGCTTTGTGCCGCAATCTTCTTCTTGCTCGACTTTATGTCCTCGCCGCTGTTGAGCATTTGCACCAACTCCTCCACCTTGCGCACGGAGTAGTTGTTTTTCTGTATCTCGTGGAATATCCTAATCTGCATAGTCGGGCTGTCGAGTGCCAACAAAGCACGCGCGTGCCCCATGTCAATCTCCTTGTTCTTCAGTGCCATCTGCACAGGTGCAGGCAGTTTCAGCAGGCGTATGAAGTTGGTTACGGCAGTGCGGCTTTTGCCCACACGCTGTGATATCTTTTCCTGCGTCATTCCTGTTGTTTCAGCAAGATGCTGATATGCCAAGGCAATCTCTATTGCGTTCAGGTCCTCGCGCTGTATGTTCTCCACGAGAGCCATCTCCATCACGTCCTCGTCGTTTGCCGTGCGTATGTATGCCGGCATCGATGTAAGCCCTGCCAGTTGCGATGCCCTCCAACGGCGCTCACCTGCAATTATCTGGTAGTGCTCGCTGTCTATCTGTCGCAGCGTTATCGGCTGCACTATTCCTATTTCGGCAATGCTGTTTGCAAGTTCCTGCAATGCCTCTTGGTCAAATTCGCGGCGCGGCTGGTTTGGGTTTGGTGATATCTGGCTTATGGCAACCTCGTTGATGCTCGAAGAGCCTTGTGTCCTTACCTCGCCCGAATCAATGAGCGCGTCAACGCCCCTTCCTATGCCTATGTCGTCAAGTCCTCGTCCGAGTACGTTTCCTGTGTATTTCTTTCTTACTGCCATCTTCCTTGCCCGTTAGTTGTTCCTGTTAATTATTTCCTTTGCCAATGCAAGGTAGTTCTTTGAGCCTGCCGAGTCTGCGTCGTATAGAATCACGGGCAGTCCGTGGCTTGGACTTTCGCTCAGTTTCACGTTGCGCTGTATCACGCTCTTGAACACTAATTCCTGGAAATGACGCTTCACCTCGTCGTAAATTTGGTTTGCGAGTTTGAGGCGTGAGTCGTACATCGTGAGCAGGAAGCCCTCTATCTCGAGTTTCGGATTCAACTTTGTCTTGATTATCTTGATTGTGTTCAGCAGTTTCGTTATTCCTTCCAGCGCAAAGAACTCGCACTGCACAGGGATTATCACCGAGTCGCATGCCGTCAGCGAGTTCACCGTGATGAGTCCGAGCGACGGGCTGCAGTCAATGATTATGTAGTCATATTCATTGCGTATGGGGTCGAGCAGTTTTTTCATTATGTGCTCGCGGTGTTCAAGGTTGAGCATTTCTATTTCCGCACCGACAAGGTCGATGTGGCTTGGCACAATCTCCAATCCGTCGATGTCGGTGGTGTAGATAGCCTCCCTCACGTCGGTCTTGTTGATAATGCACTCGTATAGCGAATATTCCACTTCCTTTATGTCCACGCCCAAGCCGCTTGATGCGTTTGCCTGCGGGTCAGCATCTATCACAAGGACTGTCTTTTCTAATGTCGCAAGCGATGCGGCAAGGTTTATGGCGGTGGTAGTCTTTCCCACGCCGCCTTTTTGGTTTGCTATTGCTATTACTTTTGCCATGAGATTAATCCTGCAAAATTATGTTCTTAATATCCAATTACGCTGCAAAGATACACATTTTATATGAGAAAACGTTATATTTAATTTTTTTTTCGTATTTTTGCACCTGAAAATTAATGAAAATCATGCAAAACGACAGACCTTTGATACTCATTTCCAACGACGACGGCTTCAGGGCGAAAGGAATAAACTGCCTCATTGACATGCTCCGTCCGTTGGGCGACTTGATAGTGTGCGCCCCCGAAGGAGCTCGCAGCGGCTATTCGTGTGCCTTTTCCGCCATGTCGCCACTGTTCCTAAAACAAGTGCGCAAGGAGGAAGGACTGCAGGTGTGGTCGTGTAGCGGAACGCCGATTGACTGCGTGAAATTGGCTTACAGCGAATTGTGTACCGAGCGTCTGCCAGACCTCATAGTGAGTGGCATAAACCACGGCGATAATGCATCCGTCAACAGTCGCTATTCAGGCACTATGGGTGCCGTGTTCGAAGGTGCGATGAAGCGCATTCCCTCGGTGGCGTTCTCGCTTTGCCGCTATGAGGAAGATGCCGATTTCAGCCCAATGGTAGAAATAGTGCAGAGCATCGTCAAAAAGGTGATGAAAGAAGGTTTGCCCGATGGCGTGTGCCTCAATGTTAACTGTCCTGCCAATCCTCCCTACAAAGGCATAAAGATATGCCGTATGGCTATGGGCGACTGGGAAAACGAGGTTGTTCGTGCACGACATGAAAGGGGGTTCGATTACTTCTGGCTCGTGGGCAACTACAACTGCTATGAGCCCGATGCCGAAGATACCGACCGCTGGGCATTGGAACACGGATATGTGGCTATAACGCCGTCGAAGGTGGACATCACGAGTTTCGAGGCAATAGACATAATGAAGTCGTGGAACTTATAGGCGTATGAAATATTACCTTATAGCAGGCGAGGCGAGTGGCGACCTCCACGCATCGTGCCTTATGCAGTCGTTGAAAGAGCACGACCCATCTGCCGAATTTCGTTTCTTCGGCGGCGACAAGATGGCTGCCGTGGGCGGCACGCTCGTGAAGCATTACCGCGAACTTGCTTATATGGGTTTCATTCCTGTGCTGCTACACCTGCCGACTATACTGCGCAATATGAGTGCCTGTAAGCAGGATATTGCCCAGTGGCATCCCGATGTGGTGATACTCGCGGACTATCCCGGCTTCAATCTTACCATTGCAAAATATGTGCATTCCACGTTGTCTATTCCCGTCTACTACTACATTTCCCCAAAGATTTGGGCGTGGAAGGAATATCGCATAAAGAACATAAAGCGCGATGTCGATGAATTGTTTTCAATTCTCCCGTTTGAGATACCATTCTTTGAGCAAAAGCATAATTATCCGATACATTACGTAGGCAATCCCACAGCCGATGAGGTGCGCCGTTTCGTTGCGGAATATACAGACACGAAGGAGATGTTTTGTGCATATAACTCGTTGACGGACAAACCGATAATTGCTTTGCTCGCCGGCAGTCGCAAGCAGGAAATAAAAGACAATCTGCCTTCTATGGTGCGTGCCGTGCTGCCCTTGCTCAACGACTATCAGATAGTTCTTGCAGCCGCGCCTTCAATATCGCCTTCTTACTACGACAAGGTTTTGGGCAGCGTTGCATCTCATTCGGGCGTTAATGTTGTCTACGGGCAGACATACCAACTCTTGAAACACTCCGCGGCAGCCCTCGTAACAAGTGGCACGGCAACGCTTGAGACGGCTCTGTTCGGCGTTCCGCAAGTGGTGTGCTACGAAACGCCTTTGCCAAAACTCATAGCCTTTCTGCGCAAGCACTTGCTTAAGGTAAAATACATTTCGCTTGTCAATCTCGTTGCAGACCGTGAGGTTGTTCCCGAACTTGTTGCCGACACTTTCACTGTTGCCAACATACAAAGACATCTCTCTGCCATTCTGCCCGATGGACAGGCTCGCAAAGAGATGCTTGATGGTTATGCCGAAGTATGGAACAGGCTCGGCACGCAGTGTGCGCCCGACAATGCGGCACGCACGATGATTTCCTTGTTAAAACAACGTAAGGGTATATAGATAGACCACCGCTGCAGGTATAGCCAACAGCGACGAGTCAAATCTGTCGAGCATTCCGCCGTGTCCCGGCAGAATGTTGCCACTGTCCTTTATGCCTACGGTGCGCTTTAAGAGGCTTTCCACAAGGTCGCCCCAAGTGCCGAATACCACGATTGTCAGTCCAAGCCCAATCCATTCCACGATGCCCATACTTGCCGTGTCGTAGCCGTTGCTTTCAAGGGCGTATGCTATTGCTGCCGCTGCTGCCGTCACGAATATCGCGCCGCCAATGCTGCCCTCCCAACTCTTGCCCGGACTCACTCTTGGAAACAACTTGTGTTTTCCAAAAAGACTGCCGCAGCAATATGCCCCCGTGTCGTTTATCCACAGGAACACGAACACGCTCAGCGGCAGCACGTAACTGTATGCCACCATTCCGTCTAACGTGGGGCGGAATGCAAGCACGTTAAGCATCGAGAAGGGTAGGGCGATGTAGAGTTGGCTCATCATCGCGAAGGCCCAGTTCTCCACGGGCGTTTCCGACTTTGCGTATAGTTCTGCTATCAGCAGGTAGATTATCGTAAAGAGGTATGGAATGAAAACCGCCGACGGCGTTATGCCGCTGATGTAGCCCATAATGGCAAGGTAAATGTACACTCCTGCCGCGGTGCATATGCGCTTGTTCACCTCAAGCCCCTTTTGCGTGTTCACGATGCCCGTAAACTCCCATATCGTCAGCCCCGTGACAAGTGCGAACACGAATGCCATTCCGTATGGGTCGAGGAAACACGTCACTATTACCGCAACGAATAGCACGCCCGTAATCGTGCGCACTATGAAGTTTTTCAGTTTACCGCTCATCGTCCTTTGCCTTTTCTCCGTCAGTATTCTTTTCCTCCGTTTCTGCATTGCCCTCGGCTTGTTCCGCACGGGCCTGCTCCTCCAATTCCTTTGTCCTGCGCTCCGCCATTGCTTCTGCCTCGGCACGCTGTTGTGCCTCCATCAGTTCCTCGGTGCGGCTCGTCCACTGGCGCTTGCCGAATATCTTTTCTGCGTCCTCGGCAAATATCACCTCTCGCTCCATGAGCAACTGTGCCAGTTGTGCGTGTCCGTCACGGTGCTCGTCAAGAATCTTCTTCGCGCGCTCATACTGCTCGTTTATCATCTTCAGCACCTCGTCGTCAATCACCTTTGCCGTAGTCTCGCTATATGGGCGGTGGAAGGAATATTCGTTGTTGTTGTAGTAGCAGATGTTGGGCAGGCGCTCGCTCATTCCTGCGTATGCAATCATTCCATATGCACTCTTCGTCACGCGCTCAAGGTCGTTCATCGCACCCGTCGAAATCTTGCCTATAAACAAGTCCTCGGCAGCCCTGCCGCCAAGCGTTGCGCACATCTCGTCGAGCATTGCCTCCTTTGTCGTTATCTGTCGCTCTTCGGGCAGATACCACGCTGCTCCGAGTGCCTGTCCTCTCGGTACGATGGTCACTTTCACCAATGGGTTTGCATACTGCGTAAACCACGAAATCGTGGCGTGTCCTGCCTCGTGTATTGCTATGGCTCGCTTCTCGTCGGTGGTCATCACCTTGGTCTTCTTTTCAAGTCCGCCGATAATGCGGTCCACGGCATCAAGGAAGTCTTGCTTGCCCACCGATTTCTTGTCGTTGCGTGCTGCTATCAGCGCCGCCTCGTTGCATACGTTGGCAATGTCTGCGCCAGAGAATCCCGGTGTCTGCCTTGCCAAGTAGTCCACATCAAGGCTTTCGTCAACCTTCAGCGGTTTCAAGTGTACGTTGAATATCGCCTTCCTTTCGTGAATGTCGGGCAAATCCACGTGTATCTGCCTGTCAAATCGTCCTGCACGCATCAGTGCCGAGTCGAGCATATCCGCACGGTTTGTTGCTGCGAGTATTATCACTCCGCTGTTCGTGCCGAAGCCGTCCATCTCCGTGAGCAGTGCGTTCAGTGTGTTCTCGCGCTCGTCGTTGCCGCCCATCGAAGGGCTCTTGCTGCGTGCGCGTCCCACTGCGTCAATCTCGTCTATGAATATTATGCAAGGCGACTTTGCCTTTGCTTTCTCAAACAGGTCGCGAACGCGGCTCGCGCCCACGCCCACAAACATCTCCACGAAGTCGCTTCCCGACATCGAGAAGAACGGCACGCCAGCCTCGCCAGCCACAGCCTTTGCAAGCAGCGTCTTTCCTGTTCCCGGAGGACCAACGAGCAGTGCTCCCTTGGGTATCTTTCCGCCGAGTTCGGTATATTTCTGCGGATTCTTCAGAAACTCCACAATCTCCTGCACCTCCTGCTTTGCGCCGGCTTGTCCTGCCACGTCCTTGAAGGTTACTTTCATTTCCTCGCCGCCTTCATACACCTTGGCGCGGCTCTTTCCAACGTTGAAGATGCCGGAAGAACCTCCCATTCCGCCGCCCATCTTGCGCATGACCAACACCCACAATCCTACCAGCAGCACTATCGGCAGCAGGTTGTAAATCAGCAGGTTGAGCAGTTCGTTGCTCTTGTGGTTGTTATAACTCAGGTCGCCCGTGAACAACTTCTTCTCCCTTGCGTCGTTTATGAACGCCTCCACTTGGTCCACGCTTCCGAACTCCACGCTCATCGTGGGCTCTTTGCCCGTTTGCTGCACTCCCTGCTTGAACACGTCGCGGAAGTATTGGGGCTTTATGTAGAGTTGCAAAACGTTCTCCGTCTTGTTTATCACAATCTTTTCTGCCCATCCCTTCGACACTATCGTCTTGAACTCCGTGTACGAAGCCTCCGCCTTTATGCTTGAGTTGGTGCTTCCGCCAGAGAAGTAGAACATTGCGAGGGCAACAATGGCGAAGATGTAAATCCAGTTCATGTTGAACTTGGGCATCTTCGGTCCTCCCTCCTGTTGTGGTTTCTTTGTATCTGGATTGTTCTTCATTTTCCTTTCAGTGGTTGTTGTCCTTTTTTTTTAGTCCAAATCTGGTATCTTCTCTATCTGTGCGTCGTCCCACAGATGTTCGAGGTCGTAGTATTCACGCACATCGGGCAGGAACACGTGCACCATCACGTCGCCGTAGTCCATTGCCACCCATTGTGCGTTTTCCAGTCCAATTGTCTTTATCGGTTTTTCGTCGGCTTCCTTGCGTGTCGTCTCCTCGATGCTGTCGGCTATTGCGCCCACCTGCGACGGCGACTGTCCTGTGCAAATAACAAAATATTGGCAGATTGTGCCTTCAATGCCGTTCAGGTCAGCTATTTGAATGTTGAAGCCCTTCTTTTCTTGTATCCCTTTTACGATTGTGTCCAATAAGTTTTTAACTTGTTCCATCTATAAATATAATATGTAAAAAATTAATGTGGCAAAATTACTACAATTAGGTTAACTGACAAAAAAAAAACTCGAAAAAATGATTAATTTGCCGTTTTTTATAAAAAAACATCTCAAAAATTTGGAGATTACAAAAAAACTCCTTACCTTTGCACTCGCAAATCGGAACACTCCGCTATGCGCTCTTTCATTGGGATATGGTGTAATGGTAACACTACAGATTCTGGTCCTGTCATTCTTGGTTCGAGTCCGAGTATCCCAACAAATACCGCTGAATTTCAGTGGTATTTTTGTTTTCAGTGCATCTTGTCGCAGGGTTAATCAGCAATCTTATGCAACCTATAAATATTGCATATTCGGTGGTTTTTGACAAAAATAGTTATAATATTTGGTGGTTTTTGACAAAACCTTACGAAAAATTTGGTGGAATTAATAAATATTAGTATTTTTGCATCGTAAATTCATAGATATATGGCAGACAACATAATGCTTTTCAAGCGAAAAATGTACGACCGAATGCTCAAATGGAAAGCAGAGCGTAACGGCAGGACGGCACTTCTTATACAGGGAGCGCGGCGCATAGGGAAGTCAACCTTGGTGGAAGAATTTGCACGTAGGGAGTATAAGTCATATTTGCTCATTGACTTTTCCGTTGCTCCAGCAGAGGTGTATGAATTGTTCAACGATATTTCCGACCTTAATTATATCTTTTTCCGACTCCAACTTATATACCATGTCCAGTTGTTTGAACGCAAGTCGGTCATTGTCTTCGACGAAGTGCAAAGATGTCCTTTGGCACGCCAGGCAATCAAGCACTTGGTAAAAGACTATCGCTATGACTACATAGAGACAGGTTCTCTTATCTCTGTAAGAAAAAAGAGTGCTGACATTATAATACCAAGTGAGGAGACGAAACTTGATATGTTTCCTATGGATTATGAGGAGTTTAGGTGGGCTATTGGCGACATCGCCACAATACCGCTTCTTCGTACAGCCTTTGAGAAAAAAATGCCTTTGGGCGACAAAATTCATAGACGTATGATGCGCGATTTCCGCCTCTATATGTTGGTTGGAGGGATGCCGCAAGCAGTTGCGGAATATGTAAGGACAAATAATCTCGGTGCTGTAGATGCAGTGAAACGTGACATTATTGCTCTTTACGAGGAAGATTTCAACAAGATTGATGAGACGGGTAGGGCTACGGCAATGTTTGATGCCATACCGGGACTATTGAGCAAAAACGCATCTCGTTACAAAGTGTCGTCTGCGATTCCTGGAGAAAGAGCGGAAAGAGTGACAGGCATCGTAAAATCTATGGAAGAGTCTATGGTTGCCAATGTCGTCTATCATTCTGACGATCCCAATATCGGCTTGGCTTTGTCCAAAGACAACGAGCGTTTCAAGATGTATGTTGCTGATACTGGGCTTTTCATAACTCTTGCTTTTAAGGATAAGGATTTCACGGAGAATCTTATCTATAATAAACTCCTGAGCGACAAGTTAAGCACAAATCTTGGCTATGTGTATGAGAATGTGATTGCGCAGATGTTTAGGATGACGGGAAAAACGCTCTATTATCATACTATCCCCTTTGACGAGAATAAAAAGTACTATGAAATAGACTTCGTTATTGCAGACGGGCACAAGGTAACACCTGTTGAGGTAAAGTCTTCCGGTTACAAGACTCACGTCTCGCTTGACGAATTCTGTAAAAAATATTCCGACCGTATCAATAATAAGTATCTGATATATACAAAAGACCTTCAGCGTATCGAAGACATTAACTACATTCCTGTATATATGTCGATGTTTCTGTGATGATAGCCATCGCTTGCCGTCTCGATGCCTATCGAGACTATGTGCGTTGGCTATTGCTCCCTGCTTCGTAGGCAGGTGAATTATTCTTTAATAAATGCAAATATCTTGCTGATACGCGTTTTTGTAACATGGTGCCGAAAAGATAATGAAACTATGGAAAGATTGCCGCTGAAAGAGCTGAAGGAATGGAAAGAAAAGCTCAATCGCAAGCCTTTGATTCTGCAAGGTGTATAAATTTCGAACTTACATCACCAATAACACAATAGTCATATTAGCTTAATGTTACAATGATACAATTGTACTAAAATAACTGTCTTTCCATAAAACAAATGACAAAAGTTTGGCTATAAAGAAAAATTTATGTATCTTTGTGGCGTTATTGCGAAAACTGACTGAAAAACTACCGAAACTAAACGAAGTTATATGAATATTACTGGCATCATTAATGGAAGGAAAGGCGTGAGAAACATTGCGGCACTGCTGCTGTGTGTGTTGGGAACGATGCACGCAAAGGCGCAGGTTACGCAGGAGCAGATGAAGGAAATCTATGAGGAGGTGAAAACACCATACAAGTATGGCATGGTGGTGGCTCCGAAGGACAACTATCACAAGATTGACTGCCCAACGGTGTATCGTGAGGGCAATAAGTGGTATATGACATACGTTGTATACAACGGAAAGACGGGCACCGACGGGCGAGGCTACGAGACTTGGCTGGCAGAGAGCGACGACCTGCTGAAATGGAACACATTGGGCAGGTTGCTGTCGTACAAGGATAGCGGCTGGGATATGAACCAGCGCGGAGGTTTCCCTGCACTGATAGACTGGACCTGGGGAGGCAGTTATGCAATGGAGAAATTCAAGGGTAATCACTGGCTTACATACATAGGCGGTGAGGGCACGGGCTATGAGGCTGTGAAAGCACCGCTGAACATCGGTTTGGCGTGGACGAAGAACGGAATAGACAACGCGCATGAGTGGCAGAGCGCCGACAAGCCGCTGCTGAGCATTGACGACAAGGACTGCCAATGGTGGGAGAAGTTGGTGCAATACAAGAGCACGATATACAAGGACGATGCAAAGACATTGGGGAAACGCTTCGTGATGTTCTATAACGCCGGTGGCATAAATCCCGAAAACGACATGAAAGCAGAGCGCATTGGCATTGCACTGAGTAACGACATGAAGAAGTGGACGCGCTACGAGGGCAATCCTGTGTTCACCCACGAGGTGAAAGGCATTATCACGGGCGATGCGCAGATAGTGAAGATGGGCGACCTTTATGTGATGTTCTGGTTTTCGGCATACGACCCTTCAAAGAAATACAACGCATTCAACACGTTTGCAGTGAGCCGCGACCTCGTACACTGGCAGGAGTGGCAAGGTGAGGACTTGATATATCCCACGAAGCCATACGACGAGATGTTTGCACACAAGAGTTATGTGCTGAAGCACGACGGAGTGGTGTATCACTTCTATTGTGCCGTGAACAATGCCGACCAACGAGGCATTGCCGTGGCAACGAGCGTGCCGATGGGCAAGTCCGAAGTGAACTTCCCTGCACCAGAGACAAAGGGAAGGCGTACCAAGACAGACTTGATGGAGGGTTGGCAGACAACAATGGGTAAGGAAACACGCATGGTGAACCTGCCCCACAACTGGGACGACTACTATGGAGCACGCCAACTGCGCCACGGAAACCTGCACGGAACGGCAACATACAAAAAGGCATTCAACATAGAAAAAACAAGCGGCAAGCGCTATTTCCTTACGCTTGAAGGCGCGGGCAGCTATGCCACGATAACGATAAACGGACAGCGCGGCGAGCGCACACTTGTGGGCAGGACAACGATGACAACTGATGTTACCGACAAGTTGAAGAACGGCGGCAACGAAATAGAGATAGAGACCGACCACCCTGAAATGGATATGACATCGCCGTGGGTGTGCGGAGGCTGCTCAAGCGAGTATGGATTCAGCGAAGGCTCACAGCCTTTGGGGCTTTATCGCCCTGTCTACATCACGGAGACTGACGAGGTGCGCATAGAGCCATTCGGTGTTCACATTTGGAACAACGAACGCACGGACAGCGTTTTCATTGAAACGGAAATTAAGAACTACGGCAAGAGCGATGCAACGATAGAATTTGTAAACAAGTTTGCGCTTGCAAGCGGCAAGCAAGTGTTCCGCCTGACGGAGAACATCACGCTGAAGGCAGGAGAAATGCGCACAATAAAGCAAGCGGCAAAGGTTGACGATGTGCATCTGTGGAGCATTGCAGAGCCTTATCTATACACGCTTTCTTCGATGATAAAGCGCGATGGCAAGACTACCGACGAGATTGCCACGCAATACGGAATACGCACAGCGGCGTGGGGCTGTACCAATGCAGCGGCAGGAAATAACTTCCTGCTCAATGGCAAGCCGACATTCATCAACGGCGTATGCGAATATGAGCACCGTTTGGGACAAAGCCACGCATTCACCAACGAGCAGATAGCGGCACGCATAAAGGAAGTGCAGCAGGCTGGATTTAACGCATTCCGTGAAGCGCATCAGCCTCACAACTTAGAATACCAAAGGCTGCTCGACAGGGAAGGAATATTGTTCTGGAGTCAGTTCAGCGCACACATTTGGTATGACACGCCACGTTTCCGTAGTGAGTTCAAGCGTCTGTTGCGCCAATGGATAAAGGAACGCCGAAACAGTCCGAGCGTGGTGCTGTGGGGATTGCAGAACGAGAGCGTGCTGCCGGCAGACTTTGCGCAGGAGTGCTGCGAGATAATACGCGAAATGGACCCCACGGCAAGCAAGATGAGAGCCATAACGACATGCAACGGCGGCGAGGGAACAGACTGGAACGTGATACAAAACTGGAGCGGAACATACGGAGGCTCGGCAAAGAACTACGACAACGAACTGAAGCAGCCTAACCAACTGCTCAACGGAGAGTACGGCGCATGGCGCACAATAGGACTGCACACCGAGAACAAAGACCTCGAAAACGACAAAGCATATACGGAAGAAAAGTTCACCGACATACTGGAAACGAAGATGCGACTTGCTGAAGAGGTACAGGACAGCGTTTGCGGACATTTCCTGTGGCTGCTGAACAGTCACGATAACCCAGGTCGCACGCAGCCCGACGAAGGTTATAGGCTGATAGACAAGATTGGACCTTTCAATTACAAAGGACTCACTACCACATGGGAGCAGCCAACAGACGCATATCACATGTACAGGGCTTACCACACCGATGCTGACAGCGACCCGATGGTGTATATTGTTTCGCACACATGGGCAGACCGATTCAAGGAAACAGGCAGTCGCCGCACCGACATCAATGTGTACAGCAACTGCGACAGCGTATTGCTTTACAACGATGCCATTGACAATGAGTTCCTCGGCAGGAAGAAGGTGGGCAAGCACGGAGCGAAAGGCTTGCGCGACAACCGCTTCATTTGGGAGAACAGAATGATAAAGTATAACGTGCTGCGTGCCGTGGGCTATAGCGGAGGTAAGCCTGTGGCAGAGGACATCGTGATATATGAAGGATTGGAGAAAGCACCACATTTCGATGCTCTCTACCAGCCGTCAGACATCACGCCTACACCTGCCGACAGAAACAAGGATTTGCTTAAGGCAGCCGAAGGATACAACTATGTATATCGCATTAACTGCGGCGGCAACGCATTCACCGACGAATACGGACAGCAATGGAGTGCCGACGGCAAGAGCATAAGTCGCTCTTGGGGTGAGCAATACGGCATGCACCCGTTTGAGGCAAGCCAGACAACAACAAGCGACAATATTCACGGCACTCGCTCTTGGCAACTGTTCCAAAGCAGCAGATACGGAAGGCATCTCCTTTCATACGAGCTGCCGGTAAGCAACGGCGACTATCGCATAGAGTTGTATTTCTGCGAGCCGTGGTTTGGCGAGGGCAGCACCATGAAGGCAGACTGCGAAGGCATGCGCCTGTTTGATGTGGCTGTGAACGGAAAGACCGTGATTGACGACCTCGACATCTGGGCAGAGGCAGGACACGACGGTGCACTGAAAAAGGTTATATACGCAAAGGCAGAGAACGGCAAGATTACGATAACATTCCCCGAAACAAAGGTTGGACAGGCTATAATAAGCGGTATTGCCGTAGCAACAACAAACGAGGCTTCGTTCATCAGCACACCTAACGACACCGACTGGGACAAACTGAATGCGGAAAGAGCAGCAAAGATGCCCGAAGAGATGATGCCAAAAGATGTTGACGAGCGCCCTGCGGCACAGTTTACGCCAACAAAGCAGGAAAAGGGTGTTACAACGTGGGCAATACAAACGGGACTTGGAAAGGAATACGCATTGCGTTTCAGATACAAGAACGAATTAGAAGAGCCGATAGTTGCAGTGATGCGAGTTACCGACAGCAAAGGTGCATTGTTGGTGGACAGGGAGATAACATTCCCAGTAAACCCGAAGAAGTTTAGGACATTGAGCACCACCACCGGCACGCAGATAAACGCTGGCAGCTACACACTGACGATAACGGCAAAGCAACCGAAGGGATTGTCATTCGAGAGAGTGGATGTGCAATAGTTTTTTGATTATAAATTTGCATTATGAAATATAAGATATTAGTTTTGGCAGCAGCGATGAGCCTGCCTGCAACAGCACAACAGCACGACTGGGAAAACCAGTATGTATTGCAGATAAACCGTGAAATGGCACGCGCAGACTTCATGCCGTATGCCAACAACAAGGGCGACCGTGAGATGTCGCTCGACGGAGAATGGAAGTTCTATTGGACAAAGACACCTGCCGAGCAGCCAAAAGACTTCTATCTGCCGACATTCGACGATAGCAACTGGACAAACTTTGCCGTTCCCGGAGACTGGGAAATGAACGGCTACGGCACACCGATATATAGCAGTAGCGGATATACTTTTAAACTCAATCCGCCGTTTGTCATGGGAGAGCCAAAGCCAAAATACACGGCATACATTGAGCGCAATCCTACGGGTAGTTATCGCCGCACATTCACCGTGCCTGCCGACTGGAAAGGCAAGGAGGTGTTTATACATTTCGGCTCGGTGAGCAGTGCATTCTATGTTTGGATTAACGGCAAGCAGGTTGGATATTCGCAAGGCTCAATGGAGCCTGCCGAGTTTCGCATAACCGACTATTTGCAGGACGGCAACAACACTATAGCCCTTCAAGTGTATAAGTATTCCGACGGCTCTTATCTCGAGGACCAGGATATGTGGCGCATTGCCGGCATTCACCGTAGCATAAGTCTCTATGCCACAGAGGCATTGCGCATACGCGACTTTGGCGTGCGCACTTTGCTCGATGCCGACTATCGCGATGCAACTCTCGTGATACACCCCGAACTGGAGATTAGGAGCGAGAAGATGAACCTGTCATCAAGCGACCTTGAAAACTATCGAGTGGAGGCAATGTTATACGACCGCGATGGCAAGGAGGTGCTTGACAGCGTGATGCACAGCAACGTGGCGGAAATGCTAAACCTCAACTACAAGGCGAAGATTATGAACGAGCGCAATCCGCAGCGCGGTTATCCTGCGTGGGGCTGGCTCAAGGCAAAAGTAAGCAATCCTCACAAGTGGGATGCAGAATCGCCATATCTCTACACTCTCAAATTGGCATTGAAAGACGGCAACGGTAACGTTATTGAACGTGCAGAGACAAAAGTGGGCTTCCGCAGTGTGGAAATAAAGGACGGCATGATGCTCGTTAACGGCAAGCAGATACGTCTGCGCGGAGTAAACCGCCACGAAATGGACCCTCGCACGGGACGCGTTATGAGCGAGGAACGTATGTTGCAGGACATTCTGCTGATGAAGCAGTGCAACATAAACGCCGTGCGCACCTGCCACTATCCTGACACCGAACGTTGGTATGAACTTTGCGACGAATACGGTATGTATGTGCTTGACGAGGCAGACATTGAGGAACACGGACTGCGCGGCAAGCTGGCAAGTGAGCCGTCGTGGGCAGCAGCATTCATAGACCGCACGCAACGCCTTGTGATGCGCGACAGAAATCACCCTTCAGTGATAATTTGGTCGCTCGGCAATGAGAGCGGTTGGGGTACTAACTTTGCCCTTACGGCTGCGTGGATACATGAGTATGACCCAACGCGCTTTGTTCACTACGAGGGAGCGCAGGGTGATGACAACATCGACCCCTCTTCGGTGGATATGATAAGTCGTTTCTATCCTCGCGTGCAAGATGAGTATCTTGAGCCGGGAGTGAAGGACAACAATATGGAACGTCCTGAAAATGCCCGTTGGGAACGCCTTTTGAGCATAGCACGCAAGACCACCGACAACCGCCCTGTGCTTACGAGCGAGTATGCTCACGTTATGGGCAACGCACTCGGAAACTTCCGCGAGTATTGGGATGAGATTTATAGTCACAAACGAATGCTCGGCGGTTTTATATGGGAATGGGCTGACGGCGGCATTTACAAGAACGTAAAAGCCAAGGACGGAATAAACTCAAAGATTATGACTGCATACGGCGGCGACTTTGGCGATGCACCTAACCTGGGAGCGTTCTGCGTAAAGGGCGTGGTGATGTCAGACCGTGAAAAGACTCCGAAGTATGAGGAAGTGAAGATTGTCTATGCCCCAATCGCATTCAGCGCAGACAATGGCAAGATAGGTATAATACGCCACGACAATCATGTCAATCTCGATGATTATACATTATTATATAATATAACACGCAACGGCAAGGTTGTTGCCAAAGGTACGTTTGCCGAAGGTGACAAGTTGTCCACAGCAAAATATGATGACGGCGATGATGTGCGCCTCAATGTTTCCGCCGTGTTGAAGGCAGATAAGTCGTGGGCAAAGGCTGGTCACGAGATTACCCGTACGCAGTTTGCACTGAACGACAAACTGACGACGGCATTTAAGGCTGCACCGCAAAAGACATCAAAGGCTATTACTGAAGCAAATGCCCTCGCCACTGTTGAAACATTGCTTGGCAAAGACCTCTGCAATTTGCAGCCTCGTTTCTTCCGCGCGCCAACAGACAACGACCGCGGTTTTGGAAAGTGGATAGCAAAGGAGTGGACCGACAATAAACTTGACTCTGCCGTTTGTTCAGTGGTAACACCATTGTCAGTAAAGATTGAGGACGGCAAGGGTGTTATTACCACCACACGCAAGTATGCTTATCTTGCAGGTGCTGTGGTCGTTGACTACAAGTTTATTGTTGCCGCCGACGGCAGCACTGACTACACCGCAACATATAAGCAGGAAGGACAACTGCCGCCGCTGCCGTGCGTAGGCAACACCATTGTACTTGGTAGCAATTTGCAAAACCTTTGCTGGTATGGCAGAGGACCTCTCGACAGCTATGCCGACCGTAAGGAAGCAACATACATTGGCTTGTGGCAAGACAAGGTTGATAATCAATACACCCACTATGCACGTCCGCAGGACAGTGGCAACCACGAAGATGTAGCAATGCTTCAGATAGCCGACAGCAAAGGCAAGGGATGGCAGATAACCACCGAAGGCGATGCTTTCTCCTTCGCAGCACTGCCATACAGCATGGAGCAGCTTTTCACAGTGAAGCACGACTGCGACTTGGAAAAGGAAAACAACACTTTCCTCACTCTCTGCTGCGCAACCATGGGACTCGGCAATAGCAGTTGCGGTCCGGGCGTGCTGAAGAAATACAGCATCGACGGCAGCACAAGAACAATGCACCTGCGATTTACTCCGATGAAGTAGGAAATATAAAAACCAATAACTATATGAAAAGAACAATAATCTCTACACTCTTGCTTGCGTCGGCGGCATGCCTGCAGGCGCAGAGTGACGTGAACACTCACCGCCAGTATTTGAGCGGACACGGGTGTGACGACATGGTGCAGTGGGACTTCTTCTGCACAGGTGGCAACAACAGCGGCAAGTGGACCAAGATTGGTGTGCCCTCATGCTGGGAACTGCAAGGCTTCGGAACATACCAGTATGGTATGAAGTTCTACGGCAAGGCTCGACCAGACGGCATTGCCGATGAGAAAGGACTCTACAAATACGAGTTCACGCTACCCGAGGAATGGGCAAACTCGCACATTGACCTCGTTTTCGAGGCAGTGATGACCGATGCCGAAGTGCAGATAAACAAGCGCAAGGCAGGCAGCAAGCACATGGGCGGCTTCTACCGCATAACATACGATGTTACCGACCGCGTGTTCTTCGGTAAGAAGAAAAACCTGCTCGAAGTAACGGTGTCGAAAGAGAGCGAGAACGACGGTGTGAACCTCTCCGAACGCCGTGCTGACTATTGGAACTTCGGCGGCATATTCCGTCCTGTATTCATAGTTCGCAAACCTGCCATTAACATTGAGCGTACAGCCATAGATGCAAAGGCAGACGGTACATTCTCGGCATACGTGCTGCTCAACCATACACTTGAAGGCGCAAGCGTAAAGACCGTCATTTCTGACATGCAGGGCAAGAAGGTGGCAGAGAACACAACCACTGTTCGCACTGGCAGCGACCATGCCGATGTTTCGTTCAAGGTGAACAATCCAAAGTTGTGGAGCGCGGAGACACCTAACCGCTATCAAGTGGCATTTGAACTTGTTGACAGCAAGGGCAAGACTCTCCACATAGAGCGCGACAAGTTTGGCTTCCGCACCATAGAGACACGCTTAGGCGACGGTATGTATATAAACGGAAAGAAAGTGAACATACGAGGCGTTAACCGCCACAGCTTCTGGCCGGAGACAGGTCGCACACTCTCAAAGCAGCTCAATATCGACGACGTAAACATGATAAAGAGCATGAATATGAACTCCGTGCGCCTCTCACACTATCCTGCCGACCCAGAGTTCCTTGATGCCTGCGACAGCCTCGGACTCTATGTAATGGACGAGCTCACAGGATGGCACGGACACCACGAGACGATAAACGGACAAAAGCTCGTGCAGGAAATGGTGACGCGCGATGTTAACCACCCATCTATAATATGGTGGAGCAACGGCAACGAGAAGGGTTGGAACGACGAACTGAACGGCGAGTTCCACAAGTGGGACACGCAAAAACGCCCCGTGATACACCCGCAAGGCAACTTCAGCGGCTACGAGACAATGCACTATCGTTCTTACGGTGAGAGCGAGGAGTATATGCGCAAGCCAGAGATATTCATGCCTACCGAGTTCCTGCATGCGCTCTATGACGGCGGTGCCGGCGCAGGTCTCTACGACTACTGGCAGCTTATGTGCTCTTGGCCGCGCTGCCAGGGCGGTTTCATCTGGGCATACGCCGATGAAGGCGTTGTGCGCACCGACCTCAACAACATGATTGACAACGTGGGCAACTATGCCGCAGACGGCATCGTAGGTCCTCACCATGAGAAAGAAGGCAGCTATTATACCGTAAAACAAGTATGGTGCCCAGTGCAGGTAACGTTGAAAGGACAAAACACTGCCTTGCAGGACGTAAAGGGCAGATACTCGCAGTCAGAAACTCCAAACGGAATGGACGGCAGCAGCATCTTGGTTGAAAACCGCTACGACTTCCTTTCGCTTTCTGGTGTAACCTTCGACTGCTCATATCTGAAATACGAGCGCGACGAGACAAAGACCATAAGCGCAAAGAAAATAAACGGTGCAGACATCGCTCCCGGACAGAAAGGCGAGATAAAGATTGGCAACGTTCCTGCCGATGCAGAAGCTCTTATGGTGAAAGCCACCGACCACAACGGACAGGAGCTCTATACTTGGGTGTTCAAGCTGCAAGACACAAAGAGCGACATGACCGTAAAGAACGAAAATCGCATGCGCAAGCCGCGCCCGTCGTACAACAACGGAGTGGTGACTGCCGACAATACCACCTTCACCTTCTCCACCGAGGACGGTACTTTGCGCAGCGTTTCAGTAAACGGCAAGGATATCAACTTCGGCAATGGTCCAAAGTTCTTTGCATATCGTCGTTCCGACCGCTCTTGGGACCAGTTCTATAATCACGACGACCCACAGGCAGAGAAGAAAAAGACAACCTACACAGAATACGAAGACCAAGGCATGTTCAACGGCATAACCACTGCCGAGGGCGAGAACGACACCCTTATCGTAACCGCCAACTATAAACTTGGCTCGCTACAAAAGGCAGAGTGGCACATTGCCCCCAACGGTGTTGTGCGCCTCGTATACAAATATGTGTTCAACGGTGTTGTTGACCTCATGGGTGTCAAGTTCGACTTCCCCGAGGACAACGTACTGCGCAAGCAGTGGCTCGGATGCGGTCCTTACCGTGTATGGAAAAACCGTCTGCACGGTCCGCAACTCGGCGTATGGAGCAACGAATATAACGACCCAATCCCAGGCGAGTCGTTCCTCTATCCAGAGTTCAAGGGCTATTTCGCAGGTGTGCAGTGGATGAAGATTGAGTCGAAGCTCGGCACTGTTACCTTGCAGCCAGGCACTGACAGCGACTATATTGGCGTGTATCAGCCACGCGACGGTCGTGACCAGTTGCTCTACACCCTCCCCGAAACAGGCATAAGCCTCATGCAGGTAATCCCCGGTGTTCGTAACAAGGTGAACACTACCGACCTCAACGGTCCTTCTGCCCTGCCGGTATGGGCACGCGGCGAGTACACCGGCGAGGTGTCTCTGATGTTTGAATAAAATAAACAGTATATTTGGTGGGAGTAAATAATATGTTTACTCCCACCAAATGTGTTATTTGCATACAAGTCTTTTGGTTTCTGCTCTCGCTTCACGCCATAATGGAAAATGCTTGTCCATTACGTCGTAAAACTCCTTACTGTGGTTTGGTACTATGAGATGTGCCAATTCATGCACCACAACATGCTCTATACACCATTCCGGCAGTAACAATAAGTAAAGGCTAAAACATATCTTTCTTGTCTTGCAGTTGCAACTACCCCATTTCGATTTTGTTGCCCTATAGCAAATTTCTCCTGGCATCACGCCCATTTCCCTTGCATGCCTCTCTATTATTGGTGCTATTATCCCATTCAATCTCTGCACCGCATCTATGCGATTCTGTTTCGTTTCCAAAGGCAACCTTTCATAAAACCCTTGCTTCGTTTCCTCCCTTTCCTGCTGTCTTTTTCTCGCCTTTTCTATCCATTCGCGATTGTCGTCTATAAACTTCTGCACCGTCTTTCTTGATGCATAAAACGGAGCGGACACATGTATGTCTCCGTTCTTTACAATCCTCATCGACAAGCGTGATGTTTTCCTATATGTAATTTGTATCTCCATTTCCTTAAAAACGCTGCAAAGATAGTGAAATTAATTCGTTCATACTAAAAATATGGTATTAAATTTACCATAAATATGCGATTGTGTCTTTTACGATTGCCATCGCATGCCGTTTCGATGCCCATCGCACATAGGTTCATTGCCCGATGAAGCCTGCTTCGTTGGCTGTTGAAGCCGCAAGCGTTGGTATGTGAAACCAAGTGCGTTGAAAACATGACATATCCCCCAAAGAAGGCGTTTTGCCACTTTGTTACAATATTACATTATTACATTAAGCATATTCCAATATGCGAAAAGGAGTGTATCCTAATAGTCTATAATAATATATAATATATATATTATATATTATTATAGAATTATATTACTTATAATCCGTAAGCAAATAATCACAGAACATCGAAACCTCCTTAATGTAATAATGTAATATTGTAACAAAATCAAGTTAAGGGTAGGTAAAGTGGTGTTGTGGCAAAATGGTTTTTCTAAAAACTTAACGGCATTGATTTTGGTGTTTCAGAATTTTTTTTGTAACTTTGCATTACAAATAAAACTTAACCAGAACTAAACTACGAATATGGCAAAGATTACCGTACAAAATACTCCGATTACCGTTGTCAGGCTGAATAATGATGACTATATTAGTCTCACAGACATGCTAAAGGCAAAAGATGGAGAGTTTTTCTTCTCTAATTGGTTGCGCAATCGTAACACCATTGAGTTTCTGGGAATTTGGGAACGACTAATGAATCCAAATTTTAATTGTGCCGAATTCGACATAATTAAAAGTCAGGCGGGACTGAATCGTTTTCGTCTCAGTGCCAAAGAATGGACGGAGAAAACGAATGCCATCGGCATTATTTCGAAAGCAGGACGATATGGTGGCACTTATGCCCACAAAGACATTGCCTTCGAGTTTGCCATGTGGATAAGTCCAGAGTTCAAGGTATATCTGATACGTGAATTTCAACGTTTGAAGGACGAAGAGCAGAAGCAACTCGGCTGGACGGCAAAACGCGAGTTGTCGAAGATAAACTACCGCATTCATACGGATGCCATTAAGCAAAACCTTATTCCCGACGAGGTGACGGCAGCACAGGCAAGCATCATCTATGCTGAAGAGGCAGATGTGCTGAACGTAGCCATGTTTGGGCAGACGGCAAAGCAATGGCGTGAAGCCAATCCAGACCGAAAAGGGAATATCCGAGACTATGCCTCAATCAATGAACTAATCTGCCTTGCCAACATGGAGAACATCAATGCCGTTCTCATCGACGAAGGTGTGCCGCAGGGTGAACGCCTCGTTCGCCTCAACAAAATCGCAATACACCAGATGCAGGTATTAGAGAACGACGAAAACAGGAACTTGCTGAAATAGAGTTATTCAATGTTATCAACACTAATACAAAAGATTTTAGATATTTGAGTCAATTGAAAAGTTTTTATCTTGATTTGCTCATATTTCAGAATTTTTCGTAACTTTGTGGGCGGAAAGAAAACTTAACCAAAACTAAACTACGAATATGACAAAGATAATTGTGCCGAATTCGGCACAATTAAAAATCGGAGATAAATCAAAAACTGCCACAAGTAGAAGCATTGAAAGACAGGATATTATCGTTTATCAGAAACTTTTTCTTTTTATTCTTTTCTCTACTATAAAGGCATACGGTCAGGCAGATGTATAATTGCAACAAAATTCATTAAAGTATCAAAATTGCAAAAGGTTTTCATAAAACTTAACAGCATTGATTTTGTTGTTTCAGAATTTTTTTGTATATTTGCAAGCGGAAATCATTTATGAACATAAAGCATTACTGAAATGGACAACACACTTATAGATAACTCAAGCAAATTAAAGCTGATAGACTCTATTAAATCATTCATAAGTGACGAGAAATGTACGCATATCCAAATAGCCACAGGCTATTGGGACATACCGGGAATAGCAGCTATTCAAGACGAACTAAAGACATTCTTGGAGCGTGGCGGACGGTTGGATTTGCTTATTGGCAAAGAGCCGCAGCTGCGTTCTTACCAGCTTAGGCAAGATATTCAGCCTGACGAAATGTTTCCCGACTTCTACATTGCCCGTGATGTTAACCTCTTGTCCGATTTGTATAAGCCTGCAGTAAGCCTCCTTCTTGACTATATTGATGCTGAAGATGAGGAGAAATCACAAATACGTATTCATGTTTACGGGCAAGACGGGCTTCAGGAGCGTTTCCTGCATGCCAAATGCTATATTTTTTATAACGTGCAAGACGGTAAGCCAGTAAATGCCTACGGCATAGTCGGAAGTTCGAATTTCACTAAAAACGGACTTGAAGATAACGCAGAACTGAACTATCTTGAAACTAATTCCCTTGTTGTTGCTGCGTCCGAGCAAGTGGGAACGACAAAATCGCACAAGGTATGGTTTGAGGAAATGTGGGAGCAGAGCGTTCCGTGGAGTGGCAAGTTCATAAAGGATATACTGAAACCTTCAAGGATTGGTGGCGAGGTTCAAAAAGAACAAGCTCGCTCAAATGAGATAACTCCGTATGAGTTTTACATTAAATATCTGCAAACCCAAATTGGAGATATCGCTAACGAGAAATCTATGGAGATACTCAAATCGTTCCTGCCAAGTAAATTTACACCATTGGACTACCAGCTGCATGCCGTATTGCAATGCTTCTACATTATGAAACAACACGGCGGCTTTATTCTTGCCGACGTGGTAGGTTTGGGCAAGACTATTGTCGGCTTGCTCGTTGCAAAAAAGTATATTGCCGAAGCCCCCTCGTATGGTAGGAGTGAAAAAGTGCTGATAATAACTCCCCCTGCTGTTAAAGACGCATGGGAAAAAACCATCGCAGACTTTGATAAGGACACCAAATTTAAAATCGCCCCCTTCATCTCGTTTGTTACCACAGGCAGTATAGGCAGCTTGTTGGAAAGCTACATTGACGGTGAGATGACATCTGATTCTGACCCGGAATTTCAATATGACAACTTTGGCTTGATACTGATAGACGAAAGCCATAATTTCCGCAACAAGGAATCACAAAAATATCAGGACTTGGATAATCTCATAAATACGATTTCCGTATTGACCGGCGTAACACCATACATAGGTTTGTTGTCTGCCACTCCGCAAAACAATTCCCCGGAAGATTTGAAGAATCAGATTCTGCTGTTCCAGAGAGAGCCAAACAACAGTACGCTGCCAAATGTGCCCGGCAGAATGCTCGACCGCTTTATGAACGAGAAGAATGCAGAATTTAACGCCTTGCGCAAGACAGACTCTTCCGAGGCAAAAGCCAAGTTGAAGAAATTGTCGGAGGAAATACGCGATATTGTCCTTAACGAACTTGTCGTGCGGCGCACTCGCCAAGACATAAAGAAACATTATCAGCAAGACGGCGACGCACTAAAATTCCCAACAATAAAAGGACCGCACAAACTGGGGTATGAGTTAGACCCCATTTTATGCAGACTGTTTGCTGACACAATAGAACTAATCATAGGCGACAAGGATGACCCAACAAAACCACATATCGGATATTACAGGTATGCCGCCATTAAATACTTTGTAGACATCAGGAACACAAGGCTGTATGAAAAGCGCAACCTGACCGTGGAAAGCATTTCTGAGCGTATGGCAACATTAATGAAAATTATGCTTGTAAAACGTTTGGAAAGCAGTTTCAATGCATTCAGGGCTTCGTTGCACAACCTTCAGACCTATACACAGAATATGATAGACATGATAAGTGCCGACACTGTGTTTATCTGCCCTGACATTGATATCAACGCTTTCATTGCAAAATACAAAAGCCTTGAAAAAGCAACTCCACATATAATGGAGAAAATCAGCCTACGTGGGGGAAACAACCGTTGCTTTAAAAGCACGGATTTCAGAAAAGATGAGTATTTGTCGTTATTGAGAAACGACAAGCGTATTATAGATGACTTGTGCGCACGATGGGATGCCAACAATTACGATCCCAAACTCGAAAAGTTTAAGGAGAGCATTTCCACGGAGTTGTTCAATCCCGAAATAAACAACCCTTCCGGTTACGACAGCCCCCGTCTGGTAATATTCACGGAAGCCATAGACACAGCAGAGTCGCTGGTGCGAAGCCTCGAGGACTACGGACACAGGGTGCTGAAGGTTACGGCTGCCAACAGGACAGAGATGCGGACAGCCATAGTTGAGAACTTCGATGCAAACTCTGACATCAAAAAAGATGATTACGATGTGATAGTTACTACCGAGGTTCTTGCGGAAGGCGTAAACCTGCATCGGTCAAACGTGATACTCAACTACGATACTCCGTGGAATGCCACACGCCTTATGCAGCGCATAGGCAGGGTTAACCGCATTGGCTCTAAGGAAGACTATGTGCATGTGTTCAATTTCTTCCCGTCTACAAAGGGCAATGAGCAAATCAAGCTGAGACAGATTGCCTATGCCAAACTGCAAGCGTTTCATGTTATGTTTGGAGAGGACAATAAGGTTTTCAGTGAACTTGAGGAACTATCGGAAGTGGAGTTCCAGCATATTGTAGACGATGAATTGTCTCCCCTCGGAGAGTTTATTTGCGACCTGAAGGATTTCCAGCGTTCAAATCCTGCACGTTACAAACAGCTGTCTGAAATGGATTTTGCAGACTTGGGCGGCAGGGTTGACAGCGGCGACGGAGCGCAGAGCATGGTTTTCATAGATACGCCAAAACGTGGATTGACGAGCATACTTGTTTCCGACAGCGGCAAGGCGCAAATCACGGCTCCTATTGCTGCGATGAAGTTCTTGAAGTGCAGCAAGGATGCTACATTCTCGAAAATGGACGACAAGCAACTGAGTGCCATAAGCGACATTGCCTTCAAGACGTACTATGCCCATGTCAACAAGATGCGCACGGCAAAGGATGCCAAGAAAGAAATAAAGTCGGCAATGATATTTCTACACGAGGAAATAAAACCACAGCTGTCAGGTGCAGATGCCTTGAAGGCATATAGCTATGCCGACAATGCCCTGCGCAATGGAGCTTATTCTGTAGCCCGTCAGATACTGCGCTTTGCAAAGGAATACCACGGAAATGGTGCATCACTCTTTGGAGTAGACTACGATTTAAGCAGTTGGATTGAGACAACTTTCGGAAAACTTGCACAACAAGTTACGGAAACACACGGCGAGCCTTATGTAGCGGCTGTTGAAACGAAATAAAGACTTTGACAGATATGAAAGAAACATTTAAACAGATATTTCAGAACGACTATCCCGGCATAGACGTTATTGCCAGCAAGATACTTTCACCAATATTCAAAAGCAGATATCAAGGTTATCCGCAAGCGAACGAGATTCCGCTCAACAATGCGGCTGTACTTGCCAATATCAAGAAAATAGAGAATGTGGGATTTGTCAAAGGCGGCAGTAGCGGTCGCGACACGATAGAGATATTTGATGTAACGGTAAACGATAATTCACGACTGGCTCAGTCGCGTGTCAATATACAGTCATGCATCAGGAGTGAATTGTTCCCTTATAGCCATGCATTCATGATATTTCATTATGAGAATCCTGCGGAACGCAGCTGGAGGTTTTCATACGCCCATAAAAGTGCAACGATTAATGGAATGACAGATGCCAAACGCTATACTTATATACTTGGGCGCAATTTCCATGCCCGTACTATAACGGACAGATTTGTGGAACTTGCCAAAAGTTATTTGCTTGACAGCGACTTGTTGAGTGCATTTTCAGTGCAGGCACTGTCTGATGAGTTTTTTGACAAGTATAATAGCCATTATTGTAAATTCTGTAAATATTTGAATGAAAATACGGAAATGCGCAATAGTTTTGAGCCATTTGATATTGATGGTTCAGGAAAGGCTATTCGCGACTATGTTAAGAAAATGATGGGGCGCATTGTCTTTCTTTACTTTGTGCAGCGTAAAGGCTGGCTTAACAATGACCTGCTTTATATGAGTCACCTGTTTTCGCAAGCTGCCGATGATGTAAAGGCAGATTTTCTTGACCGTGTGTTAGAGCCGATGTTTTTCGGTCTGCTAAATACGCCTTGTGATGAGCGAGAAACACGAGCACAGGCTAATGGATGGGATTTGTCGCTGATTCCGGGTTGCGATAAAATACCTTATTTGAACGGAGGTTTGTTTGAACAAGACGAAATAGACAAATGCAAATCTGTATTCCCAAGTTGCTTTTTTAAGGAACTTTTTGAGTTTTTTGATAGTTATAATTTCACCGTAGACGAGAATGACCCCAACGATGCAGAAGTAGGTATCGACCCCGAGATGCTTGGGCATATCTTTGAGAATCTGCTGGAAGATAATAGGGAAAAAGGAGCATTTTATACCCCGAAGGAAATTGTGCAATATATGTGTCGCGAGAGCCTTATTGCCTATCTCAATACACGTACTGATATTGGAGAGGACAGACTGCGTCAGTTTGTGTTATCCCCAGAAAAAGGAGTGGCAGATATTTCTAGAGAAGAAACCCCAAAATTGCTTTCTGCATTACACACCGTCAAGATATGTGATCCTGCTATTGGCTCAGGAGCATTTCCAATGGGCTTGTTGAATGAACTATTACATTGCCGTGAAGCTCTGGGGGATTCTCTGAAACGTGTCGAACTGAAAAAGGATATCATACAGAACAACATCTACGGTGTGGATATAGATCAAGGAGCCGTTGACATTGCCCGGTTAAGGTTCTGGCTTTCTATTGTGGTCGATTGTGAAGAATCTGAACCATTACCAAATCTTGACTATAAAATTATGCAAGGCAATTCTCTATTGGAGAGTTTTATGGGATATGATTTAAGCCGAATACTTCCTGTAAATAAAAATGGCAAAACAAGCAAGACCGCAACAAAAGCCGCATCTGGAAATGACATACAGAGCCGTATTATATTTGAAGACGAGCAAGATTCCATTGCAGAGATACAAAGACTTATTCGTTGCTATTTCTCTCCACAGAACTATAAGCGGAAAGATACTCTAAAACAAGAAATAGACAACAAAGTCAAAGAATACATCAAGATATGCGGCGGTAATACTCCCTCTGTTGTTGAAGCCGTTGAAAAGATTGACGACGATAATAAACCTTTCTTCTTGTGGCATTTGTTCTTTGCAAACGTATTCCAAAAAGGAGGCTTTGACATTGTAATTGCAAATCCACCATTTGGCGCAAAACTTTCAAAATCAGAAAAAGAGATTTATAAGAAACTCTACTCCGATGTGCATATGCGTACTCCGGAAACATATTGTTACTTTATTTCTTTGGCGTGCAGATTGGTATTAAAGCCGAATGGCATTATAACTTATATTGTGCCTAACAATATGTTTTACCAGAATGAAAATCTCAAAACAAGAGAGTTGTTAGTTCTTAATAACAAACTCATAAGAGCTATCAACTTAGGAGATAACACCTTTGAAAATGCAAATGTTCCAACGTGCATATTTACAGCGATAACAGGAAAGGCAAAAAGTAATTATGAAATTGCTTATTCCGATTATAGAAGATACAACGTGAAAAATATTGAATGGTGGAAGCAAATAGACGCATTAGACGTTAAAATGCTGAAAAACGTTCCGTCGTTAGTTCTTGGAGTATCTAAAAAAGATATAGAAATTATCAACGTCATTAAACAAAACTGCATAACAATAGATTCCATTGCAGAGGAAATGGCAAGCGGTATTTCTACAGGTGGAGATAAGATATTTAAAATAAGTCCACAACAACAAATACAACATAATATAGAACATGATATTTTACGCAAAGTTTTAGTTGGTGGAGACATTGATAAATATAGTGTTAATTATACCAATGATTTATTGATATATACAACAAGGGAAACCGAGATGAAGGATTATCCTAATACTGGTAATTATCTTCAATTGTATATAGACAAACTACGGAAACGCAGCGAAGCAAAATCTGGAATTTTGCCGTGGTTTTCATTAAATCGAGATCGTTATGAGCAATTATTTACTGAGCCTAAAATAATAATGCGACAGACCGCTGATAGCATTCGTTGTGTATATGACAATAATGGATATTTTACATTAGATAGTATATTAGTATTGAAAAAGAATACAGAAAAGTTCTGCTATAAATATATAGCAACAGTACTGAATTCCAAATTGACAGATTATTTATATAAGAATTTTACTCAGGAAGAGGGAAAAATTTTTGCGCAAGTAAAACCTGCCAATGTCCGTAAATTGTATATACCTAATGCTTCTGCTCAAGAACAAAAACTGTTGGCAGATTTGTATGATTATATGGAATATTTGCGCAGTGGTAAGTCACATCAGATTCATAGTACTATAAGCAATCAGTTTATTGGTGACTTTTTTGAAAAAATCATTAACGGTTGTGTCTATGAACTTGTTTTCCGTTCACATATGAAAGAGCGAGAAATCAATATCATAGAATATCTTTTGAGTATTATTGTACCACCTGAAGATGATAGTCAGCAAAACGCTTCAACGATACTTACTGTTTTTGAGAAACTGTATAAAACAGATAATCCTGTACGTACTCGGTTGAACCTTTTTGTATCAAGAAGTCCGGAATATTTACAAAACATAATTCAACGTTAATATGTCAGCAATATCAGAAATAAAGATAGATGGCTTTAAGGCATTCCCTAATGATTTTACACTTGAACTTAAGGGAAAGAATCTTCTATTGTATGGAGAAAATGGAAGTGGAAAGTCTTCCATTTATTATGCTTTACATACACTTTTGCAGAGTCAATGCAAAAATAAGAATGATGTATATTTCGATATTGCTAAGCCTGAAAGTATCATAAATAAACACACGAAAAAGACTGATGCAAAAGTAGAAATAAAATTTGAGAATGACGATACAATATACAGAATTTCTCAAAACGGATATGAAGAATTACCTACACGGGGAATTTCTCCATTGCGTGACTTAAATGGGCAATGTGTTTTTATAAACCACAAGTTTCTGTTTAATGTTTTCAGCTTCCGAAATTCCCAATACATAGATTTGTTTCCAGTATTTATTAAGGATATTCTTCCATTCGTACTAACTCAAGATGGCTCAGAATATATAAGTATGATATATGATGAAGTGATGAAGGGGATTAAGCGACATGGAAAAAGTCACAGAATATTGGGCTCATATCAAGATAGAATTGACAAATTCAATTCCGAAACAAAGTATCTTATTGACTTAATTAATTCTAATGCTGTTAAAACAGCGACCAGAATATTTAATGATTATTTCCGAAATGCAGGAGAACGAAAGTTAAAAATTACTCTTGGTTATGAAAATAATAGGGATAAAGTACCACAGCCCGACAAATCTTATTGGCTAAGATGTGACCATCGATACCAATACATAGAAAAAGCAGGTAGAAGAGAAGAAATAAGTATCAGTACTAGAATGGAAATTTTACAGCCATCAATAACTCTAACAATAGAAGAGTTAGGAGATGATGGCATTTCATATCAACAAATTGAAAAACCTCAAACCTACTTTAATGAAGCTAAATTAACCGCAATTGCATTATCAATTAGATTTGCCTTATTAGATATGCTAACTCCAGTAAATGGGAGATTTCTTGCGTTAGATGATATGCTAATAAGTCTTGATATGAGTAATAGAAGAAAAGTAATTGACTACCTATTTGATGTGGCTGCTCAACATTATATAATATATATATTTACACATGATAGATTGTTTTATAATTCGATAAAAAAGAGAATTACTATTGAACATACTCAAAATAAATGGATATCTGGTGGCATTTATATGCATAGTATTGATGAAAAGAATAACTATCAGTCTTGTATGCCTTATCCTAAATATATTGAAGACAAAGATACGATATTAGAAATATATGAATACTACGCTATGCATGATTATCCAGCGTGTGGGCAAAAACTGAGAAAATGGTGCGAAAGAATTCTTGATGGACTATATCCTGACACTCTAAAGAAACGAATAGATGCTACTACAGGGCAAACAATAGATACAAATCTTAATGATAGAATCCTATATCTTGAAGAGTTTTGTGCTAATGAAAAATTTGATTATTCTAAATTTAAAAACTTAAAGATATACAAAGATTGTATTTTAAATGCAGTCTCTCATTATGATATACAATCTCCAATATATGGTAATGAGATTTTGGAAATAGCGCGTATTTTATCTGAATTAGAAACTATATTAAATAGTAAACGAGATATAAAAGTTAATCACGGATTGGGATTGGAATTACAAAAGCCCGATATGCAATCTTTAACCGTGTGTATTGATATCAAATCAAGTAAATTAAAAATATATGACTAAAAAGGAGTACAAAAAGTCGCCTATTATCAAAAATGTATTGTAAATAAGATTATAGACAATGATATTACTACCATGTTGCCTGAATCATGTGAACATCTTTCTATATATGATGCATATGACCAATATTGTTCTGACTATGGCTTGCCTAATACAGATAATTTATTGGATATACTTTATGACCATGGTACAAAGTTAAGAGACAAGATATGAGCATATGCATATTTTGCCACAAAGATGCCTCCACTTCTAAAAGTGTTGAGCACATTATTCCTGAATCACTTGGGAATAAACATCATTTGTTGCCTAAAGGATATGTGTGTGACAAATGCAATAATTATTTTTCTGTAAAAATAGAAAAAGAACTCTTGGCGCAACCTTATTTTGTATCAATGCGTTTTCGTAATGAAATCTTAACAAAGAAAGATAAGTTAGTTAAAGAAAGAATAAGATTTCCAGAAGTTTGTATAAATACGGAAGCAACACTACAGACATCTCCTAAGAGAATGACGATATCTTTTGATGATGATGTACTCTATAAAAAGATTCAAGATGAGAAAATAAAAACAATTGAACTCCCCTACATTCCAGAGCCGACATACCCCAACCGAATACTGTCACGTTTTCTGGCAAAATGTGCCTATGAATTTTTCTTATATAATGTTGGCAAAGATAAATATGATTTATGTGTTCAGGAATTATTAGGAAAGGAAAATGATATATTGAAAAATTTGCGTGAATATGCTCGGTTTGGGAAAGGGAAATACTGGTCCTATAGCCAACGCAGAATTTATTCAGAAGGTGATGTTGTGTACAATCAAAGTAAAGGTCTGTATTTGGAAAAACTTTATGAAATGAAGTTTTTTACAAAGGAATACAATGAAATGCCAAATTACAAAGTTGAAGTTGAAATATATTTTGTAATAGCGATTTTAGGAATAGAGTATGCTATTTGTATATCCGATCCAGATATTTCTGAATATCAAAAATGGTTAGAAGAACACAAGGGAATTTCTCCATTAACAAATGAAGGACAGGAAATGCATTTTAATTTGTCCACTGTAAAACCAGTTTTAATAAAAAAAGATGACGATAGAATTTATTGATAATAAGCATATTCTTTTCCGTGATGTGAAAGTTTTAGGAAGAAAAAACTCTGCCACATTAGGTTTTATGCCAGAGGGAGGTTTTGAGGATCATGCAAAAAACAAATGGATTATTGTTGCACATGACGGAAATGTATTGGCTGGATATTTAATGTTTCGTGTTGTCTCTCGATTTTCACGGATAAGCATTGTACATTTATGTGTATGCGATATTTATAGAGGAAAAGGAATTTCTGTTGCTTTGTTAAATGTACTAAAAAATAAATATGAGAAAATATATCGAGGAATAGCCCTTAGCTGTAGGACAGATTTTAGTCATGCTTCTTCTGTTTGGAGAAATTTCGGCTTTGTGCCACGCGAAAGAGTAAGAAGTCGAAGCTTTGATGAAAAATATTTAAATAGATGGTGGTATGACTTCCATCAACCTGATTTGTTTTCTTCCTCTTCAGTATCTAAGGTTAAAGCATTATTGGATATGAATATTATCGTGAAACTGCGAGAAGTAGACAATCCAGACTCAGTGAATCCGCTTGAAGATCCTCGTGGTTTATTGGCGGACTGGCTTATTGATGAAGCAGAATTGTGTTTTGCTCCAGAGGCTTACAATGAAATTGATAGGGACGAAAACCATTTACGCGCAGCTAAAACCAGAAAATTTTTGTCTTCATTTACTCAACTCCAAGTTGATGTAGAGAAACAAAAGAAGGTTGTAAAGGATTTAGAAAAAGTGGTGAAAGGAAAATCTGAAAATGATGTTTCTGATAGAAAGCAAATAGCTTCATGTATTGTATCACAAACGCCTTATTTTATAACTTATGATGAAGGGCTGCTCAACAAGAAAGAAGAAATAGAAAAAATATATTCGATACAAATATATAATCCTCAGGAGTTTATATTACAGATAGACCAACTTTTGCATGGAGAAGACTATATGCCTAATCAATTAAAAGGTGTACATTCTGATTCTATTTCAAGATTAAGTCCACAAGAGTTGTCCATTTGTGTAGAAAGGTTTTGGATGCAGAAAAAAGGTGAAGAGAAACAATCCTTTAATGCTTTAGTATATGGTATAGTTAATAAAAAAGGCGGTCACTTATACGTACAAAAGCGATATGGAGAAGATGTTGCATTTTATGGTATTTGTGAAAAAAGTGACTCTGTGGAAATTGAATTATTGCGTATTTATACAGGAGATCTTTGTAGTGCATTATTCTTCCAAATCATTTCGGAAATTCTTAAAATAAATTTAAAAAATAAAAAGTCTCAAATTGTTTTTAAAGAGAAATATATTACAGAAGAGCAAAAAGATATTTTAAATAGGTTTGGGTTTATTCTACGAAATAATTGTTTTGTAAAGTATATTTACAATACTGTCATTGCTAAAAAAGATGTCTTCTCTATTATCCAACAATCTTATCCAGATGTTACGATAAAACATGATAATAGGATATTATTTGAAGTAGAAAGAAAACTCTTCCCTTTAAAAATTAGAGGTCTCGGAATCCCAACATATATTATTCCAATAAAACCATATTGGGCAGGACAATTATTTGATATTGCTATAGCAAATGAAGATTTGTTTGGAGCAAATCCTGAAAAATTGTGGAGTTTTGAGAATGTATATTATCGACATACAAAACCGATAAGCGAAAAGTATCCAGCACGAATTCTATGGTATGTAAGTGGGCAGAACAAATATTTTTCTCATACGAAATCTATTGTAGCTTCTTCGTATCTAACAGAAGTAATGACGGACAAGCCAAAAATATTATTTCGTTTAAATAAACGCTATGGAATATATGAATGGAAACATATCTCGAAATTATGCGGTGGCAATATTGATACAAATATTAGAGCGTTGAAATTTTGTCAAACAGAAGTATTTGATTATCCTGTAAGTTTCCATAAAGTCCAAGAAGTTTTTAATTCTCATGGACGAAAAAAGAATACTTTTGCTTCTCCTGTAGAAGTAGATGAAAATATATATTTTCAATTATATGAGTTAGGCAAAAATGGCAAAGACAAAAATAATACGTAAATATTTATTTATTGCAGTAAAGCCAGAATATGCAGACATGTTAATTTCTGGTAGAAAAGATATTGAACTGAGAAAAATAAAACCACATGTTCAGCAAGGAGATTATGTCATAATATATGCTTCGGCTCCTAAAAAAGCTGTACTTGGGTTTGGAAAGATAAAACGTATAATAGAATGTAGCCCTAAAGATATGTGGGATAAATATTCGAACCGCTTGGGTATTAATGAACAAAACTATTTCTCATATTATTGTGGCTATAATAAAGCTATCGGTATCGAATTGGATATTATAAAACCTATAGCACCAATAGGATTAGAGTTCTTAAAAAAAGTAGTCCCAAACTTTCATCCCCCTCAGATATATCGATATGTAACAAATGAGGAAATTTCTAAAATGCTATCACAAAGAACGATATGTGGTGCTAAAAGCAAATTGGTATGAGTAAATATTATTTTGTCACATAATATAAAACTTAACAAACAGAGAAAATCACCTCTAAACCGCAGAAAAAGAAAAAAATGATTAACTTTGCAAAGGAGATATAAAATGATATTATAATATAGGAAATTATGGCAACAAAAGATAGACACTTAGATAAGTCACAAATAGCATTGTCTCAGAATTACAACTCTTTGTATTCTGCCTAATGGGTTACTTTTGCATTATGAACGAAAAACAACTGACGCGACGTAAATAATGATTGCCGACGAACTTACATACCGCATAAGACAGGCATTTGAATTTGAGCCTACAAAGGAGCAGCAGCACGCGATAAACGTGTTTGCACGCTTTATGACCGACCGCAACGAACAGTCGCTGATGATACTGCGAGGCTCGGCTGGTACGGGAAAAACGGTTATTGCAAGTGCTATGGTGAGGGCGTTGAAGGCATTGAAGTGTAAGTTGGTGCTGCTTGCCCCTACGGGGCGTGCGGCAAAGGTGTTTTCGATAAATTCGGGAACGGCGGCATATACCATTCATCGGCGCATATACAGGCAAAAGACTGCTGGCGACTTGTCGGGATTCTCGCTGAACGCCAATCTTGCAAGCGATACGCTTTTCATTGTTGATGAGGCTTCGATGGTAGCAAATCAAGGTTATAGCGACACGTCGTTTGGCTCTGGGCGCTTGCTCGATGACCTTGTGCAGTTTGTTTATAACGGGCGCAACTGCCGTATGATGCTTATTGGCGACAAAGCACAGTTGCCGCCTGTGGGTGAGGAAGAAAGTCCGGCACTGATAGGTGGATATATGCAAGGCTACGGTCTTGCCACATACGAGTGTGACCTCAATGAGGTGCTGCGACAAAGTATTGGCAGTGGGATATTGTGGAATGCCACGATGATACGCAGTATGATAGCGCACGGCGAAATGACGAGGCTGCCGAAGATACGTTTTGCAGGATTTGAGGACATAAAGATGGTGCCCGGAGGAGAACTGATAGAGCAACTTGCGTCAAGTCATTCACGGGTGGGTATCGACGAGACAATGGTGGTGACACGCAGTAACAAGCGGGCTAATATATATAACAATGGCATAAGGGCGATGGTGCTTGGACGCGAGGAAGAGCTGTGCTCGGGCGATATGGTGATGATTGTGAAGAACAACTATTTTTGGACGGAGCAGGCACAGCAGCGTGAGAAAGACCCAAACGCACCGACATTTCTTGCCAACGGCGACCGATGCGTGGTTAGGCGTGTGCGCAATGTGCGCAGTATGTACGGCTTTCGCTTTGCTGACATCACAATGCAATTTCCCGACTACGACGACTACGAACTTACTGCCACCGTGCTGCTCGACTCGCTGCAATCGGAATCGCCATCACTCACGCGCGAACAGACAGAAATGCTCTACAACGCCGTGATGGCAGACTATGCCGACATTCCACTGAAGGCAGACCGACTGAAGGCATTGCAGAAAGATGTATACTACAATGCCGTACAGATAAAATATGCATACGCCGTTACCTGCCACAAGGCGCAGGGAGGGCAGTGGGCACACATATACGTTGACCAGGGATATATGACCGACGATATGCTAAACAACGATTATATACACTGGCTATACACCGCCTTCACCCGTGCCACGGAACGGCTATACCTCGTGAACTGGCCTGCAACGCAGACCGAAACGGAAAGTAAGGAAACAAAGGACTAATAAAAAACAAAGTATATGGAAACAATAATATTTATGCTGATAGGGATTGTCATAGGCATTGCCATTGGATGGCTTCTGTCGAAGTGGCAAAATGCAGGAAGGATAGGGGCTTTCTATGCCAAGTATAACGAACTTGACAAGCGTTGCGCCATAGCCATAGCCGACAAGGAACGCATTGAGCAGCAGGCGGCTATTGACAAGAAGGAGATGCAGGAACGGTTGGCAGCAGCACAAGAAGAACACGTGCGGCAAATGGCGGACAACAATAAAGTGCTGGAGCAGCAGATGAAGATGATGGAGGAACGCCTGAAGAACGCGACGACGGAACTGCTGAAACTGCGCTCACAGGAACTGCAAGAGACCAACAGTACACAGATGTCGGCAATAATAAATCCGCTGAAAGAGAGCATCGGCGAGATGAAGCAGGCAATGGATAACACTCGTGAGCAGGGCACAAAGAATACCGCGTCGCTCGAAAAGGCAATAGAGAATATGATTAACCGTGCCGCAGAGATAGGCAACAAGGCAGACAATCTTGCAAACGCACTGAAGAACGAAAACAAGATGCAGGGCAACTGGGGCGAGATGATTCTATCGGAACTGCTGGAGAGCGAAGGATTGAAACGCGGCGTTCACTATAGTGTGCAGGAAACGCTGCGTGATGAACACGGCAACGCCCTGCGCAATGATGAGACAGGGCAGAAGATGATTCCCGATGTGATACTGCACTTCCCCGACAACCGTGATGCAATAATAGACTCAAAGACATCGCTGACGGCATTCATTGACTATCAAAACGCCGAGAGCGACGAGGCGCGCAACGATGCCTTGTCGCGCCACGTGCAGAGTCTGCGCAGTCATGTGCGCGAACTTGCAAACAAGAACTACAAAGCATATATAAAGCCGCCGAAGCAGACACTCAATTATGTTATAATGTTCGTGCCCAACGAAACTGCGTTGCAGTTGGCATTGCTCAACGATGCCGGACTTTGGCGTGAGGCATACGACAAGGGAGTGTTTATAACCGGCGAACAAAATCTCTTGGCGGTGTTGAGGCTCATCGAGGTGGCTTGGGTGCAGCAGGAGCAGACAAGAAACCAAGAGGAGATACTTAAACAGGCAAGGCTTCTTCTCGACCGCGTGGGTACTTTCATGGAGCACTTCAGGGATGTGGCGCAAAAACTTGACGCAGCACAGGAGTCATATCAAAAGGCAAAGGACAAGTTGATAACAGGCAAGCAGAACATTCTTGGACCGGCAAAGAAACTCGCAGATATGTCGGGACAGGAAAACCCAAAGAGACGAATAGGAATATTAGAGGAAGAATGATTTACATAAACGACCGCCTTTACGACTTTGACTTGGAAACCGCCCTCGCCTCCATATCTGCGCAGCGTAGGGAGCAAGCCTTGCGTTTCAAACACGAGCAGGGTAGGAGAGAGTGCGTTGCTGCATATCTGTTGCTGAAAGAAGGATTGCAAAAAGAGTACGGAATCGTTGACAATCCCATCTTTGAATACGAGAAAGGCGGCAAGCCTCGCATAATAAATCACCCTGACATATATTTCAACATCAGCCATTGCCGCGAGGCTGCCATTTGCGTTATTGACAATGTTCCCATTGGTGTAGATATTGAGCGCATACGTCCTTTCAAAGAATCCCTTGCCCGTCACGTCCTTTCCGACGATGAGTTTCAGCTTGTCGTCTCTTCCCCCACGCCCGAAATAGAGTTCACAAAACTATGGACACAAAAAGAGGCAGTGCTTAAACTTACTGGCGAAGGCATACGTAGCGACCTGAAAGACGTATTATCCCGACACGCCGCAGAAGTAATACTCAATACTTGTGTCTGCGACCGATATATATATACCGTCTGCCGCTACTCCGCAACTAATCACTGATAACTGAATACTAAACACGATAACTGTTTCTTTCGTGTTAAATAAACATAAAGTTTTGCAAGTTTTTCTGTTGTAGCAGCAAGTTTTTCGTAGAAAAGTATTAATTTTGCAGCCGATTTGAATCCGTGGTGGCTCAATGAAGTGCTGATAGATGTCAGTCGCCCAGCGGAAAAACCCGTTTTAATACTTATAATAAAAATGTACGTAATTGCAGAGATTAGCGGTCAGCAGTTTAAGGTAGAGGAAGGCAAGAAACTCTTCGTTCATCACCTCAAGAATGTAGAGGCAGGACAGACTGTTGAATTTGAGAAGGTTTTGCTCGTAGACAAAGACGGAGCAATTCAGGTAGGTGCACCGACAGTAGAGGGTGCAAAGGTAGTATGTGAAGTACTTCACCCATTGGTAAAGGGCGACAAGGTTATCGTGTTCAAGATGAAGCGCCGCAAGGACTATCGCAAGAAGAACGGTCACCGTGAGCAGTTCACAGAGATAAAGGTTAAACAAGTAATCGCTTAAAAAATTAGGAGGACCAAGAAATGGCACATAAAAAAGGTGTAGGTAGTTCGAAGAACGGTCGCGAGAGCGCATCGCAGAGATTAGGCGTAAAGATTTGGGGTGGTCAGGCTTGTGTTGCCGGCAACATCATTGTTCGTCAGCGTGGTACACGCCACAACCCAGGCAAGAATGTTGGTATTGGTAAAGACGACACATTGTTCGCTTTGGTTGACGGTGTTGTAAACTTCCACAAGGGTCGTCGCAACAAGAGCGTTGTTTCGGTTATCCCTGCAACAACAGGAGAAGCCTAATATTTTTCACAAAGAAAAAATTTATTCCAAACAAACACAGAATCCCATTCACTTCACAGTGAATGGGATTTCTGCATTTATGTGATATTGTATATAATCCCGGCTTAATATTCGTAGCATCCCATCGAAGGTGTTTCTGCTGAGCGTGGATTGCCGAGGCGGTCGTCAGCAAATCCTTCCACCGGCAATGCCGATCCAATGGCAGGACTTCCCTCTGTCAGACGGAAATCGTAATACAGGTTATCCTCGTCTATATTCGCAAAATGCTGCTTGCCGTTAATGCTGTCTTCCGCTGTCTCATATATCACATCGTAAAGAGGATATTCTTCTTCCTCGGTTGCTTCAGGATCAGGAGTGCGCAAGATGCAGTTGGCAAAATAATACACGAAAGGCGTTTCCTCATCATCGAGCCGCTCTCCCATAAGCACATCGGCAGCATATCCCGTTACAATGCAGTTGACACACTGCATACTCACAAGCGGATAGGGAACATCGTTATAAAAGTTTGACATTCGCAGAGCCACGCCACGGTCGGCAATGAAAGGATAGAACTGCGCCAACGTTGTATACACCACGCTGCAAGCACCGCCATACACAGCCAGGCAATCGGCAGCAGTGTTGGTTATCTGCGTGTTTGAAATCGCTATATGGCTGTTGAAGGCAAGCACTCCGTAGCCGTCGCAGTTGTGTATCGTAGAGTGGTCTATGCCCAATCGCAGTGTCTCATCACTGAATGCAGCAGAGTCACACACAATAGCATCTTTGCAACTGTGTATATCGGCAAACGAAATCCTGTTGTCATAGGAAGTATCAAAGAAACGCAGTCCTCGCCACTGTCCGCTCACGCGGTCGTATGGCAGATAATTGAACATGTGGTCAAGGCGGTCGCCGCGCATAACAACCTCGTTGCCTGCCGTGCCGTCAACAACAAGGTTGCCAAACACGTCAATGCCGGCATCTTCGTGGAAGAACATCTTTGTTCCTGCCGCGATGGTAAGTGTCTTACCTTCATTTACCTTTATGCCTCGGCGCACAACGTATGGGCGCACAGGTGCAAGTATGGTGTTCTCTTCCACAATGAGACTGTCAACCATTTCCGCATCCCAGGAGTATGCACACAAGGTTATGCCCTGCTCCACACCGCTTTCCAATGCAAACAACAGTCTGTCACTTATCTTTTGCGGCTCAAGTTCCCCATTGTTGCGTGATGTCAGTTCCACGAACACACAGATGCTGTCGCCCTTGCGCACCTCAAAGTCGTGGGCAATGCTGCCGTTGTTATTATCAAGATATACTCCGTCAACGTTTACCCTGAAACCAGTCTGGTTGCCACGCTCTAATCTTACGCTGCCAATACGTATACCGTCGCCGCTGCCGTTGCGCACCCAAAAGGCATACATACTTGAAGGAGTGTTGCTGAAAACCGTATCAAGCATCAACGTGTCTGCCGGAAGTGTCAGCATATTATTGCGCGATGTTGAAAAACTGTCATCGTCGCTGCAAGCCACGATGCCTGCCACTATCATAATAAAGTAAAAAAGCCGTTTCATCATATAGATAAAACGACTTTCCTTTTGTTTTATTGTGTATCTTACGCCACTATTATTTCTTGAAATAGCGGTTGTACAAGCCCTGGAAACCCTGACCGTGACGAGCCTCGTCCTTTGCCATCTCGTGAACTGTGTCGTGAATAGCGTCAAGATTCTGAGCCTTAGCATTCTTTGCAATGCGGAACTTGTCTGCACATGCGCCACTCTCGGCTGCCATACGCTTCTCAAGGTTGGTCTTTGTGTCCCAAACAACATCACCGAGCAACTCAGCAAACTTAGCTGCGTGCTCTGCCTCCTCGAAAGCATAGCGCTTGAAAGCCTCTGCTATTTCTGGATAGCCTTCACGGTCTGCCTGGCGGCTCATTGCAAGATACATACCAACCTCAGTACACTCGCCATTGAAGTGTGCATTGAGGTCTTTAATCATCTCCTCGTCGCAACCTTTAGCCACGCCAATCACGTGCTCTGTCTCAAAACTCAGACCCTCTTCTTCCTTCATTTCAGAAAACTTTGAAGCAGGAGCCTTACACATAGGGCACTTCTCTGGAGCCTCTGTTCCCTCATAAATGTAGCCGCAAACGGCACAGATAAATTTCTTGTTCATTTTCTTTATTTTTTATTGGTTTATTACTAAAAATTACAATGCAAAAGTACCCAAAAATGATGATGCCACCAAATAAATTTAGAAAAATTAATCATTTTTTCTTGATGTGGAAAAGACATCTATAAATCTGAACGTTTAAAATGTATTGTCTATCATTCATAGATAATCGAAATGTAACACTCTATATAGCATAAAAAATATTAAATTTGTATTTGTTATTTTGCAGGGCAAGTAAATTTAAGTACCTTTGTAACATATTATGCACTCTTGCGTGCTTGCAGGGGTGGGAGAGAGTTATGAAGTGGACGGAAGTGATAGGACAGCAGGCTGTGAAAGAGCGGCTGATGAAAATGGTGAGCGAGGGGAGAATGCCCCACGCCATTATGCTGTGCGGACCTGAAGGTAGCGGCAAGATGGCATTGGCACTGGCTTTTGCATCCTATCTGCTTTGTCAGAATCACGGGGCAGACGGTGACTGCTGCGGCAGTTGCAACTCGTGTGCTATGTTGAAGAAATGGCAGCACCCCGACCTTCATTTTACCTTTCCTACCATAAAACTGCCTGGAATGAGTGCTGAACATAAGCCTGTGAGCGATGATTTCATCACAGAATGGAATAGTCTTTTGCAGCAGGGGGCGTATTTCTCCATTGACCAGTGGCTCAACGAGATTGGCACTGAGAACCAGCAGGCGATAATAACCGCAGGGGAGAGCGACAGCCTTTCGCACAAACTTAATATGAAGTCGAGTCAGGGCGGCTACAAGGTGTCACTGATATGGCTGCCGGAGAGAATGAACGGCGAGTGTGCCAACAAGCTGCTGAAACTGATAGAGGAGCCACCGCAGCAGACGGTGTTCATAATGGTGTGCGAAGAGCCTGACAAGTTGTTAGAGACAATCCGCAGCCGCGTGCAGCGCATAGACGTGAAGAAGATAGACACCGAGGCTATGGAGAGGGCACTTGTGGAAAGGCGAGGAATTGACGAGGCTACAGCGCGACGACTGGCACGCATAGCCAATGGCAACTGGCTGAAAGCCGTGGAGCAGTTGAGCGCGGAGAACGAGAACGAACTGTTTCTTGACCAATTCCAAATGCTGATGAGGCTTGCCTATCAGCGCAAGATAAAAGACCTGAAAAGGTGGAGCGACACGATGGCTGGCTATGGCAGGGAGCAACAGAAGCGTTTCCTTACCTATATGCTGCGACTGATGCGTGAGAATTTCATGTACAACTTCGGCAACGAGGAACTGACATATATGACGGAGCGCGAGGAGCAGTTTGCAAAGAACTTTGCACGATTCGTGAACGAGGGCAACATATTGCAGATAAACAGTCTCGTGGACAGGGCGATAAGGGATATTGGGCAGAACGCCAACAGCAAGATAGTGTTCTTCGACCTGTCATTGCAGATGATAGTGCTATTGATACAGAATTAGAAATAAAGACAACATACGACAATGAACGACAATAAGAATTTTGAGGTGGGCTGCTGTATGGACAGAGGGCTGTGCAAGAATGCCGTGGGACGGCAGGACCGCCAACTCAACACATACGACTGGCTTGCCGACGTGCCGGGAAACAACGATATGACCGACCTTGTGGAAGTGCAATTCAAGCACACTCGCAAGGGATATTACCACAACGTGAACGGTCTTGACCTGAAGAAGGGCGACGTCGTGGCTGTGGAGGCGAGTCCTGGACACGATGTAGGCGTGGTGACGCTCACGGGTAGGCTCGTGAAAAAGCAGATACAGAAAGCCAATATAAAGTCGATGGACGATATAAAGCGAATCTATCGCATAGCAAGGCAGATAGACATCGACAAGTATCGTGAGGCAAAGGCACGCGAGCATGAGACAATGATAGAGAGCAGGCAGATAGCAAAGGACTTGGGCTTGCAGATGAAAATTGGCGACGTGGAGTATCAGGGCGATTGCAACAAGGCGATATTCTACTATATTGCCGATGAGCGCGTGGACTTCCGCCAACTGATAAAAGTGCTTGCTGACACTTTCCATGTGCGCATAGAGATGAAACAGATTGGTGCAAGGCAGGAGGCAGGGCGCATAGGCGGTACAGGACCTTGCGGACGCGAGTTGTGCTGCGCCACTTGGATGAAGAACTTCGTGAGCGTGAGCACCAATGCGGCGCGTTATCAGGATATGTCGCTCAATCCACAGAAGCTGGCAGGTATGTGTGCCAAGCTGAAATGCTGCCTCAACTACGAGGTGGACAACTATATGGAGGCAGGACGAAAGTTGCCGAGCCGTGAGGTGGTGCTCGAGACCACAGACAGCGAATACTACCTGTTCAAGACGGATATATTGGCAGGGCTCGTCACCTATTCAACCGACAAGCGACTTGCTGCCAACCTTGAGGAGATAACGGCAGAGAGGGCGAAAGAGGTGATTGAAATGAACAGGTGCGGCGAGAAGCCCGTGTCGTTGCAGCCAGACGATGCCAAGAAGCCTGTGGAGCGCACGAAAGACCTTGCCGACGGCGACTTGAGTCGTTTCGACAGCGCGAAGAAGAAAAAGAAGAAAAAGAAAAAGCAGTCGCAAGGCAACAAGCAAAACAGACCGCAAGGTAACAAGCAGCAAGGAAACGGCGGTAAGAATAACTCGCCTAAAAAAGACAATGCTGGGTAATAGTAAGCATATAGCAACATTTTTGGTTCTTGTGGCGGCAATGCTGATGACGGCTTGCGACCACAAGACCATATATCATAGGTATGACCACGCCGATGCAGTGGGGTGGGAAAAGACAGACACATTATTATATAATATAGGAAAGATAGGAGAGGGCGGCACGTTCAAGGAGGAGATAAGCCTGCGCCTGAACGGCACATATCCTTTCCTTGACCTTTGTATGGTGGTGGAGCAGAGGCTGTTGCCAGCAAACACCGTTACCTACGACACGCTTAACTGCAATTTTGCAAGGCAGCAAAGCCTTTTCAGCACCAACGGCGTGAGTTACAAGCAGTATAACTTTCACTTGAAAGATATGCAACTGAACGAGGGCGACTCGCTGATATTGCGCATAAGGCACAATATGATGCGCGAGGTATTGCCAGGCATTGCCGACGTTGGCGTGAAGATAAGCAGAAAATAGTTTCTATCTGCGCACGAGTTTGCGCCCTGCGTCAATGCGCAGGAAGATGAACAGCAATATGGTGAATCCCCACAGCGACGAGCCTCCATAACTGAAGAACGGCAGCGGAATGCCAATCACAGGCGTTAGTCCGAGCACCATTCCCACGTTGATGAACAAGTGGAAAAGGAATATGGAAAGCACACAATAGCCATAGACTCGTCCGAAGCGGTAGGGTTGCCGCTCGGAGAGGTGTATGAGCCTCAATATCAGCATAAGGAAAAGCAGCAACACAATGGCGCAGCCAATGAAACCTTCTTCCTCGCCTACGGTGCAGAAGATGAAGTCGGTGTCTTGTTCGGGCACGAATTTCAGCTTGTTCTGCGTGCCGTTAAGGAAACCTTTTCCCTCCAATCCTCCTGAACCTATGGCAATCTGACTCTGGTGTACGTTGTAGCCTGCACCTGCAAGGTCTTCTTCCAAGCCTAACAGCACATTGATGCGCACTCTTTGGTGCTTTTCCAAAAGGTTGTTCAGCACGTAGTCGGCAGAATAGAAAAACGCCATTGAGCCGATGGCAAACAGGATAATGAGGAAATAGTTGCGTGTGCGCTGTCCGAGTGCGTTCCACAGCAAATGTCCGATTAGTATAGCCGACAACAATAGCTGCACCCATACCACATCGAATGGTATGAAATATTTTGAGAACAGCAAAGCCGCGACAGTGCCCAGTATGCAGTAGGCAAGCATTTTGAGTGCCGTCTCGCGCTGCTTGCAATACACCCACACCATAATGGCAGTGAATATCTGCACCATAAGCAGCACGCAGAACTTACCCACCGATGTGGGCAGTCCCCACAGCATAGTGCTCTCGAACTTTATTCCTATAACGAAATATGCCACGGCAGCCACGCCCGTGAAAAGTATGCTGCCAGCCATTCCCTCGCGGTAGAACATAAGGAAAAACGATAGATAGACAAGGGCACTACCCGTCTCGCGTTGCAGCACTATGAATATCATAGGTAGCAAGGCTATTGCTAATGTGTAGGCAAAGTCGCGCGTCTTGGCTATGCTATAGCCATAGGTGCTCATAAATTTTGCCAAAGCGAGAGCCGTGGCAAACTTAGCAAACTCTGCAGGCTGCACGTGTATCGGTCCTAAAACGAGCCACGACCGTGAGCCTTTGATAGTGTGCGGATTGAATATGGTGACGAACAATAATAATAGCAATAGTCCGTATATGGCGTATGAAAAGGTGTCGTAGAAGCGGTCGTCGAGCAGCAGTATCACGAGTGCGAGAAACAGCGATGTGCCTATCCACACAATCTGCATACCGGAACGTGAGGCGAGGCTGAAGATATCGACATCGTCGCCGTAGGTGTAGGTTGCTCCGCACACGCTAATCCAGCCGAATGCGAGCAGTGCAAGATAGAGGATTATCGTAATCCAGTCTATCGAGCCTAATATGCTTGGTCGTTTATCTGTTTCTCGAACCATAAGAAATTCTTCTATGTTGGAAATCTTCTGCTTTCTTCATTGATGCCTCCGACAACTTGCCTGTTATGTATTGCTCCATCATCAGCGAGCCTATAGGCACACCATAGTCGGCACCAAATCCACCGTTTTCTACATACACGGCAATGGCAATCTTCGGGTCGTTTTTCGGTGCGAAGCCCATAAACACAGAGTGGTCTTGTCCGCGGTTTTGCGCCGTTCCTGTCTTTCCGCACACTTCGTAGTCAGAACGGTTGGCACTGTGACACGTTCCGCCAATCACCGACGCACGCATGCCTTCCACCACTTTCTCGTATGCCCAGCGTTGCGCCTTGGTATAGTGGCGGCGTGTGAAGGTTGTGTCGAGAGGCTCACCCTGCACTTTCTTAACAACGTGGGGCACATAGTAATAACCTCTGTTTGCAATGGTTGCACCGAGATTGGCTATTTGCAGCGGAGTGAGGTTTACCTCGCCCTGACCAATGGAGATACTTATTATCGTGAGGCCGTTCCACGAGCCTTTATATGCATTGTCGTAGTAGTCGGCGTTGGGTATCAGTCCGCGTTTCTCACCCGGCAGGTCGATACCCAGCTTGTAGCCAAATCCCATGCTCACCATATAGTCACGCCACGTGTTCATGGCATTCTGCACCTTGCCGTACTTCTTTTTGTTGCCAATCATGTGGTACAGTCCCCAGCAGAAATATGCGTTGCACGATGTGCTTATGGCATAGTTGACAGCCAAGGGCGAGCCGTGTCCGTGACAGCCTACGTGCAGTCCTTTGTGGTAGAAACCTCGATAACACGGATACATTGTGCTTGGCGTTACGATGCCTTCGGTGAGGAATGTAAGAGCCTGTCCTGTCTTGAACGTTGAGCCGGGAGGATATTGTCCCATAATGCTTCTGTTGAGCAGTGGTTTCCAAGGGTCGTTGCCAAGTATCTTGTGGTTTTTGCTGCGCTGTCGTCCTGACATTATTCGTGGGTCGTAAGTTGGCGATGATACCATACAGAGCACCTCGCCCGTGCTCGGCTCTATTGCCACTATCGAGCCAATCTTTCCCTCCATCAGTCGCTCACCGAGTTCTTGCAGTTTCAGGTCGATACTCAATGTAAGGTTCTTTCCTGCCACAGGCTGGCGGTCGAGTGCTCCGTCTTGATATTTGCCTTTTATTCGTCCGTGTGCGTCGCGCAACAGTATCTGCATACCTTTCTCGCCGCGCAGTTGTTTCTCGTATGAGCGTTCCACGCCCAACTTACCAATGTAGTCGCCGGGAATGTAGTAGTCGTCTTCTTCGATGTCCGCCGGCGACACCTCCGCCACGTCGCCCAGAACGTGAGCCGCGTATGGATATTGGTATTGTCTTATACTGCGTCGCTGTATGTAGAATCCGGGGAAGCGGTGCATCTTTTCCTGAAACATTGAAAAGTCCTCCTCGGGCACTTGCGACATAAACACTTGCTGTGTGAAACGAGAGTAGCCGGGATTTTTAGACCTGTCCTTTATTGTCTCCATGCGTCTGTCAAACTCTTCACGGCTGATATTGAGCGCAGCGCAGAAGTCGGCAGTGTCGAGACGGTTTTTTGTCTCGTTCATTATCACCATTATGTCGTAGGCAGGCTGGTTGTAAACCATCAGCTTGCCGTTGCGGTCGGTGATGATTCCGCGCGACGGATATTCCACTTTTTTAAGGAATGCGTTTGAGTCGGCGCTCTTCTTGTAGTCATCGCTCGTAATCTGCAAGGTGAAAAGCCTGACAAGGTAGACGGCAACAATGATTACAGCCGCCGTTCCTATGACATACTTACGGTTTTCGAGTTGAAAGTCTTTCACTTGCTTCTTACACTCTCTATCATTATAATGAACATTATGGTGATAATCCAACTTCCGCCCACACACATAAGCCAGTGTTTAAGGTCGAAGAAGTTGAACGCTTCGAGCGAGAACAGCGCCATACAGAACACGAGCAGCAGCACGCCGGCAAAGAAGGAGAACTTCATGACTCCCATATCCTTTATCGACGGGGAGAATTTCTCCGAAGCATCGTCGGGTACAAAGAGTGCAAAGAAATAAGGCTGTATGAAGCCTATGAGCGTCAGCGATGCCGTGGCTACTCCCGGTGTGTTTGAGAATGCGTCGATGCACAGTCCCATGGCAAAACTCCACAACAATACCACCCAGCGCGGATATGTGTGGTTGAACGTCAGCACAAAATATATGTATATGAGAGGTGTGGCGCAGTCGAAAACGTGTATGCGTCCGAATATCAGTGCCTGTGCCACGATGAGGAGCAGGAACAATGCAAATCGTTTGGCAATATCAATCATAGTTTTCTCACTCCCTTCTCATTTGTCTCAGCGAGTCGCGTGCCGTTTCGAGCAGCCTCGCCCTTTCTATCAGTTCCTTGTCGGTTATAATGCTGACATCGCGCAGGTTGCCGAAGTCGGTGGCAAGTTGCACTTTCAGCTTGTACGAAAGTCCGTCGCGCGAGTTGTAGGTCTGCACAATCTTGCCTACCATCACTCCCGGTGGAAATATCGACGAGTAGCCGTTGGTCTCCACCCAGTCGCCTTTCTTGAAGCGTGCATGGCGTGGCACATCTTCCAAATATGCAATGCCTGATTCCTTACCGTCCCATTGCAGGTAGCCAAAATAGCCCCTGCCCCTTATCACGCAACTTATTCGTGTCTTTGTGTTTATAACGGGCATTACTACGGAATAGTGGTCTCCTACAAGAAACGTAACGCCCACGACCCCAAGACCGCTGACCACACCCATATCAGGTTCTATGCCGTCGGCACTTCCTTTGTCTATGGTCATAAGGTTGTCTTGTCTGTCGAGTGTGCTGCCCACAACCTTTGCCGGCACGAGTTTGTATCTCTCCAACAATTCCATTTGCCCTGCATCTGGTGTCAGGGTGTCACCGGTTGCTTCGGTGTAGAGCCGTCTTAGTTGCCCCACTTGCCGCTCAAGGTAGAAGTTGCGCAATGTAAGTTGCTCGTTGGCTTTCGACATCGAGAAGAATGCCTCTATACTTGACGAAAGTTCAAGCAACTTTCCGTTCACCACATTTGCCGAGTTTATCCATACACTGCCCTGATAGTTGTTATACTGAAACAACAGTAAACAACTAACAATTTCAAGTATCACAAACAAGAACCAGTTGTAATACTTTGCCAAAAACTCCAGCAGATTGCGCATCGTTCAGACCTTTTGCTCTCTTGCGGCGTGTGTTTATCTCATAAGGAAAGTAAACCTGTCGATGTTCTTCAAGGCTATGCCTGCACCCTTTGCCACACTGTGCAATGGGTCTTCATCAACGTGGCACTTGATGTTTAGTTTTTTCTCCAAACGCTTGTTGAGACCACGCAGCAATGCGCCGCCGCCAGTGAGATAGATGCCGTTCTTCACGATGTCAGCATAGATTTCAGGTGGTGTCTCGGCAAGTGCAGAGAGCACGGCATTCTCAATCTTTGCCACCGTCATATCAAGGCATCCGGCAATCTCTTGGTAGCATACGGGCACCTCCATTGGCAATGCCGTTATGCGGTTAGGACCGTGCACGATATAGTCCTCTGGTGCCTCGTTGCCGAGGTCGGCAAGTGCGCTGCCCACGTTAATCTTGATGCGCTCCGCCATACGCTCGCTCACTTTCACGTTGTGCTGACGGCTCATATATTCCTGTATGTCGGCTGTAAGGTCGTCACCGGCAACACGTATAGAGTTGTTGCTCACAATACCGCCAAGCGATATTACTGCAATCTCTGTGCTGCCACCGCCGATGTCGACAATCATATTGCCCTCTGGTGCTTCCACGTCGATACCTACACCCACGGCTGCTGCCATTGGCTCGAATATCAGGTACACATCGCGTCCGTTGGCACGCTCTGCACTATCACGAACGGCACGCAACTCCACTTCGGTACTGCCCGAAGGTACGCCAATCACCATTCGCAATGAGGGTGAGAACAGACGGCTGCCTTTGTGTGCCATCTTTATGAGTCCGCGCATCATCTGCTCGCAAGCAGAGAAGTCGGCAATCACGCCGTCGCGCAGTGGTCGTATGGTGCGTATGTTATCGTGTGTCTTTTCATACATCATTTTCGCCTGCTGACCCACGGCTATCATCTTGTCGGTGCGACGGTCGAGAGCCACTACTGACGGCTCGTCAACAACAATCTTGTCACCGCTGATGATGATGGTGTTGGCAGTGCCGAGGTCCATCGCTATATCTTGTCTGAATGAAAAAAGTCCCATTGTCGTTTGTCTGTTATTTGTTAAACCAGTTGTGTATAGCTGTGTCGTAATGGCTGCTCACGCCGAATGCACGTGTTGCAAACATCTTGCGGTCCTCGATGTCAGTCTGCGCACCCTTCTTGTTCAGGATGTCGAGCAGCACGCTGTATTCCGCCTTGCTTGGCACAATCACCACATCCTTGAAATTCTTTGCTCCGGCACGTATCAACGAAATGCCGCCTATGTCAATCTTCTCTATGATGTCTGCATCGCTTGCACCGCTTGCCACAGTCTGCTCAAATGGATAGAGGTCTACAATCACGAGGTCTATCTCTGGTATTCCGTACAAGTGCATCTGCTCGTTGTCGCCTTCGTTATCCCTGCGACCGAGTATACCACCGAATATTTTCGGGTGCAGTGTCTTTACCCTTCCGCCGAGAATCGACGGATATGTCGTTACGTCCTCCACCTTTTGGCACTCATAGCCTAATGATTCGATAAACGACTGTGTGCCACCCGTAGAAAGGAAACGTACACCTTCCTCGTTCAGTTTTTTCAACAACTCGTCGAGTCCGTCCTTATGGAACACCGACACCAATGCTGTTTTAATCTTCTTTGTTTCTGCCATATTTGTTAACGCGTTAAGTTTTCTTTAAATGACAAAAGCCCGGAATACAGGCTTTATAGGCTGCAAAGTTACAAAATTTATTTTTATTGCTCAAATAAAAAAAGAAAACTTTTACATAAGTGTGTGTTTTTTTACGATTGAAGGGCTTTTGTGGCATTTTGCATTTCAAGTTTACAATAAATCAATATATTATGTATCTACATAATTCAGCCACGACAAAAAACAAAGGATACCCTCAATAGAACATTCTTTGCTTTTCGCCGTGGCTACTAACCTAATATGTAATTACCGATATCGGTAAAATACCTTTCAATTATCTAACATGAACTGTCGAATACGCTTTGATGGAATACCATAGTTAAATCCTTGTGTTCCTGTATATCCAGCGAAGTTTACGGCTACTAAATTGCCATATTCATCAATAACAGGACTGCCACTAGAGCCTGATTGCGAAGGAATGCTATAAAGAATTTTTTCTCCGTCATCTTTTTGTGTGACATTGCCACTATAACATTGTGAACGAATACCTTGAGCAGTCTTTGCAATAGCAAAACCTTTGTTATATCCTATCATATATAACTTTTGGTCAAGTGTCAGTTGCTCATCATTGTCACGCAATTGGAAAATATACCGCCCTTCAGGAGTTTTGCAATCGTCCAATTGAATAGTAGCCAAGTCTACAGCCTCTTCATCAGAAACCGAAATAACTGTACAAGGTTTGAAATCTTCAAACTTAAGAACATGCATATCATTGTATGCAATACTAACCTTACTATATGTATTGAACTCAGCATCGTTCATATCCATATCATCAATTTGTTCAAGTATCTCACCTACTTTTTGGTATTGGTGTGCAAGTTCATTTTGTGCTGCTACGTTTCCGTCACAACTATAGTACATTTCAGCTAACTTGCCCCTCTTTTCCTGATAGATGACTTTCAGCATCTTTTTATAGTTCTTTAGGAATGCCTTAATGGCTTTTTCGCTTATTCCAGGCTGCGCTACATGTCGGTTAGTCATTATCAATCCATCGTTAGAGATGAAAAAACCTGTACCCGTGCATGCAGCACAATTATTCCAAGCTTCATCTTTGTCGTAAGTCAGCCCTTCCAATTGTCCGTTATCATCAACACCGGTAAAATATATTTCGGTGTCATCTGGCAGAATTACCGAATAGTAAAAATAATTTAATATCAACACTACACCAGAAGCCGTTTTATCATATATCTCCTGCGAGTTCATAGATTTTTTACAAGAGGTAAGACAAAAAACGACCATCAAAAATAATATAATATTTATTTTCTTCATCTCTAATTACTTATAACTAAATAGTAGGCACCTCCCAATCGTCAGCAGATGCATATTGAGGACTGTTAAGTGTTTCCTTATATAGTTCTGCTGTCAAAGACATGCTTTCGCCTTTAACGAGATTTTCCACTTCTGCCATACCTTTTGCATTAGCAGCTACAGGCTGTCCCTCTGCAGTAAAATTTTTCTCATACATAGCGAGCAATGCTTTTTGGTCTTTCATTGATTTTTTCAATGCTTTTGCTTTCTTAATATCGTCAGCGCTCAAAGCCAAGCCTGCAGCAGCACCAGCGGCACCGCCTACTATCGCATCTTTTGCATTACCGCCAGCTATCAATGTGGTTGCTGCGCCCAAAGCGGCACCACCACCAACTTTTGCAATAATATTTCCGATAGCCTTATTAATCTTTCTCTGCTGTTCCTTTACAGCCTCTGCGCTTCGTACATTACCAAATTGGTCAACCAATTGATAGGATTTCATAAGAGTACCATCCTCATTTGTTGCCACAGAGCCATCTGAGTTTGTACCTATCACTTCCTTAATTGTGTAAACAGGAATCTCATCCCATTTCAAAGCTTTTACATCAGCTGTATCCGTACTTGCAGTCTCTGTAGTCTCTGTTGATGTTGTTTTCGTTACACTCTCAGCGGTCTTAGTCAGTTTTTTCAAAAATCCTTGTGCAGATACCTGACTACTTGCTAAAAACATCATGGCAAAAACTGCCAAACCTTTAATTGCTAAATTTTTCATTTTTTTATAAATTATTAATATGATACATACATTTTCAGTCTAAATCTTCTCTTATTATATGTACCTTCTGATTGGCGAAGGAGGTCTTTTAAATCAATATACTGTATCTTGATTTTATCAGCAGAACCTGTTGGACGGAAGAATAAACCAGTGGGGAGGTTTTGACGGTCAAATCTTAAATCAGCTTGTCCCTCCTCATTTGTTATTCCCACTTGTTCAAAATCATTAGAATTGCTTGTCATACTTTTGAACTTCTTATCATTCGCATAATTCTTGGGAACAGGCGGTGTTGTGCCTTTAAAACTCCATATCTCCACATTTGGTATTTTTCCTGCCTCATAAAGTCCACTAACATTCTTTACCCATCTAACAGTGGTAAAAAATATTTCAAGAGGCAAGTTGTTTATCATATTCTCCAATTGGCTGATACGATTTGTATAAAAATCGCCTGGATTATAACGATTCAGTTCCTGCAAATATTCAATAGCAGCTGTCGCACAATTTACAGCTTCTTCCTGTGAGCCCCCCAAGGTTCTTATTTCTCTCATTCTTGCAAAAGCTGCAAGTGTGTATTTCTCATACGCAGCACAACTGTCGCACTGAGCAATACTTGTTTGTATTGTTGCTTTAAGATTGTTTGGTGTGTCGCCTGCTGTAAGTGCATTGGTGAAAGCATTGCGTGCATTCTTATATTCGCGTAATGCAAACTGACGACCACCTTCTTCCATAAAGCCGGCACATTTACTCATGTGCACTTTCTCTACTACTTTTAAAAGCAAAACGCCATAAACTATCTTTGACTGTCCGCGAAGATCAATAATGTTGACAGGTAATTGGTTTGTTCCTTGGGCAAAAACCTGAATATGTGTAATTTTATCAAGTTCTTCTGCTGCCTCTGCCTCTACCTCCTCCAATTGGTCAAGTCTCTCCCATTCAGCATCACTAACATCCTTACCTGCATTGCTTCTGGCATATATATTATCACTATAGCTTTTATGCTCTCGCTGGGCAGACTCTAACTTTGCCTTTGCGTCGTTCAAGATTGAAATAGGTATAGTCAGTGTGATGATATTTATGCTATTGTCACCACGCTTTTTTGTTTTGGAAATAGTAGCTCCTCGATTCAAAAGCTCCTGACAGTTGATTGTCAGATCATCAATCGTTGACTGAAACTCAACCTCAGCCTTCGTCTTATCCATTCCTGCATCATTACCTCTGGTCTGATCTTCCAGAAGGATTGGTTTTTGTACTTCCTCAATCAAATAGGCACGGAAGAAATCGGGCTTTGTGATAACAACCCAATCAACACGATTTACATCGCCACGACGATTAACTTCTATTTTAGCCTCATTGGTTACATTCTTGTCTACCACAACCTCATACTCGTACATCCCGTCACTACGTTTTTCGGCAGCAGTCACCTTTGCCTTCGGGGCATTTACAACAGTTATTACTAAGTCGGCATGCTTGGATATTATAAGAATACCACCTGCACCATTAAGACTACCAATCCTGTCTTCTTTATCGTAAGGACTGCTGGATATGTATGCAGACTGTGCTCTTACACCCAGAATGCACATTATTAGCATCCAAAATAATAATACCTTTCTCATAATTTTGTATGTATGTGTTAAATAATTATCAGAACCCAAAACCACCTAATGTTGATATGTCGTCATCGGGTTGCTGGTGTCCGTCTTTTCTCTTGATATCAGTCCATTCTGGCTGCCACGTACGTACGTTGATTTCAGGATCCTTGCCTGGTGTAAAGTCAAAAAGCAGGAACAAATAACCTTCATCCTCATAATTGCTCGACTTCCAACTTTGGCGCAAACGTACGGCATACTTGTTCGGATTTATGCGAGAACGGGTAATACCTGCACAAGCACCTTGGTCTTTGCTATTCTCAATTTCACTGAACTTAACATCAATCCATTTATTACGTGCAAAGCATTTTCTCAAATTATTAATGTATTGATCTTTGTTTTGACGATTGTATACAACTTTAAAGGTAGCTTTCTCAGAATCGGATAATGTCTTTGTCTTAACCACAGAGCCTGTGATAATTAGGGCATCATCACTGAACATCTGTTCTATTGTTGCCAAGTCCTTGGTGTTGTAAGCTGTACGGAATCGCTCAACCTGCTGTTGTATTACATGTGAGTTTTCAATATCCTCTGTACCGCAATTGGTCATACTAAGACCTGTTTGCGAAGAAAGCGAGAAGCGGAAATCCGTAACCTGACCGTTTCGGTCAAATTCAACCACGGCCTCTTGATAAGTTCCAAAACCAAATTGCTCATCACCATTGGGGGTAATTATTAATGGAATATTATTTACCATCATAGAGCCATCTTTGAATATCCAGCAACGCTCTACCACTTCTTCATCGTCGCAATAGAAATGTGTTACTCCCCATAGTCGTGCTAACGACTTTTTAGAGAATTCATTCATATTGAGCATCCCATTGTTAAGATCGCCACCTGTTTTTTGAGCACGGTTGATTTCCGTCAGAATATGTGCCAAATTTTGTTCTGCTGCTAACAATCCAGATGTTCGATTCTGCCCTTCGTCAACAGTCAAGGTAACAGAAACTGCAAACACCCTTGATATGCCGACACTCATCAGACACATGAATAGAAAAACTACTTGCAAAAATTTTTTTGTCATTGTATAACTTAATTAATTATTATTCTTTTATAGTAAAGCCGATGGCACCACATCCACTGTAATTTGTCAGTTCATCAGGTTGTCCTGTTTTAACATTAATACGCTTCTGACCCGACGATAACACAGCTACAACCTGTCCTTGTTGGTTATAGATAGCCAGATAATATATATCAGGTCTTTCTAGGTTTCCATAGCGGGCAAAGTGTCCAATCTTACCTATAGTCTTTAGTTCCTTGATTTTATCAGTCATCTGATAGTAGTCGTTGTACGACGCTATTGTCATTACGGTCTCTGAGAAAACAGGTGTCACAGTAGAAACGGATTCCTGAGGCGTTGTGGATTCGCCTATCACTTGTGCATCGTTAGTGGCAAGAATGTCACTCTTCTTTACAAATATAAAAGAGCGGAACATATTTCCACGAGGAAGTGATATTTGTTCCTGAATCTGCTTCGTATTGCCAACAATAATGGTTTTACCCTGCATCTTCTTCATAGTTGATGCCCATTTGATTACTTCTGCATTCAGCAACTCGTCAGCCAATCCTTCTGCCTCCTCTTTTGTATTTGCAACAGCCTCAGCATAGATATATTGACTATTATTTTTTTTGATTTTAGCGATTTCTTTTTTCAATTCATCAGTATTTTGTGCCAATGCAGAAAGACTTATCATTAGCATACCGATAACTGTTAGTAAAATATTATTCTTCATCATAAAATAATGTAGGGTTAAATTCTTGAATAAAAAACTTATCTGCAATATGTCTCAATGGTATGTATACATATGCTGTAGCTTGAATGCTCTCATTTCCTTCTTTCAACAAAGACAAAGGAAAATCCACTGACAACATATGAGTGTAGGCAAGGGATTCATTGTATGCAAAAAGCGTTCCTGTTAACGACTTGTCCGATTTTGTTTTAATGCCAAAGTAAAGTTTGCAGTGCTCTTGTTTGCAATATGAAACAAATTGTTGCAAAGTTATAGGAAGATGGTCGGTTTTGTTCCCATATAGACTGATGGCTAAATTCATAGGCAATTCACGGTCAAATATACCTGTCAGCATTATATTACTGACACTGCGCGATGGACGTTCAGGGGAACAAATAAGTTTGCGATGCCCTTTCTTATCTGTCAAGTACAAGCTTCCTCTAATCATATCACTCATGTAAATACCACCATTTACTATAAGTATATCACCGGCACGGGTGACAGGAAGAGAATACCAGTCTTGGATTATATCTTCACTGGTGATTGACATCATCGAAAGAACATCCCGTTTGAAAACCTCTTCTAATTCTATGGAATTAGCTCCCATTATCAGTTGACAGTCAGCAGGGATAGTGATACACACCTTCTTTTCTCCTATATCCCATGTCAGCCGGTATATTTTCCTTTTAATCACTTCCAGATTAAATGAAAGACTTGTTTGTGGAGTGACCTTGCGCAAAACATCCAAACTGCCAGAAACTATTGTCACTTGGTCAACATCCATACGTTTTTCTGCTCCACGTTCGTCAAGTCCTAAATCCATTTCCAACAGATAACGCTCTATGAACTCAAGAATAAAGCGATTGTCATATTGTGCGGTAAAGGCTCTATTGAACATATTGTAGCCAATATGTGTCACTTGTCCCCAAGAATCCGTTCGCAAATGGACAACCTTACCACGGATAGTGGCAACACTATCTAACTCTGTATTAGTAAACAATGAGTCTGTTACAATGATGTTAGCAGCTTTTGCCATACGCTCCAATAAAGATGTACGATAGGAGATGGCAGCACTTTGTTGCGCCACCATACTCCATATAACTGCTATGATTATTGATAACTTCCTCATTGTAGAATACTGCTTATGGGTTTATGGTTTTTACGTTTCCGTTATGAGTCCAATAACCAATACCGCCAGAAACACGTCCGTTACGGAAGTCGCCCTCATATTTGTCACCAGGACTTGCAACATAGTCACCCGTGATAGTACGCTGCGAACGATATATAATTGTTCCATGTCCATGAGGCTGTCCGTTTACCATGTCGCCAGTATAAGTACCATAACCAAGATTATAATTAGTTACATATCCTGTTTTACGTCCACTATCTCCTCTATCACCAGTTGTAGAAGTTGGCTTTTTCGCTGTTACCGTCACCTTTACAGTAGCTGAAACGCCCGACTTGCTTGCAGATATTTTAATATTGGCGGAACCAGTCTTGACTGCAGTCACATTACCTGAATTATCAACTTTGGCAATTGCCTCATTGTCCGACGACCATGTAAGCACATCGTTATGTGACTCTGGATAAACAGTCACGCTTAACAGCTTGCTTTCGCCTTCATTTAGAGTAAAATTGCCATCAGCGATGCTTAGTTGACTCACTGGTACTGATTTTTCTTTTGTTTCTTCTTCTTTTATTTCTTCCTTAGGATTAACAATTACTTTACAGATAGCACGGATTTCTGGGTTTTCCTCACATTTCACAGTAATTGTTGCCTCACCTTTCTTTTTTGCAGTTACTTCGCCACCATTTGTAACTTCGATATTACTACCATTTGCCTTAAAGGTAAAAGTGGCTTTCACGTCCTCAGGCTCTACAGACGGCACTATCAATTCCCTGTCTCCGACAGTCATTGTAAGCGTTGCCTTGTCTAACTTAATGGCTGTTGGTGTTTTTGCCTTATTAAAAAATAGGAAATAACCACCAATGATAAGTGCAACAAGCACTATGACCATGCCACCAATAGCTAATGGGCGTCTATTTGGCTTTGTTGGTGGTTCTTCTTCTTTGTATTCCTGAAGCTCATCGCCACATTCTGGGCAAATAAACTCTGCATCATCATCTGTGATGATTTGTACTTTGTTGGCTTTTGAACAAGCACCAACATTCTTACATATTCCTTTTCTTTCCATATTTATTAATTTAATTTTTTATTTTAAAGTGTCGGAGGCATTGATGGCATGCTTGAAGGTGTCGGAGGCACTGGTGGCATATTAGGATCTGGTATTGGCACAAACAAAGATTTCAGTTCTGCCACTTCACCTGCAGCCTGCCATGCAGCCATACCTTCTTGCCAAACAAGCGTCTGTGAGGTCAACTGTCCATTTTGTACGAGAGACTTACAAGTCTTATAGTCATATGGACCGTAATTCTGACCTCCTATATGCAGATACATTGACACTTGCGGCTCTGAAATGGGGGACATTGGCGGTAAAGGCGGTATTGGAGGATTACCAGCATTAGAACTTTGGTTGTCTATTTTTTGTTTAAGTTTATTCACATGTTCCTTTTCTTCGTCTGTTGGCAAATATAATGAAGGAAGCACATCCATTTTTTTGCATTCCTCAATATTAAGCGGTTCAATGCCAGCATAATCTTCCAGCTGAGTCTCAAAACGCGCAACACGTCCTTGCTGTGAATTCATCAGGCGATCGTAATCCTCTTTGAGAGTATAAACATTTTGGAGATAGCGTGGAGTTAAATTAGTTTCAAGTGTTATGACCACTATTTCATTGGAGTTACCACCACGAGATACTTTTATGTTTCCTTCTGACGTAAAACTCTTTATTAGATCTTCAATCTTTTGCAAAAAATCAGGATTATCATCGTAGTCAGGTAAAATAACGAACATACTTGACCTAACCTTTGGTCCGTTGTTCACTTCTATGCCACGGTGCTTATTCGTAATTGCTGCATGTCGGACAAGACGATTCAATTTCTCCCGAAGTCCTTCGTCGTTTCCACTATATTCATCATAAAGTTTCTTGATGATATTGACACCAATAAGCTTTTCATATCCAGGAATATAATCACGACCAATTTCATTGGAAAAGAAATTAGTTGCTTCTTCTTCACCAATTTTCTCAAAAGTGCTAATCAATGTACCGGTGTTAAGTTTGTCGGCAACTTCACGGAAATTTGGTCGCTCTGGATTAAGAAGACCTTGTATGCCTGCCATCATCAGGCGAATACGATCTTTATTGTCTGTATCGTATGCAATTGCGCCTTTAATGATTGACTGAACTTTGTTCGCATCATAATTCTTGATAACAACACCTTTTAGACTCTGCTTTTCTTCAGATTCAACTTGGCAACGGGAATTAATAGCTCCGTAAAGTATATCTTGGGCATTCTGCATTTGAGTAATGGTTCGCTCAATATCTCCTTTTATTACTTGAACGGAGTTTGTTAAGTCATCAATAAGAATTCGTGCAAAACCATAGCTCTCCTTCCAGGTCATTAATACATATTTTTCCTTAACAGCTTTAGTAAATTGCGATGACAATTCATCTTTACTATTATTAAGACCAATATTGGAAAGCAGCTTTCTTCCCGTACTCATGGCACACCAACTCTCATTAAGCTGCTTCATTTGGACATCACGACGTTTTATTTCATCGTCTGCAGTTGCTGTTAAACGTACCAACGCAGCTTTCTCTTCTTCAAAATATTTCAAAAGAGTTTGGACAATTCCGGAAAGTTGGTAAAGAGATTTATCCCCATTTAGCCATAACTGAAGGAGATCGGCGTTAATCTTTTCTGTGATGCCTGCAACGATGGCTTCTCTTCCGAATTTAGCTTTCTTTTCATAAAAAGTAACAACGCCATTTTGACCAGCTTCGGCAATTGGACGAAAATCTTTGTCGAAGAATCTCTTTGTTTTATTTCTTATTGCAATGAGCTTGTCTGCATGTTCTATTTCGTCTGTATTGATAATCTCACTACAAAATTTTTCTACTTGTCCAAATTCGTCTGCTATAGGACGCCAACCCTCTTTCTTGTGCTCAGAAAGTATGGGTATAGACAAACATAGATTATCTCTACTGATGCACCATTTCTTTTTCTGTTCAGATAGGGTTACGAAAGCATAATCATCATTGACAGGTGCTTCTGCAACGTAACCGCTTTCGCGCGACAAATTGTTGAACAGCATTTTTAAGGCAGCTTGATAGGCAAAACTGTAGCCGAAGAATTCCTTGATTTCTTGCTCGGGAATCGCCAAACGTTTGATGCCAAATCCATTGAATTTGTAACAGTGTGGAGAATCATAATCGGAGTAATTCGGATTCTCTCCTTTTTCAACATTATTAAAGAAGTGGGCTGCACTTTCTGTTGCTCCTTCACCTATTTTTCTATCACTTAAGGCAACCCCTACCGTTTTCTGATAAATGAGTTCGGCTATGGTAGCAGGTATGACCTTATTGACATCAAATCTGACATCAACACGGTTCGTATCTGTAATCAAATAAGCTGAATAAAAAGGAAGATCCAAATCCAATTTCTTTACATCATATTCGCGCTCACTGAGATTCCAAGGTTTAAATGCTTTCATATCCAAGGCATTCAACTCTGTGAGAGCAACATATCCGTTGGGTTTATAATTATTCGTTGAAGCCCATTCCGGATTTGGGTGCTCTTCTGGAAGTAAAAGGTACAATACAATCTTGTTGTTGGCTTGGTCTGGGAATTGTTTGCGGAGTTGTGCAACTACATCGACAATACTTCCAGAGCCAGTACCACCTGCTAAGCCTGCCACAACGTGATATGTAATCTTTCTTCCATCTGGATTGTAACTAAGATTTCTGGCTTTTACTCCGACAACTTTGTTAAATTCTGGAGAACCATTAGCAAACAACAAACGACCAAGTCGACGCTTTTGACCAGCTGCACCTTCCCCAATCTTAGGATCGTTAATAATGTTTTTCCAGTCTTCACTATTTCCAAGCCAAGGAACTAAATACTTGAATCGGCTCTTGTTATCAACATAGTCTCGCAAATTTGCAGCAGGAATCTTTACGATAGAATCTTCTGTTAAACTAATTGACTTCCCCATAACGCTCCATTGCGCAGGGTCTTTCATTTTCAAATCCTGCTCGCTTGAGTCAACATACAGATAATCAATCCACATGTCTTTGGGTTTGACGTCACCGTCAAAACGCTCAAACATAAGCTTCCTGAAAGCAGCAAGAACACGTCCTCCAGTACCGCCAAGTCCAATGATTAAATGATTTTCCATATAATATTTATTTTAAATTATTTATAATCCCCATTCGTCGGTTGATGGTGAGACATTACTATCATAGTCGTCATAAGTAGCATGGTATTTCTTACGTTTAGGGGTCATTGTTGCCCATATACCCACACCACCAATAGCTATAAACAATACGCTCCATAATGCACGCCGAAATATGTATCGGTTAATTTCCTTAGTGGTTACAGAAGATATATGTTCCTTTAATGTTGGAGAAATAGAACCAATAAAGTCATTGATGTCAGATGCCGTACTTGAAATGTCGCAGGCACCAATCAAACGATTCATTTGATAGGTTAAGGGAAAAAGTAGAACCAAAGCAATGATATAAGACACTACGTTCAGTTGTTTCCGACGATTAAATGTTGCAAGCACAAAAAGCAGTGCACAAGCTAAAACGATGGTACTAAGAATACCATATTCGCAATAATCCATAGGATTAATCAATTTACCAATCATATTTGTTTCTTATTTTAGGTTCTTGAACTGTTTCTTTGTTTTTGCCTTGCTAATCATGTCATAGTCATTTTATGTACACTTTTTGCCTCAATTTGCTCCTGCGACCTCCAGCAAGACTATTATTGTTTTTGATTGTCGAGTACTACCTATATGAAAAGCGTGAGATCCGTACTCCGTTACTTATCTCGCGTTCCTGGCCTTCGAACTTGCCTTCTCAGAAAGATAAGCAACTCCGAAGCCCACGCCGATATGAATATAATACTCCTTATGGACTTGATATAGACACAATTGCATCTATATTGCCCAAAGGAATGCGTATAAACATATCCCGAGGACATCTACCGTTGCATCATCACTTCTGAGAGTTCAGAGTGTTCGAAGTTCGGAACTCGGCGATGAGCGTCAAAGTAAACGCCTTTCTACATAATGTAGTGACTCTTGTTTTCCCACCCAAGGCCCGCCTTAACAGCAGCATTCACCGCTCTTTGGCTCGGCGTGGGCTGTCTTTGCCATAAGACGTTACAGAACGCGTCTGTGATATCAAATCAACAAAAGACTTCAAGAGTCGGGGACAAAAGTAATAAAAAAAATCAAAACAAACAAAAAAAAAACGAATTATTTTACGAAAGGACTGAAAACGTTTGCTGACTTTGCTGGGTAAAATTGTCTTATTGCGGTAGACCAGTTTGCGAAGAAACAAATAAATATGAGCATCCATCGTCTAACGTCCTTAGACGATCATTGCAATATAGATTTGTTGGCTATAAGATGCATTTTCCTTTTATCTATTATTATGGTGTAGGAATATTTTGAAGTTACTCGCATGTCTAAATGGCATTGAATAGAAAAAACAGGCTCGGCAGCTGCCGAGCCTGTTTTTTGTTTATGAGCAAATACGTTTTTATTCTCCTCTTTGAACGAATCCGTAGCCATTGGTAAATCCACCTGTAGCCATGGTGTTTGGAGAGAACGGGAAGAGGTAGATAGGAGCTTTGGTATAGTCATACTGATAGAACAGATATGTGGTATACTCAGCTTCGTTGTCAACGATATCCTTACCCCATGCGGTTTCTGCGTAACCGTCAGCCTTCAAAGCAGCAATTTCATCATCTGTCAGTTTTGTGAACAAGCCCTTGATAGCGACGTTAGTCTTTGTGTCAGTATAAGCCCATCCATAAGAAGCCCAGTCATCATTCTGACCACGCCATGACGGATAAAGGATAGGATCGTCTTCCTGACCTGCAGGACACTGAGCCGTCAGGCGGTAACCCTTTTCTGCCTGAGCGTCAACCATCTTTGTCCATATATACATAGAGATTACATTACCGTTTTCAAACTCATAGCAACCGTTGGTCTTCAAACCATTAACCATAGCTGTTTGGAGATCCTTGATAGCCTTGATCTTCTTAGGAAGCAAACCTGTGCGAATCAATGTCCAACGACGGTCACCTTCACCAGCAAATTCAAAACCACGCTCGTCGATGACAGCTTCCAAGAGAGAACCTTCTTTAGCGATGAATGCGTCAATATTACCGTTGCCGCCAAATGCACGGTCGCGAATAATCTTCAAATATTGTTTTGCAGTAGCATCGTCACCCAATGCAGCTGCTGCCTCTGCCAAGCCGAGGTAAACCTCCGACATACGCATATAAGGAGCATTGATACCCGAAGTACGTTGACCCTTTGTCCATACTGTATGTTGACGGTTCTCATCGAATTTGTTGCAAGAAATACCACCACCGTTAGTTGTTGAGCCAGGTTTGAAAGGTATCAGTTTCTCTGTTCCTTTTCCGTCTGAGCCTGTTACGGCACAAGATACGTCGCGACGAAGGTCGTTAGGATCGAACACACCATAGTAGAATGCAGGGTTGATACGTCCCTGAGCATAACTCTTGCAAGGATATGCATTTGAGCTACCACCTCCTGAAGGACGACCGAGAGAGTAAGGACGTGGGGAGTTACCCGATCCTTGCTGGAACGGCTCTTCATAGATAGACTCATCAGCATAACCATTATCGTCGTCATGCAACTGCTGGAAGTAATATTGATATGGGTTGCCAAACACTCTGCCCTTGTCTGTGCCGCGTGGGTCAACGGTTATTAATTTCGCAGCACCTGCATTTGTGATTGCTTTCTGGAAATACTCCTTAGCAGTGGTGTAGAGATTTCTCCAGTCAGAACGACGGGCATACTCTGCATTGTTGTTTGGTGCACCTATTGTCTCAAATGAAAGGGTGGTTCCTTTACCATCGGTATAGGCAACAGTGTTATCTGTGCGGCGCACCTGATAGCCACCGGCATCCAAAGCCATACGACCGATGAGAGCATCAACGTAAGTCTTAGAGAATAAGTTTTTGTTGTCTTTTCCCACAGGGTTCATCAGCGGTTCTACTTTCTTCAGCTGGTCAATCAGGACATCATAAATAGAGTCGCGAGAGGTAAGGCCGCCGGCTGCTTTACCCATTTCTGTTACGAAAGGAACATCGCCATAGTACTTAATCAACTCGCGATAGACAGTAGCGCGCAGGGCAACAGCCTCGCCATACAACTGGCTCAGGTCTGAAGCTGAAGTCTGCTGCATCATAGCCTCATAACCGTCGGTACTCTCAATGGCAGAAGCAATGGCATTAGCCTTACTCAACACTGAGAACAGAACACTGTAAGGGCTGTTAGGAGCCTCTTTACCATAACCAACAGGGTCGTAGTTACCTGCCTCAGTACCATTGGTATAAAAACTCTCTGGAACATGGCGCAAAGGTTGGTTGGCGTATGCCTCTGGGTGACGCATAATGTCTGAACCTGCCAAATCTAATGCATAATACAGACCGTCACCAAAAATATGAGAACCGATGGCACCATGCCATTCACCATAAGCTCCATCCATAGCCGCACGAGCTGTAGTCATATTCGAGAACACGAATTCAGCATCGGCCTGTGACTTTGAACTGGTCTCAAGAAAATCGCCACAAGATGATGTAGCTAATACTCCAGCAGCACAAAGTGCGATATAAAATATATTTTTCATATTGTATTTCTCCTTATGTTTTGTTTAGAATGTTACATTAAGACCAAATGTAAATGTGCGGGTCTTCGGATAAGATTCGTAGTCGTAATTCGGAGTTGGGAATCCTGCATAAGAACTATCTGCATTCGGGCTTACGTTCACGTCAGGATCCAATCCGCTATACTTCTTAAGGCAGAAGAGGTTGCTACCCGTAAAGTAGATACGTGCATTGTTGATACCAACCTTCTTTGTCCACACTTTCGGGAAGGTGTAACCCAATGTGAAAGTCTGCAGGCGGAGGAACGAAGCATCCTCAACAAATTCAGAGTTTGCATAACCATATTCCATATAAGGAAGTGCATACTTTGCATTTGCGTTCAAGGCTGCAAGTCCAGCAGGATCAGTTACAGCTTGAAGATCACCGTTTGCATCTGGTGCATATATGCGCCATGTTTCGCCATATACAGACAGACGACCTGCACCGAGACTGGTATCTTTGTCACCTATCATGGCACGCATTGCGTTAGCGTTGTAAACCTTACCACCAATCTGATATGTGAAGCCGAGGCTGAAATCTATTGCCTTCCAGTTACCAAAAATGTTAAAGCCACCAGTAAGGTCTGGCTGTGTTTCGCCAATAATGGTTACATCGTCATTGTCAACAACACCGTTACCATCGGTATCAACAAACTTTACCATACCAGGATATGCTGTCTGACCTTCAGCCAACTTTCCAGCAAAAACACCAGAACCTGTGTTACCTCCAAGAGCAGCCTTGTTATCAACAACACCTGGCTTCAAGGTGTAAACACCATTGTCATAGTTGAAGTCGTCGAGTGTATAAAAGCCGGCACTCTTGAAACCTTGAATCAAACCAACGGGCTTACCTTCAAGTACAACGTAGTCATAGTATGGAACACGCAGTGTTGAACCCCAACCTGTGTGAGCGCTTGCCTCAACACCGTCGGCAAGTTCTTCAACCTTATTCTTGTTCCAACTCATTGTCATACCAACGTTAAGGTTGAAATCCTTTGTCTTAACAGCATTATAGTTCAATGCTAATTCAATACCTTTGTTAGAAGTTTTGGCAACATTCTGCATCTGATGGCTGAAACCTGTAGACGGGTCACAAGGAACAAACATCAGAACGTCTTTTGTGGTATTCCAATAGTAGTCTAAACTACCGTGTAGCCTACCATTCCAGAAACCAAAGTCAAGACCGATGTTACGAGAAATGGTTGTCTCCCACTTCAAGTCAGGATTACCAAGGTTGCCTGTAGGCTTGTATGTAGTAACTGTCTGACCATTGATAGTTGTTGTACCTGTTTCCCATATAGTGTTGAACATACTGTCATCAATATTGTCGTTACCCGATGTACCAAAAGAGAGACGGAGTTTCAGGTTGCTCAGCCAATCTTGTGTTCCCTCCATCCATGGCTCATCTGAAATACGCCATGCTGCAGCTGCAGCAGGGAAATAGCCCCAGTGGTTGTCCTTGCTAAACTTAGAAGAACCGTCGGCACGCATAGTGAGGGTCAAGAGATAACGCTCCATGAATGTATAGTTGGCACGACCAAACCAAGAAAGTGTGTGTGATGGTGTTCCAACAGTAGTACGAACATACTCTTTTCCATTCGGAGTGTAGAAACCGATGTTTGCAAATGCATAGTCCATATTCCACTCTGCAGGGTATCCTGTACCATAGATGCGGCTGCTGTTAGACTTTCTTGCGAGAACTTCGTTACCAACCATCACATTCAGGTTGTGCTTCTCACCAAGTCCCTGAACATCATAGCTCAATGTTGTGTCCCAACGAGTGTTGTAACCATCGCCCTTGTCTAATGTTGCTGCATTGTAAGCCTCACCATTTGTATTGCCGCCTACCCAGTTCTTAGACTCCGTCCAGTTGCGGGCAACATGCAATTCTGTCTTGGCAATAAGTCCCTTGATGACTTTCCATGTCAATGCAGTATTAACGCCTATACGATATCTGTCACGGATATTTTGGTAGTCATTTATTACGTTGACTGGATTGTATGTCTCGTCGGCGTTTGCACTACCCATACCGAGGTCTGTGGCATCACCCGTTCCTAACGGATTTACAATAGGGTTGAACTTGTATGCCTTAGTAGCAAGATTGTATTGACTGCCCATGAAGCGCATCTCGCTGTAGCGAGCGTCAATATTCAACTGAAGATTCTTGGAAAGTTCTTGTGCAAGTTTGAAGTTGGCACTCCAACGACGCATACCGGCATTAATAAGATTACCTTTGTTGTCCATGTAGTTCACAGAAGCATAGTATTTGGTACGTGCCGTTCCTCCGCTTACAGAAAGGTCATGATTCCATGCATGACCACTTTCCATAACATCGTCCATCCAATTATGGGCTTCCTGGTTCTTGTATTCATTGAGGTGGTTGCCATACTGACTACCAAGTCCATAGAACTTTGCAACGTTGTCTGCGTATGTATCACCCAACGACTTTGCATAACTCCATGTATTTAGCACAAAATCGTATGCATTTGTGATGTCCAGTTTATTAGGCTCTGCCTTGTACTGATAGTACATATTGTAGCGTACTGTAGCCTTGCCTTCCTTGGCACCCTTTGTAGTAATAAGGATAACACCGTTGGCACCACGTGCACCGTAGATAGCGGTAGAAGCAGCATCTTTCAATACGTCAAGACTCTCAATGTTGTCGGCAGGAATATCGTCGATGCTTGACACCTGCACACCGTCAACGATAAACAAAGGATCGTTGCTCTGTGTGATAGAGCCACCACCACGAACGCGGATTGACATGGTTGCACCCGGACGACCGTCTTGTGATATAATGTTCACACCAGGGAGCTGACCTTGCAGTGCTTCTGCAATGTTTGAAACAGGGTTTGCTGCCAATTTGTCTCCAGATACCGATGCAACAGAACCTGTCAGGTCGCGGCGCTTCATCGTACCATAACCTACAACAACAACCTCGTCGAGACCTTCTGCATCGTCTTGCAAAGTGATGTTGAAGCTGCTTTGATTGCTTACGGTTACTGTTTGTGACTTGCAACCAACATAGGAGAATGTCAGTTTATCACCATTGTTTATACCAGACAAACTGAAATTACCTTCGGCGTTAGTTACCCCCCCCACTCCTTTGGAGGTGAGAATGGTTACACCAATCAGTGGGTCGCCTGACGCATCTTTCACACTACCTGTAACTGTTTTCTGCGCATATGCGACAAAACAGAACAGGCTCAGAAATAAAGCCATAGCGGCTCTTTTGAGTTTTAGATACATAAATGTTAGTTTTAGTTATACTTAAAGTAGTTATTTGTCGGTTGCAAAATTAACAATAATTATCATAAAAACAAAAGGAATAACAAAAGAAAAACAAAAAAGCCGTTAAATATTAACGACTTTTAATGATTATAATAAGACCCTTGTGATATAATAATATCAGTCATTCATGAATCCCTGCATCTTGAGTGCCTCAAGCATGCCACGGCTCATTGCTTCGTTGGCTTCCTTTGTGTAGCGAATATCGGTGAAAACCTGTGCAAGGGTTTCCTTGTTGTTTATTTCCACGAAATGCTTGTTCTCGGGCAATGCCTCGCGTACATTATAATAATTGTCGATGTCCTCTGAGGTATAGTCTTTATAACTCTCGTTGTGAACAAACGATGCAAGCGGCAGACGGTCAGTAAGAGCAGGTTGCTCATCGGGCCAACCAAGTGTCAGTGTAGCCACAGGCATCACGAGTTTTGGCAGGTTGAGTGCCTCAATAATCATCTTCGGCATATAAATGGTCGTACCGAGATAGCACAAACCTAATCCTGCTTCCTCGGCGAGATTGCAGAATGTCTGCGTATAGAGCAGCGCATCGGATGCTGCATTGAGGAACGAAAGGAAATTGTCATATCCTGGCACAGCCTTGCGTGCCTCACACCAACGTGTGGTGCGGCGGAAGTCGGCGCAGATGGTAAGTACCACGGGGGCATTCTTCAGCATTGGCTGATTGAAATGTGCTGGCGACAGTTTTTCCTTGCCCTCTTCGCTGCGTGTAACAACCACGCTGTAAAGCTGAAGGTTGCCCATTGTCTGCGTGCGTGCCGCATCTTCAAGCAAGGAGGAGAGCAGTTGTTCGCTCACCTCCTTGTTGCTGTATTTCCTTATGGTACGTCGTGTTTTTATGTTCATCATAACGTTTGGGAATTAGTCCTCTGGACGTATGTCTGTGGCTTTAAGTTGCTCTGCCACCTCGTCGTTTATCTTCTTTGCAAACTCGGCTATGGTCATCACGCCACGCTCCTCGCTGCCTTGCTTGCGAATGCTCACTGTGCCGTCTTCCTGCTCCTTCTCACCAACGATTACCATATACGGAATGCGCTTCATTTCGTTGTCGCGCACCTTCCTGCCTATCTTCTCGTTGCGGTTGTCAACAACAGCGCGCACGCCTTGTACGTCGAGTGCTTCTGCCACCTTCTTTGCATAGTCGCCGAATTTCTCGGATATAGGCAGAATTGCCACCTGCTCTGGAGTGAGCCACAATGGGAAATGTCCTGCCGTATGCTCTATGAGCACAGCCGTGAAACGCTCCATTGAGCCGAAAGGCGCACGGTGCACCATCACCGGTGTCTTCTTAGTGTTGTCCTCGTCGGTATATTCCAAGCCGAAACGCACAGGCAGGTTGTAATCCACCTGTATTGTTCCGAGTTGCCAGCGGCGGCCGATGGCATCCTTCACCATGAAGTCGAGTTTAGGACCGTAGAACGCAGCCTCGCCATACTCAATCTTAGCGTTGAGACCTTTCTCGCGACAAGCCTCGATGATAGCCTGCTCTCCCTTTTCCCAAACCTCGTCGCTACCGATGTATTTCTCGTGGTCGTTAGGGTCACGGAGCGAAATCTGTGCCTCCACGTTTGCGAAATTGAACGTTGAGAATACCGTGTTGATGATGTCCATAACGCGCTCAAACTCCTGCTTTACCTGGTCGGGACGGCAGAAAATGTGGGCATCGTCCTGCGTGAACGAGCGCACACGGGTCAATCCGTGCAACTCTCCGCTCTGCTCATAGCGGTATACCGTGCCGAACTCTGCAATGCGCAGAGGCAGTTCCCTGTAAGAACGCGGCTTCTGGGCATATACCTCGCAGTGGTGAGGGCAGTTCATAGGCTTGAGCATATACTCCTCGCCTTCCTCGGGTGTTGTTATTGGGCGGAACGAATCCTTGCCATAGTGTGCATAGTGTCCACTGGTTACATACAGGCTCTTGCTGCCTATGTGCGGAGTTATAACCTCTTGATAACCATAGCGCTTTTGTATTTTGCGAAGCATGTCTTGCAGGCGCAAACGCAAGTCAGTGCCTTTCGGCAACCATATTGGCAATCCCTTGCCTACTCGCTCCGAGAACATAAACAGTTCCATTTCCTTGCCAATCTTGCGGTGGTCGCGCTTCTTAGCCTCCTCAAGCATCAGCAGATACTCGTCGAGCATGCTTTTCTTTGGGAACGATATACCGTAGAGGCGCTGCATCTGCTCACGGGTAGCGTCGCCACGCCAGAAAGCACCAGCCACGCTTGTGAGTTTCACAGCCTTAATTATTCCTGTGTTCACGATGTGCGGACCTTTGCAGAGGTCGGTAAAGTTGCCTTGCGTATATGTCGTTATTGAGCCGTCTTCGAGGTCCTGCTCAATGTGCTCGCACTTGTATGTCTGTCCTGCTGCACTGAATTGTGCAAGACAATCTGCCTTGCTTATCTCCTTGCGCACCACGTTTTCCTTCTTGCCGGCGAGTTCCTTCATCTTTGCCTCAATGGCAGGAAAGTCGCTCTCCTTGATGCTTTGTCCGTCCTTGCACAGTACATCGTAGAAGAAACCATTCTCCACGGCAGGACCGAATCCGAACTGAATGCCGGGATAGAGTTCCTGCAAAGCCTCGGCAAGCAAGTGGGCAGAGGTGTGCCAGAAGGCATGCTTACCCTCTTCGTCCTCAAACTTGTAGAGGGCAATAGTTGCGTCCTCGTTGATTGGGCGGTTAAGTTCAGTAGTCTCGCCGTTTACTCCACAAGCCACAACGTTGCGAGCCAGAGCAGGCGAAATGCTCTCGGCTATCATAAGTCCGGTAACGCCCTTTTCATACTCGCGAACGTCGCCGTTAGGGAATGTAATTTTTATCATATTCTTATTGTTTTATCCTTCTGTCTTTTGTGGGCACAAAATTACAAAAATTATTCAAAACAGGCAAATAATTGTCGCATAAATTGCTTGCATGCCGTGCATCAGCCTAATCCTTACTGCGAGCCTTGTCGCTCTGCCGTGCATCGGCGGTTGCCGATTTTATCACGCTGTATGCCTTGTATATGCCCAATTCGCCAGCCTTGCCCAGGTCGGCAATGCCTTCTTGCAGCCGCTTTGTCCTCACGAGGGCAAGCCCCCTGTTATAGTATGCCTCCGCCAAGTTGGGGTCAAGTTCTATTGCTTTCGTATAGTCCTCTATGGCGTGTTGCATATCCGCACGTTCCACAAACACGTTGCCGCGGTTATAGTACAGGTATGGCGACTGCCCGTCAAGGCGTATAGCCTCCGTCAGGTCGCTCAGCACGTTGGCTGTCTTCATGCCTACATCTGTGCCTTGCGAAGCATTGAATTGGTTTATCTTCTGCTGACATACGGCTCTCTGCCAGAATGCCAGTGCCGAAGTGCTGTCTGCTTGCAGGTAGGTGGTGAGGTCGTCAGCCGCTCCCTCGTAGTTTTGTATCACCGAATATGTTATGGCGCGTCGTAGCAACAGCGGCAGAGTCTCTTTCATTGTCCGTGCCTCTTGTATTCTGATTGTCAGTGTGTCGAGCAGGTTGAAGTATTGGCGTGTCCGCACCTCGTCAAGTTGTGCGCCGTCGCATCTTATGTACACAGGAATGCTCACATTCTTGTCCGATGCCGCAGTGCGGTTAAAGTCGTCCACTTGCTTGTCGTAGGCTATATATCCGTGTACCTCGTCTTTATATTGCTCAAACGACAGTTCGTACATCGCCATATATTCCATTGCCACCTTGCGGTTTTGCACCTTGCCGCGATATTCGTTTGAATATTCTGTCTGCACATCTTGCTCGTCGGCAATGGTCAGTTGGTTATACTTGTCGGGGTCAATGTCGCTGCGCTTGCGTAATTGCTCTTTGTTGAGTCTCGGTTGAGTGCCATAAAGATGCTTGTATAGTTGAGCCTTATATACCCTAAACTCGTCTGCCTCTGCCTGCTTTGTCATTCCCAGACGGCGGTAGCAAGACGCACGGGCTTCCAAGCCTGCCCAGAAGTTGGGGAATTCATCTATCACCTTCGAGTAGTCGCGTATTGCTCCACGCAAATTGCCCGTCTTGTCGAGCAGCAGCGCACGGTTGTATAGTGCCATTATGTTATCAGGCTCCATTCGCAGCACAAAGTCAAAGTCAACTATCGCACGGTTGTCGTCGCCCACCTGTGCACGCAGCAGTCCTCGGTTGTAGTGGGCAAGGAAGTTGTTTGGCTCAACGTCGAGCGCCATATCATAGTCTGCCATAGCCCCACGCAAGTTGTTCATGTTCACCCTTGCAAGCGCACGGTTTATATAGTTCACGGCAAGTTTCGGATTCAACCTGATAGCCTCTCCCAGATAGCCGTCAGCCTCTTTCCAGTCGCGCCTGCCCAATGCAATATAACTGCGTGCCGTCCATGTCTGCGCATTATACGGGTCTATCTCGCAACTCTTCTCCAATGCTTTCTCTGCGTTTACCGTGTCCTTCTGCTGTATGTATACATCGGCACGCATGGAGTAGCCACGTGCATAGTTGCTCCATTTTGTGAGCATGGTGTCAAGGTCGGCATGTGCGCCCTCAAAGTCTTTTTGCTGTATTCGGCACAACACCCTATTGTGCCACATGTGCTGGTTTTCGGGGTCAAACTTCAATGCCTTGGTATAGTCGTCTATTGCCTCGGCAAACTTGTCTTGCTGAATACGTGTCAGTCCGCGCAGTTCGTATACTCCCACAACGTATGGGTTGCGCTGCATTGCCTCCGTGCAGTCAGCCTCCGCCCCTGCAAAGTCGTCGAGATAGTATTTGCCTATTGCCCTGAAATACCACGGCTCGTAAAGGTATGGCTTGGCGTTTATGGCTTGGTTGAAATATTGTATCGACAACACATAGTCCTCATAATAGAGCGCCGAGCGCCCTATCTGTATCAGTCGGTCGGTGTTGAACTGTGCAAATCCAGCCACCGCCACAATCGAGAGTATAGCCGATACAATAGCCCTTCTCATAAACACAATTTAGAATGTTAATATACGCGTGTATATAATATTAAATGTACGCGCGAGGATACGCCTATTTCTTCACAGGCGGAAGTTTCACCTTGTAGGCACAACGGAAGCGTCCTTGCAACAACGACTTCAACTTGTTTTTTATGAGAGTCTTGCGCAACGCTGATATGTGGTCTATGAACATCTTTCCCTCCAAATGGTCGAACTCGTGCTGCATCACCACTGCGAGATAGCCGTCAATCCATTCGTCGTGCTCCGCAAAGTTCTCGTCCATATACTTCACGTGTATCTTCGTTGGGCGTGTAACCTTCTCGTGTATGCCCGGCAGACTCAGACAGCCTTCCTCCGATGTCTCCGTCTCTTCATCGTCGCTCTCAAGAATGTGTGCGTTGATGTACACCTTGCGGAAACCTTCGTATTCCGGCATGTCCTCTTTCAGCACGTCAAGGTCTATCACAACCAGTCGTATGGGCTTGCCTATCTGCGGCGCTGCCAGTCCTATGCCCTCGCTCTCCGCCAACGTCTCCCACATGTCTGCAATCAACTGCTTCAGTTCGGGATAGTCGGGCGTTATGTCCTCTGCAACCTTTCTCAATACCGGCTGCCCGTATGTGTAAATGGGTAGTATCATTGTTTCCTGAAATTCTTTTTGTTATCTTTGTCTCCACCGCATATAGTCCTGCAATATTATCGTGGCGCTAATCTCGTCAACAAGCCCCTTGTTCTGCCTGTCTTTCTTTTTCAGTCCGCCGTCAATCATTGCCCTGTGGGCAAGCACCGACGTAAAGCGCTCATCGTAGTATTCTATCGGAATCTGCGGCATAGCCTTGCGCCAGCGGTTCACAAACTGTTCCACCCTCACAAGGTTCTCGCTGGGCTGTCCGTTGGGTTGCATCGGCTTGCCTATCACAATCCTCTCCACCTGCTCACGCGAGGTGTATTCCTTCAGATAGTCAAACAGCGTATGCGTATCGACAGTGACCAATCCTCCTGCCACAATTTGCAGAGGGTCGGTCACTGCCAGTCCGGTACGTTTCTTACCGTAGTCTATGGATAGTATCCTCATCTATTATTTGCCCATCAGCAACCAGGCATCTGGGAATTGCGAACGCAGTGCGTCGCGGCTCTGCACGGCAGAAACCTTATCATTGAAAGTGGCTGCTACCACACGATACATATTGCGCTCGGTATTCTTCACAATCTGTGCATCGTAGCCGCTGTCCTTAAGACGCTGCTGCAAGCCTTCGGCATTGCTTATCAGACCGAAAGAGCCAACAACCACACTGAAGTTCTTCAGTCCATTACCACTTACAACCGAAACTGCCTCTTGGCGTACGGGCACATTATCGCCGTTGTCCACAACGGTATTGTTGGGAGTGGTTGGCTGCAGCGGTGCCACAACGGGAGTTTCCTCTACAACCGGAGCCTGCTGTGCAGCCTCTTGTGCCTTAGCCTTCTCGTATGCCTTCTTATAAGCACTTTCACTCGACTTACAACCTGTGAATGCCATTGCCACGCAGAGTGCTGCGCCAAATACCATTTGTTTCTTCATAATTGTTTCCTTATTCTTGTTTTGTTATTACTTTGCCGTTTTCACATATTTGTGTGCGAAATTACAAACTTTATGTGAGAATTTGGCACAACTCCCACATAAAGTTTGTTAAATGACAAAAATATTTTGTTTTTTTATTCTTTTTGCCTTAAAAAGATAAGGCATTAAATACATCAGTTCGGTCGTCAGTTCAATTAATAAATGTAACTTTTGGCGTAAATAACCAAGGAGCAAAGGTACTTGTGGTTCTGCGATGTACAAGTAAGTTTTTTCGCAAAAATGTTTGCAGAAACTATAATAGTTGCCCTCCCAATAACTTATTAAACGATACAAAAGGAAGTCCCATGCTCTTTGCGGACGGAATACACCTGGTCATGGGAATAAGGACAAACATGAAGAACAGGCCCATGCCGATGTGGGACAAGATAATGCCAGGAGAAGATGTATGCTTCTTCGACAATAAGCCATAGGCATTGTAGGGGTATTATATAGAAAACACAAGACAACTTATGTTGTTTTAATGATTACTTATTCCGGGCTGGGGTATATAATCTAACTTGAGTTTGTCGAAAACCGATCGCCCTCAACATTTTTAAAGAACAAAGGTGAAAAAGTGAAAAGACATAGGTATAAAGATACAGACTCATAGGTATCTTTTGTTTTTGGCGTACGTGCGAACATCTTGCAGCGTACGGTGCAAAGTCTTGTGGCGCTCGGTGAAAAACCTTGCAGCGACCGCTGCAAGCATATTTTCAGAAAGAATGTTTCAAAAACAGAAGAAACTGTTAGGAAGTAGTTTCAACTGCAAAGATACAAAATTTAAAGGCAAAATGCAAGGATTTTATTAGAAAACAGGAAAAAAGTTGTGCCTATTCTGAATTTCTTCATTGTCGGATATGTCTTTCAAAAAATGGTATCATCAATGAAGCAATCTCTTCGGCATGACTTTCGGGTGCAAAATGACCTGAATCCACAAAATGGATTTCCGCCTTTAGCAAAAATGTTTATCAATAGAACTTGGTGATATCTGCAATCTCTTTGCGGCGTGGACGAGCAGAATTCTGACTGCGGTAGCCAATGCCGATAACCGACACTACGATCTCATTCTCAGGTATATTCAGCAACGCACGGATAGCCTCGGCATCGCGAAGACCAAGAACAATGCTGTCGAGTCCAAGGTCAGTTGCTTTCAGCAACAACAGCGCATTGTGCAGTCCTAGGTCATATATGCCCCAACCGTCACCCAGTTCGTTGGAAGGTGTACCGTCTTTCTCAAATCCTACTATACCTTTGACATAGGTCGTGACTATCAACACGGGTGCATCTTTGACTGTTATCTGATTCTGCGACCAAAGACACGCTTTCAGTTTCTCTCGCATTTCCGATGACATAACGACATAATAGCGGCTGGTCTGTTGGTTTTTCCACGACGGTGCTTCGACAGCCGCCGCAATAAGTTGTTCTACAACTTCTTTCGTAACATTCTTATCTGGGTTGTAATGCCTTATGCTTCGGCGTTCACGGATTATTTCATCAAATGTTTTCATATAATTTTGTCTTATAATCTCTATTTGTTAAACGAAATATTATAAAACCGTATTTAATAAAATAAGGAGAATCACCTTTGTCCCACGCAACTGAAATATTTGTATGTGAGTGAATACTCACGATGTCCGAGGGCTTCGGAACAAGTAGGAATGCCATTGGCGGTATTGCTGATACATTCGAGGATTTGGTTGCGCACATCGTTGAAGGATAGTCCTTGCGTGACGATAGCACCGGCATTGATGTCCATATCGTCCTGCATACATTGGTAGGTTTCGGGATTGGAACATACCTTGATGACGGGTGATATTGCGCTTCCTGCAACTGAGCCACGCCCAGTTGTGTAGAGCACCATGTGGCTGCCACACGCTGCCATTTCCATTATTTCTGCGTTGTCGTTGATGTTGGGGAATCCCCAACGAGCCTCACCGTCGGGAACAACATCAAGCATCCACAAACCGTTAGTTGTGGGCGGTAGGGCAGGATAGGTAAGTCCTTGAATGGGGCGTGAGCCATTCTTGCAATACGAGCCTAACGACTTTTCTTCAATGGTAGTAAGTCCGCCAGTGGCATTTCCTGCCGAGAAACTGTCGTGCCCCATCTGCTTGTAGTACTTGTCGGCTTTCACTATGCAGTCGTAGAGACGCATGCCTAATTCGGGTGTTACTGCACGGTCGCGTAGCAAGCCCTCGCAGCCTATTAGTTCGCCGGGCTCTTCAAAGATGCATGTGGCTTTATTGTCTACAAGCCAGTCGAACGTAGCACCCACCGAAGGGTTGGCGGTGATGCCGCTGTATCCGTCGCTTCCTCCGCAGACAGTGCCGATAACAAGGTCGGACCATTGTATCTCCACTTGCGGAGTATCAACTATCTCGTTGAGCATATCGCCCACAGCATTAATGCCTCGCTCTATCGACGGCTTTGTGCCGCCTTCTTCCTGAATGACAATAAGATTGGCAGGGCGACCGCTATCCTTTATGTCCTGCAAAAGTCGGTCGCGCTGGAAGTTCTCGCAACCAAGAGAAACAAGGAGCACCGCACCGACGTTGGGATGGGTGCATAACCGTTGCATCATCAGTTCGGCATAGTCGTTGGGGGCACAGCCGCTGAAGCCTATCAGATGTACATCCTGCTGCTGATAGTGCTGCGCAATGCGCGATGCCACGTGGTGGGCACACTCAACAAGGTATGTTACCACCACCACGTTGCGTATGCCCTTTCTTCCGTCTTTGCGAAGATAGCCTTTCATCATTTGTTTGTCAATATCTTGTAAGATACACAATTCTTTTGGATAATATCCCAGTCGAGTTCTACGCCTACGCCGGGAGCCTTTGGAACGGTAATCATTCCCTCGCTGTCGATTGGCAACAATCCCTTCATTGGGAATTGGAAATCCTCCTCTGGCACGAAATACTCAAACCACTTGCAGTTGCGAATAGCGCACGAAACGTGCAGGTTTACAATGTCCATATAGTTCATTGTGGTGGTGTGAATCTCGCAGTTCAGGCCGAAACTCTCGGCAAGGTGGGCAATCTTCAATGTGCCCGTGATGCCGCACTTCCAAGACACATCGGCACGCACTATGTCGGCTGCCTGCTGTGCTATCACCTGCGCCACGCCCCAATGACAGCCGCGTGTTGTCTCTGTGGCGGCAATAGGAATGTCGAGCGCACGACAGAGTTGTGAATACTTGTAAAGCTCGAAGTCGCGGAAAGGCTCTTCCAACCATATATAGCCGAGGCGTTCCAATTGTCTGCCCACACGGATTGCCTCGTCGAGAGTGTATTCCGCCACAGGGTCACTCATCAGTCCGAAGTCGTCGCCTGTTGCCTTTCGGAGATTTTCGTGAATGCGCATATCTGTCTCGATTGGTCCTGGCGGGTGTACCTTGTAGCACTTTATGCCACGCTCTTGGTAGTAGAGTGCCTCGTCGATGTATTCCTGTTCTGATGTGTGGAAAAGTCCGCTTGCATATACGGGCAACTGCTCACGATATGCACCGATATACTGATAGAGCGGCAGTCCGGCTGCCTTGGCACAGATATCCCACAAAGCCACGTCGATAGGTCCGGGCAGATATACTGGGAAGAACGTTAGATGACGGTCGATGTTCCACAATTCGTGCCATATCTTCTCGCGGTCGTATGGCGAACGACCTAATACCACGGGAGCGATATTGTCCATAATATATGCCTCGGTGACATTGCCCGAACGGGCAGCCAAGGCAGTGGCAATGCCTTCAATTCCTGTGTCTGTGGTAAGTTTCAGCACAAGCACGTCCCAGTCCATTGCGCTCTTGCCCTTGCGCTTGTCGTCGAACAGGCACTTGTCGCGGCGCACCCACCACGTTTCAATCTTCTCTATTATCATATTGATTGTCGATTTGCTTATTAACTATTTTCCTATTTAAATTTTATCTGTCGGATAGGCACAAAGAGTCGCAACGTGAGCCATGCCAAGATATACATTGTACTGGCTATCATGAATATTGTTGCATAACTGCCTGTCCACTCAAGGATAAGTCCTACGAACGATGATGCCAACGCACCACCGACAGCACCGCCGACACTGCTGATGCCCGTCATTGAGCCGACCACATGCTTTGGATATACATCTGAAACGATGGTAAAGATGTTTGAAGCCCACGCTTGGTGTGTGCTGGTGGCAAGTCCGATGATGAATATCACAACCCACATGTTGCTAATGTATGGTACGGCGTTAAGCGGCAGCACCAGCAGGGCAAACAACAGGATTGTGGTCTTGCGTGCGAAGTCTACCGAGCGACCCATGCGGATAAACTGCGATGATACGTGACCGCCATATATGCCGCCGATGCTCGACATCAAATAAATGACGATGAGCGGCAGCACGGTAGCCTGTAAGTCAAGATTCTGAGTCTTTTTCAGGAAGTCGGGTGTCCAGAATAGGAAGAACCACCACACCCAGTCGGTAACGAAACGTGAGAAGAGAATGGCGTATGTCTGGCGATGCTGGAACAATTCACGCCAAGTAACGACGTTCTCCTTGCTTTCTTCGTTTATTTTTCCTTCCTCCTTTTCACTTTCCTCATCAGAACGTATATATGCCAACTCTGCGGCGTTCACACTCGGATTCTTGTCGGGGTCTTTGTAAAGCAACCACCAAATGACAACCCAAATGAAACCTAAAAGTCCTGTGACGATGAACGCCCAGCGCCAGCCCCACTGCAACGTGATAGCAGTAACGATGATTGGTGCAATGATAGCGCCAACGGTTGTGCCCGAATTGAACACGCCAGTGGCAAAAGCCCTGTCGCGCTTCGGAAACCACTCGGCAATCACCTTTACGGCAGCAGGGAAGTTGCCTGCCTCGCCCAATCCCAAGACAGCACGTGCAGCACCGAAACCAACAACGGAACGCGCGGCTGCGTGCAGCACAGCACCAAGACTCCACACGATGATGGCTACCGAGTAGCCCAACTTGCTGCCGAGTTTGTCGAGCATTCGTCCGCACGCAATCATACCTATACCATAGGCTATCTGGAATGCGGTGACAATATAACCATAGTCGGCTTCAGTCCAACCTAAATCGTCTTGTATGTATGGCTTTAACAGTCCTATAACCTGACGGTCGATATAGTTCACTGTAGTGGCAAAGAAAATGAGTGCCACCACCATCCAGCGGACATTTGTCTTTTTTGTTGTATCCATATCTTTCATCCTCCCCGTTAAATTGTTAGAATGCTTCCGATGCTCCGGCATCTACTGGGAGGAACACGCCATTTACATAACTGCCGGCAGGAGATGAAAGATAGAGTGCGGCATAGCCGATGTCCTCGGGCTGTCCGAATGTCTTCATTGGAATGCGGCGCAAGATGTTCGCCTTGCGCTGTGGGTCGTTGTCAGTAGCCTTATGGAACATAGGAGTATCTATCCAACCAGGAGCAATGGTATTTACACGAACACCCTTTGCAGAAAGTTCTGCCACAAGACTGCGTTGCAGACCGAGGATAGCCGACTTGGCAGTGGTGTATGCCACAACCTGCTCCATGCCCATAATGGCTGTCATTGAACTAATGAGAACGATGCTGCCGCGTCCTTGCTCAACCATAAGTTTGGCAAACTCACGGCTCAGTGCAAACACGCTCAACACATGAACGTTGAGCACGCTTAGATACTCCTCGTCGGTTACGTCAAGTGCCCATTTCTTCAGGTGAACGCCTGCACAGTTTACGAGTATGTCCACCGTACCTATTTCCTTTACCAATTGTGGAATCTCATCAAGTTTCGTAACATCGAAGGCACGATATGTGCAGTGCTCGCCCAACTGCTGACTTGCCTCGCGCAGTTTCTCCTCGTTGCGTCCTATGATAATCACTTCAGCACCTGCCTCTACAAACACTTTGGCAATGCCGAGTCCGAGACCGCTACCGCCACCTGTTACCACGGCTCTCTGACCGTCTATTCTAAATGCATTCATATCTTAATAATTTGTATAGTTTCTTACATAATGCCAAATTTCTCAAAAGCCTCAACGGTGCTCATACCCTGTTCCAAAGCCTGCTTCACCTGCTTCTCGCCACGGGCTTTCTCTATTGCACCTGCAAAGGCTTCTTCCTCTGCCTCACGAGGCACGATGATTACGCCGTCAAGGTCGCCGAACACAATGTCGCCTGGGCGCACGGGTATGCCGCCAAACTCAATGGGCACACGATAGTCAATCACCTTTCCACGTGGTCCTTGGTCCTGTGCGTATGTTCCCTGCGAGAATGTCGGGAAGTTAAGTCGCAGTATCTCGTTGGTGTCGCGTGAAAAACCGTCTACCACCGCTCCTGCAGCACCAATGGCAATGGCGCGAGTGCTCATAAGTCCGCCCCACAGTGCATAGCGTGGCGACGAGCCGCTGCATATATACACCTCGCCGGGCTTCAGTTGGTCGAGTGCCTCGAACATAATGCCGAAAGGCTTGCGCATCACATCAAGGTTTGTGTTCTCCTGTCTTTCTGCAAACACGTCTGCTTCGAGCACAGGCATTGCACGGCCTATAAGCACCATATCGTTGCGCAGTGGCTTGATGTGTGGCGGCAGGAACTGGTGAAGGTAGCCCATCTTGTCAAGTACGTCACCCACAAGGGCAGTAAACAGTTCCTTACGGGCTATAGAGAACAGTTCCTCATCGTTTTTCCATAGATTTGTCATAATGCTATATGTTTTTAGTTAGTTTTGTTTTTAATAAAGTTTTTCACATAACGAGTGCAAAGATACAAAATAAGAGTGTAAAAGGCAAAGATTTTTGTCTTTTTTCTCTCCTTAATACCTTATTTTTCCATCGTAGTTAGATATCGGTTCGTTGGTCGGCACTTCTTCGTCATAGAATTGTACGGCACTATCTATCAAGCCACACCGTGTTTTTGTGTGGGCGCAGGCGGGCAAACGTACCATCGCCAAGACGGTACTCGCCCGTTGCCTCAATGAATAAATTAAGTTAGTTTAATCTCCATATATGGGCAACGCTTTCAATAAATGTATCTTCGACAATAACTTTTTATGCGTTACTGGGTTTTGTTTGTGTAATTTTTCGTAACTTTGTAGCGGAAAAGCAATGAAAGCTATGGAACAACGATATAACAGAAAGAACATCGACCTAAAACAGCTGTACGATTACTGCGAACAGCATGGAGAGGTTGCCTGCTATGAGAAGGGAGAACAAATGGAGCAGGAGGGAAAGCAGCCGAAATGGTTTGCCTTCGTGAAGAAAGGGTATTTCAAATATATGGTGCGCGGCATCAGCAACGGCAGAGACCATATAGCGTGGTTTTCTTTTGAAGATGAGATTGTGGGCGACTACCCCAACTTGCTTTACGGGAATCAATCTCAGTTTACAATAGAGGCGGTAGTGCCATGCACCGTGGTGCGGATAAGCTGCGAGCAACTGTATCGGTTCTTTAATATGAACTCAGAGAATATGATGCTTCATGTCCTCATAAGCAACCATATTCTTTGCCAGTTTCAGGCACGATACTTGGACTTCCACCGCGCTACGCCCAAGGAACGCTACAAATTGTTAATACGGCGCTGCCCGGGAATTACCAAGGATTTGACGATACAAGAAATTGCATCGTTCCTCAAGATTTCGCCCGGCTATCTGAGTACTATTCGCAAGGAAATTACCTTTTCCAACGATAAATAGGGCGTAATTTCTTTAAATAGTTTAAGACTTTCACCTTCGGCAACCACTTTTTGTGAGTTGCCGAAGGTTTTCTTTGCGGCTTTTCGTAACTTTGTGGGCAACGATTATCAGAAAAGTGCGATTTATGAAGATATTGTTTGAACAGAAGAAACCGGGACGGACACGACAGACGATTGTGCCCGTAGAGATGGAAATTGCGGGGAAGCCTGCAAATGTTGGTGAGTTGATTGAGGCTGCGGTGCGGCGCGTGGTGGCTGACTTTAACGACAGGGCGAGCCGCGCGGAAGCGGATACGGAGAAGGACACGGGCGGAATGGTGCTGACGACGACGGACATTGCAGACTTGGCGGAGACGGGGCGCATTGCCTTCGGCATCGTGTACAACGGCAAGCAGGTGGATGCCGACGAGGCGGTGGCTAATGCCTTGCAGGGCTATGACGACGGGCTCTTTAGGATTTTCCTGAACGGACGGCTGCTCGGCGAGGCTGACGAGGCGATAGAACTCTGCGAGGGCGACCTGCTGACGGTGGTGCGGCTGACGTTCCTTGCCGGCAGAATGTGGTGAAACATGAACAATAAAACCGAAATTATAAATACGAAAGACTATGAAACTTTTTTGGGAAAAAGAACAGAATGACCTGTGCCTGCCTTACATCAAGGAACTGAAGGGAAGGCTGAAGCACATGGAGGGTGTGAACAAGGACATGGCTCAGATGATTGCCGAGTGTGCGAAATTTATGGACGACGACAGCAGAAACAACTCGAAGTTCGAGCCGATGCTGACGAAGTACATCGAGGAGCATGGCATTGAGGATGCCGCCGACATCTTTAACGGCGAACTGCGGCAGATACCCGAGTTCTTCCTCGGCGAAGAATGGACGGAACTGTTTTGCGTTGCCATGAAACTGATGGCGCAATGGCCGTACTCCAAACACTATTACAGGCGCTCGCAACGCTCACGAAAGGCAACGCTCCACGTTATGAATGTCGCATGCTCACTGTGGGCTTTCGTGCAGATGCGCGCCACGGGACTGAGCGACAGCGAAATGCTCAACAACAGGAAGTTAGTGTCCGAGAGTTGGCTGGCTGCCAAACTGTACACGGGCGACCAGACGTGCGTGGACTACGTGAGGGAGGCGATGACTTCCGAGAACAACTCGAAGCGGATGACTCACGAGCATTTCCACGCCATCGTGAAGTCGGGGCACAAGGAACTGCTGGAACTTGAAGGCAAACTGCTGCTTGCCGCAAGGCTTCAGGAGGGCTTGAGGCAGGCGATAATAGAAACCTGCGACGACGGA
>JAFLSE010000090.1 GCA_022511075.1 Prevotella sp.
TGTAGACCGTGGCGTAGGTTCCGTCGCTCAGGCGCTGCCCCCATATCTTGGCGTTGCTGTTGACGAATCCGGCAGCCCTCTCGGCCGGCATATCCCACGTTTGTCCGCCGTCGTCGCTCATCGACGTGAGGGCGTGCTTCCACAGCGCGGCGATGCGTCCGTCGGGCAGCGTGTAGCAGCAGAAGGCTTTGTAGGGGTTCGTGACGGGCAGCAGCGGGTCTTCGCGGTCGGCCTCCTCCACCCACTGCATGCGGTACAACGGATTGGCCAGAATCTCCTCGCAGGCCCTGCGGAATCCTTTGTCTTTGGAGCGGGTATAGTAGGGGTAGTCGGTATTCGACTCGTTGAATCCGTGGTTGTAGTAGATGAAGTATATCGGGCCGAACGTGCCGTCGTCGCGAATCTCGCGCACCACGCGGCCGATGCCGTTGCCGTCGTTGGGGTCGTCCTTCGGGTGGAGCGCGATGCCGTAGTTGCCGGTGGCGATGAGGCGGTCATCCTTCGAGACGTAGAAGCCCACACGCTGGTGCATCACCGCATCCAGCCCCTTCGCCGGTTTGCCCTCGCCCTTGTCCGTGCCGTCGGGGACACGGTAGACGGGGAACAGAATTTCGGGCCGCGTCCATTCATAACCGTTCTCCGATGTCTGCAACATGGTGCGCGAAGGG
>JAFLSE010000091.1 GCA_022511075.1 Prevotella sp.
CATCTTGGGCAGTAACTTACTGTTGCAGTTAGGCTTACCTGCCAATTTCTCATCTCCTATTCAAGTGTATGCACCTCGCAAGGGGGAGAAGATAGACCTTGCCGACCCAAGAGAGAGCTTGAATCAAGATGAGCTGTACTCGCCAAAGGTGGGCTTTATGGTGAAGCAGAATAAGTATGACTCTAATTATGTGATTACCAATATCGGCTTTACTCGACGACTGTTTGAACAGCAGGGAAAAGTGTCTGCCATTGAGTTGAGGCTGAACGAGGGGGCTGACCTTGCTGCGGTGAAATCGCAGATGCAGAAGACATTGGGCGAGAATTACAAGGTGCTTGACCGATATGAGCAGCAGGAGGACACGTTCAAGATTATGCAGATAGAGAAACTGATTTCTTATATCTTCTTGACCTTTATTCTGATGATTGCTTGCTTCAATATCATCGGTTCGCTGTCGATGCTGATTATTGACAAGAAGCAGGATGCCATCACGCTGCGCAATTTGGGCGCGAGTGACAAGCAGATTAGCAGCATCTTTATGATTGAGGGGCGAATGATTTGCTTGCTGGGCGCTGTGATTGGCATTGCAGTGGGGCTTGCGCTCTGCTATGTGCAGCAGGAGTATGGGCTGATTCGCTTTGGCAACAGCGAGGGCAACTACATCAT
>JAFLSE010000092.1 GCA_022511075.1 Prevotella sp.
TCTCCTCAGGAGAGGGGTTGGGGAGAGGGTAAGAGGAAAAGAGTCATTTTTCCTGCACTGCCCCTGCCAAGCGGGACGATTAGGAGAATAGTTGAATAAAATATAAAAAGTAAAAGAAAAATGACTCAAGAAGAACTTTTCAAGGTGCTTGTCGCCCACTGCAAGGAATATGGGTTCATTTTCCCTTCCAGTGAGATCTACGATGGTCTGGCCGCCGTGTACGACTACGGCCAGATGGGCGTGGAACTGAAAAACAATATCAAGCGTTACTGGTGGGAAGCGATGACCCGCCTCAACGAGAATGTCGTGGGCATCGATTCCTGTGTCTTCATGCACCCGAAGACCTGGGTCGCCTCGGGCCATGTCGCTGCGTTCAACGATCCGCTGATCGATAACAAGGACTCCAAGATACGCTACCGCGCCGACAATCAGATCGAGGACTATCTCGGCAAGATCGAAGAGAAAATCGAGAAGGAAGTCGCCAAAGGCCGCAAGAAATTCGGCGAGGCGTTCAACGAGGAACAGTTCCGGGCCACCAATCCGAACATCCTCCGCGAGAAGAAGAAATATGACGAGGTACACGAGCGTTACAAGGCCGCCGAGGATGCGAACGACCTCAAGGCCTATCGCGACATCATCATCGACTGCGGCATCGTCTGC
>JAFLSE010000093.1 GCA_022511075.1 Prevotella sp.
GGCGCATCGTCCTGATTCCACAGTGCCACCGGTTTGCTGAAGCTCTGCACCGCCATACGACGCAGTTCGCCAGGCTTAGGCAGGAAATCATGTTCGGGCACAATGCCCGACACTAATTCCGCAAAACCCGTATAGTCGCCTTCGCCCACCGCGCCGCGGTCAGCCATAGCCCTGTACACCGCATACCAATGGCGACCGTTCTTCACCAGCCGTGCCGCCTCAGCCACAGCCTTCTCCACCTTCTGACGGCTCACCTCCTCCTTCGCATACTCATCTCCGCACGATTGCAGTATCGCCCTCATACAGTCGTTGAACGATGTCCGCGGCGCATCCTTTATGTGTTCCACCACCTTGCCCATAATCCTCACGTCCTTGTCTGCCGTGAGCCTTATAGCCTTGTATTTGTCATTGCGCGGCACGAGCCACTTCCTCCCTCGGTCATCGGTACAGAAAGCCTTTACCGTACACTCGCCGTCGATTGAAGCCACCACAATGTCGCCGTCGTCCACCGTCGCCTCCAACTGCACATGCAGACGGTCGCCCGGCAATATCCCTGCATCGCGCATCGAGTCGCCCTTAACCCTGACAATAAACACAGGCTGCCACCCCAAAAGTTCGCGCGGCAGCACCACATAGTCACCCCTCACAATGTCGCC
>JAFLSE010000094.1 GCA_022511075.1 Prevotella sp.
ATGGATGGAGCCGCCATTTCAAAGTGGATCTGATGGATGCTGAGGGTCCGGATTTGGAGCTGTCTATTCCAAAGGGAAAGATTATCAAAAAGAACTTCGTGGGAAAGAATTTGGCGAATTATGATTCCCTGTTGATCCTCTCCCACTTCAAGGGACATCCCATGGGAGGTTACGGCGGAGCGTTAAAACAGCTTTCCATCGGCATTGCATCCTCTGCAGGAAAAGCTTATATCCACGGTGCGGGTGTTCCCGAAGAGATCTGGACATCTGACCATAATTCCTTTTTGGAGGCCATGGCGGATGCTGCCTCCTCCATCACCGACCGTTTCAGGAATAAGATCGTATATGTCAACGTGATGAAAAACATGTCGGTGGACTGCGACTGTTGTGCAGTGGCTGAGGATCCCTGCATGAAGGACATTGGTATCTTGGTTTCCCTGGATCCCGTGGCCATCGACCAGGCATGTCTGGATCTGGTCTATGCCGCAAAGGATGATCCCGGGCAGGCCCATCTTTTGGAGCGCATAGAGAGCCGCAATGGCGTACACACCATAGAAGCCGCTGCCGCGCTTGGCATTGGATCCAGAGAATATGAATTGATCAAAGTGGATTAACTGAGGAAAACCACAATTTATCCAACTGATAACAAC
>JAFLSE010000095.1 GCA_022511075.1 Prevotella sp.
GCAGTTACAAACAAGCCCAGAAGCAGGCTTAAAATTAAACTTGTCTTTTTCATTGTTTTTAATATTGTTCTTTTTTATGCCAACTAATCCCAAGAAGTCAGCAAGTAATTGTTTTTAAGAACGTGGGACTATTGAATACTATCTTACTGAGGTTCTAGACTACCTGCTACTTAAATAATAGACAATAGCCCACACCTTTAAGATATACTATCCCCATAAGGGTACAATAATCCTAAACGATGTGAGCGTATTGCGTACTATCCCTAAGTAGCCGAAATTGTCCAGATTTCAGTAAAGGATAAGCATCAATCGCTCTTTTTCAAAAGTTGAGCCATTAAAGCGCGCTCCGACACACCGAAGTGCTTGAAACTCGGATGCAAAGTTAGCTAAAAGATTTTATAATTGCGCTATGCAATGATAAAATTCTCAATATGCAAATAATTTTTCCTTTTGGTCAATGATTAGTTTTCCTACCGCCATTTTGGTATTTAACGGAATTGTAGTACCTTTGTGCCTCATAAAATAAAGCGAGCAGACGATGGCAATAGAGAAAGCAATATTCAGAAGGACAGAGCTGTTGTTGGGCAATGACGTGGTTGACCATATTGCACAACAACGGGTGATTATATTCGGAGTAGGA
>JAFLSE010000096.1 GCA_022511075.1 Prevotella sp.
TGCGTGGACAGGCCACCATCAATGCCAACGCCGAACCTCTCTATGTGATCGACGGAGTGATTGTGCAGGGCGGCGGTAATTCAGGCGCCGACTTCGGTCTGGGCGACGCTCTCGGAAACGGTAAGGTATCCACCGTGTCGCCTCTTTCCACATTGAACCCCTCCGATATCTTGTCGATGGAAATCCTTAAGGATGCATCCGCCACCGCCATCTACGGTTCGCAGGGTGCAAACGGTGTAGTGCTCATCACCACCAAGAGAGGTAAATCAGGCGAGGCAAAATTCACCTACGAAGGCAATGTGTCGGTGGCCCATCAGTCAAGACGCCTCGACATGATGAATCTCCGTGAATTCGCAACTTACTACAACGACCTTGTGGCCACAGGCCAGCAGATGAACAATCCTTATTATGCCGATCCTTCCCTGTTGGGTAAAGGAACCAACTGGCAGGATGCTATTTTCCGCACTGCAGTCTCAACCCAGCATCAAGTGGCTGCACAGGGCGGTACCGAAAAGATTCAATACTACGTTTCCGGTTCATATATGAATCAGGAGGGTACGCTGATCGGCTCCAATTTCCGTCGTTTCTCATTCAGAGCCAATCTCGACGCTCAGTTGAAGAGTTGGTTGAAAC
>JAFLSE010000097.1 GCA_022511075.1 Prevotella sp.
GACAAGTCCTTCCACGTTTTCAAGAATGAAGCCATATGGACGTTTCTCTTTAAGTATTCTTTCTACCTCAAAGAAAAGTGTACCACGTGTATCTTGGAATCCCAAACGACGACCAGCAAATGAAAAAGCCTGACAAGGAAATCCACCCAATAAAAAATCGAAGTCGGGAATACTTTTTGCATCTATTTGTGTTATGTCGCCACGTATTTCTTCGTCAGGATGATTTGCCTGTAACACCTTGTATGCATGAGGTTTTATTTCAGAAGTCATCACGCATTCGGTTTCGTAACCGCTTTTTTGAAAAGCAATTTCAAATCCTTTACGGATGCCTCCAATTCCTGCAAACAAATCTATGAATCTGATTTTTGGCATAATTCAAATTAAATTTCGTTTGCAAATATACAAAAAAAATCTGAAACAACAAAATTAACGGCATTGAGTTTTTTGAAACCTCATTTTGCCATAACACCGCTTTACTACCTTTAACTGAATTTTGTCACTTTGCCACATTGCCACTTTGCCACATTAAGCCCTTTTCAGTGTTTAGTGATAAATGTTTAGTTACAGACTATAAGTAATATAATTCTATAATAATATATAATATATATATTATATATTATTAT
>JAFLSE010000098.1 GCA_022511075.1 Prevotella sp.
GCATAAATATAATTACGCTGATACTCAGGCTGAATGGTCAACTTGCCTGCCAAACCATAAAGCCCCTTGCCTTCAAGTTCATTGTATTCAAAGCCGTCGCAAATCTGTTCAACGGTAAATGTTTCAAAAGATGTTTTCATCTTATATATTTTCTAACTGATGTTTAAATACTTGCTCATTTTTAATGCTTATCAATCGGCGATAGTGAGACTATGTCAATTCGGGACACACTGCGTCCCGAATTGGGGAAATAAGGTATATCTTTCATTTCATTCTTCATCTTATGACTACTTTTTGCGGATTAGTACTCTTGCATAAACTTGGGTAAACATTTTGCCATTAACGATATAAAAAGTTTCGTTCTCTGGTTTTTCTGTAAGTATAATTGTTGCCCCATCATTTAATTTTGACACCCTACTCTTTTTCCTGTCTTTGTTCACCTGTATCTGCTCTGGATATATTTTGTTAGCAAAGCCAAACCACGTTTTAGTGATACCAACAATTTCAAACTGCTCTGGGCAATATTTGTCCAAAAAAGATATTGGAACACCCATAATGCCATCGTAGTCGGAGGGAATAGCGTCTGTATAAGGTATTTCTATGGCATCGCAATTGTC
>JAFLSE010000099.1 GCA_022511075.1 Prevotella sp.
CGGAGTTGAGAATGTCCTGACGCTCCATGCAAACATCAACAATATTAGTTGGGGCATTGCTAAACCTATTGTTTCCGTCTCCTAAACGACCCATTTAGCAGTCCTAAATGGGTCGTTTACATTTTAAAGGGCAATTACATACAATTTGACCCCAAAGGGAAAATGATGTATATTTATACAAGAACGAGCAACCATTTGGCTGCTCGTTTATAGTATAGGTTTGACCGTACCACCCACAAGATTGCTCTTGGTATTAAAAGGCGTCTACTCGCCGTTTGCAGCATCAAACCTACTTTTGAATATGGTGACCGTCGGTTGGGCACATTGCCTCGTTGCTATCATCCTATATTCGCTTGCAAATATACAATAAATATCTGAATAAAACAAATCTTGGCGATATTTATTTGAAAATATATAGGTGTTTCTGCCCCTTACGGTTTTCTAACTGCATTATCCTGCACTAACATACTGCCGTGCTGACGCATCTGTCATTTCCCTTGTACCAGTTTGTATGATTCCCTTATAAGTACCCTCAGCAGGTTGTCATCCACATCGGAACACAACTTGACGCTCATCCAGTGCTTCCTGTTGCCGTTGAACGGTTCACCG